>NZ_JBVIFR010000003.1:320135-576454 GCF_055571235.1 Streptomyces sp. NPDC030991
GAGGTCGGCACCGAGGGCCAGCTCGGCGGCCGCGCCCAGGTCCGCGGCGTCTCCGGGGTCTGGAAGGACCTCACCGACAACGTCAACTTCATGGCGTCGAACCTGACCTCGCAGGTCCGCAACATCGCGCAGGTCACCACGGCGGTGGCCAACGGCGACCTGAGCCAGAAGATCACCGTCGACGCGAAGGGCGAGATCCTCGAACTCAAGTCGACGATCAATACGATGGTCGACCAGCTCTCCGCCTTCGCCGACGAGGTCACCCGCGTCGCCCGCGAGGTCGGCACCGAGGGCCAGCTCGGCGGCCGCGCCCAGGTCCGCGGCGTCTCCGGGGTCTGGAAGGACCTCACCGACAACGTCAACTTCATGGCGGACAACCTGACCTCGCAGGTCCGCAACATCGCCCTGGTCTCCACGGCGGTGGCCCAGGGCGACCTCGGCAAGAAGATCACGGTCGAGGCGAAGGGCGAGATCCTCGAACTCAAGTCGACGATCAACACGATGGTCGACCAGCTCTCCGCCTTCGCCGACGAGGTCACCCGCGTCGCCCGCGAGGTCGGCACCGAGGGGAACCTGGGCGGCCAGGCGCAGGTGCGCGGCGTCGCCGGCGTGTGGAACGACCTCACCGCGAACGTCAACTTCATGGCGTCGAACCTCACCTCCCAGGTCCGCAACATCGCGCAGGTCACCACCGCGGTGGCGCAGGGCGACCTGTCGAAGAAGATCTCCGTCGACGCCCGCGGCGAGATCCTGGAGCTGAAGGACACCGTCAACACGATGGTGGAGCAGCTGCGCGGCTTCGCCGACGAGGTGACCCGCGTGGCCCGCGAGGTCGGCACGGACGGCCGGCTCGGCGGACGGGCGACGGTGCACGGTGTCTCGGGCGTCTGGAAGGACCTCACCGACAACGTCAACTACATGGCGGACAACCTGACCTCGCAGGTCCGCAACATCGCGCAGGTGGCCACGGCGGTGGCGCAGGGCGACCTCTCCAAGAAGATTGACGTCGACGCGCGCGGCGAGATCCTCGAACTGAAGACGACGATCAACACGATGGTGGACACACTGTCGTCCTTCTCCTCCGAGGTCACGCGGGTGGCCCGCGAGGTCGGCTCCGAAGGGCAGCTCGGCGGCCAGGCGCGGGTCGAAGGTGTCTACGGCACCTGGAAGCGCCTGACGACGAACGTGAACGAGCTGGCGTCGAACCTGACCACGCAGGTCCGCGCCATCGCCGAGGTGGCGTCCGCGGTGACGTCCGGCGACATGTCCCGCTCCATCACGGTGGAGACCCAGGGCGAGGTCGCCGAGTTGAAGGACAACATCAACCTGATGGTGGCCAACCTCCGCGAGACGACCCGCGCGAAGGACTGGCTGGAGTCGAACCTGGCGCGTCTGGCGGCCCTGATGCAGGGCCACCGGGACCTCATGGAGGTCGCGGACCTGATCCTGCGCGAGCTGACCCCGCTGGTGAACGCGCAGTACGGCGCCTTCTTCCTGGCCGAGCCGGACGAGGGCGACACCCCGATCCGGACGTCGATCCCCACCAAGGGGCTCGCCTACATCGCGGGGTACGGATCGGCGGCGGCGCTGGTCGTCGACACCGGCGGGATGCCGGTCCACGGGCTCGTACGGCAGGCGGCCCTAGAGAAGAAGCGCATCCTGGTGGAGGAGGCGCCGCCGGACTACATCAAGATCAACAGTGGTCTCGGGCAAGCCGCTCCGGCCTCCGTCGTCATCATCCCGATCCTCTTCGAGGACAAGCTCCTCGGCGTCATCGAGCTGGCCTCCTTCTCCCGCTTCTCCGACGTCCACCTCGCCTTCTTCGACCAGTTCGTGAACACGATCGGCGTCGCGATCAACACGATCATCGCCAACTCCCGTACCGAGTCCCTGCTCGGCGAGTCCCAGCGCCTGGCCACGCAGCTCCAGGAGCGCTCGGACGAACTCCAGCGCCAGCAGGCCGAGTTGCAGCGCTCGAACGCGGAGCTGGAGGAGAAGGCCGCGCTGCTGGCCACGAGCTCCCAGTACAAGTCGGAGTTCCTCGCGAACATGTCGCACGAGCTGCGCACCCCGCTCAACTCGCTGCTCATCCTGGCCCGGCTGCTCTCCGACAACCCGGACGGGCACCTCAACGACCAGGAGGTCCAGTTCGCGACGACCATCCACCGCTCGGGATCGGACCTGCTCCAGCTGATCAACGACATCCTCGACCTGTCGAAGATCGAGGCCGGGCGCATGGACGTACGCCCCAAGAAGCTCCCCCTCATCAAGCTCCTCGACTACGTCCACGCGACGTTCCGCCCCATCACCCTCGACCGCGGCCTCGCCTTCGAGGTGGCGGTCGGCGAGGACGTACCGCGCGAGGTCTTCTCCGACGAGCAGCGCCTCCAGCAGATCCTGCGCAACCTGCTGTCGAACGCGATCAAGTTCACCGCGAACGGCAGGGTCGAGCTGCGGGTCAAGCGGATCAAGGACCCGGAGCGCCAGTTGGTGCGCGAGAGCGAGGACCTGATCGCCTTCGCCGTCTCCGACACCGGTATCGGCATCGCCCGCGACAAGCTCCCCGTCATCTTCGAGGCGTTCCAGCAGGCCGACGGCACCACCAACCGCAAGTACGGCGGCACGGGTCTCGGCCTGTCCATCAGCCGGGAGATCGCCGGGCTGCTCGGCGGCCGGATCATCGCCGAGAGCGAGCCCGGCCACGGTTCCACGTTCACGCTGTACGTTCCCGTGGCCCATCCCGGACACGAGCCGGCGGCCGACGTGCCGCAGGCCGATCCGGCGCCGCTCGTCCCCGCGCTCATCCCCGCGCAGCAGGACGACTCATCGGACGCGTACACGATCCACGAGCAGGAGGACAACTGGCCGACGCCGACGAAGCTGGAGCAGTGGAAGACCGGGCTTGCGGGCGAGGTGCTGCCCGGCCGCCGCGTGCTCATCGTCGACGACGACATCCGCAACGTCTTCGCGCTCACCCATGTGCTCGGCCGCGTGGGCATGCCCGTCCTGTACGCGGAGAACGGGCGGGAGGGCATCGAGACCCTCGAGCGCAACCCCGATATCGAGCTCGTCCTGATGGACATCATGATGCCCGAGATGGACGGCTACGAGACGATCTCCGTCATTCGCGGGACGTCCCGCTGGGAGGGGCTGCCGATCGTGGCCCTCACCGCGAAAGCCATGCCCGGCGACCGCGAGAAGTCGATCGCCAAGGGCGCCAACGACTACGTACCCAAACCGGTGGACGTCGATCAGTTGCTGACTGTCGTGTGCGACCTCCTGGCCCCTGAGGGCGCCGACACGGACGAACCCACCGCCCCGCCGACGATCGAATGAGGGACCGGCATCATGACCACTGCAGAGCTGACCTCGGACGCTCGGGCGAGCATCCTCCTGGTCGACGACATGGAAGACAACCTGATCGCACTCGAAGCCGTCCTCGGTTCGCTCAACGAGCCGCTGGTCAAGGCCCGTTCGGGTGAGGAGGCGATGAAGGCGCTGCTGCGCCGCCGCTTCGCCGTCGTCCTGCTCGACATCCGGATGCCGGGCATGGACGGCTTCGAGACGGCGACGAACATCAAGCGCCTGGACCAGACGAAGGACGTCCCGATCATCTTCCTCACCGGCACGGACGCCGACGCCGGGTACGCGTTCCGCGGCTACGCGACGGGCGCGGCCGACTACCTGACCAAGCCCTTCGACCCGTGGGTACTGCGGGCGAAGGTCACGGTCTTCCTGGATCTGCACCGCAAGACCCAGCAGCTGGAGCACCTGCTGGCCCGCGAGCAGAAGCAGTTCGACGCGCTGACGTCCCGGATGACCTCGATCGAGCACCAGTTGTCGGAGGCCACCGCCCCCGACGTACGGGAGCTGCGCCATCACCTCACGCGGATGGAGGAGACCCTGCGCACGATGAGGCGCCCCTGACGGGGCGCCCCTGCCCCCGGCCCCTGGCCTAGCCCTCCCTGGTCCCGGCGTACATCTCGTCGAGCAGCGGCTTGTACTCCCGCTCGACGACGGGCCGCTTCAGCTTCAGGCTCGGCGTCAGCTCGCCGTGCTCCACGTCGAGATCGCGCGGCAGCAGCTTGAACTTCTTGATGGTCTGCCAGCGCTGGAGGCCCTCGTTCAGCTCGCGTACGTACCCGTCGACGAGCTGCACGGTCGCGGGTGCGGCCACGACGTCCGCGTAGGACTTGCCCTCCAGGCCGTTCTCCTTGGCCCAGTCGAGGATGGCGGCCTCGTCGAGCGCGATGAGCGCGGTGCAGAAGTTCCGGTCGGCGCCGTGCACCAGGATGTTGGAGACGTACGGGCAGACGCCCTTGAACTGGCCCTCGACCTCGGCCGGCGCGATGTACTTGCCGCCCGACGTCTTGATCAGGTCCTTCTTGCGGTCGGTGATCCGCAGATAGCCGTCGACGGACAGCTCACCGATGTCGCCGGTGTGGAACCAGCCGTCGCTCTCCAGCACCTCGGCGGTCTTCTCGGGCAGCTTGTGGTAGCCCTCCATGATGCCGGGGCCGCGCAGCAGGATCTCCCCGTCGTCGGCGATCCGCACCTCGGTGCCGGGCAGCGGCTTGCCGACGGTGCCGGTCCGGTACGCCTCTCCGGGGTTGACGAACGACGCGGCCGAGGACTCGGTCAGCCCGTAGCCCTCCAGGATGTGGACGCCCGCGCCGGCGAAGAAGTAGCCGATCTCGGGCGCGAGCGCCGCCGACCCGGAGACACAGGCCCGCAGCCGGCCGCCGAACGCCTCCCGCAGCTTGCTGTAGACCAGCGCGTCGGCGACCTTGTGCTTCGAGGCGAGCGCGAACGGCACCGAGCCGACACCGGTGCGGCGGAAGTTGTCCTGGCTGACCTTCGCGTACTCGCGGGCCACCCCGGCCGCCCACTGGAAGATCTTGAACTTGGCGTTGCCACCGGCCCGCGCCTTGGCGGCGACACCGTTGTAGACCTTCTCGAAGATGCGCGGCACGGCCGCCATGTACGTCGGCTGCACGATCGGCAGATTCTCGATGATCTTGTCGACGCGCCCGTCGACCGCCGTCACGTGCCCGACCTCGATCTGGCCGCTGATCAGCACCTTGCCGAAGACGTGCGCGAGCGGCAGCCACAGGTACTGCACGTCGTCCGGGCCGAGGAGTCCGGTCGCGGCCATGGCCTTCGCCAGGTACGACCAGTTGTCGTGCGGCAGTCGCACGCCCTTGGGCCGCCCGGTCGTCCCGGACGTGTAGATCAGGGTGGCGAGCTGCTCCTTGCCGATGGCCCCGACGCGCTCCTTGATGACGTCCGGGTTCTTCTCCAGGTAGGCGGCGCCGCGCGCCTCCAGGTCCTCGAGGGTCAGCAGCCAGCCGTCGGGGTCGGCGGCGTCGGGCTCGACGCCGGTCGCGTCGATCACCACGACATGGGCCAGCTCGGGCAGCTCGGCCCGCCGCTCGCGCGCCTTGGCGAGCTGCGCGGCGTCCTCGGCGACGAGCACCTTGGACTCGGAGTCCGCGAGGATGAACGCCGACTCCTCGGCGTTGGTCTGCGGGTAGACCGTGGTCGTCGCCGCGCCCGCGCACATGATGCCGAGGTCGACGAGGATCCACTCGACCCGCGTCGAGGAGGCGAGCGCCACCCGCTCCTCGGCCCGCAGGCCCAGCTCGACGAGGCCGGCGGCGATGGCGTGGACCCGCTCCGCGGCCTGCGCCCAGCTCAGGGACTTCCAGTCGTCGGGGCCCGCGCCGGAGGGGGCCGGCACCGGGTAGCGGTAGGCCTCGGCATCCGGTGTGGCCGCCACGCGCTCCAGGAAGAGGGACGCCACGGAGGGCGGCCGGTTCTCGATCAGGGTCTGTGTGTCGCTCACGACGTCCTCCGGGGCCCGCGACTGTTGAAACGCGGCTTGTTTAACTGGCGAGTAACCATTGAGCAGTGATCAGCGTAAGCGGCACTCGCCCGGCGCGTAAGAGGCTCCGGCAGTGAACTTGCACAGGGTGACCCCAGGGGCCTCGCCCCACACAGGGCCCACACAAAAGCGGTGGACCCTGCACGCGTGTGCGTACCGGGGCCACCGCTTCCGTGGTGCGGCGATGATCGCCGAGAGCCTGATCACAGGCCCGGGGCGTTACTTCTTGCCCTTGCCGCCGCCGCTGTCGTCGCTGGAGAGCACCGCGATGAAGGCTTCCTGCGGCACCTCGACGGAGCCGACCATCTTCATCCGCTTCTTGCCCTCCTTCTGCTTCTCCAGCAGCTTCCGCTTACGGGAGATGTCACCGCCGTAGCACTTGGCGAGGACGTCCTTGCGGATGGCGCGGATCGTCTCGCGGGCGATGACCCGGGAGCCGATCGCGGCCTGGATCGGCACCTCGAAGGCCTGCCGCGGGATGAGCTCCCGCAGCTTGGCGACGAGCCGCACCCCGTACGCGTACGCCGCGTCCTTGTGGGTGACGGCGGAGAAGGCGTCGACCTTGTCGCCGTGCAGCAGGATGTCGACCTTGACGAGCTGCGCGGACTGCTCGCCGGTGGGCTCGTAGTCGAGCGAGGCGTACCCGCGCGTCTTGGACTTCAGGTGGTCGAAGAAGTCGAAGACGATCTCGGCGAGCGGCAGCGTGTAACGGATCTCGACGCGGTCCTCGGAGAGGTAGTCCATGCCGAGCAGCACGCCGCGCCGGTTCTGGCACAGCTCCATGATCGAGCCGATGAACTCGCTCGGGGCGAGGACCGTGGCGCGTACGACGGGCTCGTACACCTCGTCGATCTTGCCCTCGGGGAATTCGCTCGGGTTGGTGACAATGTGCTCGGTGCCGTCCTCCATGATCACGCGGTAGACCACGTTCGGAGCGGTGGCGATGAGGTCGAGGCCGAACTCGCGCTCCAGCCGCTCACGGATCACGTCGAGGTGCAGCAGCCCGAGGAAGCCGACGCGGAAGCCGAAGCCGAGCGCGGCCGAGGTCTCCGGCTCGTAGACCAGCGCCGCGTCGTTGAGCTGCAGCTTGTCCAGGGCCTCGCGCAGGTCCGGGTACTCCGAGCCGTCCAGCGGATAGAGACCCGAGAACACCATCGGCTTGGGGTCCTTGTACCCGCCGAGGGCCTTGGTCGCCCCGTTGTGCAGCGAGGTGATCGTGTCACCGACCTTGGACTGACGGACGTCCTTCACGCCGGTGATGATGTAGCCCACCTCGCCGACGCCGATGCCGTCGGCCGGGGTCATCTCGGGCGAGGAGACACCGATCTCCAGCAGCTCGTGGGTGGCGCCGGTGGACATCATCCGGATCCGCTCACGCTTGTTGAGCTGGCCGTCGACGACACGGACGTAGGTGACGACACCGCGGTACGAGTCGTAGACCGAGTCGAAGATCATCGCGCGGGCGGGGGCGTCGGCGACACCGATCGGCGCGGGGATCTCGGCGACGACCTTGTCCAGGAGCGCCTCGACACCCATGCCGGTCTTCGCGGAGACCTTGAGGACGTCGTCGGGGTCGCAGCCGATGAGGTTCGCCAGCTCCTCGGAGAACTTCTCGGGCTGGGCGGCCGGCAGGTCGATCTTGTTGAGCACCGGGACGATCTTGAGGTCGTTCTCCATCGCCAGGTAGAGGTTGGCGAGGGTCTGGGCCTCGATGCCCTGGGCGGCGTCGACGAGCAGGACGGTGCCCTCGCACGCGGCGAGCGAACGCGAGACCTCGTACGTGAAGTCCACGTGGCCCGGGGTGTCGATCATGTTGAGGATGTGGGTACTGCCCTGGTCCGGGCCCTCGGTGGGGGCCCAGGGCAGTCGCACCGCCTGGGACTTGATCGTGATGCCGCGCTCGCGCTCGATGTCCATCCGGTCGAGGTACTGAGCACGCATCTGCCGCTGCTCGACCACTCCCGTCAGCTGGAGCATCCGGTCGGCGAGCGTGGACTTGCCGTGGTCGATGTGCGCGATGATGCAGAAATTGCGGAGCAGCGCCGGGTCGGTACGGCTCGGCTCGGGCACATTGTTAGGGGTCGCGGGCACGCAGGGTCCTGTCTCTTGAGGCGCCTTATGCCTCGGGTCGGATCGATACGTAGCTTCCATGGTCCCACGGCCGTGGTACTGGCACTGGTTTGGGCCGGTGGGAGTACGGCTGGTACCGTGGGCAGCTGTGTCTCATGCCCTCTCAGCAGGAGACACACACTCAGTGAAAAATCATCGGCACGGGACCCTTACCGGCTCCGTGCCTGAACCTGCAAAGGCTCATTTCGTGGCGAACATCAAGTCCCAGATCAAGCGGATCAAGACCAACGAGAAGGCCCGGCTGCGCAACAAGTCGGTCAAGTCCTCCCTGAAGACCGCGGTCCGCAAGGCCCGCGAGGCCGCTGCCGCGGGTGACGTCGAGAAGGCCACCGAGTACCAGCGCGCTGCCGCGCGTGAGCTCGACAAGGCCGTCTCGAAGGGCGTCATCCACAAGAACCAGGCCGCCAACAAGAAGTCGGCGCTTGCTTCCAAGGTCGCCGGCCTCAAGGGCTGATCTCTTCATTCTCTTCCCGGATGTGAGTCCGGGAGCTGATCCGACGCCGGAAGGACCCGGGCGGGCCCTCTCTCATCCGCCCCCGACCGGCACCCCGAGCCCGCACGCGACTGCGTTCGCCACGCGGGTGTGGGCTCACCACCATCGTGACCCGAAAGCCCCGCCCTGCATGCCAGGGCGGGGCTTTCGGCACATCTCAGCCCGTCCGGCGCTTGAGGACGAGGCCGAAGGGCTGCCCGAGCTGGGGCCTGCCTGGGCGCCTGCCTGATCCGGTAGTGGCGGGCCGGGCGACCGGCGGCGGGCCGGGTGACCGGCGGCGGGGCGACGGGTGGCGGGCCGGGTGACCGGCGGCGGGGCGGGTGGCTGGAGGCGGGCTGACGGGTGGCTGGCGGCGGGTTCGGGGGGCTGGCGGCGGGTCGAGGGGGCTGGCGGCGGGTCGAGGGGCCGGCGGCGAAGGTGACCGCTACGCCCGCCCTCGCGCGGCCCGAGCCACAGTGACGACCGCCTTCTCCAACGCGTACCCCGGGTCGTCCCCGCCGCCCTTCACCCCGGCGTCGGCCTCGGCCACGGCGCGCAGCGCCACGGAGACCCCGTCCGGGGTCCACCCGCGCATCTGCTGCCGCACCCGGTCGATCTTCCACGGCGGCATCCCGAGCTCCCGCGCCAGGTCCGCGGGCCGGCCGCCGCGCGCGGACGACAGCTTGCCGATGGCCCGTACGCCCTGGGCCAGCGCGCTGGTGATCAGCACCGGCGCGACCCCGGTCGACAACGACCACCGCAGGGCTTCCAGGGCCTCCGCGGCCCGCCCCTCCACGGCCCGGTCGGCCACGGTGAAGCTGGATGCCTCGGCGCGCCCCGTGTAGTACCGCCTGACGACAGCCTCGTCGATCGTTCCCTCGATGTCGGCCACGAGCTGGGTCACGGCCGACGCCAGCTCCCGCAGATCGCTGCCGAGGGAGTCGACGAGCGCCTGGCATGCCTCGGGGGTCGCGGACCGCCCGAGCGTACGGAACTCCCCGCGCACAAAGGCCAGCCGGTCCGCCGGTTTGGTCATCTTCGGGCAGGCGACCTCGCGGGCGCCGACCTTGCGCGCCGCGTCGAGCAGCCCCTTGCCTTTGGCGCCCCCGGCGTGCAGCAGCACCAGGGTGATCTCCTCGGCGGGCGAGCCGAGATACGCCTTCACGTCCTTGACGGTGTCCGCCGACAGATCCTGCGCGTTCCGTACGACGACGACCTTGCGCTCAGCGAACAACGACGGGCTCGTCAGCTCCGCGAGCGTGCCCGGCTGCAACTGGTCGGAGCTGAGGTCGCGCACATCGGTGTCCGCGTCGGTGGCGCGGGCGGCCGCCACGACCTCGCGCACCGCGCGGTCGAGCAGCAGGTCCTCCTGGCCCACCACGAGGGTGACGGGGGCGAGAGGATCGTCATGTGCAGTCTTCCTGGCCATCGCGGTCAAGCATCCCACGCCCCACTGACAACCCCGCCGCCCTGTGGGCCCGGCGGGGCGACAAGGAGGTGGAGGAAGAGGGCGACAAGACGACCTAGGGTTCCTCGCGCCAGCCGTCCCAGCCGGCCGCGAACTCGTCCAGCTCCCCCGGGTCGAGACGGCCGCGCGGGTCCTCCACGACGACCAGCCACTGCGCGTCCTCCGCGTCGTCCTCACCGGCCAACGCGTCCCGTACGAGCTGGGGCTCCTCGCTCACGCCGAAACGCTCCCCCAGCGCCTCGGCCGCCGCCTCCGCCGCGTCACGGTCGGGCAGCACCAGTACGTGTCTCTCATCGCTCACGCCACCATTTTCCGGCACGCGCCGACCGCTGTCGTACGCCCCTCAGCTCTCGGGCACGATCTGTACGTCAGCTCTTGGGCACGATCTGTACGTCGATGTCGATCCTGACGCTGGAGCCCACGACGGCGATGCCCCGCGCGAGCATCGTCTGCCAGCTGACGGTGAAGTCGTCGCGGTGCAGCTCGGCGGTGGCGCGGCAGGCGGCACGGGTCTCGCCCTCCATGCCGTTGCCGAGTCCCAGGTACTCCGCGTCCAGAGTGACCGTGCGCGTCACGCCGTGCAGGGAGAGGGCCCCGGTGATCGCCCAGCGGTTGCCGCCCCGGTGCGCGAAGCGGTCGCCGTAGAACTCCAGCGTCGGGAACCGGTCCACGTCGAGAAAATCGCCCGACCTCAGGTGGTCGTCGCGCATCTTCACGTTCGTGTTGATGGACGCGGCGTCGATGACGACGTGCATCGCGGACTCCTCGATACGGTCGGCCACCCGCAGCGCGCCCGCGAAGGTGTTGAACCGGCCGTGGACCCGCGCGAGCCCGATGTGCCGTGCCGTGAACGCGATCGAGGAGTGCGTCGGCTCGATCTCCCAGTCACCCGATGCGGGCAGCTGCGGCGGCGGGGAGACCTGGAGCGTGATGTCGCCGAGGGAGGCATGACCGTTCTCGGTGACCTTGGCGCTGCCGTGGAACGGGGCGTACCCCTCCGCGGAGACGGCCAGCCGGTAATCACCGGCGGGCACGATCGTCATGAACGAACCGAACGGGTCGGTCCCCCCGCTGACCACCTTGCGCCCCATGGCGTCGCTCACCACCAACTCCGCTTCTCGCAGCGGCTCGTTGACGGGGTCGAGGACCCGGCAGCTGAGCACCCCCGCCCGGGGTGGCACCGTCACCGCCGCGAGCGGACTTGTCCGTTGGACCCGGTTCGTGCGGTTTCCCAGCCAGCGGCCGAACATGACCTACCCACCCCAGTGCGCCTTGACATCGATCGTTGCCTCGATCGTTGCTGATTGAACGAAAGAGTATTCGATCACCGTTGCGGCTTTCGAGGCAACACGGACCCACATCACGGGAATCGACCGAAGGTGCGGAGCTGCCTACGAGTGCTCCGTATTGAACCTCCCGGTGTTCGTTTGGCCAGCTCAGAGGCTTTTCTAGTGATTGGTGGCAGGCTCGGCCGATCGGTGGCAAGACTCGGCTGGGCGATGGCAAGACTCGGCCCGTCGGTGGCAAGACTCAGCTGAACGGTGGCAAGGCTCGGCTGGTCGGTGGCAAGACTCAGCTGAACGGTGGCAAGACTCGGTCGACATCAGCCTCCGCTGCGCACCACCCCCAGTCCCTGGCCGCCGCTCTCCCCGCTCGCTCCGCCCCGGCCGTCTCCTCCGTCTCCTCCGCTCTCGTCGCCCCGGCCCACGACCGCGACGGCCCCGTCCTGGTCTGTCCGCGCCACGGCCGCGCCCCGGGACCGCAACGCCGCCACCGTGCTCGGTGCCGGATGCCCGTACGGGTTGTCGACCCCGCAAGAGATCAATGCCAGCCGCGGCGCGACCCTGCGCAACAGCTCCGGGTCCTGGTACGCCGAACCGTGATGCGCGACCTTCAGTACGTCGACCGGGGGCAGCCGGGCCCCGTCGCCGGTTCTCAACAGAGCGCGCTGCGCCGCCGGTTCGAGATCGCCGAGCAGCAGCATGGTCAGCCCCGCGGTGCGCACGAGCAGGCTGACGCTCGCGTCGTTCGGGCTGTCCGGAGCGGACATCGGCCGCGGCGGCCACAGCACCTCCCAGCCGAGCGGCCCCGACCGCCGCCGCTCCCCCGCCGCCGCCCCGACCACCGGGACACCGCGCTCCGCGGCGAGCCGCCGGACGAACGCGGCCTGATCCGCCGGCTCCTCGAACCCGGTCGTCTCGATCACCCCGACGGACCTCCCGCGCAGCACGCCCGCGAGACCCGCCACATGGTCCGCGTGGAAGTGTGTGAGCAGGAGCAGCGGCACCTTCGTGATGCCCAGCGTGTGCAGGCACCGGTCCACGAGCAGCGGATCGGGCCCGGCGTCCACCACGACACCCGCCCCGTCCCCCGCCGCGAGCACCAGCGCGTCCCCCTGCCCCACATCGCACATGACCAGGCGCCAGCCGGGCGGCGGCCAGCCCGTGATCACCCGGGTGATCGGCGGCGGCCGCACCACCATGAGGAACAGCACCAGCACACAGGCCGCCACGACCCAGGGCGACCTGAGCGCTCTGCGCCCCACCAGCACCGCCACCACCGTGCCGAGCGCCAGCAGCGCCCCACCACGCCAGTCGCCGGGCCAGTCCACCCCGCTGCCCGGCAGCGCGGCCCCCGTCCGTGCGATGTCCGCGATCCACCCCGCGGGCCATCCCGCACACCAGGCAAGGAACTCGGCCACCGGCATCGCCACCGGCGCCGTCGCGAGAGCGGCGAACCCGAGGACCGTCGCCGGCGCCACCGCGAACTCCGCGAGCAGATTGCACGGCACCGCCACCAGACTCACCCGCGCCGCCAGCACGGCGACGACGGGCGCGCACACGGCCTGCGCCGCCGCGGCGGCCCCCAGCGCCTCCGCGAGCCGCACCGGAACCCCGCGTCGCCGCAAACCCGCGCTCCACCCCGGAGCCAGCGTCAACAGCGCCCCGGTGGCGAGCACCGAGAGCAGGAACCCGTAACTCCGCGCCAGCCACGGGTCGTACAGAACGAGCAGCAACACCGCCGTGGCCAACGCCGGGAGCAGGGATCTACGACGCCCCGTCGCGATGGCCAGCAGCGCGATCGCCCCGCACGACGCCGCCCGCAGCACGCTCGGCTCGGGCCTGCACAGCACGACGAACCCGAGCGTGAGCGCCCCGCCCAGCAGTGCCGTCGCTCTGAGCGGCAATCCGACCCGGGGTGCGAGTCCCCGCCGCTCGACCCGGTGCGCGGTGCCGGGCGGGCCGATCAACAGGGCCAGCAAGATCGTGAAGTTGGCCCCGCTGACAGCCATCAAGTGGAGCAGGTCCGTCGCTTGGAAGGCCGCGTGCAGCTCCGGCGTGACCCGCGCCGTGTCGCCGACCACCAGGCCCGGCAGCAGCGCCCGTGCGTCCCCCGGCAAGCCGTCCGTCGCTTCTCTCAGCCCCGCGCGCAACGCCCCGGCCAGGCGCTGCGGCCCACTCGGCCCGGCCACGACGTCCGGCCGCTCGCCCCGCCCGACGCGCAGCACCGCGGCGATCGGGTCACCGTCCCTCAGCGGCAGCGCGAGCCCGCCCCCGACGCGGAGCCGGGTGGTCGGCAACAAGGACAACCAGCGGCTGCCGCGTGCCTCGGCGATGACCAGAACCGGCGCGCGCGTCCGTGACACCGTGCCGTCGGGCGCCGTCACCCGCACGACATCCGCCGCGACGAGCACGGCAGTCGGCGCCGTGTGATCCCCCGTGACCCGGGGCCGGGAGAGCCGCGGATCCGAGGTGATCTCCAACTCGACCCCCACGTGCGCGTGCTGCCCCGCGAGTACGGGCACAGGCCCCCTGCGCAGGTCGGCCCCGTGCAACCCCGCGGAAGCCGCTGCCGCGGCGACACAGAGCAGAAGCACCGCCGTGGAAGGGCGCCGCCAGGAGGGGGCCGAGCGCGGAGGGTCAGGTGGCGCGGGGCCCACCACGGTCTGGGCTGCTGATCCGGCACCGGCTCGGGCTCGGGCGCTGGATACGGATGCAGTCCCAGCTACGGATACGGGTCCGGGACCGGGGCCAGGTCCGGCTCCGGGCACGGCTCCAGCTCCAGCTCCAGCTCCAGCTCCAGCTCCAGCTCCAGCTCCAGCTCCAGCTCCAGCTCCAGCTCCAGCTCCAGCTCCAGCTCCAGCTGAGTCTGCGCTCTCCGACCCTCGGCCCGTGCGCCCCGCCGTCAGAAGCGCCAACCCGGTGATCGAGCAGACCGCCGCCAAGGCCACCGCCCAGCCCGGCGGTGCCGTCAGTGTCACCGCCGCTGTCAGCCATGCCGCGAGTGCGGGCGGCACCAGCCTCAGGTCCAGCGGGCCCTCCTGCCGGGGGTTCGCGTCGCCGAGTCGGCCGGGTGCGGCCGGCGGGGCGGGGCTCACGGCTGCACCAGATCGTGCAGGTCTTCGAAGCGGCGGTCCCCGATCCCGTCGACCTCGCGCAGTTCGTCGACGGAGCGGAAGCCGCTGTGTTCCGTGCGGTAGTCGAGGATGTGCTGAGCCAGCACCGGGCCGACACCCGGCAGCGTGTCGAGCTGTTCCAGCGTGGCCGTGTTCAGGCTGATCGGTCCGGCTGCGGAAGCCCCCGCGGGACCAGTCGGCGGCGCGGCGACCGGAGCCGCCGAGGCACCCACCAGAATCTGCTCCCCGTCCGTCAGGACCCGCGCCCTGTTGAGTCCCGCTGTGTTCGTGCCGGGGCGGACCCCACCGGCCGCCCGCAACGCGTCCGCCACCCGGGCCCCGGCGGGCAGCCGACGCACCCCGGGCCTGCGCACCTTGCCGCCGACGTCCACCACGACCCCGGCCCCGCCCGACACCCCGGGTCCCGGCGCGGCCGAGGGGAGGGGAGCGCCGGTCGGCGGCACCGTCTCCGGCGCCGCGGCACGAACCGTTTCGGGCGCCCGCACCGGCTGCGTACGCCCGGACCAGAAGTGCTGTGCCGCGAAGAGCGCCGCCACGCCGAGCACGACGACCAGCGCCAGTGCGCCTCGGCGCTCGATCCCGCACCGCGTCCGGGCCCACAGCGGCAACCGGTCACGCACGGCGAACACCGCTCGTTCCCGCCACGACGGGGGCGGCCCCTCCGCGGCCTCGTGCTCCTGCCATGACCGTGTCGGCCCCTCCCTGGAGGGGGAGACGGAGGCGGAGGCGGACACGGACGCGGGTCCGAGCTCTGGCTCCCACCCGGGAGCAGGAGCCGGCTCTGGGCCCCGCGTGGCACTCGGGACCTGCGGGGCACGCGGAACCTGCCCGGTAGGCAGAACACGCTGGGCACTCCGTACACGCGGCACATGGGCCGGCGCTGCCCGATCCCCCACCGCCGGCCGCGTCTGCGGGGGCGGCGCGAACAGCGCCTCCGCCCGCAACCGTGTCCGCTCGGCCGCGAGATGCCTGCGGCGCGCACGCCGACGGACGACGTGGCGTTGCCGGGAGCGGCTGTCGGATGCGGGGCCGCGGCCCGGCCCGCTGGCCGCCTGTGCTGTTCGGTTCGGTGATCGAAGTGCCATGTCACGAGACGGTAGACAGCCCGCGACGAATCAGTGGATCTTGGTCAATTCCCGGGGACAACCCCACAGTTGTGGATAACCCCATCACCCACACCCACGCCCTACGCCCCACGCCCTACGCCCGCGGCGACACCACAGCCCCCACGAGCCCGGGCCCGGTATGCGCCCCGATCACCGCTCCGACCTCGCTCACGTGCAGCTCGCCGAGGCCCGGCACATGCTCACGCAGCCAGCCGGCCAGCGCCTCCGCCCGCTCCGGCGCCGCCAGGTGGTGCACGGCGATGTCGACCTGCCCGCGCCCCGCGTGCTCGGCGACGATCTCCTGCAACCGCGCGATCGCCTTCGACGCCGTACGGACCTTCTCCATGAGTTCGATGCGGCCCCCGTCCAGCTGCAACAGCGGCTTGACGGCGAGCGCGGAGCCGAACAGTGCCTGCGCGGCGCCGATCCTCCCGCCGCGGCGCAGATAGTCCAGCGTGTCGACGTAGAAATAGGCGGAGGTGCCCGCGGCCCGCTTCTCCGCGGCGGTCACCGCCTCGTCGACGGCGCAACCGGCGTCGGCCGCCTCCGCCGCGGCCAGCGCGCAGAATCCGAGGGCCATGGCCACCATCCCGGTGTCCACGACCCGTACCGGGATCGGCGCCTGCCGCGCGGCCAGGACCGCGGCGTCGTACGTCCCGGAGAACTCGGCGGACAGGTGCAGCGAGACGATGCCGGTGGCGCCGGACTCGGCGATCTTGCGGTAGGTCTCGGCGAACAGTTCGGGGCTGGGTCTCGACGTCGTCACCGAGCGGCGCTTCTGCAGCGCCTCGGCGACCGAGCGGGCGGAGATCTCCGTACCCTCCTCCAGCGCCCGATCGCCCAGGACAACGGTCAGCGGCACGGCCGTGATGCCGTGGTCCTCCATCGTCCGCTGCGGCAAGTAGGCCGTTGAATCGGTGACGATCGCGACATGGCGGGACATGCACCGGAGGTTACCCGCCAGGGCCCGTCAGCGGCAGTCCGGCCCCCATCGCCCGGCCGGAGAGCAGGGCCCCGCAAGGCCCAAGCCCCCGAAAGAATCAGGGGATCACCGGGACAGCAGTAACAGCGACAACAGCGACAGCCGTGACAACAGAGACAGCAGCGGCAGCAGGGATCCAGAAGCCGTCACGCCGTGCTCTCGGGCCGTGGCTTCTTCTGCCACGGATACACCGGCCGCACACCCGGCGGCGTGATCGCGGGGCGCTCGGACGCCTGGTCCGTGCCCGCTCTCTCGGTGGTCTGCGAAGCGGCGGGCGGAGCGGTCGGCGTGACGTCCTCCGTCGTCCAGTGCCGCAGCGCGCCGGCCTCCAGGTCGATCTGCGCGCTCAGCGCGTCCAGGTCGTCTCCCGCGAAGCGGCCTGCCCGGTCCCGGGCCGCGTGGCGCAGCGCGTCGGCGGACGCCGTGATCTGCTCCGTGCGCGCCTTCATCTCCGGCAGCAGGCTCCGAACGCGGGCCTTGTCGGGCTCGCTCTCCAGGCGCTTGAGCTCGCTGTCCAGCTCGTGTCCGTGTGCGCTCAGGCGCTGGAAGAGGCCGAGGGACTCCTTGAGCGAGGGGTCCTCGGCCACGCGCGCGTGCAGCGAGTCCTGGGTGGCCCGCATCGATGTACGCAGTTTCAGCCGCAGTTGCGCCAGGTCGCTGGTCGCGCCGGGCTGGGCGAAGGTCCTGGCCCGCAGGGTGGTGTCCTCCACCGCCCGCCGAGCCTGCTCGACCTTGCGGTCCACGCCACGCTTGGCCGCGCCGACCACCTTCACCGTCGCGTACGCACCGAGCGCGACGAACAAGATGAAGATCAGCGCCACGATCACCAGCACAGCTTCCACGGCGCTCCTCCGATTCGTCCGTCTGCCCGTTGGTCCCGCTCGGTCGTCCCGCCTCTCCACCGTAAACGGACCGGGCAGGCCGAGGGTTCCATCGGAACCCCCAACCTGCCCGTAGGGAACAACCCCGAGTGCGTCACTCAGGCGCGATGTACTACGCGGGCACGATGTTCACCAGCTTCGGTGCCCGCGCGATCACCTTGCGGATACCGGCGCCGTCCAGCGCCGCGACGACCCTCTCGTCGGCGAGGGCCACCTTCTCCAGCTCCTCGTCCGAGATGGACGGGGAGACCTCAAGGCGCGCCTTGACCTTGCCCTTGATCTGCACGACGCAGGTCACGGTCTCGTCGACGACGTAACTCGGGTCGGCGACCGGGAAGTCCTGGTGGACGACCGATTCGGTGCGGCCCAGCTTGCGCCACAGTTCCTCGGCGACGTGCGGGGCCAGCGGCGCGACCAGCAGCACAAGGCGCT
This sequence comes from Streptomyces sp. NPDC030991, assembly GCF_055571235.1. NCBI lineage: Bacteria > Bacillati > Actinomycetota > Actinomycetes > Kitasatosporales > Streptomycetaceae > Streptomyces > Streptomyces sp. NPDC030991. The sequence goes on from NZ_JBVIFR010000003.1 coordinate 337,908, forward strand.
CGGCGACGGACCGCGGCAGCGCGCTGCCCGCGTAGGACTTGACCAGGTGGTTGTTGAGCTCGGTGACCTTGGCGATGGCGGTGTTGAAGCGCATGCCCTCCAGGTCGCCGCGGACGCCGTCGATGGCCTTGTGCAGGGCGCGCAGCGTGGCCACGTCGATGTCCGCCTCGGGGACGTCCACGACGGTGGCCTCACCGGTCGCCTCGTCGACGATGTTGCGCCACAGGCGCTGCAGCAGACGGAACTGGCCGACCACCGCGCGCGTGTCCCACGGCCGCGACACGTCCAGGGGGCCCATCGCCATCTCGTACAGGCGCAGCGTGTCCGCGCCGTACTCGGCACAGATCTCGTCCGGCGTGACGGCGTTCTTCAGGGACTTGCCCATCTTGCCCAGCAGGCGCGTGACCTTCTCGCCCTCGAAGTAGTAGGCGCCGTCGTGCTCCTCCACCTCGGCGGCCGGTACGGCGATCCCGCGCGCGTCCCGGTAGACGTAGGCCTGGATCATGCCCTGGTTGAACAGCTTGTGGAACGGCTCGGCCGACGAGATGTGGCCCAGGTCGAACAGCACCTTCGACCAGAAGCGGGCGTACAGCAGGTGCAGCACGGCGTGCTCGGCGCCGCCCACGTACAGGTCGACGCCGCCGGTGGGCATGGACTCGCGGGGGCCCATCCAGTACTGCTCGACGTCGGGGTCGACCAGCTTCTCGCTGTTGTGCGGGTCCAGGTAGCGCAGCTCGTACCAGCAGGAACCCGCCCAGTTGGGCATGGTGTTGGTCTCGCGGCGGTACTTCTTGGGCCCGGCGCCGTCGCCCAGGTCCAGGGTGACGTTGACCCAGTCCTCGTTGCGCGACAGCGGCGTCTCGGGCTGCGTGTCGGCGTCGTCCGGGGCGAACGTGCGGGGGCTGTAGTCCTCGACCTCCGGCAGTTCCAGCGGCAGCATCGACTCGGGCAGCGCGTGGGCGACGCCGTCCTCGTCGTAGACGATCGGGAAGGGCTCGCCCCAGTAGCGCTGGCGGCTGAACAGCCAGTCGCGCAGCCGGAAGTTGACGGTGCCCGCGCCCTTGCCGGTGCGCTCCATCCACTCCGTGACGCGCGCCTTGGCGTCGACGACGCCCAGGCCGTCGAGGCTGATCTCGTCGTTCGACGAGTTGATGATCTTCGCGTCGTGGGACCCGAACGCGTTCTCCCACGCGTCCGTGTCCGTGCCGCGTCCGTCGGTCGGCTCGACGATGCAGCGGATCGGCAGCTCGAAGGCGCGCGCGAACTCGAAGTCGCGCTGGTCGCCCGCCGGGACGGCCATGATCGCGCCCGTGCCGTAGCCCATCAGTACGTAGTCGGCGATGAAGACCGGGACCTGCTCGCCGTTGACCGGGTTGGTGGCGTACGCGCCGGTGAAGACGCCGGTCTTCTCCTTGGCCTCGACCTGCCGCTCGACGTCGGACTTCGAGGCGGCCTGCTTGCGGTACGCGGCGACGGCCTCGGCCGGGGTGGCCTGCCCGCCGGTCCACACCTCGTGGGTGCCCTCGGGCCACGCCGCCGAGACGATCTTCTCGACCAGGTCGTGCTCGGGGGCCAGCACCATGTAGGTGGCGCCGAACAGGGTGTCCGGGCGCGTGGTGAAGACGGTGATCGCGGCGTCCCCGATGGGGAAGTCGACGCGGGCGCCCTCGGAGCGGCCGATCCAGTTGCGCTGCTGCAGCTTGATCGCCTCGGGCCAGTCCAGGCCGTCCAGGTCGTCGATCAGGCGGTCGGCGTAGGCGGTGATGCGCATGTTCCACTGGCGCAGCTTCGCCTTGAAGACGGGGAAGTTGCCGCGCTCGGAGCGGCCGTCCGCGGTGACCTCCTCGTTGGCCAGGACGGTGCCGAGGCCCGGCGCCCAGTTGACGGGCGCGTCGGAGGCGTACGCCAGGCGGTACCCGCTCAGGACGTCGGCCCGCTCGGGCCCGCTCAGCTCGCTCCACGCGCGGGAGCCCTCGACGGCGCGCTCACCGGACTCGAACTGCTCGACGAGCTCCGCGATCGGACGGGCCTTCTTCAGCTCGTCGTCGTACCAGGAGTTGAAGATCTGCAGGAAGATCCACTGCGTCCACTTGTAGTACTCCGGGTCGATCGTGGCGAACGACCGGCGCTTGTCGTGGCCCAGGCCCAGGCGGCGCAGCTGGACCTTCATGTTCTCCATGTTGGCCTCGGTCGACGTGCGCGGGTGGGTGCCCGTCTGCACGGCATACTGCTCGGCCGGCAGGCCGAACGCGTCGAAGCCCAGGGTGTGCAGCACGTTGTGCCCGGTCATCCGCTGGAAGCGCGCGAAGACGTCCGTGGCGATGTAGCCCAGCGGGTGGCCGACGTGCAGGCCCGCGCCCGACGGGTACGGGAACATGTCCATGACGAACTTCTTGGGGCGGGCGGCGACCTCCGGGTCGCCGGCCAGCTCACCGGTCGGGTTGGGCGCCTCGTACGTGCCCTGGGCGTCCCAGAAGTCCTGCCAGCGTGCCTCGATGTCGGCGGCCATGGCCGCCGTGTAGCGGTGCGGCGCGACCGCCGCCTCGGAAGCGGCGGCGGTATTCGTCTCGCTCATGATCCTCAAAGCTCCATCGATCGTCTCTGCCGGCGGCCAGTGCTCGGAAATGAAAAAGCCCCTCGCACAGGAGGGGATGCCGCGCCGATTCCGACCACACGCGCAAAGGCGGGTCGGGACTGATCAGCGCGGCTCACTAAGCAGAAGGCATACGGCACGCATGGCGCCAGGGTACCGCAGCCCTCACGGAGGCCGCGACGGGCTTCCACGCCACCCCACCTATGGCCAACGGTTACTCCGCGTACCGCCCGCTATCGGGGCAACACCAATACCGGGCAGCCTCTAGATAACGGCGAGATAACTCAAACCTCGTACTGGCTGGTATGCGTCGACCTAGAGTGCGGGCTGTGGGTCCACTGTGCCGAACCATTCGGAGTCGCCCCCATGAACCCTCGAACCCCTCACCATGTGAACTCCCTTCGTTCACTTCGGAGTTCACGCCCCACCGGTAACAGCCGCCGCGCGAGAACGGGGGTGCTGAGCGCGGCGGTCCTCCTGCTCATACCCGTGCTCGTGGTCACGGGGAGCGACGCCTTCCGGGCAGCACTCGACTTCACCACGGGCGTGCTCTCCCTGGTCTCCCTCACGGCGTCCGTCGTGTGGGGCCTGGTCGCATCGGACCGGTTGTTCCTGACCTCCAGACAGCGGCTGCTCGCCCAGGGCGTCCACCGGGCCACCGCGGTCGCCTCACTGGGCTTCCTGCTGCTGCACGTCAGCGTGAAGGTGGCGCTGGCCCACGTGTCGCTCATCGGGGCGCTGATCCCCTTCGGCATGGGGGTCACCGGCAGCAGCGGACTGATCGGCCTCGGCGTGCTCGCCGGGCTCCTCATGGTGGCCACGGGCGTCACGGGCGCCCTGCGCAGCTCCATGGCCTCCCCGGCCGGCCTCGCCGCGCGCTGGCGCGCGACCCACATGCTGGCCTACCCGGCCTGGTGCATGGCCTTGCTGCACGGCCTATACGCGGGTCGGCCACCCAAGACGTACGTGGTGGTCCTGTACTGCCTGTGCCTGCTCGCCGTCGGCGGAGCGGTGAGCCTGCGGGCGGCACCACGGTCGGTCAAACGCAAGGTCGCCGCGCGGATCCTCGCCCTCCTGGACCCGGGCCCGCGCCTGCCGCGCGACGTCACCCGCGAGGCGCCCGGTGACCTCGACCGCGCCATGGCCGCCCGTGACGTGACGCGTGACATGGCCGAGCGGCCGCCGCCCGCCACCGAGGCCCCCGCGCGCTCCTCGCCGGCACCCGCCGGTGTCGGCTTCGCGGCCGCGTACCGTGCCGTCTCCTCGCCCCCTCGCAGCGAGGCACCCACGTCCTCGCTCCCCCGCCAAGGCCCCCCGCAGCCCGCCTACGCAGAACCCACCTATGTAGAGCACGCATACGGGGAGCCCGCCTATAGGGAGCCCCCGTACGGGGAGCCCACCTATGGGGAGCCCTCCGAGCACGCGCACCGCTGGCCCGCTCCCTCTCCGCCGCCCCCGGCCGAGGCACCGCACTCCTCCTACGACCCCACCTACGACACGCCCTATGGAGGTCTCCCCGCGTACGACGCCGCATACGGGAGCGGCCACAGCACCGGTTCGTACGAGGACGGCCGGCACAGCGACCCGTACGAGGCCGACGTGTCACCCACCGAACCGCTCCCCGGCCCTTTCCAGGCTCCTTCGTCGGGTGAGCCCTGGACCACGCCCTACGGAGGCACGCAGTGAACACGGCACTGCCCGATGTCCCCGAAGTCCGCGTCGTCGGCCTTCCCCAGCTCACGTCGGGGTTCGACCTCGTGGACCGGCTCGACCTCGACATGCACCTCAAGGTGCACGGCCCGCTGGAACCCATGGCGGGCGAATCGCTCGCGCGGCTGGCCCAGGCGGTGGCGCTGCGCGGCCGGGGCGGCGCGGGTTTCCCCTTCGCCAAGAAGCTGCGCGCGGTCGCGGAGTCGGCGATCCGGCGCGGTGTCCGCCCCGTGGTCGTCGTCAACGGCAGCGAGGACGAACCCGCCTGCCGCAAGGACACCGTACTGATCAACCGGGCCCCCCATCTGATCCTCGACGGCGCCCTCCTCGTCGCCGAAGCCCTCGGCGCGCGCACCCTCGTCGTGGGCGTGACCCGCGACTCCACCGAGGCCTCGATGCAGGCGGCCCTCGCCGAGCGCGGTCTGACGAACCGGCGTAACGCACCGCTACGCGCGCGCGTGCAGCGCAATCCGGTACGGATGGTCACCGGGGAGTCCTCCGCCCTGATCCGCTCGGCGGACGGGGGCCCGCCGAAGCCGCCGGGCCGCAAGGTGCGGGCGTCGGACGCCGGGGTGGGCGGCGCTCCTACGCTCCTGTCGAACGCGGAGACGTTCGCCCAGCTCGCCGTCGCCGCCCGCACGGGCCCGGAGCGCTACTGCCGCACCGGCCTGCACGACGAGCCGGGCACCGTCCTGCTGACGCTCTCCGGCGCCGTCACCCGGCCCATGGTCCTGGAGGTGCCCTCCGGCGTCCCGCTGCGCTACGTCCTCCAGCTCGCGGGCGCTCCCCCGCTCCCCCAGGGCGTCCTCACGGGCGGCTATCACGGCAGGTGGCTGGATGGCGTCGGCGCGCAGGACGCCATCGTATCCCGGGCCTCTCTGGAGGCGTGCGGCGGCGCCCTGGGAGCGGGCGCGATCCTGCCCATCGGACCTGACACCTGCCCGCTGGGCGAATCCCTGAAAGTGGCGCAGTGGCTGGCCTCGGAGAGCGCGGGCCAGTGCGGCCCCTGCTACCTGGGCCTGCCCGCGGCGGCGCGCGGCCTGGAGGACGTCCTGAACGGCGGCGGGCCCACCGCGCTGGAGGCGCTGCGCGAGGTCACCCGCGCGGTGAAGCGGCGCGGGGCGTGCAAGCACCCGGACGGTTCGGCGGCGTTCATCGAGTCGACGATCTCCGCGTTCACGGACGACCTGGCGGCACACGTCCTGGGCGCCGGATGCGGCCGCCCGGTGCGCGGGGTGCTGCCGCTGCACGCGCAGGCGCCGGCGCACGCGGCCCCCAGCGGCAAGCGACTCGCCGTCGACTGGACGCTCTGCCAGGGGCACGGCTTGTGCGCGGACATCGTGCCGGAGCTGATCCAGCTGGGCCCGGACGGTTTCCCCGCGGTCGCCGACGCGGCGGTGCCGCGCTACTCGGAGGCGAACGCCGTACGTGCCGTCCGGCGCTGTCCGGCGCTGGCCCTGCGCCTGGAGGAGGACGCCGCGGCGCTGCCGGCCCGGCCCGTGCTCCCGCCCGCGCTGCCCCCGGGCCGCAGCCGCGCCCGCAGGTAGACGCGTACCGGACCATACGAAAGCGGGCCATCCGATCGGATGGCCCGCTTTCAACTCTTGTGGAGCTAAGGAGAATTGAACTCCTGACCTCCTGCATGCCATGCAGGCGCTCTACCAACTGAGCTATAGCCCCTTGCAACGCTCCGCCCGGTCTTCCTGTCGGTTTCCCCGGCGGCGACGCCAACATTACACGGTCACCCAGGTGCTCCACCAAATCGCTTCCCATCCGACCCGCTCTGTGCGGAATGGGGATGGATACGGCCACTAGGGTCGCCTGTCGTGACCGTGCTTGTCCTGGCCCGCACCCAGCGTCGTGTGCCCGCGGCTCTGGCCGTCTGTCTGCTCTCCTTCGTGAGCTTCTGGATGGCCCAGCGCGCCGCGCACGTCTCGATGATCGACTTATCGGTCTACCGGGCGGAAGGCGCCACTGTCCGGGCCGGTGGCGACCTGTATGCGCTCAGCGCGACACGGGCCCGCCTGCCCACCACGTACCCACCGTTCGCCGCGTTGCTGTTCACCCCGCTGACGCTGCTGGACGTCGCCACCATGCGGGCCGCGGCGACCCTCGCGAACCTCGCTCTCCTGGTCGCCTTCGCGCATCTGTCCTTGCGGCTCGCGGGACGGTACGCGCGCGTGGAGGACGCCTTGTGGGTGGCGGCGGGCGCCGTGTGGTGCGAGCCGGTGTGGACGACGCTGCGCTACGGACAGGTCAATCTGCTGCTGGCCGTGCTGGTCCTGTGGGATCTGACGCGGCGGCCGGGGCACCGGTGGGCGGGGGCGGGGATCGGTGCGGCGGCGGCGATCAAACTGACGCCGGCTTTGTTCGCCGTCTTCCTGCTGGGGACGGGGATCGCGCTGGCGGTGACCGGGCGGGGGGCGTGGCGGCCGTGGGTGCGGCACGCGTGCGTGGCGGGGTGTGCGTTCACCGGCGCCACGGCGCTGGCCGCCGTCGTCCTGCCGCACGACTCCCGCCGCTTCTGGACCCGCATGATCTTCGAGGCGAGCCGGGTGGGGCACGCGGAGGACACCGCGAACCAGTCGCTGCGCGGCGTCCTGGCGCGGCTGCTGCACACCGGCGATCCGGGCCCGTGGTGGGCCCTGGCCGCCGCCGTGACGGCCGTTCTGGGGCTCACGGTCGCTGTCGCCGCGGCGCTGCGCGGTCGGCGGGCCGAGGCCGTGGTGGCGTGCGCGGCGACCGCGCTCCTGGTCAGCCCGGTCTCCTGGTCGCACCACTGGGTGTGGTGCGTGCCACTGGTCCTCCTGGTCCGGGAGTCCGGGCACCGGCGGGCGGCCGCCCTGCTGACGGCGGTGTTCTGCTCGTACGCCCTGTGGTGGGTGCCGCACGGCCGGGGCCGGCTCGAACTTCACCAGAACGGTGGCCAATTGGCCTTGTCCGCGCTCTACGCCTCGGCGGCGTGCGCTTTCCTGGCGTACCTGGGGGTCAGGCTGTGGCGAACGAGTAGAACCGCTTGAGGGTGCAGTGTTCGTCGAGGAGGCGGCCGTAGATCGGCTCGCCCTCCAGCTCCCGGTACGTCTCGATCGGGTCGCCTTTTATGATCAGCGCCCGCGCGCACTCCTCGCACCAGTACTGGAAGTCCGGGTTGACGGGTTCCATGTCGCGCACGATGGGCGTACCACTGCCGCACCAGTCGCACTTCCTCCTGTGTGACCCCATGTCGATCAGCTCAGCTCCAGCTGTGGCCACAGGCCGTGCACACGTACGAGATCCCGCCGTGGTCACCCAGCAACTGGGCGACGTGGCGGGAGCCGCAGGACGGACAGTCGAGAAGAACATCCACGACAAGGGGGGCAGTGCCGGAAGAACGGGACGGGGAAGGGGAGCCGGTGGACAGCACTGCCACGCCGAGGAGGCGGTCGGCCTCCTCGATGATGCTCAAGGGCATCGCGCACTCCCTCCCGTCGGGCCGTCTTCGTCGGTCGGACGCAGCCCTCTTCCGGCCGTTTGATTCTGCCACGACCGGAGCAACACGGTCAGCGACGCCCGCGTACCAGTCCGGACACGGCACCCAGGAGAGCGGCTCCGGCCAGCGCAAAGGCGCATATCAGGAGCGCTTCCGCAGAGTTATACGCCCCGGAGGCCCCGGATGTCTCAAAGCGGTGGAGGAAAAGCGCCCCGAAGGCGGCGACGCCGAGGAGTTGGCCGAGTTGGGTCACCGTGGCGAGCAGTCCGCTGGCGTCGGCCGCCTCCTCGGGCCGCACGGCCGCCAGCGCCCGGGTGAGCGTCGGGCTGAAGCCGAGGGAGAGCCCGCCGCCGATCGCCACGAGAGAGGCGTAGAGCCAGAAGCCGCCGCCTTCCCCGCCGCGCAGTGCGAAACCGGTGCCGAGCGCCCCGGCCGCCGCGAGCACGAACCCGGCCGGGACCAGCGTCGGTTGCCACCGCGCGGGCCAGCGCCGCCAGGTCAGCCCGACCGCGCCGAAGACCACGGCGGCCGGCGCGAACGTCAACCCGGCGCGCAGCGCGCTGTAGCCGAGGCCGCTCTGGATGTGCAGGGTCAGGGCGAAGAGATATCCGGCGTTGACGGCCATCGCGGCGAGGATCCGGAGGACGGCCAGGCCGATGCCGGGCACGCGCAGCACCCCGGGTGCGATCAGCGGGGCGCCGCCGCGCCGCGCCAGGGCGGCCTCGTACGCGCAGAACAGGGCGAACACCACGACAGAGCCGGCCAGGCAGAGCCAGGACCACAGCGGCCAGTCCTCCTCCTGGCCGAGCACGAGCGGCACGGTGAGCAGGCAGACAGCCGCGCCGAGCAGGACGAGCCCCGGCAGGTCCAGGGGGCGCGCGCCGCCCGCCCGGCGTCCGCCGCCCCGGGGCAGTTCCCGCCGCCCGAGGGCGAGCAGGGCCAGGCCGACCGGCACGTTGACGAGGAAGACCGCTCGCCAGCCGGTGCCGAAGAGATCCGCGCTGACCAGCACCCCGCCGAGCACCTGCCCGGCCGCGGCGCCGACGGCGAGCACCGCCGCGTAGGCGCCGAGCGCCCGGGTGCGGGCCTCACCGGTGAAGGTGCGCTGGACGAGGCTGAGCACCTGCGGGATCATCAGCGCCGATCCCGCGCCCTGCGCCATGCGGAACGCGATCAGCTGGCCGCTGCTCTGCGCCAGTCCGCACGCGAGCGAGGCCGCGGTGAACAGGGCGAGCCCGCCGAGCACGGCCCGGCGGTGCCCGAACCGGTCGCCGAGCCGCGCTCCGGTGATCAGCAGCACGGCGTACGTGATGGTGTATCCGGCGATGACCAGTTGCAACGCGGCGCCGGACGCGTCGAGTTCGCTGCGGAGCGTGGGGGCGGCGACGTTCACGATGAACACGTCGAGGACCGCCATGAACTGGGCGATCAGGACCACCGCGAGCAGCCGCCCCCGGCCGGCCACGGTGCCGTTGTCAGTGCTGGGCGCTTTACTGGTGACGGGAGTTGGGGACTGTGGATTCTCCGGGACGGTTGTCGTCATGACTGGAGCGTGACGCCGATCGGATCCGGGTGACGAGAGCCCGCTGATGCGGGTACCGGCAGCACCCGGCACGTGCCTTCCGAGGTGCGGGACCGGCGCACAGGATGGGGGATGTGACGACGATGTCCGCGACGGACCGCACAGCAGGACCCGCAGCAGGACCCACGACGGGGCACACGGCAGAGCGCGCGGCAGGACACATGGCGGGCCCCGCGTCGGGGCAGCCGGCCGGACACGCGTCGGGGCAGCCGGCAGGACGTACGGCGGACCGCCGCAGGCCCGAGCTGGCCGCCTTCCTGCGCAGCCGCCGCGCGAGGGTGACCCCGCAGGACGTCGGCATGCCGCCGGGCCCGCGCAGGCGCACGCCCGGACTGCGCCGCGAGGAGGTCGCACAGCTCTCCGGTGTCGGCGTGACCTGGTACACGTGGCTGGAGCAGGGCCGCCCCATCAACGCCTCGCCCCAGGTACTGGACGCGGTCGCGCGCACGCTGCGGCTGGACCGGCCGGAGCGGGAGCACCTGTACGAGCTGGCGGGCATGCCGTACACGTCCGCGCCGGAGGCCGGTGTGCAGACGGTCCCGGCCGACGTACAGGGCATTCTCGACGCCCTCGACCCGCTGCCGGCGGTGGTCTACAACGCGCGGTACGACCTGCTGGCCGCGAACGCCGGGTACCGCCTGCTCTTCCGGGCCCCGCCGGATCTGCGGGACCCGCGGACGCGGCGGGTCTCCAACGCCATGTGGACCCTGTTCGTCGCCCCGGAGGGGCTGTGCCCGCTGCTCTTCCGCGAGAGCGAGCTGCCCGTGATGGTGGGCATCCTGCGCTCGGCGTACGGACGCCACGTGGGCGAGCCCGCGTGGGAGGAGTTCGTACGGGACCTGTCCGAGGCGAGTGGCTACTTCGCCGAGCTGTGGCGGAGCGGGGACGTCGCGCCGCCCGGGCAGTACATCAAGACGTTCCGGCACGAGGCGCTCGACGGGGAGCTGCGCATGGCGTCGACGTCCCTGGGGATCGACAACCTGCCGGAGTGCCGGATCGTCGTGTACTCGCCGGTGGACGAGGAGACCCGCGAGCTCCTGGGAAGACTGCGCGCGGACAACGAAAGATCCGACAGTGAAAGAACCGGCAACGAAAGATCCGACAACGAAAGATCCGACAACGAAAGATCCCGCCCCTGACGGGACGGGATCTTCGGTTCCTGTGGAGCTAAGGAGAATTGAACTCCTGACCTCCTGCATGCCATGCAGGCGCTCTACCAACTGAGCTATAGCCCCGTGCTGCGTTCTTCTCGCTGTTCTTCTCACCGGTTTTCCCGGCGGCCCGAACAAGAAGAACTTTAGCTTGCGACCTGCCCGAAAGTGAAATCCGGCCCCCGCGGCCCGCGGGGGCCGGTTCAGTCGTCGTCGCCGAGGACCGGCTCCGGCAGCGTGCCCGCGTTGTGCTCGAGCAGCCGCCAGCCGCGGGCGCCCTCGCCGAGGACGGACCAGCAACAGTTCGACAGACCTCCGAGCCCCTCCCAGTGCTGGGAGTCCAGACCCAGGAGACGGCCGATGGTGGTGCGGATGGTGCCGCCGTGGCTGACCACGACGAGCAGTCCGCCGTCCGGCAGCTTGTCCGCGTGCCGCAGCACGACGGGCGCGGCCCGGTCGGCGACCTCGGTCTCCAGCTCACCGCCACCGCGGCGCACCGACTCGCCGCGCTTCCACGCGGCGTACTGGTCGCCGTACCGCGCGATGATCTCCTCGTGCGTGAGGCCCTGCCACTTGCCGGCGTACGTCTCGCGCAGACCCTCGTCGTGGGTGACGTCGAGGCCGGTCAGGGCGGTCAGTTCGGCGGCGGTGGCGGCGGCCCGCCTGAGGTCGGACGCGACGATGGCGTCCGGCTTGAGCGAGGCGAGCAGCCGGGCCGCGCGCTGGGCCTGGGCGACACCGGTCTCGGTCAGCTCGATGTCCGTGGTGCCCTGGAAGCGGCGCTCGAGGTTCCAGGACGTCTGGCCGTGCCGCCACAGGACGACGCGACGGCCCCGGTGGGAGCCTTCGGTCAAAGGAGCTCACCGCCGAGTTCGCGCATCTCCTCCGCTTCGGCCGCGGCCTGCTCGCGCTGGGAGTGCTCCGCGCTCTTGCCGCGGGTGGCCTTGGCGTCGGCGGGCAGCTCCAGCTCGGGGCAGTCCTTCCACAGGCGCTCGAGGGCGTAGAAGACACGCTCCTCGGTGTGCTGGACGTGGACGACGATGTCGACGTAGTCGAGCAGGATCCAGCGGGCGTCGCGGTCGCCCTCACGGCGGACCGGCTTGGTGCCGAGCTGCTTGTTCAGCTGCTCCTCGATCTCGTCGACGATCGACTTGACCTGGCGGTCGTTGGGCGCGGAGGCGAGCAGGAAGGCGTCCGTGATGGACAGCACATCGCTGACGTCGTAGGCGATGATGTCGTGCGCGAGCTTGTCGGCGGCCGCCTGGGCGGCAACGGTGATGAGCTCGATCGAACGGTCAGTGGCGGTCACTACAAGGCTTTCCGTCGGCGGTCAGAATCCCCCGGGACATCCGTGGTGGGGGTAGCTCAAGGGTCTCACGGACCGCCGGTGGACCTCACGGCATTCCCGGCGGCCGCGGACCGCACGGGTCGCGGGGCCGCCGGGAGGGTCACTTGCCGGTGTAGTCCTGGCCGAGGACGACGGACACGTCGGCGTTGGCCGTGGCCTTGGCCTTGACCACCGCGGAGGTGGGCAGGCCGAGCGTCTTGGCGACCTCGACGGCGTCCTGCTTGCGGGCGTCGTCCCCGTAGGTGACCCGGGAAGCGGTCGCCGCGCTGCCGGTGCCGCCCGAGACGAAGGTGTAGCCGCCGTTGACCAGGGCGACCCGGGCCTTCTCGGTGCGGGCCGTGTCCCCGGTGGCGTTCTTGATGGCGACGCGCAGCGAGTCGCCCTGGGCGGGTGCCTTGACGGTGCCGCCGAGGACGTCCTTCACGACGGAGTCGGAGACCGCTTCGGAGAGGGTGCCGTTCTGCTGGACCGGCAGCAGGGCGGTCTTGTAGTCGCCCTCCTTGGCGCGGTCGGCGAGCTTGGCGAGGAAGGCGCCGAGATCCTTCTCGGTCAGCGACGGGTCGAGGATCTGGGCGAGCGTCTGCACGGTGGTCGTCGCGGCCGCCGGGTCGGACGACAGCTTGCGCAGCACGCCCTGCATGACCTGCCCGAACCGCATGAGCTGCGCCGTCTCGGCCTCGCCCTTGCCCCGGTAGGTGGCGTACGCGACGGCCGCCTGGCCGCTGAGGGTCTGGGCCTCGCCCTTGTGGACGAGGGTGGTGCCCTTCTTGGCCGGGTCGGGCACGTCGGTGTCCGTGTCGATCTCGATGTTGCCGACGAGTTCGACGAGGTTGTTGAGGTAGGGGGTGTCGAGCCGCCAGGTGCCCTCGACGTCGGTGCCGAGCAGGGTGTCGATGGCGCCGCTGGTGCCGGAGGAGCCGTCGTCGTCGACGGACTTGCCGAGCGTGGTGGCGGTGCCGTCGTCGCCGGTCAGGGCGAGGGTGTTGGGCAGCAGGACAGTGGTGCCCTGCTTCGTCGTGGTGTTGTTGACGAGGAGCGCGGAGGACGTGCCGCCGCCCTTGGTGTTGTGCAGGTGGACGACGATGACGTCACGGTTCTGCGGACCGGCCGCGGCGGCGCCGCCCGTCTTCGTGTCGTCCCCGGAGAGGAACGGCAGCTTGTCGGCGTACCAGAGGTAGCCGACGCCGCCGACCAGGCAGAGGGCGAGGACGACGACGAGGGCGACGACCCGGTTGCGCCCGCGCCGCCTGGCCTCCTCGCGCCGCTCACTGCGCGACTCCGTGAACTTCAGCCAGTCGATGACGTCTTCGGAGTTCTCGTCCGGTTCCTCCACGAAGGAGAACTGCTCGGTGCGGTAGTCCCCCTCGCCGTCCCGACCGTCCCGCCCGTCCCGCCCGTCCCGCCGCTCGGGCTCCTGCGGCGGCGGGGCCTGCTGCGGGATGTAGGCGGTGGCCTGCCCGACCTGTTCGGCCTGCTGCTGGTTCTGGTGCTGCTGGTACGGCTGCTGGGTCTGCTGCGGGACCCGGGGCTGCTCGCCCGTCCCGGACGCCTGCCCGTACGGGTCGTAACCGCCGGTGCCGTACGGGTCGTAGGTCTGCACATGCTGCTGCGGCGGGGCCGGCGGTACCGGCGGCTGCTGTCCGGTCTGCCCGGTCGCGTACGGGTCGTAGCCGTATCCGTACGCCGGGCTCGCCGTGTTCTGCTCGTACGACGGCGCCTGCGGGACCTGCCGGTACACCGGCTGGCCGAACTCGTCGTAGCCGACCAGTTCGTAATTCTGCTGGTCGTAACCGTCGTAGCGGTCGTTCACCGATGCCCCTCTCGGCGGTGCAGGGTCATTCGCCTCGGTACAGCCGGCGTTTGTCGATGTAGCGCACCACACCGTCCGGGACCATGTACCAGATGGGGTCCCCCTTGACGACCCTGTCCCGGCAGTCCGTGGACGAGATCGCGAGGGCCGGCACCTCGACGAGCGAGACACCGCCCTCGGGGAGGCCCGGGTCGGTGAGTGTGTGGCCGGGCCGGGTGACGCCGATGAAGTGTGCCAGGGAGAAGAGCTCTTCGGTGTACCGCCAGGTGAGGATCTGGCCGAGGGCGTCGGCGCCCGTGATGAAGAAGAGGTCCGTCTCCGGGTTGAGCGCCCGCAGATCGCGCAGCGTGTCCGTGGTGTACGTCGGGCCGCCGCGGTCGAGGTCGATGCGGCTGACGGAGAACTGCGGGTTCTCGGCGGTCGCGATGACCGTCATCAGATAGCGGTCCTCGGCCGGGGACACCTTCTTGTCGCTCTTCTGCCACGGCTTCCCGGTCGGCACGAAGACCACCTCGTCGAGGTGGAACTGCGCGGCGACCTCGCTGGCCGCCACCAGGTGTCCGTGGTGGATCGGGTCGAACGTTCCGCCCATGACGCCGAGGCGTCGCTTGGCGGGTGACACCCATTCACGATCCGGGCCGCCGGCCGGGCTGTTGACCGGGCCGGTAGGCATGTCCTGCGCTCCCATGCGTGCAGAGCCTACTGGCCCGATCCGGGTGCTCCGCGCCCCGGCTCAGCGGTCGCGGTTGAAGCGGGTGACGATCCACAGCAGGAGAATCAGGATGACGAAGGCGGCACCGCCCGTCATGAAGGGGCTGATGCTCGGGTGGTTGCCGCCGTGCTCGCCGCCCTCGGCAGCGAGAGTGGCCAGCTGGGCAGCGGGGCTGTGGAGGCTCATCTTCAGCAGGACCTATCCGGTGTGGGATCGGGATAAAGACTTCTGACCCATCGTAAGCGGGGGCCCTCACGACGCTCACGCCGACTCTGCCGTACGGGTCCAAAACCCCGGGTCAGTCGTCGCGCTTGTAGCCCCGCAGCAGGAACCAGGCCAGGAAGACGGCGCCGAGCAGGGCGACGACGAGCACGATGCGCAACAGGTTGCCGGGGCCCTGGTCGGCGGCGGCGCCGACGACGTGCCCGAGCCCGGCGGCACCGGTGTGGTGATCCATGACGGTTCGCTCCTTCTGTGTGCTGCCCCGCCACGGTATCTCCGCCTAATGTGGATCCCACCTTGGGGGCACAACCGAGCATCATCGAATGACATCGACATGCCATCGACATGGGGGGCCGCATGCCCGACGTACCGAACGAGCAGCACGAGAACGTACCCAGCAGGCAGCGCAGGAGCTTCCCCGGGATCTCCTCGCGGGCGTACGAACACCCGGCGGACCGCTCGGCCCTCGTGGCGCTGCGCAAGCTGACCGGGTTCGACACCGTCTTCAAGGCACTGAGCGGCCTGCTCCCCGAGCGCAGCCTGCGCCTGCTGTTCCTGTCGGACTCCGTGCGCGTGTCGGAGGAGCAGTTCGCGCACCTCGACGCGATGCTGCGGGACGCCTGTCACATCCTGGACCTGGAGAAGGTCCCACCGATGTACGTCAATCAGGACCCGCAGCCGAACGCGATGTGCATCGGCCTTGACGAGCCGATCATCGTCGTCACCACGGGCCTGGTGGAGCTGCTCGACGAGGAGGAGATGCGGGCGGTCGTCGGCCACGAGGTGGGCCACGCGCTCTCCGGCCACTCGGTCTACCGGACGATACTGCTGTTCCTGACCGGTCTCGCGCTGCGCGTGGCGTGGATCCCGCTCGGCAACCTCGCGATCATGGCGATCGTGACGGCGCTGCGCGAGTGGTTCCGCAAGTCCGAACTGTCCGCGGACCGCGCGGGGTTGCTGGTCGGCCAGGACCTGGCGGCCTCCATGCGCGGCCTGATGAAGATCGCCGGCGGTAACCACCTGCACGAGATGAACGTGGACGCGTTCCTCAAGCAGGCCGAGGAGTACGAGGCCGGCGGCGATCTGCGCGACTCCGTGCTGAAGATCCTCAACGTGATGCCGCGCTCCCACCCGTTCACGACGGTGCGCGCGGCGGAGCTGAAGAAGTGGGCGGAGTCCCGCGACTTCCAGCGGCTGATGGACGGGCACTACCCGCGCCGCACCGAGGACAAGGAGACGTCGGTGACCGACTCGTTCCGTGAGTCGGCCGCGCACTACACGGACCACGTCAAGAGCTCGAAGGACCCGCTGATGAAGCTGGTCAGCGACATCGCGGGCGGTGCGGGCGACCTGGGCGGCCGGGTGCGCCGCGGCTTCGGCGGTTTCGGCAACGGCGGGGGCGACACCGGCAAGAACGGCGCGCAGGGCGACGCAGCCGAGAGCTGATCACACGGACGGCTGATCACACGGGCGGCTGATCACACGGACAGTTGGGCGGCCTCGGGCGGCTGATCACACGGACGGCTGGGCGCTCGGTGCGAGCGCGCCGCAGAGCGCGGTCGCACTGCCCGTCGCGTACGGGTCGGTGCCCGCCGGGCCGTCCTTCTTCGCCGCCTCTCCCGCGAGCAGCGGGCGCAGGTGCCCGGCCAGGTCCGCCGAGCAGGCGAGCGGGCCCGCCTGGACGTAGGACACGAGCAGCTCGGCCTGGTGGTTGCGCAGGTCCTCGCGGTCGAAGCGGAAGTGCAGCTCGCGGCGGACCGTGAAGAGGGAGGCCCGCGCGCCGTCGGCGGCCCCCGCGGGGCGCAGCGCGTACACGAACGTGTGGTCGGAGGTCACTTCCAGGGTGTCCGTGTCGGTCTCCGCGGCGTGCAGCGTGCCCTGGACGCGGATGTGCGGGTCGGCGAGCTCGGCCTGTCCCGGATCGAAGCGGACGAGCCAGCCGGTCGCCGCGTGCCGCCCGTCCTGGACCGGGCGGTCGAAGCTCTGGTCGAACTGGCCGAGCTGGCGCGGGTCGACGAGCGTCCGGACGGGCCGGACCGCTCCCCCGGTGAGCACGTCGGGGTCGAGCGAGGAGTCGACGAGGTAGTCCTTGGCCGTGGTCAGCGCGGTGACGACCTGGCTGTCGGAGAAGTGCGCGGTGCGCCGGGTGTCCTGCGGCAGCGTGATGCCGTCGGCGGCGATCCGGAACCGGGCAGCGGGGCTGTGCTCGTACAGCTCGGCGGCGCTGGTGGAGCCGGGTACCGGGCCGACCGGGGCGAGCGGGATCACGGTCATCCGCAGCGGTTCGGTGGGCCGGCCTGCGGAGGTCGTGCGGTACGGGCTGCGTACGCCCATGTAGATCGCGGTGCCGAAGGCGATGACGATGAGGACGACGAGTATGACGGCCTGCCGGGTGAGGCCGCGGCGCAGGGCGGGCGTGCGGCGCACGGCGGGCGCGTGGTCGGTGATCCGCTCCCGCGCGGAGAACTCCTGGAGGCGGGCAGCGCGGACGAACGATTCGTCGAACACGACGGAGCGGTACTCGTCCTCGCTTCCGCCGCCTCCGACGGGACCACCTTCCGGTGGACCCTCCGGTGGGTCTCCAGGGCCGCCCATACCTTCAGGTTAGGTCCTGGGAAGCGCCCGTAAACGCGCTGGTGCGGGACAACTTCCCCCTGCTTCGCCCGGGGTCGCTCACGGGGTCCGCGGGACCGCCGAAACCGCAGGCCGGGAGTGGTCCGCGGAGGCGGAGGGCGGGCTCGGGGCGCTCTTCTCCAGCTCCGTCGTCGCGGGCGGCGGCACCCGCTCCTGGCGGCCCGCCGAGGCTCCCCGGTAGACGGCCGTGAAGGCGAGGGCGACCATGCCGACGCCCATGAGCAGGGCGAGCGCCCAGGCGACGGGCCTGCGCCAGCGGGCCATGGGCGAGTGCGGCCCCGCCCTGCCGTCCCGGAGGAGCTCCTCCTCGTACAGGTCGTCGGCGTCGTGCGGCGCGCGGCCGAATCCGGTCGCCCCGCCCGGCCCGTAGCCTTCGCCGTCCTCGTAGAAGTCGTCGGCGCCATCAGCGTTGTCAGCGCTGTCGGCGTTGTCGTGGGCGCGGCGGGTGCGCGCCCTGCGGGACTCGGCCTCCTGGGCCTCGGCGCGTGCCTGGGCCGCGGCGAGCAGCCGCTCGACCGCGCTGGGCTCATGGACTTCGGCGGCCTTCACGAAGTCCTCGTCGAAGACCACGGAGGCGAACTCTTCGTCCCAGCCCCCGCGGTCCTGGTCGTCGTCGGGCTCCCCGCCGTCCGGGAACGGCGCGCCCCCCACGTCCTCCGGCACCCGTCCAGAGTAGACCGGAGGGGTCAATTTGGGCAGACAGTAAGGGAATTCACCCCACAAGTCGCTGCTTAACGGGTGTGGCCGTCGCCCGTGACGATGTACTTGGTGCTGGTCAGCTCCGGCAGACCCATGGGGCCGCGGGCGTGCAGTTTCTGGGTGGAGATCCCGATCTCGGCGCCGAAGCCGAACTGGCCGCCGTCGGTGAAGCGGGTCGAGGCGTTGACCGCGACGGTGGTGGAGTCCACCAGCTGGGTGAAGCGGCGGGCGGCCGCCTGCGAGGTGGTGACGATGGCCTCGGTGTGCCCGGAGGACCACAGTCGGATGTGGTCGACGGCCTTGTCGAGGTCGTCGACGACGGCGGCGGCGATGTCGTACGAGAGGTACTCGGTCTCCCAGTCCTCGTGGGTCGCCTCGACCACGGTGGCCTTGGAGCGGTCCGCGTAGGCGAGGATCCGGGGGTCCGCGTGGACGGTGACGCCCGCGTCGGCGAGCGCGTCCAGGGCGCGCGGCACGAACGTGTCGGCGATGTCCTGGTGGACGAGGAGCGTCTCGGCGGCGTTGCAGACGGAGGGGCGCTGCGCCTTGGAGTTGACGAGGATGTCGACGGCCATGTCGATGTCGGTGTCGGCGTCGACGTACACGTGGCAGTTGCCGGTGCCGGTCTCGATCACGGGGACGATCGAGTTCTCCACGACGTTCTTGATCAGGGCGGCGCCGCCGCGCGGGATCAGGACGTCGACGAGGCCGCGGGCGCGCATCAGCTCGGTGACCGCGTCGCGGCTCTCGCCGGGCACGAGCTGGATGGCGTCGGCGGGCAGGCCGCTGCCGCCGACGGCGTCGCGGAGCACGCGCACGAGGGCGGTGTTCGAGGCGTACGCGGACGAGCTGCCGCGCAGCAGGACGGCGTTGCCGGACTTGAGGCACAGGGCGGCGGCGTCGACCGTCACGTTCGGCCGGGCCTCGTAGATGATGCCGACGACACCGAGGGGGACGCGGACCTGGCGCAGGTCGATCCCGTTCGGGAGGGTGTTGCCGCGGACGACCTGGCCGACCGGGTCGGGCAGGGCGATGACGTCGCGCACGTCGGAGGCGATGGCGCGGACCCGCTCGGGGGTCAGGGTCAGCCGGTCGATGATCGACTCACTGGTGCCGGCCTCACGGGCGCGGGCGATGTCCTCGGCGTTCGCCTCGACGATCTCCGCGGTGCGTACTTCGAGGGCGTCGGCGATCGCTGCCAGCGCGTCGTCCTTCTCCGCGCGCGGCAGCGGGGCGAGGTCGTTGGCGGCGGCGCGGGCGCGGTAGGCGGCGCGGGTGACCGGGGTCAACGAGTCGTACGGGTTGAGCGAGGGCGACGTCATGCACGGCAGCGTAACGGGGGACGGGCGGGCGTCCAGATCCGGTTCCGGGGGATGAGACATGGCCGAAAAGGGGCAGACGGGAACGTGCGGGTAGGCTCTAGAACGGATGCACGCCCACTGGAGTCGCGGGGAGTGGGCCATAGCCTTCCGCGATGCGGTGGTGGTAGGTCTGGCGGTCGATGACCTCCAGGCCGACGATCTCCCAGGGTGGCAGCTGCGACGTCTGGCGGTGCTCGCCCCACAGGCGCAGGGCCAGGGCCGCCGCGTCGTGCAGGTCGCGGGCCTCTTCCCAGTAGCGGATCTCCGCGTGGTCGACCGCGTAGCGGCTGGTCAGCAGAAAGGGGTGGTCGTGCGCGAGTTGTTCGAGGCCGCGCCTGACCTCCGCGAGGGGGGCCTCGGCGCCGGAGACGCTGAGCGTGATGTGCCACAGGCGGGGGCCCGCCTCGGCCATCGCCCCGCTGTCGGCCGGGGTCTCGCCCGCGGTCTCCTCCTCGTACGCGTCCCCGGCGGCCACGCTGGTCAGTGCCCGTTCCGCCGACCCTCGGGGCGTCGCCCCCGGGCGCGCTCGTCTCACGACGGCCTCCTTTGCGCAATGGTCGTGCGGAACTTCTCTGTGTGAACTGCCTGCATCAAGAGTTGAGCAGGACACGAGACGTCTTGGGGTGGTTTTACGGAAGGTCCCCCGCGGGTGGCAGGCTTTCAGCCGTTCCCACAACTGTTTCGAAGGCAGGCGGACGCGGATCACGCCCGGAGGAGGACCAGGTCGTCCCTGTGTACGACTTCGCGTTCGTAGGCGGGTCCGAGGTCGCGGGCGAGCTCCCGGGTGGACCGCCCGATCAGCTGCGGGATCTCCTTGGCGTCGAAGTTGACCAGGCCGCGGGCGACGGCCCGGCCGCTCACGTCGCGCAGCTCCACCGGGTCGCCGGCGCTGAACTCGCCCTCCACCGCGGCGATCCCGGCCGGCAGCAGTGACGTACGCCGCTCGACCACGGCCCGTACGGCCCCGTCGTCGAGGGTGAGGGAGCCCTGCGGGGTGGACGCGTGCTGGAGCCAGAGCAGCCGGTCGGCGCTGCGCCGGCCCGTGCGGTGGAAGTACGTGCCGGTGTCGCGGGCGGCGAGCGCGTCGGCGGCGTGGCTGGCGCTGGTGAGGACGACGGGGATACCGGCCGCTGCGGCGATCGAGGCGGCCTCGACCTTGGTGACCATGCCGCCGGTGCCGACGCCCGCCTTCCCGGCGCTGCCGATTCTGACGTGCGCGATGTCGGCGGGGCCGCGCACCTCGGCGATGCGGGAGGTGCCGGGCCTGCTGGGGTCGCCGTCGTAGAGGCCGTCCACGTCGGAGAGGAGGACGAGCAGGTCGGCGTGGACGAGGTGGGCGACGAGGGCGGCGAGCCGGTCGTTGTCGCCGAAGCGGATCTCGTCGGTGGCGACGGTGTCGTTCTCGTTGACGACCGGGAGCGCGCCCATCGCGAGGAGCTGGTCGACGGTGCGCGAGGCGTTGCGGTGGTGGCTGCGGCGGGCCATGTCGTCGCTGGTGAGGAGGATCTGGCCGACGCGGACGCCGTAGCGCGCGAAGGAGGCGGTGTAGCGCGCCACGAGGAGCCCCTGGCCCACGCTGGCGGCGGCCTGCTGGCGGGCGAGGTCCTTGGGACGGCGGGTCAGTCCGAGCGGGGCGAGCCCGGCGGCGATGGCGCCCGACGAGACGAGGACGATCTCCCTGTCCTGCCTGCCGTGCTGCTTCGCGAGGACGTCCACGAGGGCGTCGACGCGGTCCGCGTCCAGGCCCCCCGCGGCCGTCGTGAGCGATGACGATCCGACCTTGACCACGATCCGGCGCGCTTCCGCCACGCCCTGCCGTGCCGCACGTGTTGCCCCTGACATGCTCCGCAATCTACGTGACGTGACCACGCGGACGCTCCCAGGTTTCGAGGGGCGGACAACGCGCCGGGCCGTCAACCCCGGACGGGCTGATGGTCCTTATGGTTCCATGCCCTTTGCCCCTTTATTGGGTGATTGCCGTCACGGAGGATTGCTACGGGACCTCCGAAAGTCATACGGTCAGTGGTCAGCCTGTTCATCGAGCTTTTCCCGAGCCGCCGAAAAAGCGTCGAGGTGGACCAGCCCCCCAACGGCCCCGCGCCGTCTGAGCCCCTCCGATGCCCCCTGACCCCCTCCGACCCCTCTGATCCCCCTCCGATCCCTGCCAGGAGCCCAGCCCGTGCCCTCCGCCGGACTTGCCCCGCGCCGCGTCGTGCAGCTCTCAGCGCTGCTCGCGATGTTCGCGCTCTATGTGGCCCAGCTCGTCAGCGCGTCCCTCCCCCACGTTCCGGTCTTCGTCGCCTCCAGCGCTGCCGGTCTCGCCCTCGACACGTACCTGCAGTACAAGCAGCCGGGCCTGCTGACCCTCCTGGGCAAGGTGCGTTTCGACGTCACCGTGCGACAGCTGCTGCGCGACATGCTGATCCTCGTCGGCCTGCTGCGCATCCACGGCATCGACCCGATGGGCGAGCAGGCGCCACTGCTCTTCGCGCTCCTGGCCGTGTACGTGCTGCACTTCGGCTGTCAGGCCGCCGCGGTCCTGGTCCGCCGCACCCGTACGCTGCCGATCCTCACCCGGAACATCGACGCCTCGGCGCTGCGGCTCTCCGCGGCCCCGCCGCGCATCCTGGCCCGCCGCTCCAGCCACCGCCTGCTGACCTTCTCGATCCCGGCCACCGTGGGCCTGCTGCTCACGGCCGCGACCACGCACGCGTACTGGGGCGGCATCGGCATCGGCCTCTCCCTCGCCCTGTTCGGCGGCGGCACGCTGTACCTGGCCACCTGGCTGCTGCCCAAGAAGCGGGCGCTGAGCGAGGCGAGGGTCATGGCGTGGCTGGACGACTGGCTGGCGCAGTACAAGCCGACCGTCGCCATGTACTTCTCCGGCGGCACGACCTCGGCGTACCAGGCGAACATGTGGCTCTCCACCCTCGCCGACGTGGACGGCAAGCCGCTGATCGTGCTGCGTGAGCGCTTCATGGTGAACAAGATCGACGCCACCGACGTGCCGATCATCTGCTTCCCCAAGGTCGCCACGATGTTCTCGCTGGAGAACTCGACGCTGAAGATGATGCTGCACCCGGCGAACGCGGCGAAGACCTCGCAGGTGCTGCGCATCCCGACGGTCAAGCACGCGTTCATCAACCACGGCGAGTCCGACAAGCTCTCCTCCTGCAACCCGTACGCGAAGGCGTACGACGAGGTGTGGGTGGCGGGCCCCGCGGCCCGCGACCGCTACCAGCTGGCCGATGTCGGCGTCGAGGACAAGGACGTCGTGGAGGTCGGCCGCCCGCAGCTGTCCCCCATCCGGATCGCCTCCGGCCCGGCGCGCGGCGCGTACACGACCGTCCTGTACGCCCCCACGTGGGAGGGCTGGGACGGCAACCCCGGCAACACCTCCGTGATCCTGGCCGGCGAGAACATCGTGCGGCACCTGCTCGCCGACGACCGGGTGCGCCTGATCTACAAGCCGCACCCGATGACCGGGTCGCAGGTCCCGGCCGCGGGCGCCGCCAACGCGCGCATCATGGCGATGATCCAGGAGGCCAACGGCCGCCGTTCGGGCGACCGCCCCGGCCCCGAGGCCGCCGCCGAGCTGGCCCGGCGCACCGAGGAGCTCGACAAGCTGACCTCGACGGCGTTTCGCACCAGCGCCGACGAGATGGAGAAGATGCTGCTGCAGGGCCGCCCCAACGGGGACCGGCAGGCCGCCGTGGCCGACGCGACGGCGGCGTGGGAGCAGGCGTACTGGGCCTCGTTCCCGGAGTGGGAGCACCGGATCGTCACCGAGGCCCGCCCCGCGATCTTCACCTGCTTCAACCAGGCCGACGTGCTCGTCTCCGACGTCTCCTCGGTCGTCTCCGACTGGCTGGCCAGTGAGAAGCCGTACGCCGTCGCGAACACCTCGGGGATCGCGGAGGCCGATTTCCGCACCGGTTTCCCGACGGTGGGCGCCGCGACGATCCTGGCACCCGACGCGGACGGCGTACCCGGCCTTCTCGCGGCCGTTCGCGGCGAGACCGAGGACGTGCACGCCGAGGCGCGGCTGGAGCTCAAGGAGCACCTCCTGGGCCCCTCGGACCCGCCGTCCATCGACCGCTTCAACGTCGCGGTGCGCGCCCTGTGTGCCCGCGCCGACGAGCGCCGGGTGCGGATGGCCGCGCGCGGCGACGCGGAGATCCCCGCGCAGCGTGAGGACTCCGTCGAGGAGCAGGTGGCCGAGGCGGTGGCGGCGGAGGCCGCCCCGGACTCCGAGGACGCCGTCAACGCGTAGCGCCGGCGCCGCCCGAGCGGGGCGGCGCATGAGAAGTGCATGAGAAAGGGCCCGGGAGGATCGCTCCTCCCGGGCCCTTTCTCATGCGCCGAACCGTACGGACCCCTGCCGGGCAGGGCCGTACTAGAAGGGCTTGAACTCGTCGTACTCCTCGTCCGCGTCGTCCCGCTCCGCCTGCCGGTCGCGGCGGCGCTGGGCGGCCGGACGCGGCGCCTCCATGCGGTGGTCCTCACCACGGCGGCCGAGCATCTCGGCGCCCGCCATCATGGTGGGCTCCCAGTCGAAGACGACCGCGTTCTCCTCGGGGCCGATGGCGACGCCGTCGCCGTTGCGGGCGCCCGCCTTCATCAGCTGGTCCTCGACGCCGAGGCGGCTGAGGCGGTCGGCGAGGTAGCCGACGGCCTCGTCGTTGTTGAAGTCGGTCTGGCGCACCCAGCGCTCCGGCTTCTCGCCGCGCACCCGGAACAGCGGCTCGCCGTCGGCGTCCTCGCGGACGACGGTGAAGCCGGAGTCGTCCACGGCCTTCGGGCGGATGACGACGCGGGTCGCCTCTTCCTTCGGCTTCGCGGCGCGGGCGGTGCCCACCAGCTCGGCCAGCGCGAACGACAGCTCCTTGAGGCCCTTGTGGGCGACGGCGGAGACCTCGAAGACGCGGTAGCCGCGCGCCTCCAGGTCGGGCCTGACCATCTCGGCGAGGTCCTGGCCGTCGGGCACGTCGATCTTGTTGAGGACGACGAGGCGCGGCCGGTTCTCCAGGCCCGCGCCGTACTCCCGCAGCTCGGCCTCGATGACGTCGAGGTCGGAGACGGGGTCGCGGTCGGACTCCAGGGTGGCCGTGTCGAGGACGTGCACGAGGACCGAGCACCGCTCGACGTGGCGCAGGAACTCCAGGCCGAGGCCCTTGCCCTGGCTGGCGCCGGGGATCAGGCCCGGCACGTCGGCGATCGTGTAGACCGTCGCGCCGGCCGTGACGACGCCGAGGTTCGGGACCAGCGTCGTGAAGGGGTAGTCGGCGATCTTCGGCTTGGCGGCCGAGAGCACCGAGATGAGCGAGGACTTTCCGGCGCTCGGGTAGCCCACCAGGGCGACGTCGGCGACCGTCTTCAGTTCGAGGACGATGTCGCGCAGGTCACCGGGGACGCCGAGCAGCGCGAAGCCGGGGGCCTTGCGGCGGGCCGAGGCGAGGGCCGCGTTGCCGAGGCCGCCGCGGCCGCCCTGGGCGGCGATGAAGGTCGTGCCCTCGCCGACGAGGTCCGCCAGCACGTTGCCCTGCTTGTCGAGGACGACGGTGCCGTCGGGGACGGGCAGGACCAGGTCCTCGCCGTCCTTGCCGGAGCGGTTGCCGCCCTCGCCGGGCCGGCCCGCGGTGGCCTTGCGGTGCGGGGAGTGGTGGTAGTCGAGGAGCGTCGTCACCGACTGGTCGACGACCAGGATGACATCGCCGCCACGGCCGCCGTTGCCGCCGTCCGGGCCGCCGAGCGGCTTGAACTTCTCACGGTGGACGGAGGCACAGCCGTGGCCCCCGCTACCCGCGGCGACATGCAGTTCGACGCGGTCCACGAAGGTGGTCATTGGTCAGTGCCTCCAGAAACTTACGGGAATTGCTGCTGCGTGCTGTAAGGGCGTGCTGTATCCATTGACAACACGCGAAAGGCGGACCCGCTTCCCCAGGGGGGAAGTGAGGTCCGCCTCTCGAAAAGAACTGGTCAGAACGCCTTTCAGGCGGCGACCGGAACGATGTTCACGACCTTGCGGCCACGGTGGGTACCGAACTCCACCGCACCGGCGTCGAGGGCGAACAGCGTGTCGTCCTTGCCACGACCCACACCGTTGCCGGGGTGGAAGTGGGTGCCGCGCTGGCGGACCAGGATCTCACCGGCGTTGACGGTCTGACCGCCGAAGCGCTTCACGCCGAGCCGCTGAGCATTGGAGTCGCGCCCGTTCCGAGTGGACGATGCGCCCTTCTTGTGTGCCATGTCTCAGTCCCTTACTTCGCAGCCGCGGGGATCTCAGTGACCTTGATCGCCGTGTACTGCTGGCGGTGGCCCTGACGACGGCGGTAACCGGTCTTGTTCTTGTAGCGAAGGATGTCGATCTTCGCGCCCTTGTGGTGGTCCACGACCTCGGCCTGGACCTTGATCCCGGCCAGCACCCACGGGTCGCTGGTCACGGCGTCGCCGTCGACAACGAGCAGCGTAGAGAGCTCTACGGTGTCGCCAACCTTGGCGGTGGGAAGCTTGTCAACCTCAACGATGTCGTCGACAGCAACCTTGTGCTGGCGACCACCGCTGCGCACGATGGCGTACACGGATCTCTCTTTCGCTCGGAACGGGACCCCCGCAGTCCAGCCGCACGAGACGGCCTCTCCAGGCGATCCCAGAGGGGTACGCCCGGAGGAAAAGGGTTTACGGGAGTGAGGCGTCTCGATGGACACGCCGACGGTCAAGGTTACGGGTCAGCCCTGAGCAGGGTCAAACCGGCCCGTCACGCCGGCTTCGCCTCACCGTCCTGCGGCAGGACCTTGACGCCCTTGCACAGGCTCGTGTTGTCGTTCGCCCCCGGGTACGCGACGTTCCACACCTTGGTGAAGTGGGTGCGGTAGGTGTCGTGCACGGAGTCGTCGTCGATCTTGACGTACGCCTCGTCGTTCTCCCGCAGCGCCGGGCCCGAGGCGTTCTGTGAACCGGTGAACGTGATCTTGTTGCGTGCGCCGTCGTACAGGCCGTCGACCGTCACGTACTTGGTGTGGATGATGAACGGCGTCGCGAGCCTGGTGCCCGGGTGCAGCGGGTCCCGGTCGTCGTTGTAGCAGCGCGCGGGCGGGGCTCCGGTGGCGTTCATCGACTTCCAGGTGCCCGCGTCGGCGGAGGCGTACTCGATGCTGACCGTGCAGCCCGCCTTCTTCAGCGCGACCAGCTTGTCGGCGATGGCCTGCCGGGTGATCTGGAAGATCGCGGCGCGCACGACGGTGCTGCGCTTCACCCCGGTGGCGTCCTTGTAGGTGCAGGAGACGTTGTTCAGCACCGAGTACAGCGTGTCCGTCGAGTTGGTCGTGCCGGCCCGCGGGAAGAAGTACGCCTTGTAGTGGCCGTTGCTGACCGTGCGGTAGTCCCAGTCCTTCCAGAGCTTGGCCGCCATGTCGTCGAAGTAGTCCGAGTACGCCCCGTAGAGAACCCGGTTGTTGGGCAGTTGGAGGGCGTCGTTGAAGAACTTCGTGCTCGCGGAGGGCGTCGAGTTCGAGGTGGTCTGCACGACGACGTTGGTGGCGCCCTGGACGGCCGAGAACAGCCAGAACTTGTTGTGCATGATCGACTTGCCGAACTTCGGATCGCCCAGGCACGACGTGTCGGTGGGGCACAGCGTCACGAACGACGGGTTCGTCCTGCTGGTGCCCAGGGCCGCCTTCAACTGCTCGTAGACCGGGTTGGTGGGGCGGTCCTTGACGCTGGAGGAGTCGAGCACGACCTGCACGTTCACGCCGCGGTTCCTGGCGGCCACGAGCGCGTCGGAGACCGTGGTCTCCCACACGTGGTAGACGGCGACCTTGATGTACGAGCCGGGCAGCGCCGCATCGGTCAGCTCGACCAGGCGCGTGCGTATCGCGTACTGCTGCTCGGTGGTGCCCAGGGGGTCGTTGAAGAGGGGGCCCTCGGTCCAGACCGGCGCCTCGGCCGCCGCGGAGCCCGCGGAGAGCCCCGCTTGCAGTGCGGCCGCCGAGACCACGGTGGCCAGCGCCACCGCCCGGCGTCCGCCGCCGGCCGGTCGCACGGTGCGGTGCCGGCCGTTGCCTCCGAGGCGTACGTGCGCCATCGCGATCCCTCCCCTGGCACGGGCACTCGTCTCCCCAACGCGCGCCCCTGCGTTCACTCCTGTGACCACATGAGTTTTACAGGTGGAGGCTCCGGTTCCAAGAGGCGGGGCGCCCGGAACAGAGCGACGCCCCCGCACAGCGCGCTGCTGTGCGGGGGCGTCGCCAGCCCGGTCTCCCGGGCGGGTGGGTCAGGCCTCGTCGGCCGCGGCCGAGACGGAGGGCTGCGACTGCTGCCCGGCCGCCGCGGTCTTCTTCGCGGTCGTCTTCTTGGCGGGCGTCTTCGCCGCCTTCTTGGCCGTCGTCTTCTTCGCGGCCGTCTTCTTGGCCGCGGTCTTCTTGGTGGCGGCCTTCTTCGCCGTCGCCTTCTTGGCCGTCTTGCGGGCCGTCTTCTTGGCGGCGGGCGCCTCGTCGGCGGCCTCGTCGGCCGGCGCCTGCGCGGGCTCGGCCTCCTCCGTGACCGACGGGACGACCACGACGGCCGTCTCCTCGGACGCGGTGGGAGCGGCCGCCTTGCGGACGGCGCGGCGGCGCGTGCGGGCCGGAGCCGCGACCGGCTCGGGCTCGGCGGCCTCCTGCGGCTCCGGTGCCTCGGCGGCCGGCTGCTCGGCCTTCACCGGCTCGGCGACGGTCACCTCGGCGGCCTCCTCGGAGGACGCCTTCGGGGAACCGGCGGGCGCGCTGGCCTTACGGGTCGCCCGGCGACGCGCCCGCGGCGCGGGAGCCTCTTCCTGTACGGGCTCGGGCTCCTGCGGGGCCGCCTCCTCGACGACCGGCTCGGGCACCGGGGCCGGCTCGGGCTCGGGCGCCGGGGCAGGCGCCGGGGCCTCCTGGGCCACCGGCTCCTTGGGCGCACCGGTCGGGGCCGACGCGCGGCGCGTGGCACGGCGGCGCGAGCGGCCACCACGGCTCGCCGCGGCCTCCGCCTCGGCGGCGCTGGAGTACAGCTCCTCGTCCGGGTTGAAGTCCGGCTCGGCCAGCGCCACGGGGGCGGCCGCCTCCGCGGCGACCTCGGCCTCGGATTCGGACTCGGACTCGGCCTCGGACTCGGCCGCGTCCACGCCGCTGTGCAGGTCCTCGTGCTCGTGGCCGTGGTCCGCGCCGTTGCCGCCGCGGCCGCGCTTCTTGCGCTTGCCGCCGCCACCGCCGGACGCGGGCTGCTCCATGTGGACGATGACGCCGCGCCCGTTGCAGTGCACGCAGGTCTCGGAGAAGGACTCCAGGAGGCCCTGGCCGACGCGCTTACGGGTCATCTGGACCAGGCCGAGCGAGGTGACCTCGGCGACCTGGTGCTTGGTGCGGTCCCGGCCCAGGCATTCGAGCATCCGCCGCAGGACCAGGTCCCGGTTGGACTCCAGGACCATGTCGATGAAGTCGATGACGACGATGCCGCCGAGGTCACGCAGGCGCAGCTGGCGCACGATCTCCTCGGCCGCTTCGAGGTTGTTCCTCGTCACGGTCTCTTCGAGGTTGCCGCCCTGACCGGTGAACTTGCCGGTGTTGACGTCGATGACGATCATCGCCTCGGTCTTGTCGATCACCAGGGAGCCGCCGGAGGGCAGCCACACCTTGCGGTCGAGCGCCTTGGCGAGCTGCTCGTCGATCCGGTACGTCGCGAAGACGTCGACCTCGCTGGTCCACCGCGTCAGGCGGTCGGCCAGGTCGGGCGCCACGTGGTTGACGTAGCCGTGGATGGTCTCCCACGCCTCGTCACCGCTGACGATGACCTTGGAGAAGTCCTCGTTGAAGATGTCGCGCACGACGCGGACCGTCATGTCCGGCTCGCCGTACAGCAGGCTCGGCGACGACGTCGAGATCTGCTTGGACTTCTTCTGGATGTCCTCCCACTGCCCCTGCAGACGCTCGACGTCGCGGCGCAGCTCGTCCTCGCTCGCGCCCTCGGCGGCGGTGCGCACGATGACGCCCGCGTCCTCGGGGACGATCTTCTTGAGGATGGTCTTCAGCCGCGCGCGCTCGGTGTCCGGGAGCTTGCGGCTGATGCCGGTCATCGAGCCCTCGGGCACGTAGACCAGGTAGCGGCCGGGCAGCGAGATCTGGCTGGTGAGGCGGGCGCCCTTGTGGCCGATCGGGTCCTTGGTGACCTGTACGAGCACGGACTGGCCGGACTTGAGGGCGGTCTCGATGCGGCGCGGCCCGTGGGCCATGCCCAGCGCCTCGAAGTTCACCTCACCGGCGTACAGCACCGCGTTGCGGCCCTTGCCGATGTCGATGAAGGCGGCCTCCATCGACGGCAGCACGTTCTGGACCTTGCCCAGGTAGACGTTGCCGACGTACGAGGTCGACTGCTCCTTGTTGACGTAGTGCTCGACGAGGATGTCGTCCTCGAGCACGCCGATCTGGGTGCGCTCGCCGTTCTGGCGGACGACCATCACGCGCTCGACGGCCTCGCGGCGCGCCAGAAACTCGGCCTCGGTGATGATCGGGACGCGGCGGCGGCCCTGCTCGCGGCCTTCGCGGCGACGCTGCTTCTTGGCCTCCAGACGCGTGGAGCCCTTGATGGACTGCACCTCGTCGGCGGAGGTCGACCGCTCGGCGGCGTGGCTCTCCTTCTTGCGGGGCTCACGGACCTTGACGACCGTGCGCTCCGGGTCGTCGGACGAGGGCTGCTCGACCTCGGGAGCCGCGTCACCGGCGCGACGCCGACGGCGCCGGCGGCGACGGCTGCTGCTCGAACCCGACCCGCCGTTGTCGTCGCGCTCGTCCTGGTCCTCGCGGTCGTCCTGGTCACGGTGGTCACCGTGGTCGGCGTGCTCCTCCACGTCGTCCTCGGCGTCGTCGGACGCGCCCTGCTCGGCGTCGGAGTCGGCGGACTCGCCGCGGCGACGGCGGCGGCCACCGCGGCGGCGGCGACGGGCCGGACGGTCACCGTTCTCGTCGTGGTCGTGGTCGTGGTCGTGGTCGTCGGCAGACTCGGCCTGCTCGGACGAGTCGGCCGAGTCGTCCTGCTCCGCGGGCTCCTCGGCCTCGGCCTCCACCTCGGCGTCCGCCTCGGGCTCGGGCTCGGCCGGCTGCTCGGCGACGGCGGGCTGCTCGTCGGCGGCGCGCTTGCGGCGGCGACGGCGCGGAGCCGGCTCCTCCTCGGCGACGACCGCGGCCGGGGCCGGGGTCGGGGCCTGCGCCGGAGCCTGCTCGTCCTCGGCGGGCTCGTCGTCGGCGGCCTGGGCCGCGGCAGCGGCGGCGGCACGCTCCGGCGTCTGGAACATCGGCTCGGTGAAGACGGGCGCCTGGAACACGGCGACCGAGGGCCGCTTCGGGCGGCCCGCGTCCTCGCCGTCGCCCTCGTCGGCCCGGCCGGCCTTCGAAGCGGACCGCTGCGACCTCGGCTCGGCGAAACCGCCCGCGGCCTTGCGGCTGGCGCGGCGACGGCGACGCGGCGAGACGTCATCGGCGTCGGCTTCGGCGTCGGTCGTCTCGGGGGCGCTGGTGGGCTGCGCGGTGTCGGCCTGCTCCGGCTGGGCCTGCTCCGGCTGGACCTGGGCGGGCGCGGCGGCCTCGGCCGCCGGGGCCTCCGGGGCGGCGACGGCGCGGGTGGCGCGGCGACGGCTGCGGCGCGGGGCGGCTTCCTCGGCCGGCTCCTCGGCCGCGGCGGACTCCTGCGGGGCGGCGACGGCCTGCGGCTCGTCGGCCACGGGCGCCTCGGCGGCCTCGGGGGCGGCGGTGGGCGCGGTGACGGTGCGGGTGGCGCGGCGACGGCGACGCGGGGCGGCCTCCGCGGCGGGCTCGGTCTCGGCGGCCGGCGTGGCGGCCTGCTCGACCTGCTCCGTGGCGGCCGGCTCGGCGGCCTGCTCGCCCTGCTCGGCGACGGGCGCGGAGACGGCGCGGGTGGCACGGCGGCGGGAGCGGCGCGGGGCCGCGTCCTCGGCCGGGGTCTCGGCGACGGGCGCGGCGGGCTCCTCGGCGGGAGCGGCGCTCTCGGCGGCGGGCTGCGCGCTCTCGTCCTGCCCGGCGGGTGCGCCGGCCGGGGCGGAGGCGCGGCGGGTGGCGCGGCGGCGCGGCCGGGCGGCGGGCGCGGTGTCCTGCGCGGGCGCCTCGGCGGCCGGGGAAGTCTCGGGGGTCCCCGCGGTGGTCTCGTCGGCGGCCGCGAGCTCGGGCTCGGCGTCCGCGGCGGCGGCCGCTATGGCCGGCGCGGCCTTCCCGGCGGGCGGACCCGCGGGGCGCGACGCGGCCCGGCGCCTGCGGCGCGGGGGCAGGGTGTCGCTGGGGGTGTCGCCCCCGGCGGAAACGGTGGGGTCGTTCGGTTCGGTCTGCTCGGGCATGCGGGTGTGTCTCCCGTCAGGCCCCCGGGCGCCGCGCCTCATCCGGATGACCGGTGACGCCTGCGGCTCGCGCGTCTCGCGCGGTGCCGCCGGTCCGGGGCGCGGGCGCCGCACGGGGGCTCTCTGTCTGTTCTCGCCGGTTCCGGTACGCGATGTACGTACGGCCTGGCGAAAGTCCTTGGGTGGGTGCGCTGCCCGACCCAGATGGCTCCCGAGTCCCAGGGCGGCGCTACGACGACCGCCTTACGCGGGACCTTCCACGGCAGACGCCGTCGCGGCGGCAGGTTCCGCGGCCCCCGTTCGGGGGGCCTGGACTGCCTCGCGGTCGGGCGCGAGCGGGTCGGTCACCGTGCCGGTCTCTTCATCGAAAGGCCCCTGCGCCAGCCTGGTCACCGCTGCGGGGACCGGCGGCGCCAGGTCAGCCACGGCGCGGAGACCGGACAGGACGTCGTCGGGTCGAACGGCAGGCGTCACGTGCCGAACAACCAGGCGCAGTATCGCACAGGCGCTGTCGCCGGGCCTATCAGCCGTGGCTTCCACGGCCTCCAGACTGGCGACGGCCTCGCGGGCGTCGAACGTACGGATGCCGTTCTTCGTGCGGCGCTGGACCTCGACGGTCTCGGCGGCCCGGAACGCCGCGGCGGCGCGCGAGGCGTCCTCGACCGACACTCCGTCGAGCCTCAGCTCCCACACGGAGGCGGCGAGCCGGTCGGCGAGGCCCGAGGTGCGGGCCTCGACGGCGTCGATGATGTCGAGGCCGAGGGGCATCGACTCGTCGAGCAGCTCCCGGAGCGTGCCGGGGTCGCGCGGCGCGGTGAGCGCGATCTCCAGGTACTCGGCCTCACTGCCCGTGCCGGTGGGTGCGGCATTGGCGTACGACACCTTCGGATGCGGCGTGAACCCCGCCGAGTACGCCATGGGCACCTCGGCGCGGCGCAGCGCGCGCTCGAAGGCGCGCTGGAAGTCACGGTGGCTGGTGAACCGGAGGCGGCCGCGCTTGGTGTAACGCAGTCGGATGCGCTGCACCGCGGGTGCGGGCGGCGGGCCTACGGGCTGTCGCTTGCCCAGTGTCCTGATCCTTCGTGAGTACGGTCGTGCTGCCACCAAGAGTACGTCTCCGCGCGGTTCGAGGTTCCCGCCGGGCCCCGGGCACTCGGCCGCCCGCGTGGACGTTGATCCCTTGGTATAGGCACACTTTGTGCGTAACCAGCCACCAAGAGGGGGATTTCCCGCATGATCACGCTCACGAAGGAAGACGGCCCGGCGGACCTGGACGGAGTGACACATCTGTCCATCGGGGTGTCCTGGGACCCCACCTCCGGGAGCAGCGGCGGGGTGCTCGGTGCCCTGCGCCGCAAGCAGGGCACCGACCTCGACCTGATCGCCATCGCGATGCAGGGCGCGGACCCGGTGCGCCTCGCCGGTCTCGACTCGCTGGACCCGCTGGGCAACGGCTCGCTGGTGCACAGCGGTGACAACCAGACGGGCAAGGGCGACGGGGACGACGAGACGGTCACGGTGGAGTTCTCGCGGATCCCGCAGAACATCACGGCGATCGTGTTCGTGGCGGCCGCGTTCAAGAAGGGCAGCTCGTTCCAGAAGGCGCGCAACGTCAGCATCAAGGTGTACGACGCCACGGGCGGCAGCAGCCAGCAGGTCGCCGACATCTGGCCGAGCATGCTGAGCGCCGACAACGGCTGCGCGGTGGCCAAGGCGGTCCGTGCCACGGGTGACGCCTGGAAGCTGGAGGTCATCAACACGACGGGCAAGATCAAGCAGGGGGACGAGATCGCCCTGATGCGGTTCGCGGTCAGCAAGTAGCGCCGAACACGCGAAGGGGCGGCCGGTCGATGACCGGCCGCCCCTTCGCGTGCGTGCGTTCCCGCTACTTGACGACCGTCAGCGGCAGCAGCTTCTTGCCGGTCGGGCCGACCTGGATGGCCGTGTCCATCGCCGGGCAGACACCGCAGTCGAAGCACGGCGTCCAGCGGCAGTCGTCGACCTCGGTCTCGTCGAGGGAGTCCTGCCAGTCCTCCCAGAGCCAGTCCTTGTCGAGACCGGAGTCCAGGTGGTCCCAGGGCAGGACCTCCTCGTACGTGCGCTCACGTGTCGTGTACCAGTCGACGTCCACGCCGTACGCGGGCAGCGTCTTGGCCGCGCACGCCATCCAGCGGTCGTAGCTGAAGTACTCGCGCCAGCCGTCGAAGCGGCCGCCGTCCTCGTAGACCGCGCGGATGACGGAGCCGATGCGGCGGTCACCGCGGGAGAGCAGGCCCTCGACGATGCCCGGCTTGCCGTCGTGGTAGCGGAAGCCGATGGAGCGGCCGTACTTCTTGTCGCCGCGGATCTTGTCGCGCAGCTTGGTGAGCCGCTCGTCGGTCTGCTCGGCCGACAGCTGCGGGGCCCACTGGAACGGGGTGTGCGGCTTGGGCACGAAGCCGCCGATCGACACCGTGCAGCGGATGTCGTTGGCGCCGGAGACCTCGCGGCCCTTCTGGATCACGTTCATCGCCATGTCGGCGATCTGCAGGACGTCCTCGTCGGTCTCCGTCGGCAGGCCGCACATGAAGTACAGCTTCACCTGCCGCCAGCCGTTGCCGTACGCGGTGGCGACGGTCCTGATCAGGTCCTCTTCGCTCACCATCTTGTTGATGACCTTGCGCATGCGCTCACTGCCGCCCTCGGGGGCGAAGGTGAGGCCGGAGCGGCGGCCGTTGCGGGTCAGCTCGTTGGCGAGGTCGACGTTGAAGGCGTCCACGCGGGTCGACGGGAGGGACAGGCCGATCTTGTCCTCCTCGTACCGGTCGGCGAGGCCCTTGGCGATCTCACCGATCTCGGTGTGGTCCGCGGAGGAGAGCGAGAGCAGGCCGACCTCTTCGAAGCCGGTCGCCTTCAGACCCTTCTCGACCATCTCGCCGATGCCGGTGATGCTTCGCTCCCGCACGGGGCGCGTGATCATGCCGGCCTGGCAGAAACGGCAGCCGCGGGTGCAGCCGCGGAAGATCTCGACGGACATCCGCTCGTGGACCGTCTCGGCGAGCGGCACGAGCGGCTGCTTCGGGTACGGCCACTCGTCGAGGTCCATGACGGTGTGCTTGGAGACCCGCCACGGCACGCCCGACCTGTTCGGCACGGTGCGGCCGATGCGTCCGTCGGGCAGGTACTCGACGTCGTAGAAGGCGGGGATGTACACGTTGCCCGTCTTCGCGAGACGGAACAGCACCTCCTCGCGGCCGCCGGGGCGGCCCTCGGCCTTCCACGCGCGGATGATGTCGGTCATGTCGAGCACGGCCTGCTCACCGTCGCCGATGATCGCGGCGTCGATGAAGTCGGCGATCGGCTCGGGGTTGAACGCCGCGTGGCCGCCCGCGAGGACGATCGGGTCGTCCAGGGTGCGGTCCTTGGACTCCAGCGGGATTCCGGCGAGGTCGAGCGCGGTCAGCATGTTCGTGTAGCCGAGCTCGGTGGAGAAGCTCAGGCCGAAGACGTCGAACGCCTTGACCGGGCGGTGCGAGTCGACCGTGAACTGCGGGACCTTGTGCTCGCGCATCAGCGCTTCCAGGTCCGGCCAGACGCTGTACGTGCGCTCGGCGAGGACGTCCTCGCGCTCGTTCAGCACCTCGTAGAGGATCATGACGCCCTGGTTGGGCAGACCGACTTCGTACGCGTCCGGGTACATCAGCGCCCAGCGGACGTCGGCGGACTCCCACGGCTTCACCGTGGAGTTGAGTTCTCCGCCGACGTACTGGATCGGCTTCTGCACATGCGGGAGCAGCGCTTCGAGCTGCGGAAACACAGACTCGACCACTTGAGGCGCCGCGGCGGCGGCTTCGGCAGGCATAACCGTGGACCTTTGTGAGCTGACAGGGTGACCCTCAAGGCTAACCCGCCGAGAGGCGCGGCTTCGCCGCTCGATCCCATACCGCCGGGAGTTCTCGCTCCCGGTCCGCGGCCGCCGCCTGCTCCTGGCCGTACAGCAGACCCCAGGCGAAGGCGGTCTCCCCGGCGGCGTGCGCCTGGATCGCCAGGTCCCGCAGCGTCTCGCGGGCGACGACGGAATCCTGGTGGTCGCCGAGCAGCGACTGCACCTTCTTCACCCGTTTCGTGAACTTCTTGG
Source organism: Streptomyces sp. NPDC030991 (assembly GCF_055571235.1). Lineage (NCBI taxonomy): Bacteria > Bacillati > Actinomycetota > Actinomycetes > Kitasatosporales > Streptomycetaceae > Streptomyces > Streptomyces sp. NPDC030991. The sequence goes on from NZ_JBVIFR010000003.1 coordinate 373,674, forward strand.
CCTGCTTGCCCAGTGCGGGCCGTGCGCTCTCCCCCGCGTACCGGGCGCGTTTGGCGGCCTTGCGGGCGTCGTGCAGGGCGTGGTCGCGGTCGGCGTCGGGCGGCAGCGCGCGGGCGTGCTCGACGCGGGCTGTGAGGCGGGCATGCTCCTTCAGCGCCGCTTTCGCCAGCACCTGGGCGGCGGGACGGCCGGCCGCGGGCTTCAGCGGCGGGTCGGCGAGCAGGGCGTCGAGCGCTTCGAGGAGGGCCAGGTAGCGCCTGCCGTCGAGCACGGCGACGGTGTGCCTGCGCGATCCCAGGCGGCCGGCGACGGCCCAGATCCGCAGCCGCCCCTGCACCGGCCCGAGCAGCAGGGTGCGGGGCAGCGCCTCGATCCGCGCGGTGAGCCGCTCGGTCAGCACCTCCCGGTCGCGGTCGATGCCCAGCTCCGCGCCGAGCCATTTCAGCTCCGCGCCGACCGGCTCCGTCACGGCCGGGTCGAGGACCTTCCTGTACGTCTTGAAGGCGCTGCGCAGCCGCCGGGTCGCGACCCGCATCCGGTGCACGGCGTCCGGGAGGTCCCGGCGCACGGCCGGGTCCGTCGCGACGAGGGCGTCGCGCTGGGCCCGCAGCCGGGCGAGGACGTGCTCCCCGGCGGTGACGGGCGCTGCCGGGGCGGCCTCGCGGGGCGGCCGTGCCCCGGTCTCGTCCAGGGCGCGGGCCAGCTTCGAGGTGGCGGCGGACCGCTCGACCCCGGCCTTGCGGAGCCGCTTGTCGACCTTGGCGAGGAACGCGGGGTCGCCGCCGTCGGCCAGCTCGACCTCGATCTCGGTCCAGGCGGCGGCGCGCTCGGTGCCGACCCGCTCGGCGCGCACGGTGTCCACGCACACCTCGGCGAGCAGCGTGCCGTCGGCGCCGGTCAGGTGGTACACGTCACGGGAGGACAGCAGCCGCACCACGGGGATCAGTCCGGCGTCGCGGATCCGGGAGCGTACGAGTCCGACGAGGGCCCCCGGTACCTCGTCGGAGAGCGGCGCCCGCACCTCGTCCCGGGCGTCGTCCGCCGCCGCGACGGGGAGTTTGAGATGCCAGCCCGCGTCGTCGCCGCCGGTGCGCCGCCGCAGCGTGATCCGCTGGGCGGCGAGCCGCTGTTCGGCCGTGTCGTAGTAGAGCGCGTCGAGTTCGACGACGCCCTTGCCGACGACCTCCGACACGCCGGGGACCTGGAGCAGGTCGGGCAGCCGGAAGCCCTCGTCAGGGGCGTCGTACTTCCGCTCGATCTCGCGCTTCGTCTCCGCCATGGTTCGAACTTAGACGGCGATCGCCCCGCCCGACAGAGCGCGGTGCGCCCGGGTCGTCGGTGCTCTACGCCGACATGGGCCGCTGCACCCGGATCGACTGCAACAGCCCCACGGCCACCCATACGGCGAACATCGACGACCCTCCGTACGACACGAAGGGCAGCGGGAGCCCGGCCACCGGCATGATCCCGAGGGTCATCCCGATGTTCTCGAACGCCTGGAACGAGAACCAGGCGATGATCCCGGCGGCGACGACCGTGCCGTAGAGCTCCGTCGTCTCCCGGGCGATCCGGCAGGCCCGCCACAGCAGCACGCCGAGCAGCAGCACGATCGCCCCGGCGCCCACGAAGCCCAGCTCCTCGCCGGCCACCGTGAACACGAAGTCGGTCTGCTGCTCGGGCACGAACTGGCCGGTCGTCTGCGAGCCGTGGAAGAGGCCCGCGCCGGAGAGTCCGCCCGAGCCGATCGCGATGCGCGCCTGGTTGGTGTTGTAGCCGACGCCCGCCGGGTCGAGCGCGGGGTTGGCGAACGCCGCGAACCGGGCGATCTGGTAGTCGTCGAGCACCCCGAGCTTCCACACGGCCACGGCACCGGCCGCGCCGACGCCGATCAGTCCGAGGACCCAGCGGTTGGAGGCGCCCGAGGAGAGCAGCACGCCGAGCACGATCATCACCATGACCATGACGGAGCCGAGGTCGGGCATCAGCATGACGACCGCCATCGGGACGGCGGCGAGCCCGAGGGCCTGGAGGACGGTCCGGTGGTCGGGGTGGTCCCGGTCGCCGGCGTCGACGCGCGCCGCGAGCAGCATCGCCATGCCCAGGATGATCGTGATCTTCACGAACTCGGAGGGCTGGAGGGAGAAGCCGCCGCCGATGATGATCCAGGCGTGCGCCCCGTTCACCGTCGCGCCGAGCGGGGTGAGGACGAGCAGCACCAGGAAGACGGAGATCCCGTACAGGATCGGGACCGCGCCGCGCAGCGTCCGGTGTCCCAGCCAGATCGTCCCCACCATCAGCGCGAGGCCGATGCCGGTGTTCAGCAGGTGCCGGAGCAGGAAGTAGTACGGGTCGCCCTGGTTGAGCTCGGTGCGGTTCCTGGTGGCCGAGTAGACGAGCGCGGCGCCGATCATCGACAGCGCGAGCGCGGAGAACAGTATCGGCCAGTCGAGCCGCCGCGCCACGGAGTCGCGGGCCAACAGCCGCGACATGGTGGAACGCTGGGGCCCGTACCCGGAGACGGAGAAGCCATTGGTGCCGGCCATGCGTGAGTCAGTCCCTCCTGCTGTACGTGGAGGTGGGCAGGCCCGCCGCCAACTGCTGCTGCCCGGGCGGCACTTCCTTCTCCGGCTGGTACGGCTTGATCTCCGGCGCGTCGATCGAGCCGTCGGTGCCGACCTTCGGCAGGGCCTTCTGCGGCTCGGGCAGCAGCGCCTTCTTCAGGTCCTGCTTGCCGTTGCTGTCGAGCCCGTACATCGCGTCGTAGATCTTGCGGACGGCCGGCCCCGAGGCGCCGGAGCCCGTACCGCCCTGGGAGATCGTCATGACGATCGAGTAGTCCTTGGTGTACGTCGCGAACCAGGACGTCGTCTGCTTGCCGTAGACCTCGGCCGTACCCGTCTTGGCGTGCATCGGGATCTTCTCCTGCGGCCAGTTCTGGAACCGCCAGGCGGCCGTACCGCGGGTCGCCACTCCCGCCAGTGCCTGGTCTATCTGGTCGCGGGTCCTGCCGGTCATCGGGAGCTTGCCGTTGGTCTTGGGCTGGATCTCGGTGACCTGCTTGCCGTCGCCGCTGATGACGGCCTTGCCGACCTCGGGCGCGTGCAGGGTGCCGCCGTTGGAGATCGCCGCGTAGATCGACGCCATCTGGATCGGGGTGACGAGCGTGTCGCCCTGGCCGATGGAGTAGTTGACGGCGTCACCGGCGCGCATGAGGTTGCCTTCGAGGCAGTTCTCGTAGTTGAGCTTCTGGACGTAGTCGCCGTCCTTCTTGCCGGACTTGCACCAGGAGTCCTTGTTGGCCTTCCAGAACCGCTGCTTCCACTGGCGGTCGGGGACCCGGCCGGTGACCTCGTTGGGCAGGTCGACGCCGGTCTCCTTGCCGAGGCCGAACTGGTGGGCCGTCTTGTAGAACCAGTCCTGGGTGTCCTTGTTGCCCTTGAGGCCGCCGTCCTTCTTCCACTCGTTGTGGGCGAGGCCGTAGAAGACGGTGTCGCAGGAGACCTCCAGGGCGCGGCCCAGGGTGATCGGCCCGTGGTTCGCCGACTCGAAGTTCTTGAAGACCTGGCCGCCGATGGAGTACGAGCTGGTGCACGGGTAGTGGCCGTCGAACTCGTAGCCGGCCTTGACCGCGGCCGAGGTGGAGACGACCTTGAAGATCGAGCCGGGGGCGGCCTGGCCCTGGATCGCCCGGTTCAGCAGCGGGTAGTTGGACTTCTTGCCGGTGAGGTCGGCGTAGTCCTTGCCGGAGATGCCGCCGACCCAGGCGTTCGGGTCGTAGGCCGGGTTGGACGCCATGGCGACGACGCGGCCGGTCTTGGCCTCCAGGACCACGACGGCGCCGGAGTCGGCCTTGTAGTTGGTGCCGGTGTTCTTGTCGAACTCCTTGCGGGCGGTCTTCATCGCCTCGTTCAGCTCGTACTCGGCGACGGACTGGACGCGTGCGTCTATCGACGTGACGACGTTGGCTCCCGGCTCGGCCTTGTCGCTGTCGGCGCGGCCGATGACGCGGCCGAGGTTGTCGACCTCGTAGCGGGTGACGCCGGCCTTGCCGCGGAGCTCCTTGTCGTAGGTGCGCTCCAGTCCGGAGCGGCCGACCTGGTCGGAGCGGAGGTACGGCGAGTCGGAGTCCTTGGCCTTCTCGATCTCCCCGTCGGTGACCGGGGAGAGGTAGCCGAGGACCTGCGCGGTGTTGGAGCCGCCGGGCCCGGCGTAGCGGCGTACGGCGGTCGGTTCGGCGGTGATGCCGGGGAAGTCCTCGCTGCGCTCGCGGATCTGCAGCGCCTGCTTGGGCGTGGCCTCGTCGGTGATGGGGATGGGCTGGTACGGCGATCCGTTCCAGCAGGGCTGCGGCGTCTTGGCGTCGCAGAGCCGGACCTTCTCCTCGACCTCCTTGGGCTTGAGGCCGAGGACGGCGGCGAGCTTGGCGAGGACGCCCTTGCCGTCGTCCTTCATCTTCATGAGGTCGGTGCGGGAGGCGGAGACCACGAGGCGGGTCTCGTTGTCCGCGATGGGCACGCCGCGGGCGTCGAGGATCGAGCCGCGCACGGCGGGCGTGACGACCTGCTGGACGTGGTTGCCTGAGGCTTCCTTGGCGTACTCGTCGCCGTTGCGGATCTGGAGGTACCAGAGGCGGCCGCCGAGGGTCAGCAGGAGGGAGAGGACGAGGATCTGCAGGACGATGAGCCGGATCTGGACGCGAGGTGTCCGGCCCGTCTCGGGGATGTTGGTCACGGTGGTGGGCTCCCCCTCTCAGTACGAGTACGAGTACGTGTACACCTGGAAGCTGTGCGTCGATCGCCGTGCGCTCACAGGCGCTTGACCCCCTTGATGCGTCCGGCGCGGGCGGCGCGCGCCTTGGCGGTCTTCATGCGCAGGCCGCCGCGCTGGTTGCCGATGCGCAGGCCGGTGCCGGCGGAGAGCCACCCGGCGGAGACGTCGGCGGTCTTGCCGGAGCTTCCCGAGGTCTCGGCCAGCGGATCGTGCTCCGCGCGTCTGGCGAGCGCCATGACGCCGGGTACGACGAACGGCGCGAGCAGCAGGTCGTAGAGCGCGGCCGTCAGGACGAGGCTGCCGAGGCCGACGTGGCGGGCCGCGGTGTCGCCGACGAGGGCGCCGACGCCCGCGTAGAGCAGGGTGGTGCCGATCGCGGCGCCGACGACCACGGCCATGGGGCCGGTCGCCGAGCGCAGCCGGCCGTTCTCCGGCTTGGCGAGGCCGGCGAGGTAGCCGATGACGCAGAGCACGAGGGCGTAGCGGCCCGCGGCGTGGTCGGCGGGCGGGGCGAGGTCGGCGAGGAGGCCGGCACCGAAGCCGACGAGGGCGCCGCCGACGTGACCGTAGACCAGGGCGAGGCCGAGGACGGTCAGGAGCAGCAGATCCGGTACGGCGCCCGGGAGTTGGAGTCGGGCCAGGACGCAGACCTGGATGACGAGGGCGACGACGACGAGGCTGGTGGAGAGCAGCATCCGGTTGAAGCGCATGAGTGTTGCTCCTCCTGACTACTGCTCGTAGCCGTTGTCGGCGGCGCCGTTCGCGGGCGCGGACGGAGTGGCGGTGACGGTCACCGTCGGGGTCGGCCTGGGTTTCGCGGGCTTGGCCGGCAGGACCTCGTCGCGCGGGTCGGTGCGCGGGGGCTGGACGACGACGCCGACGATGTCGAGCCGGGTGAATCCGACGTACGGCTGGACGTAGACGGTGCGGGTCAGGTCGCCGCCGGACGGGTCGACGCGGACGACCCTGCCGACCGGGACGCCGGGTACGAACGGCCTGTCGGCCTGCGAGCCGAAGGTGACGAGCCGGTCGCCCTTCTTCACCTTGGCCTTGCCGTTGAGCAGCTGGACGCGGAGCGGGCGGTCGCCCTGTCCGGAGGTGAAGCCGAGTTCGTCGGTCTTCTCCATCCGGGTGCCGACGGTGAAGTCGGGGTCGTTGGCGAGCAGCACCGTCGAGGTGCCCGGGCCGACGGTGGTGACGCGGCCGACGAGGCCGTCCCCGTTCAGCACGGTCATGTCGCGCTTGAGGCCGTCGTCGGCGCCGGCGTCGATGGTGACGGTCCAGGAGAAGCCCTGGGCGGACCCTATGGCGATGACCTGGGCTCCCTTGATGCCGTACTGGCCCGCGCCGGCGGTCTTCAGCATGCTGTCGAGCTGGCGGATCTTGCTGCGGTTGCGGTCGTCGCTGCCGAGCTTGGCCTTCAACGCCGCGTTCTCGCGCTCCAGTTGGCCGATGCGGTCGTGGCGGTTGCCGGAGTCGCGGACCGCGCCGACGGCGTTGCCGATGGGGTCGACGGCGCCGGAGACGCCGTTCTCCACCGGGCCGAAGACCTTGGCGGCTGCCTGGCGGGCACCGTCGACCGGCGAGTCCTCACCGCCGCGGATGTCCACCGTGATCAGTGCGAACGCGATGGCGACCAGCAGCACCAGGAGCAGCCGGCTCTCTCGTGTGTCCCTCACGTGCGGCGGCGTGCCTTCCTCGATCGGAAATCTGGGGAATTCTTATGCCTTGCCTATATATCAACGATCCGCCGTACGAAGTGGCAGCCACTCGTACGGCGGACCAACCCTATGAGGGTCACGCCTCGCTCATCTGCGCGGTGAGGAGTCCAGCACCTGCTGGAGCGCCTCGAACTCCTCGACGCATTTGCCGGAGCCGAGCGCCACGCTGTCCAGCGGGTTCTCGGCGATGTGGATCGGCATGCCGGTCTCGCGGCGCAGCCGCTCGTCGAGGCCGCGCAGCAGGGCGCCGCCGCCGGTCAGCACGATGCCGCGGTCCATGACGTCGCCGGAGAGCTCCGGCGGGCACTTGTCGAGGGTGGTCTTGACCGCGTCGACGATCGCGTTGACCGGTTCCTCGATGGCCTTGCGGACCTCCGCGGCCGAGATGACGACGGTCTTCGGCAGGCCGGAGACGAGGTCGCGGCCGCGGATCTCGGTGTGCTCGTCGTTGTCGAGGTCGTACGCGGAGCCGATGGTGATCTTGATCTGTTCGGCGGTGCGCTCACCGAGGAGGAGCGAGTACTCCTTCTTGATGTGCTGGATGATCGCGTTGTCCAGCTCGTCGCCCGCGACCCGGATGGACTGTGCCGTGACGATTCCGCCGAGCGAGATGACGGCGACCTCGGTGGTGCCGCCGCCGATGTCGACCACCATGTTGCCCGTGGCCTCGTGGACCGGGAGGCCGGAGCCGATGGCGGCGGCCATGGGCTCCTCGATGATGTGCACCTGGCGGGCGCCGGCCTGCGAGGAGGCTTCGATGACCGCGCGGCGCTCGACCCCGGTGATACCGGAGGGCACGCAGACGACCACGCGCGGCCTGGCCAGGTAGCGCCGCTTGTGGATCTTCAGGATGAAGTAGCGGAGCATGCGCTCGGTGATCTCGAAGTCGGCGATCACGCCGTCCTTGAGGGGGCGCACCGCCACGATGTTGCCCGGCGTGCGCCCGATCATCTTCTTGGCTTCGGCGCCGACCGCGAGGATGCCACCGGTGTTGGTGTTGATCGCGACCACGGACGGCTCATTGAGCACGATCCCACGACCCCTGACGTACACCAGCGTGTTGGCGGTCCCGAGGTCGACAGCCATGTCACGGCCGATGAACGACATTGAGTTCCCCATCAGGATTCGTCTGGCCTTCCCAAGTGGAGCGTTTGATTGCTTGTCAGGTAGGCGAGAGGTGGACGCGTGTGGCGTGGAGGCTTCCATCGTAGTCTCGCCTGCACGATCACGGCGCGAGGGTCTTCGCCATTGTCAGCAGATGAACCCCCGCCCCGCTAATGGGGACGTGCCGACGGAGGGTTGCGTTCCCCCGATCGGGCCGCATATGCCAAAGAGCGGCCCAATTTCTCGGGCCGCTCCAGGTCAGTCGCACCCGGCGGCTGACACGGCGTCAGAAAACACTTTCCGCAGGTCTCACCAGACGAGACCCGAGAAGACCGGCCGCCGACCTCAGACCAGGTTCGGGAAGAAGATCTTCAGCTCGCGCTCGGCCGACTCCTCGGAGTCCGAGGCGTGGATCAGGTTCTCCCGGACGATGACACCGAAGTCACCGCGGATCGAACCGGGCGCGGCGGCGATCGGGTCGGTCGGACCGGCCAGCTGGCGTACGCCGTCGATCACCCGGTCACCTTCGACGACCAGCGCGACCACCGGGCCGGACGACATGAAGGCGACCAGCGGCTCGTAGAACGGCTTGCCCTTGTGCTCGCCGTAGTGCAGCTCCAGCGTCTCCTGGTCCAGGCCGCGCAGCTCCAGGGCGCTGATCGTCCAGCCGGCCTTGCGCTCGATACGGCCGATGATCTCGCCGATCAGGCCACGGCGGACCGCGTCGGGCTTGAGCAGGACGAGCGTGCGCTGGGTCATGTCGGCTGGACTCCTTGTACGGCCTGGATGTGCGGTGGGCCCGAGATTACAGGGGGTCACCATGGGCACGTGCCGTGGGGGCGGGTGGGGGTGCGGTGGGCTGGGCGCGGCCCCGGGAGTTCTTCGTCCGCGGGTCCGGTGGGGGCTGAGCGCGCAGTTCCCCGCGCCCCTGAAGATGGCGCACGCAGTGCGCATCCCAGGGGCGCGGGGAACTGCGCGACCAGCCACGACGCACCCGCATCACACCGCCGCGCGCCCCCGCACCCCGAAAAACCTACGCCGCGCTGGCGTCCCGCTCCGCCCAGCGGGCCTTCGCCGCGTCGACCTTGCGCCCGAAGTGGACCGACGCCCACCACAGCGCCGCGAAGCACGCACCCATGAAGAACATCAGCGGAACCCAGAAGCCGCTCACGATCAACGCGATCTGCAGGGCCCAGCCCGCCTGGACACCGCCCGGCCGGGACACCATGCCGCACAGCAGCACACTGACCACCATGGCGACCCCGCACACCGTCCAGACGAGACCGGTGGACAGATCCGGGTCCTTCATCGCCACGAGACCGGCGAAACCGATGACGAAGAACTCGCCGATCAGGGTCGAGGAACACAACGTACGCACAGCGGATCAGCCCTTCCCCAACAGCAGCCGGGCCTCGCCGACCGTGATCACCGAACCCGTGACGAGCACTCCCCCGCCCGCGAACTCGCCCTCTTCCTCGGCGAGCGTGATCGCGGCCTCCAGCGCGTCGTCGAGCCGCGGCTCCACCTGCACCCGCTCGTCCCCGAAGACCTCCACCGCGACCGCCGCCAGCTCGTCGGCGTCCATCGCCCGGTGGCTGGAGTTCCGCGTGACGACGATCTCCGCGAAGATCGGCTCGAAGGCTTCGAGCAGCCCCCGCACGTTCTTGTCGGCGCTGGCGCCGACCACCCCGATCAGCCGGCTGAAGTCGAAGACCTCGCTGATCGCCTCGGCCGTCACCCGGGCGCCCGCCGGGTTGTGCGCGGCGTCCAGGACGACCGTCGGCGAACGGCGGACGACCTCGAGGCGGCCCGGCGAGGTGACCGCCGCGAACGCCGTGCGGATCGTGTCGATGTCGAGCGGACGCGCGTGCTCCGAGCCGATGCCGAAGAACGCCTCGACGGCGGCGAGCGCCACCGCCGCGTTGTGCGCCTGGTGCGCGCCGTGCAGCGGGAGGAAGATCTCCTCGTACTCGCCGCCGAGGCCGCGCAGCGTCACGAGCTGTCCGCCGACGGCGACCTGCCGCGCCACCACGCCGAACTCCAGGCCCTCGCGCGCGACCGTCGCGTCCCGCTCCACGGCCTTCTTCAGGATCACCTGCGCCGCGTCGACCGGCTGCTGCGCCATGATCACGGTCGCGTCCTGCTTGATGATCCCGGACTTCTCACCCGCGATCTCACCCGGCGTGGAGCCGAGCCGGTCGGTGTGGTCGAGGTCGATCGGCGTGATCACCGCGACCGAACCGTCGATCACGTTCGTCGCGTCCCAGCTGCCGCCCATGCCGACCTCGACGACCGCGACGTCGACCGGGGCGTCCGCGAACGCCGCGTAGGCCATCGCCGTCAGCACCTCGAAGAAGGAGAGACGGAACTCCTGCTGCGAGTCGACCATGTCGACATAGGGCTTGATGTCGTCGAACGTCTCGACGAAACGCTCGTAGTCGATCGGCGCGCCGTCGAGGCTGATGCGCTCGGTGACCGACTGCACGTGCGGCGACGTGTATCGGCCCGTCCGCAGATCGAAGGCGCCGAGCAGGGCCTCGATCATGCGGGCCGTGGACGTCTTGCCGTTCGTCCCCGTGATGTGGATCGAGGGGTACGCGCGCTGCGGCGCGCCCAGGACGTCCATCAGCGCGGCGATCCGGTCGACCGACGGCTCCAGCTTCGTCTCGCCCCAGCGGGTGGCCAGATCGGCCTCCACCGCGCGCAGCGCCTTCTCCACCTCGGGGTCCTGCGGACGCGCGGGGATGTCGTCGCCCTGCGGCGCACTGCCCCGGGCGCGCAGGGTGCGGCTGCCCGCCTCGATCACCGCGAGGTCGGGGTCGCGCTCGGTCTCGGCGCCCACGATCTCCTCGAAGGCGTCGGAGGCGTGCTGGCCGGCGGGCTCGTCGTCGCTGCTGTCGCGCGGGGGGAGGTCACTCACGTACGCCAGTCTACGGAGGACCGCCGACAGCACCGACGGCACCACCCATGGCAAACTTGCTGATCATGGACATAGGGATTGATCTCGGCACCGCCAACACCCTTCTCTACGTACGCGGTCAGGGCATCGTGCTGAACGAACCCTCCGTCGTCGCCATCAAGGAGGGCAGCCGCACCGCACTCGCCGTCGGCACCGAAGCGAAGGAGACCATCGGCCGCACCCCCGGATCGATCACCGCGATCCGGCCGCTGCGCGACGGCGTCATCAGCGACTACGAGGCCGCCGAGGAGATGATCCGGCACTTCGTGCGCAAGGCCGTGCCCGGGCGGCGGCCGCGCACCCGCATGGTCATCTGCGTACCGAGCGGCGTCACCCCCGTCGAGCGGCGCGCCATCGTCCACGCGGCCCAGCGCGCGGGCGCGCGGGCCGTCCACCTGATCGAGGAACCGATGGCGGCGGCGATCGGGGCGGGCCTGCCGGTCGCCGAACCGCGCGGCTCGATGGTCGTCGACATCGGCGGCGGCACCACGGAGGTCGCCGTCATCTCGCTGGGCGGCGTCGTCACCGCGCGCTCGCTGCGGGTCGGCGGCGACCGCCTCGACACCGCCGTCACCGACCACGTACGCAAGCAGCACGGGCTGCTCATCGGAGAACGCACCGCCGAGGACGTCAAGGTCGCCATCGGCTCGGCGTGGCCCGTGCCCGGCGAGGAAGCCTTCGAGATGCGGGCGTTCACCGTGCGGGGCCGCGAGAAGGTCGCCGGACTCCCCAAGACGGTCGAGCTGACGGTGCAGGAGGTGCGCGCCGCGCTCGACGAACCGGTGGAGGCGATCATCACGGCGGTGAAGGCGACGCTGGAGGAGTGCCCGCCGGAGCTGTCCGGCGACATCATGGAGCACGGGATCGTGCTGACCGGCGGCGGCGCCCTGCTCCCCGGCCTCGACCTGCGGCTGACCTCCGCCACCGGCATCCCCGTCTTCGTCGCCGACGACCCGCTGCACAGCGTCGCCCTGGGCTGCGGCAGGTGCGTCGAGGACTTCGACGAGTTGCAGCGGGTGATGAGCGCGGCGTAGACCCCCGCGCGAGGCGCGTCCATTTGCCGTAACGCGCGGCGCGGTGACCGGTCCGGCCCGCGCCCGCGGTGTACCCCTCGGACCATGTGGTACGCACATCAACCCGGCCGCCGCGCACGGCAGATCATCGGTGACGGCGCGGCCCTGCTGTGGATCGCCCTGTGGGCGGGGGCCGCGGTGTCCGCGCACCGGCTCATCACCCTCGCGGCCCGGCCCGCCGCACACCCCCGCCCCCGCCTCCCCCTGCTCGGCCCCCGGATGCACGGCACCCTGCACGGCGTCGCCCGGGCCGGCGACCGGCTCGTCGACGTGGCACCCGCCGGGCCGGCGCCCGCGCAGTCCCTCGCCGTGCTCGCCGCCGTCGCCCTGTTCGTCGTCCCCGTCGGCCTGCTGTTCGCCCTGTGGGTGCCGCGCCGCATCCGCTGGACCCGGCAGGCCGCCGCCGCACGCGAACTGGCCGCCACCGAGGACGGGCGCGAACTGCTCGCCCTGCGCGCCCTGGTCCGCCCCCTCGACGAACTCGCCCGTTTCAGCGACGCGGGCCCCGGCCGCCTCGCCGAGGGCTGGCGGGAGGCCGACCCGGCGGTCCTGGACGCGTTGGCCGACGTCGAGCTGCGGCATCTGGGACTGTCCACGTCCTGAGCACATCCTGAGCACGCCCTACGCGGACGAAGGCCCCGGAACCAATGGGTTCCGGGGCCTTCACTCACATACGGACGGCGCAACCGCTCACGCCTGCGGCAGCCGCTCCAGCTGCGCCTGGATGCGGGCGATGTCCTCGTCCGCCTTGGCGAGGCGGGCACGGATGCCCTCCACGACGTTCTCCGGGGCCTTGCCCAGGAACTTCTCGTTGCCCAGCTTGCCCTCGGCCTGTGCCTTGTCCTTCTCGGCGGCCGCCAGGTCCTTGGCGAGCCGCTTGCGCTCGGCCGCCACGTCGATGGCCCCGGAGAGGTCGAGCGCCACCTCGGCGCCGGCCACCGGGAGCGTCGCCGTCGCGTGGAACTCCTCGCCCGCCGGCTGGAGCTTCAGGAGCTGACGGATCGCCGCCTCGTGCGAAGCCAGCGCCGTGCCGTCGAGCTTGAGGCGGGCCGGGACGCGCTGGCCCGCCTTGAGGCCCTGCTCGCCCTTGAAGCGGCGGACCTCGGTGACGACCTGCTGGAGCGTCTCGATCTCCCGCTCGGCGGCGTCGTCCCGGAAGCCGCTGTCCTTGGGCCAGTCGGCGATCACGACGGAGTCACCGCCGGTCAGCGTGGTCCACAGCGACTCGGTGACGAACGGCACGATCGGGTGCAGCAGCCGCAGCGTCACATCCAGGACCTCACCGAGGACCCGGCCCGACACCTTCGCCGGCTCGCCGCCCGCCATGAACGTCGTCTTCGACAATTCGACGTACCAGTCGAAGACCTCGTCCCACGCGTAGTGGAAGAGGGAGTCGGAGACCTTCGCGAACTGGAAGTCGTCGTAGAACGCGTCGACCTCCGCCACCGTCTTGTTCAGCCGCGACAGGATCCACCGGTCGGTGGCCGTCATCTGCGACGGCTCCGGCAGCGGGCCCTCGACCGTCGCGCCGTTCATCAGCGCGAAGCGCGTGGCGTTCCAGATCTTGTTCGCGAAGTTACGGGACGCCTGGACCCAGTCCTCGCCGATCGGCACGTCCGTGCCCGGGTTGGCGCCGCGCGCGAGGGTGAAGCGCAGCGCGTCCGAGCCGTACTTGTCCATCCAGTCGAGCGGGTCCACCACGTTGCCGAAGGACTTCGACATCTTCTTGCCGTTCTCGTCGCGGACGAGACCGGTCAGGGCGACCGTCTTGAAGGGGACCTCGCCGTCCATCGCGTACAGACCGAACATCATCATCCGGACGACCCAGAAGAAGATGATGTCGTGGCCGGTGAGCAGGACATCGGTCGAGTAGAACTTCTCCAGGTCCGGGGTCCGCTCGGGCCAGCCGAGCGTGGAGAACGGCCACAGGCCGGAGGAGAACCAGGTGTCCAGGACGTCCTCGTCCTGCGTCCAGCCCTCGGCCTCGGTGCCCGGCGGCTCCTCGTCGGGACCGACGCAGACGACCTGGCCCTCGGGCCCGTACCAGACCGGGATGCGGTGGCCCCACCACAACTGGCGCGAGATGCACCAGTCGTTGAGGTTGTCGACCCAGTCGAAGTACCGCTTCTCCATCTCCTTCGGGTGGAGCGTGACGCGGCCGTCGCGGACCGCGTCGCCGGCGGCCTTGGCCAGCGTCTCGACCTTGACCCACCACTGCAGCGAGAGCCGCGGCTCGATGGTGGTCCGGCAGCGCGAGCAGTGGCCGACGGAGTGGACGTACGGGCGCTTCTCGGCGACGACACGGCCCTGCTGACGCATCGCGTCCACGATGGCGGCGCGCGCCTCGAACCGGTCGAGGCCCTGGAACGGACCCGGGACCGTGATGACCCCGCGCTCGTCCATGATCGTCATGGTTTCGAGGTCGTGCCGCTGCCCGATGGCGAAGTCGTTCGGGTCGTGGGCGGGCGTCACCTTGACGGCGCCGGTCCCGAACTCCGGGTCGACGTGCGCGTCCGCGACCACCGGGATCGTGCGGTTCGTCAGCGGCAGCTTGATGCGCTTGCCGATGAGGTGGGCGTACCGCTCGTCGTCCGGGTGGACGGCGACGGCCGTGTCACCGAGCATCGTCTCGACCCGGGTGGTCGCGACGACGACGCTCTGGTCGCCCTCGCCGTACTTCAGCGAGACCAGCTCGCCGTCGTCGTCCTGGTAGTCCACCTCGATGTCCGAGATGGCGGTCAGGCAGCGCGGGCACCAGTTGATGATGCGCTCGGCGCGGTAGATCAGCTCGTCGTCGAAGAGCCGCTTGAAGATGGTCTGGACGGCGCGCGACAGGCCCTCGTCCATCGTGAACCGCTCACGCGACCAGTCGACACCGTCGCCGAGGCGGCGCATCTGGCCGAGGATCTTGCCGCCGTACTCGCGCTTCCACTGCCAGACACGGTCGACGAACTCCTCGCGGCCCAGATCCTGCCGCGACTTGCCCTCCTCGGCGAGCTGCTGCTCCACCTTGTTCTGCGTCGCGATACCGGCGTGGTCCATACCCGGCAGCCACAGCGCCTCGAACCCCTGCATGCGCTTGCGGCGCGTCAGAGCGTCCATCAGCGTGTGCTGGAACGCGTGCCCCAGGTGGAGCGAGCCCGTGACGTTCGGCGGCGGAATGACGATCGTGTACGGCTCCTTCTCGCTCTTCGCGTCAGCGGTGAAGTAGCCCCGTTCCACCCAGCGCTCGTACAGCGCCCCCTCTACCTCGGCCGGCGCGTACTGGGTCGGCAGTTCGGAGGTGGGCGCTGGGGTCTGCTGCTGAGAGTTCTCGGTCACGGGCTCAGTTTAGAGGGGTCACAAGGTCGTACTGAAACCGAATCCGTGGGACCGAACCGCACGCGCGTACGTCAGGATGTCGGAAGCACATAAACCTCGGGGAGGAACCCAAGCAATGAGCCACAACCAGCCGGGCCCGTACGGGGGCCAGCCGCAGCAGCCGCAGCAGCCCGGGCCCTACGGCCAGCCTCAGCAGCAGCCGGGCCCGTACGGCCAGCAGCCCCAGGCCCCGCAGCCCGGCTACGGGTATCCCCAGCAGGCGCCCCAGCCCGGATACGGCTACCCGCAGCAGGCCCCGCCCGGGGTCCCGCCGCAGCAGCCGTACAGCCAGCCCCAGCAGCCTGGCCCCTACGGGCAGCAGCCGCAGGACGCCTACGGGCAGTACCCGGCGGCTCCGCCGCAGGGTGGCGGCGGCAAGAAGAAGACGGGTCTGATCATCGCGGCGGTCGCCGTGGTGGCGGCCATCGGCGTCGGCGCGTACTTCGTCTTCGGCGGGGGCGGCGGCAGCGCCTCGGTCGCCGACGACGGCGCGCACAAGCTGACCGCTCCGGCGACGGTGCTGGGCGAGTACAAGAAGGACACCAAGGACTCGTCCACCGGTTTCGACGACGCCGACATGAAGGACGCCGAGAAGAACGGCCTCAAGAACGGCAAGCCCGTCGGCGCCTCGTACCAGGTCACGGACACCTCCAACCCGCTGGCCGGCAAGGTGATGCAGTTCACCGGCGCCTACGGGGAGATCGACGATCCCGAGAAGGTCGTCGACGGCATGTTCGCCAAGGGCGCCCTCGAGACGGCCAAGGGCGACAGTGACAGCAAGGCCACGCTCGTCGGCAGCCCCTCCGACTACAGCACGGACGACTTCGTCCTGAAGTGCCAGGAGATGCAGGTCGAGAACACGGGCTCCTCGTCCGCCAGCCCCGGCGCGCCCAAGAAGATGCACATGCCGGTCTGCATCTGGGGCGACCACAGCACCACGGCGGTCGTGGTGCCGCTCGAGATCGCGGACATGATGGCCGGCAAGAAGCCCGACCTCAAGGCGGCGTCTGACCTCGCCATGAAGCTCCGCTCCGAGGTCCGCGTCAAGGCGTGACCCCGTCGGCGACGTAGAAGAGGGGCCCCGGTCGACTTCCGACCGGGGCCCCTCTTCACGTCTGTCGCTGCGCGGCTACGCCGACTTCTGCTCCCCCGCGCCCGGCCCCCGGGAATCACGCGGGATCAGCGTCGGGTTCACGTTCGAGTGGACGGCCTCCGCGGTGATGACGACCCGGGCCACGTCCTTGCGGGACGGGACCTCGTACATCACCGACTGGAGGACTTCCTCCATGATGGCGCGCAGGCCGCGCGCGCCGGTGCGGCGCAGGATCGCCTGGTCGGCGATGGCCTCCAGCGCCTCGCGCTCGAACTCCAGCTCCACGCCGTCGAGTTCGAAGAGCCGCTGGTACTGCTTGACCAGCGCGTTGCGCGGCTCGACCAGGATCTGCAGCAGCGCCTCCCGGTCGAGGTTGTGCACGCTGGTGATCACGGGGAGTCGGCCGATGAACTCCGGGATCATCCCGAACTTCACCAGGTCCTCCGGCATGACCTCCTGGAACTGGTCCTTCTCCTCCAGCTCGCGCTTGGAGTGGATCGTCGCGCCGAAGCCGATGCCCTTGGCGCCGGCCCGCGACTCGATGATCTTCTCCAGACCGGCGAAGGCGCCGCCCACGATGAACAGCACGTTCGTCGTGTCGATCTGGATGAACTCCTGGTGCGGGTGCTTGCGGCCGCCCTGCGGCGGGACCGAGGCCGTGGTGCCTTCGAGGATCTTCAGCAGGGCCTGCTGGACGCCCTCGCCGGACACGTCACGCGTGATCGACGGGTTCTCCGACTTGCGGGCCACCTTGTCGATCTCGTCGATGTAGATGATGCCCGTCTCGGCCTTCTTGACGTCGTAGTCGGCGGCCTGGATGAGCTTCAGCAGGATGTTCTCGACGTCCTCGCCGACGTACCCGGCCTCCGTGAGCGCCGTCGCGTCGGCGATGGCGAACGGGACGTTCAGCATGCGGGCGAGCGTCTGGGCGAGGAGCGTCTTGCCCGAGCCGGTCGGGCCGAGGAGCAGGATGTTGGACTTCGCGAGTTCGATCGCGTCGTCGCGGCCCGCCGCTCCGCCGTTCTCACCGGCCTGGACGCGCTTGTAGTGGTTGTACACCGCCACGGAGAGCGCCTTCTTGGCGGACTCCTGGCCTACGACGTAACCCTCGAGGAACTCGGAGATCTCGCGTGGCTTGGGCAGTTCCTCCCAGCGCACTTCGCTTGTCTCTGCGAGCTCTTCCTCGATGATCTCGTTACAGAGGTCGATGCACTCGTCGCAGATGTACACACCGGGACCTGCGATGAGCTTCTTGACCTGCTTCTGACTCTTTCCGCAGAACGAGCACTTGAGCAGATCGCCGCCGTCACCGATGCGTGCCACGAGGTACTTCCCCTTCGCCTGGGAGACGCCACGTTCAGCGACTCCTGGTGCCTGTATCCGACGGTACCTTGCCGGGCCCCCCGTTCGGGCCCCCCTTGGCACGGTTCACTTTGACGAGGACATCCCTCGAAGGGCTCGAGGGGCTCTCGAGTACCCGTGAACCGTGCCGGGGAGTGGCAGACGATACAACGCCTTGTCAGGCGATCGCCTCGTTGTTCATCTTGCGCGTGGAGATGATCTGGTCGACCAGGCCGTACGCGAGCGCGTCCTCGGCCGTGAGGATCTTGTCACGCTCGATGTCCTCGCTGATCTTCTCCAGCGGGGTCGTCGAGTGCTTGGCCAGCATCTCCTCCAGCTGCGTACGCATGCGGAGGATCTCGTTGGCCGCGATCTCCAGGTCGGAGAGCTGCTCGCGGCCGGTGCCGCCGGAGGGCTGGTGGATCAGCACGCGGGCGTTGGGCAGTGCCATGCGCTTGCCCGGGGTGCCGGCGGCGAGCAGGACGGCTGCGGCGGAGGCCGCCTGGCCCATGCAGACCGTCTGGATGTCCGGCTTCACGAACTGCATCGTGTCGTAGATGGCCGTGAGGGCCGTGAACGAGCCACCGGGGCTGTTGATGTAGATGGAGATGTCGCGGTCCGGGTCCATCGACTCCAGGCACAGCAGCTGCGCCATGACGTCGTTGGCCGAGGCGTCGTCGATCTGCACGCCGAGGAAGATCACGCGCTCCTCGAAGAGCTTCGCGTACGGGTCGTACTCACGCACGCCCTGCGAGGTGCGCTCGACGAAGCGCGGGATCACGTAGCGGTTGTCGACCTGCGGGCCGGTGTAGAGGCCGCTGCCGGGGATGTTGTTCATGATGGTCCGTGTTCCGTCCTGGTGAGGGAGGCAGAGGGCTTGGGGCCGGTGCTGAGTCGGTGTGAACCGATCAGGCGCCGGTGCCGCCGCCGCCCGGAACACCCGTAGCGGCAGAAATGATCTCGTCGATGAGGCCGTACTCCTTGGCCTCCTCGGCCGTGTACCAGCGGTCGCGGTCACCGTCGCGGATGATCGTCTCGATGGTCTGGCCGGAGTGCTCGGCCGTGATCCTCGCCATGCGGTGCTTCGTACGCAGCAGGTACTCGGCCTGGATCTTGACGTCGGAGGCCGTGCCGCCGATGCCGGCGGAGCCCTGGTGCATCAGGATGTCGGTGTTCGGGAGCGCGAAGCGCTTGCCCGCCGTGCCGCCGGTGAGCAGGAACTGGCCCATCGAGGCCGCCATGCCCATGCCGATGGTGATGACGTCGTTCGGGATGTACTGCATGGTGTCGTAGATCGCCATGCCGGCCGTCACCGAGCCACCGGGGCTGTTGATGTAGAGGTAGATGTCCTTGTCCGGGTCGGCGGCAAGGAGCAGCATCTGCGCGGTGATCTTGTTGGCGATGTCGTCGTCGACCTGCTGGCCGAGGAAGATGATCCGCTCGCCGAGCAGCCGGTTGTAGACATGGTCGCCGAGGCCACCACCGATGGACGGCTCGCCGGCGGCGGAAGGCATCAGATTCGTCACGTATCCACCTGCTCGTCTCTGACGGCCTCGTGCCGTCTCGCGTCTCTTACTGAGGCCGGGGCCCTCGCTAGGGGACTCCCCTGCCCTCGTATTCATGGACCCTAACGCGCGGCCCCCTCCGGGGAATCCCGCAGAAGGAACTGTTCGCTGTGAGCGCAGGTTGGCGGCCGCTCGGGCCCCCTGCGCGCCAGGGCGCGACAGGCCCCCGGGAGCGCGTCCCGGGGGCCTGTCGTGTGCGACTGCGGTGAGGCTCTAGGCCTCGGTCTTCTCCTCGTCACCGGAGGTCTCGGCGGAGTCCTCCGTGGACGTCTCGGCGGCGGCCTCGGTGGCCTCCTCCTCGTCGTCCTCGAGGTCGACGACCTCGCCGTTGGTGTCCTTGACGGTGGCGGCCTCGACGACCACGGCAAGGGCCTTGCCGCGGGCGACCTCGCCGACCAGCATCGGGACCTGGCCGCCTTCGACGACCGCCTGGGCGAACTGGTCGGGGGACATGTTCGAGGAAGCGGCGCGACGCATGAGGTGCTCGGTGAGCTCCTCCTGGTTCACGTTCAGCTTCTCCTT
The DNA here is from genome assembly GCF_055571235.1 of Streptomyces sp. NPDC030991. NCBI lineage: Bacteria > Bacillati > Actinomycetota > Actinomycetes > Kitasatosporales > Streptomycetaceae > Streptomyces > Streptomyces sp. NPDC030991. The sequence continues at coordinate 393,182 of NZ_JBVIFR010000003.1, forward strand.
GTTGACGAGCTCGTCGAGGACGAACTGCGTCTTGATGCCCTTGACCGCCTGCTCGCGGGTCTCGGCGTCGAACTCCTCGACCGTCTTGCCCTGGATCTCGAGGTACTTCTCGATGTCCAGGCCCATCTGGCCGAGCTGGTGGTGCTCGAGGTTGTGCTTGCGGGTCTGGACCTCGTCCTCGAGCAGCTTCTCGGGGACGGGGACCTCGACCAGCTCCAGCAGCTTCTCCAGGACGCGCTCCTGGGCCTGCGTGGCCTGGTCGTACTGCTTCATGTTCTCGAGGCGCTTGCGGCTGTCGGCCTTGAGCTCGTCGAGGGTGTCGAACTCGGAGGCGAGCTGGGCGAACTCGTCGTCCAGGGCCGGGAGTTCGCGGGCGGCGACCTGGGTGACCTTGACGGTGACCTCGGCCTCCTTGCCCTCGGCGGAGCCGCCCTTGAGCTCGGAGGTGAAGGTGGCCTCGGCCCCGGCCTCCAGGCCCTTGACGGCCTCGTCGATGCCTTCGAGGAGCTCGCCGGAACCGATGGTGTAGGAGACGCCGGACGCGACGCCGTCCTCGAGGACCTCGCCCTCGACCTTGGCCTCCAGGTCGATCGTTACGACGTCGCCGTCCTCGGCGGCGCGCTCGACCGGGGAGGTCGAGGCGAAGCGCTCCTGGAGCTGCTCCACGGACTTCTCGACGTCCTCGTCGGTGACCTCGACGGCGTCCACCTCGACCTCGATGCCGGAGTAGTCCGGGATCTCGATGGCCGGGCGGATGTCGACCTCGGCGGTGAAGTTCAGCGTCTCGCCGTCCTTCAGCTCCGTGATGTCGACCTCGGGCTGGCCCAGGACGTTGAGCTCCGCCTCGTTGACCGCGTCGGTGTAGAACTTCGGGAGGGCGTCGTTGACAGCCTCCTCCAGAACCGCTCCGCGGCCGAACCGCTGGTCGATGATGCGGGCCGGGATCTTGCCCTTGCGGAAGCCCTTCACCGTGACCTGCTGGTTGATCTTCTTGTACGCCGCGTCGAGGCTGTCCTTGAGCTCCTCGAAGGGCACCTCAATGCTGAGCCGAACCCGGGTCGGGTTCAGGGTCTCGACGGCGCTCTTCACGGTTCGGTCTCCTTGGGGGCTGACTTTAGGGATCGTGCCCGGCTTGAGAGACACACGGGCATGCAGCTTGCATAGTAACGGCACGCCGGAGCACACCCACAATGCGATCTTGTGGTTCTGTCCGGCGAGGACGCCCGTGGAAGGACCGCGGTCGTCGTGTCGCCGCGGCAACGCTGGTCGGGGTGGCGGGATTTGAACCCACGGCCTTCCGCTCCCAAAGCGGACGCGCTACCAAGCTGCGCCACACCCCGTCGGTGCGACACGTAGGGTACATGCCCGCAGGCGGCGCGGCTCCCGCATCGAGGGGCGCGCGGCAGGGCGTATCGCGGGGCGGGGTGTGCGGGCGGGGCCCGGAACCCGCTACGATGCCTTTCGTGCCGCGGTCGATGACGTGCGGCGCGCGCTGTGCGGGCGTAGCTCAATGGTAGAGCCCTAGTCTTCCAAACTAGCTACGCGGGTTCGATTCCCGTCGCCCGCTCTCCACGAGGCCCCCGGCCGGATCCCCACGCGGGACCGGGCCGGGGGCTTTTTCGTGTCCCCGGCCGGTGGCCCGCTCGAAGGTGCTCAGAATTTGATCGCGCTGATGCTGTCCGCGACCGAGTTGAGGAAGTTGTTGATCGCAGGGGCCATTCCGGTCGAGGCCAGGAAGAAGCCGAAGAGCACCGCCACCACAGCGGGCCCCGCCTTGATCGAGCCGCCTCGCACCAGCACCACGAGGACGATCGCCAACAACAGCACCACTGATAGCGAAATGGCCACACTGATCACACCCTAGGTCGGTCCGCTCTCCCGGCCCGGGGGGCACAGCCCCGCACACCCCCCGCCAGAACCATCGTGCCACCAACGGGGCCTCCATATGCGGCCGGTGACGCATCGTCGGCCACGCGCGCGTGGGGGCGCGGGAGCCGAGCGCCCTTGGGGCGCATGATCAGCGCCCGCCGACGGGGCCGCCGGAGGGCGTCAGGGGCCGCGGAATTCGGCTTGATCGTTTCCCTCGGCGCACATGCGGCCCACACATGCCTGTCGCATGCCACTACCGGTTTTCCCGCATTTCCTCCTCCGCGCGCACACAGGAAATAGGAGGGGTGTCGCGGCTGAAATTACGCCTTGTTGTCGGACTTCCATTCCGCAGTGACGATTGACCATCAAACGGACAATCAGCCGGTGTCGTCCGGGGGCGTTATGCGGTATTTAAGAGGGATTAACTGTTCGATAACGGACAGATCGGCAATCCCGCGTCGTTGCCCGACGTGACGAGGACTTCTTTGAATCCTGGGTATGCGGGGACGATAAGGAGGATTCGCGTTGAGGGTTTTACGAAATCGTTCGGGCGCCACTAGGGTGCCTCAGATGTTCCACACTGCCATGATCCCCGCCGGCGCAGTGCGGTCCCGGATCGTCTCCCCGAGCTCCTGGTGGGAGGGCCTGTGACCAACCCGCTGTCCGCGCACGGCTCGTATCGCGCCCCGCTCCCCGCCGCCTCGGTCGCGTCCCCCGCCACCGCACCCGCCCCCACCCGCACCGCCGCGCCTCCCGCCCCGGCGCACGCCCCCGCTCCGGCCCCCGCGGCCAAGCCCAGGCAGCGGGACGCGTTCTTCGACAACGCCAAGTACCTGGCCATCGTCTTCGTCGCGATGGGCCACTGCTGGGAACCCCTGACGGACGGCAGCCGTACGGCCGAAGCGCTGTACATGATCGTGTACACGTTCCACATGCCGGCGTTCATCATCATTTCCGGCTACTTCTCCCGCAGCTTCGACATGCGGCCGGACCGGCTCAGGCGCCTGATCACCGGCGTCGCCGTGCCGTACCTCCTCTTCGAGACCGCGTACACGCTCTTCAAGCGGACCGCGGGGGACGACCCCGACCACCCGTTCAGCCTGCTCGACCCCTGGTTTTTGACCTGGTTCCTGGTCGCGCTGTTCGTGTGGCGGCTGACCACTCCGCTGTGGAAGGTCGTCCGCTGGCCGGTCCCGGTCGCGCTGGCCATCGCCGTGCTCGCGTCGCTCTCCCCCGACATCGGTGACGACCTGGACCTCCAGCGCGTGCTCCAGTTCCTGCCCTTCTTCGTGCTCGGCCTGTTCATGAAGCCCGAGCACTTCCAGCTGGTGCGGCGGCGCGAGGTGCGGATCCTGTCCGTGCCGATCGCGGCGTGCGCGCTGGTGCTGGCGTACTGGGCCGCTCCCCGGATGACGTCCGCGTGGTTCTACCACCGCGACAGCGCGCAGGAGCTCGGCGCGCCCTGGTGGGCCGGGGTCGTCATGACGCTCGCCCTGTTCGGCTGCTCCCTGGTGCTCACCGCGTGCTTCTTCGCGTGGGTGCCGCGGCGCAGAATGTGGTTCACCGTGCTCGGTGCCGGGACCCTGTACGGGTATCTGCTGCACGGGTTCCTGGCGAAGGGCTCCCGGTTCTGGGGCTGGTTCGACGCGGACTGGGTGCACGAGCCGTACGGGCAGATCGTCGTCACGCTCGTCGCCGCGGCCGTCGTGACCCTGCTGTGCACGCCACCCGTGCAGCGGGTCTTCCGGTTCGCGATGGAGCCGAAGATGGAGTGGGCCTTCAAGAAGGACGCGGCGCGGCTGGCCCGGGCACGCAACCAGGCATAGGGGTTCCTCCGCGAGCGCGGCCGCTACCTGCCGGCCTGGCCGGCCGGCAGGCCCAGAAGGGTGCGCATCGTCGCGTACTTCCGGGTCAGGCGGGCCCGCGTCGGTTCGTCGAGGACCGCCAGGCGGGCCGGGTCCGCGTTGTGGGCCAGGTCCGCCTCCTTGACCAGACGGGCGCCGGGCGTCGCCAGGATGCGGTCCGCGTACGCCCGCGGGGGCTCGCCCGGCTCTTTCGTCAGGGCGCGGACGACGGCCTTGGTCTGTTCCGGCAGGGCGGCCGAGGCCAGCCAGTCCGGGGTGAGGGCGTCGTCCTCGATGGCGTCGTGCAACCACGCCGCCGCCACCTGCTCGTCGGTGCCGCCCCGCGCCCGCACCCCTGCGGCCACGGCGGCGAGGTGCTCCGTATAGGGGCGGCCGGCCTTGTCCCGCTGCCCGGCGTGCGCGCGGCGGGCCAGGGCCTCGATCTCGTCCAGGGTCATCATGGGCCGAGACTAGAGCCTGTCTTCACATTCCCGTCGTCGCCCGAAGGGCGGCCCCGCGGCGTCTGGTCCGTGCTCTGGGGGTCCCCCCGGCCGGAGGCTGGGGGAGTGCCGGGTGCAAGGCCTCGTACTGGACGTACCTGGCCTTGTGCCCGGTGCGGCGAGAGGGCGTGCCAGGCGTCGCGGGGCAGACGGGAATGTGAAGACAGGCTCTAGAGTCCGCGCCGCAGTGCCAGGCGTGCGGGCAGGGCCGTCGAGGCCAGGCCCAGGAGGAGGGCCGCGCCCGCGAACGAGCCGTACAGCAGCGGGGGGACGTACGGGTTCTCGCCGGTGAGGCCGTTCATCATCGGGATCAGCGTCGCCAGGGCGATGCCCGTGCCGAGGACGATGCCGGCGCCCGCGACCAGCAGCGCCTCCCAGCGGATCATGCGGAGCACCTGGCGGCGGGTGGAGCCGATCAGGCGGAGCGTGCCGAGTTCGCGGCGGCGGTCGAGGACCGTCATGACCAGGGTGTTGACGGCGGCGACCGCCGCGAAGACGCCGAGGACCGCGGCCATGGTGGTGTTGGCCCAGGCGTTGAGTTCGCGGTCCAGGGACTGGGCGGTGGTGTAGTCGGCGCGGGCGAGGGGGGTCCCGAACGCGGCGAGGGCGCGGGCCGTGCCGCCCTTCGTCCACAGCTCGGTGTCGTACGGGTCCGTGACGTGGCCCGTCAGCGCCGCGCGGGCCAGGGTGACCTGGGAGAGGCCGAGGCCGCGTCCGTACGTGGCCGAGACCGTCGGGGACGTCTTCGTCCCGTCGGGGAGGCGGAGGGTGACGCGGTCGCCGACATGGACGTGGGCCGAGCGGGCGAGGGACGCGTCCAGGGCCACCTTGTCCGGTGCGGTGAGGTCGAGGGCGCCCCGGGTGACCTTGAGGTCCTGGACGCGGGCGAGGTCCCGCGCGGTGCCGGTGACGGCCTGCGCCGACGCCGATTGCAGCCAGCGGTCGCCGCCGGAGCCCGCCGGGACGAGGACCGAGGTCTTCAGGAGGCCCACGGCGGACGCGACGCCGGGGGTCTTCGCCGCCCGGGCGGCCGTGCCGGGGGCCAGGCCCGCGTCGGAGGTGACGATGTGGTCGGCCGTGATGCCCGCCCGCTGCTGGTCCGCCGCGACGTGGTCCTCGCTCGTGTGCATGAAGACCAGCACCGAGGAGAAGGCCATCGCGAGGACGATCGGGGTGATCGCTGAGGCGAGGCGGCGGGCGTTGGTGCGGGAGTTGGCGGCGGCGAGCGAGGCGGAGGCGCCCGCGCCGCGCAGCGGGAGGCCGAAGAGCGCGGCGCACAGCCGGGCCACGAGCGGGCCGAGCAGCGCCACCGCGAGCATGAAGCACATGACCACGCCGAGCGCCGCGTTGGCCGCGTCGTCGCCGCTGAGGGAGGCGGCGAGGGCCGCGAGGAAGATGCCGCCGACCGCGGCCGCGATGCCGAGCGGCGTCCGGATCCAGCCGGGGCGCAGCCGCTCGATAGACGCCTCGGCGAGGGCCTGTCCTGGCTTGATGCGGGAGGGGCGGCGGGCCGCCATGTACCCGGCGAGGAGGCCGGTGAGGACGGCCGTGCCGACGGCGGCGAGCAGCGGCACGTAGGAGATCGAGAGGGTGACGGCGTCGGGGACCGCGCCCTTGGCCTTGAGCTGTCCGAACCACCAGCGGGCCAGGGCGGTGCCGGGCAGGCAGCCGAGGGCGCCGGCGAGCGGGGCGACCAGGAGGGTCTCGGTGGCGATGGTGCGGCGGATCTGGCGCGGGGTGGTGCCGATGGCCCGCAACAGGGCGTATTCGCGGGCGCGTTGGCCCACGGAGAGGGCGACCGTGCCGGCCGCGGTGAACACGGCGACCGCGGTGGCGATGCCGCCGAAGGAGCCGCCGAGGGCGGTCAGGGTCTCCTTGGCGTAGGCGAGCGTGCCGCTCTCGGCGGCGCCGCGGTCGTCGCCGGTGTGCACCTGTGCCGCGGGCGTACCCGAAACGGCGTGCTCCACCTGGGTTTTGAGGGTGGCCGCGGTGACGCCGTCCCTGGGGAGCACGGCGATCGCGTCGACGCGGCCCGGGTGGCCGGAGGCGCCGAGGGCCTCGGAGTCGGCGAGCCATACGCCGGGGGTTTCGGTGGTGCCGGAGACGCGGTACGTGTGCGGCCCCTGTGGCGTGGTGAGGGTGGCGTGGTCGCCGACCCGGGCGCCGGCCATGACGATCTCACCGGCGCCCGGGGCGCGGCCCGCCGTCAGCCGCTCGCCGGTGAAGGCGGTGGAGCCCCAGTTGTGGGCGGTGACGGAGGCGCCCTCGTGCTGTGCGGGGAAGGACACGTCGGCGACGGCGGTCCGCGCCCCGGGCGCCGAGGCCGCCGCGGCGACGACGGAGTCGGGGAGGCGGGCGTGGTCGGGGAGCGGGACCGCCTCGTCCACGCGGTCCTCGCCGGAACCGGTGACGAAGTGCGCGCGCTGGTCGGCGGCGACGACGACGGGCGCGTGCGCGTACCGCTCGGCCGGGACCGAGGCGCGCAGGCCCGTCTCCAGGAGGATGCCGCAGGCCGTGACGATCAGGGCGGACATCATCAGGGCGACGAACGTGCCGATGAAGGCCGCGGGCTTGAAGCGCAGGGCGGAGCGGGCCAGTCCGTTGGGCCGGAACATCAGGCGGCCGCTCCCATCGGTGCGGGCGCGGTCAGGGTGCGCATGCGGGCGGCGATGCGGTCGGCGCCGGCGCCCTCGATGTGGTCGGCGATCGCGCCGTCCGCGAGGAACAGGACCTGGTCCGCGTAGGCGGCGGCCGCCGGGTCGTGCGTGACCATGACGACGGTGGCGCCCGCCCGGTCGACGGCGGAGCGCAGCAGTCCCAGGATCTCCGCCGCGGTGGTGGTGTCCAGGGCGCCGGTCGGCTCGTCGGCGAAGATCACGTCGGGGTCGGTGACCAGGGCGCGGGCGATGGCGACGCGCTGCTGCTGGCCGCCGGAGAGCTCGCCGGGGCGGCGCCGTCCCTTGTCGGCGAGGCCGACCCGGGCGAGGACGTCGGCGGCGCGGCGCCGGTCGGGGCGCCGGCCGGCCAGCCGCATCGGGAGCAGCACGTTCTGCTCGACGGTGAGTGAGGGCAGCAGGTTGAAGGCCTGGAAGACGAAGCCGAGGCGGGTGCGGCGCAGGGCCGTGAGCTTGTTCTCGCTCATGCCGGTGATCGTCGTGCCGCCCAGGGCGACCGTGCCCTCGGTGGGGCGGTCCAGGCCCGCCGCGCACTGCAGGAACGTGGACTTGCCGGAGCCGGAGGGGCCCATCACGGCGGTGAACGTGCCGCTGGGCAGGGCGAGTTCGATGCCGCGCAGGGCGTGCACGGTGGAGCTGCCGCGGCCGTAGCTGCGCCGTACTCCGCGCAGTTCGACGGCCCGGCCCGCGAGGGGCGCGGGGGCGCCCGTCCGCTCGTGCTGCCGCTTCTTGCGCAGGCCCATGGGTCCGCCCTTCGTACGTCGCCGGCCGTGCCGCCGGTGTGGTCGGTGGTGCTCGATGGTTCGAACGTACGGATACGGGGGCCGCGTGGACCATGAGGGCGGCTGGCGGATCGGGGGTGGGGAGAACCCCCGCCCGTGCTCACCAGAGGCCCCTCAACACTCCTTTGGTAAGCTAACTATTGACGCTTTCTTGACTCTCCCTTTGCCAACAGTGCTGGCGGAGGTGCTCCCCGCACCACCCCCGAACCAAGGAGGAACGGGCCCATCGGACACGCAGACACCCTGATCGCCATGGGCGGTGCCTTTCTCGCCGCCGCCGTCCTCGCCCGCCTCGGCGGGCGCATCGGACTCCCCACCATCCCGCTGTTCATCCTGGCCGGGATCCTGCTCGGCCCGCACACCCCGGGCGTCGTGCTCCTCTCCGACCCGCACGACCTGGAGATGCTCTCCGCGCTCGGCCTGGTGCTGCTGCTCTTCTACCTCGGCCTCGAATTCCACCTGGACGACCTCAAGGCGGGCGGCCGCAGGATGGCCGTCGCGGGAGCGACCTACCTCGCGCTGAACGTCGGCGCCGGCCTCGGTTTCGGATTCGCCCTCGGCTGGGGCACCTCCGAGGCCCTGGTCCTCGCCGGAGTGCTCGGCATCTCCTCTTCCGCCATCGTCACCAAGGTCCTCGTCGACACCGGGCGGCTCGGCAACCCCGAGACCAAGCCGATCCTCGGCATCATCGTGGTCGAGGACGTCTTCCTGGCCCTGTATCTGGCCGCGCTGCAACCGATCCTGTCCGGCGCCGACTCGCTCGCCGCCGCGGTCCTCGACGGCGGCAAGGCCTTCGGGTTCCTGCTGCTGCTCGCGCTGGTCGCCCGCTTCGGTACGCGGGTCGTCGGCAAGCTGTTCGACACCAAGGACGACGAGCTCCTCGTCATCTCCTTCCTCGGCGCGGCCGTCTTCGTGGCGGGCGTCTCGGAGTGGTTCGGGGTCGCGGACGCCATCGGCGCGTTCATGGTCGGTCTGATGCTGGGCTCCACCGCCTCCGGTGAGCGCATCCTCAAGCTGGTGCACCCGCTGCGCGACGCCTTCGGCGCCATCTTCTTCTTCGCGTTCGGGCTCTCGATCGACCCCGGGGATCTGCCGAGCGTGGTCTGGCCCGTGCTGGCCGCCGTCGCGGTGACGCTGGTGATGAACGTGCTGGCGGGGCTCGGTGCGGCCCGGGTGTACGGGTTCGGGCCCGGGCCCGCCGCGAACATCTCCACGACGCTGCTGGCGCGGGGCGAGTTCGCGTTGATCCTGGCCACGATGGCCGCGGGGGCCGGGTTGGACGAGCGGCTCTCGCCGTTCATCGCGGGGTACGTGCTGGTGCTGGCGGTGCTCGGGCCGCTGGCTGCGGGGCGCTCCGCCTGGCTGAGCCGGGTGCTGCCCGGGGGGCGGGACGCTCCGCGGGAGGCCGAGCGATTGCGGGCCGGGGTGTGACGGACTCTCACCGGCGACCGCAGCACCGCTGCCGGGTGCGGGTCGGCGGGGCTTCTCGCGCCGTTCCCCGCGCCCCTGGAGCACGCGGCTTCGCCGCGGCCCCCGGCCGAACTACTGGTCGCGGCAGATCAGCAGGAGCGCCCGGTCGTCGTTGACGTCCTTGGCGACCGCCTCGATGAGGTGCCAGGCCGCGCCGTGGAAGCCGCCGGAGACGTAGCGGTCGGCCTCGCCGGTGAGGCGGTCGATGCCCTCGGCGATGTCCCGCTCGGAGGTCTCCACGAGGCCGTCGGTGAAGAGCATCAGCACGTCGCCGTGGCGCAGCGTCCCCTTCGTCGCGTCGAACTCGGCGCCGTCGTAGACGCCGAGGAGCGGGCCCTCCGCGGCCTTCTCCTCCCAGCGGCCGGTGCCGGCGCTGAGCTGCATACCCGGCGGATGCCCCGCCGAGTACAACTCGTAGTCCCCGGACTCCAGGTCGAGGACGAGGTGGATGGAGGTCGCGAAGCCCTCGTCCCAGTCCTGGCGCAGCAGGTAGCCGTTGGCCGCCGGGAGGAACGCGTGCGGGGGCAGCGAGCCGAGCAGTCCGCTGAACGCCCCCGCCAGGAGCAGTGCCCGCGACGCCGCGTCCATGCCCTTGCCCGACACGTCGGTGAGGACGACCTCCAGGGTGCGGCCGTTGTTCGTGCGGGCCGCGACCACGAAGTCGCCGGAGAACGACTGGCCGCCGGCCGGGCGCAGCGCCATCTCGCGGTGCCAGCCCGGCGGCAGCTGCGGCAGCCGGCTCTGCGTACGGATCCGCTCGCGCAGGTCGAAGAGCATCGTGCCGCCGCGTCGCCACGGCACCCCGACCCGGCTGCGGAACTGCGCTATGAGCAGGCCGAAGAAGCCGCACGCCGCGACCGTGAGGACGGTGCCGGGGGTGACGCCGGCCGCGCGCTCCGAGTACGGGCCGAGCTGTACGGACTCCACGATCAGCGCCGCCGCGGCGGCCGCGTACAGGCCGAGCAGGCTGGCCGGGCGCAGCACCAGGCCGCCCGCGACGATCGGCAGGACGAGGACGGTGGGCGTGCACCAGACCGGGTCGAGGATTGTGAAGCAGGTGATCAGCGGCACCGTGAGGAGCAGCCCGCCGAGGGCGATCCAGTCCGAGCCGTCGCCCCGGAAGTAGTCGACCCCGGATTTGCGCACGGCGGTGCGGACCCGGTGTACGCGCTTCCTCATCCGGGCCGGGAACGTCTCTGCCGCCGCGCGCTGTTCGCGCGCCCGCCGCTCTCCTCGTACCGCCATTGCTCGTGGACCTTATCCATCGGGCCTGGATCTGTGCACGGGTGGTCCCACTTGTCCCCCTTTCCGGGCACACCCGGCCAGGGGACCGCCGGTCGGTTAATTCGCTCGCTCATGTCCCGGTTGCCCTGGTAGGGATGGGCTATGACGACCGACATACGCGTACTGCGCCGGGACGACTGGGAGCGCTGGTACGCGCGGCTCGAGCTGGCCTTCGGCGGGGTGCCCGAGGCGCCGCAGGAGCGGCAGTTGTGGGACGACCTGACGGAGCGCGACCGCTCGTTGGGGGTGTGGGACGGCGCGGAGTGCGTGGGCACGGCGGGCGCCTTCTCGTTCCGGGTCTCGGTGCCGGGCGGCGCCTTCGTGGACGCGGCCGGCGTCACGATGGTGAGCGTCGCCGCGACCCACCGCAGGCGCGGCATCCTCACGTCGATGATGCGCCGCCAGCTCGACGACGTACGGGCGTGGGGCGAGCCGCTGGCGGTGCTGACCGCGTCCGAGCCGGCGATCTACGGCCGGTTCGGGTACGGCATCGGCACCAGGCAGTCGCGGCTGGCCATCGACTCGTCGCGGGTCCGGATCGACGCTCCGGCCGGGACCGACGAGGTACGGCTGCGGTTCGCCGACCCGGCCGAGGCCGCCGAGCGGTGCGAGGCCCTGTATCTGCGCACGGTCGGCACCCGGCCGGGGATGCTCGCGCGGGGGCCAGGCTGGCAGCGGCTGCCGCTGCTCGACCCGCCGCAGGAGCGGGGCGGGGCGTCGCCGTTGCAGTGCGTCGTGGCGGAGCGGGACGGGGAGACGGCGGGCTTCACCCGGTTCCACATCAAGCCGGAGTCGGAGCGCGGGGTGCCGCACGGCCGCGTCCAGGTGCGGGAGGTCACCGCGCTCGAACCGGCCGCGTACGCCGCACTGTGGCGGTTCCTGTGCGCCATCGACCTGACATCGACGGTGGAGGCGCGCAACCGCCCCGTGGACGATCCGCTGTTCTCCCTGGTCTCCGACATCCGCCGGTGCGGGGTCCAGGTGCAGGACTCCCTGCACGTACGTCTGGTGGAGGTCGGCGCCGCCCTGGAAGCGCGTACGTATCTCACGCCCGTGGACGTCGTGCTGGAGGTCGAGGACGCCTTCTGCCCCTGGAACGCGGGGCGGTGGAGGCTCTCCGGCGACGCGAAGGGCGCGTCCTGCGAGCGCACCGCGGAGCGGGCCGATCTCGCCCTGTCCGTGCGGGAGTTGGGGGCCGCGTACCTCGGTGACGTGTCGCTCACCGAACTGGCGGGGGCGGGGCGGGTGCGGGAGCTGCGGCAGGGCGCGCTCGCGGAGGCGGCGGTGGCGTTCGGCTCACCGGTCGCCCCGTGGCTCCAGCACGGCTTCTAGTCTCCTGAGTCAGGGACTAGCGCCGGCCGCCGTCCGCGCGCGGAGGCTGGCAGGCGGGGCACCAGAAGAGGTTGCGGGCCGCCAGCTCCGCCGTGCGGACCGGTGTCCCGCACAGGTGGCAGGGGCGGGCCGCGCGGCGGTACACGTAGACCTCGCCGCCGTGGTCGTCGACGCGCGGCGGGCGGTTCATCGCCTCCGGGGTGTGCTCGGGGCGGACCGTGTCGATGCGGTTGAGGCGGACGCCCTCACGCATCAGCATCACCAGGTCGTCCCAGATCGCGGCGAATCGCTCCCGGGTGATGTCCTTGCCCGGGGTGTACGGGTCGATGCCGTGGCGGAAGAGGACCTCGGCCCGGTAGACGTTGCCGACGCCCGCGATGACCTTCTGGTCCAGCAGGAGCGCGGCGATCGACGTACGGCTGCGGGAGACGCGTTCGTACGCCCCGGCCGGGTCGTCGCCGGGCCGCAGCGGGTCCGGGCCGAGGCGGTCGTGTATCGCCCGCTTCTCGGCGTCGGTGATCAGGGCGCAGGTGGTGGGGCCGCGCAGGTCCGAGTGGAACGCCTCGTTCAGCAGGCGCAGGCGGACCGTGTCGGTCGGCGGCGGGGCCGGTGTCGCGCCGAGGGTGTACTTGCCGAAGAGGCCCAGATGGATGTGGACCCAGGCCGGGTCCCGCGGTGCGCCGAACCCCAGGAAGAGGTGTTTGCCGTGGGCCTCGGTGCGGGTCAGCTCCTGGCCGGTGAGGAGCGCCGCCGCGTCGGAGAACTTGCCCTGCGGGCTGCTGACCCGCACGGTCCGCCCCGCGAAGCGTTCGGCGTGGTCCTGGGCCAGGCGGTGGATGGTGTGGCCCTCGGGCACGGGTCCTCCTCTCGGGGCGGGCACAGCTGCGGCGCTTGTGGTGCGGGACACGGGGCTTTGGCCCCGGACCCCGCTCCGCAAGCGCCGGAGGGGCTGAACTAGGCCTGCTGCGGGTGGTGCGGCGGGATCTCGGGGAGCTCGCCGGTCTCCTCGTAGCGCGCCAGCATGTCGATGCGGCGCTGGTGGCGCTCCTCGCCGGAGTACGGGGTGCTCAGGAAGATCTCGACGAACTTCACCGCCTCCTCCTCCGTGTGCATGCGGCCGCCGATGGAGATCACGTTCGCGTTGTTGTGCTCGCGGCCGAGCGCCGCGGTCTGCTCGCTCCAGGCGAGGGCCGCACGGACGCCCTTGACCTTGTTCGCGGCGATCTGCTCACCGTTGCCGGAGCCGCCGATCACGATGCCGAGGGAGTCCGGGTCCGCCGCCGTCCTCTCCGCTGCGCGGAGGCAGAACGGGGGGTAGTCGTCCAGGGCGTCGTAGATGTGGGGCCCGCAGTCGACGGGCTCGTGGCCATGGGCCGTGAGCCATTCGACCAGGCGGTTCTTGAGTTCGTAGCCGGCATGATCCGAGCCGAGGTACACGCGCATGGGTCCGAGTGTGGCACGCCGGACGCCGGGTAGCCGCGACCGGGGGCGCCACCCCTGTCGTCCGGGAGCCGTCCGGACGTGAGGGCCGCGTAACGAAGACAACAATCCGGAGTCAGGTCTTCCGTCCCGCACACTTCTGCGCTTTGAATGCCAGGGCTCGTACCCCGAGAACCTAAGGATCCGTTCATGACCTCGCAGTCATCCCTTGCGACGGAAGACACTCCGCCCGGCGGTCCCGCAGGACCCGGCGGTGGTGGCGACGGCCTGAAGGCCGGTCTCAAGAACCGCCATCTGTCCATGATCGCCATTGGCGGTGTCATCGGCGCCGGCCTGTTCGTCGGCTCCGGCTCCGGCATCGCGGCGGCCGGACCGGCCATCCTGATCTCGTACGCGCTCGTGGGCGCGATGGTCGTGCTCGTGATGCGGATGCTCGGCGAGATGGCCGCCGCCCGGCCGACCTCCGGCTCCTTCTCCGCCTACGCCGATCAGGCGCTCGGGCGCTGGGCCGGATTCTCCATCGGCTGGCTGTACTGGTTCTTCTGGGTCGTGGTGCTCGCCGTGGAGGCGACCGCAGGGGCCAAGATCCTCAACGGCTGGGTGCCGGGCGTCCCGCAGTGGGGCTGGGCGCTGATCGTAATGATCGTGCTGACCGTGGTGAACCTGGCGGCCGTCGGTTCGTACGGCGAGTTCGAGTTCTGGTTCGCCGGGATCAAGGTCGTCGCCATCGGCGCGTTCGTCATCGTCGGCCTGCTCGCCGTCTTCGGGGTGCTGCCGGGCTCGGACAACCCGGGCAACGGGTTCGCGCACCTGACGGACTCCGGCGGGTTCTTCCCCAAGGGGCCCGGCGCGATCCTCACCGGTGTGCTGATGGTCGTCTTCTCCTTCATGGGCAGCGAGATCGTCACGCTCGCCGCCGGTGAGTCCGAGAACCCGCAGAAGGCCGTCACCCGCGCCACCAACTCGGTGATCTGGCGCATCGGCATCTTCTACCTCGGCTCGATCTTCGTCGTGCTGACCCTGCTGCCGTGGAACGACGACTCGATCGTGAAGGACGGCAGTTACGTCGCCGCGCTCAACTCGATCGGCATTCCGCACGCCGGGCAGGTCATGGACGTCATCGTGCTGACGGCCGTCCTGTCGTGCCTGAACTCCGGGCTCTACACCGCCTCCCGGATGGCCTTCTCGCTCGGGCAGCGCGGCGACGCGCCCAAGGCGTTCGCGAAGACCACCTCGCGGGGCGTGCCGCGCACCGCGATCCTCGGTTCCGTCGTGTTCGGCTTCCTCGCCGTCTGGTTCAACTACCAGTGGCCGGACACCGTCTTCAACTTCCTGCTCAACTCCTCCGGCGCCGTCGCGCTGTTCGTGTGGCTCGTCATCTGCTTCACGCAGCTGAAGATGCGCGGCATCATCCTGCGCGAGCAGCCGGAGAAGCTCGTCGTGAAGATGTGGCTCTTCCCGTACCTGACGTGGGCGACGATCGCGATGATCTCGTTCGTGCTCGTGTACATGCTGACGGACGACGCCGGGCGGGAGCAGGTGCTGCTCTCCTTGCTGGTGGCCGCGTTCGTGGTCGGGTTCTCGTTCGTACGGGAGCGGGTCCGGCGGTCCCGTTGAGCTAGCTCTGCGGGGCGCCCGGGCCCAGTACGGTGAACGTGTTCTTCACCTTCTCGTACGTCGTGTGGGCCCGGGTCTCGGCCCGGGGCTGGTACCAGGTGCCTATCTGGTAGGACTGCGAGCCCTGTTCGAAGCCGAGGAGTTCGGCGTGCCAGCGCTCGCCCTTGAGGGTGAAGAGGTACTCCCAGATCACCGCGGGGCGGCCCCGGAACGTGGTGCGGTCGAGGCGGATCTTCTCGTAGTCCTGGCCCTGGTGCGCGTCGAGTTCCGCCTTCTGCCAGGTGGCGAGGAGGTCGTCCTTGGCCAGCGCCGACTGGGCCACCAGCTCCTGGGTGCCGTCCGGTGACGTGTAGTGCACCTCGGACGCCGTCTTCACCACGCGGTTCCAGCCTGTCGGTGGCGCCCACGCGTACCCGGCCTCGCGGCGCGCGCCGGGCGGCAGGGACGGGGGCGTGGCCGGTGGGCGCGAGGTGCCCTCGACGGTGGGCGGGCGGGACGTGGCGGTGGAGGCCCCGCCGGCCCGCGGGCTCCCACCGGACGAGCCGTCGCCCGGCAGGGTGAGGACGACGGCCAGGGCGACGCCGGCGACCAGTGCTCCGCCGACGGCGATCAAGGTGCCGCGGCGACGCCCGGGCCGCGGTGCGGGCCCGTCCGGCGTGGACGCGAGGGTGTCGGGCGGCCCGGGCCGGGCGGGAGCGGTCGGCGGACCGGCCGGGGTGCTCACCGGGGGCCCGGACGGGCGGCGCAGGCCGATGTCGAGGGTGGCGGCGTGGGCGTACGGGTCCTGGGCCGGGGCGGGGTCCTGGGCCGGGGGCGGGGCGGGTTCCTGGGCCGGGGGTCGGGGGGTGAGGGCTCGCAGGGTTGCTTCGAGGTCCGGGCGGTTCTCCGGCTCCTTGGCGAGGAGACCGGCCAGGAGCGGGCCCAGCCGGCCCGCGTCGGGCGGCATCCGAGGCTCCTCGTACAGGACGGCGTGCAAGGTGGCGAGGGTCGTGTCGCGGCTGAACGGGGAGCGTCCGCCGAGCGCCGCGCAGAGCGTCGCCCCTAGGGACCACAGGTCCGAGGGCGGTCCCTGCGGACGGCCGGAGATCCGCTCGGGCGCCATGTAGTCGGGCGAGCCGACGAGCATGCCGACCATGGTGAGCGCGGTCGCGTCCTGGATCGCCGCGATACCGAAGTCGGTGAGCATGACGCGGCGCCGCCCAGCCCGTTCCAGCATGACGTTGCCCGGCTTGATGTCCCGGTGCAGGACGCCGCCGCTGTGCACCGGGAGCAGCGCCTCGGCCAGGCCCCGGCCGATCTCCGCGACCGCCTCCACGCCGAGCGGGCCGTCCGCGACGAGGATCTGTTCGAGGGAGCGGCCGTCGACCAGCTCCATGACGATCCAGAGGCGCTCGCCCTCGTCCACCACGTCGTACACCCGCACCACGTTGGGGTGGTCGATCCGGGCCGTCGCTCGGGCCTCGCGCAGGGTCCGCTCGCGGCGGGTGCGCGCGTCCTCGGGGTCGAGCCCGTCGATGCGCATCTCCTTCACGGCGACGGGCCGGTCCAGCATTTCGTCGACCGCACGCCACACGCGCCCCATGCCGCCCTGGCCTATGGGTTCGTCCAGGCGGTAGCGCGCTGCCACCACTAATCCCCGGACGCCTCCGCTGACATTCCCTGGCAATCGACTGCACCCCCGAAACACAAAATCAACACTTCACACCGTCCCAGCATAGTGCGGAGAAATCTTGTGGTACCTCTTCAAGTACTGCGAATTCGGACGCGGTAGGGGATGTACGGGAATGCACCCAGGGGGACGGACATGAGTTCTAGGCGTCAGGCCACAATCACTGGTTCGCTGCTTACCGCGACGATTTCGACCGTCATGATCCTGCCTTTCACCGCCGTCGCCGACGACGGACCGGGCCCGGGCAGCAGCCAGGGCGGCAAGGTCATGGGCGAGGCGCCGTCGGGCGTGAAGCTGACCACGGGTCTCTCCGAGAAGATCTCGGTCGACAACTCGACCAAGAAGACGAAGGGTCTCGTCGCCAGCGTCAGCAATCAGGGCACCAAGGAAAGCGGGAAGATCAATCTGCTCGTCGTCGGTTTCGACGGAATGACGATCAAGGACGTGCCGGGCTGCACGGAGATCGGCACCGCCGAACTGCCGGAGGGTTCGAACAGCGGATTCACCTGCGGCATCGACAATGTGGCGGCCGGAAAATCGAAAACGTATAAGATTTCCGCCACATTCGATCTCGCGAAGACCGGAAAGATCTGTCTTCCGGTGACGAGCGGGGACGGCAAGAACAAGTTGTGGCAGCAGGGGCCCGTGCCGTTCGGTACGACCAGCCCCTCGCCGAACGCGCCCGTGACGCCGCTGCTGCTGGGCACGGCGAACAAGCCCGCCGCCCCGGCCGGGGACCAGGGTGACGACGGCGGTGGCAAGGGCGACAAGGGCCACAAGGGGAACCTGCCGTCGACCGGTCCCGGGGACAGGGTGCTGCCGCTCGGCGCGGCGGGGGCCGCGCTGCTCGCCGCGGGCGGGGCGGGGCTGTGGTGGTCGGCGCGGAAGCGGCCCGCGACGCGCTGACTCGAAAAACGCCGGAAAAGCTGACGGCGGCTGTCAGGTTATGCGGGCACAGTACGGGCCATGACGACGCATGACGACACCTCCACCGGCGCCTCCCCCACCGTGCTGCGGCCGGGCGACGCCGGTTACGACGACGAACTCGCCGGATTCCAGACCGGGTTCACCCACCGGCCCGACGTGATCTTCGCGGCGGCCGGCCCGGACGACGTGGTGGCCGCCGTGCGCCACGCGGCGGCCGGGCACCTTCCGGTCGGCGTCCAGGCCACCGGTCACGGCCTGCCCGGCGACGCGGAGGGCGGCGTCCTCATCAGTACGCGCCGGATGGACGAGGTCACCGTCGACCCGGCGGCCCGCACCGCGCGCGTCGGCGCCGGGGCCCGCTGGGGCGCCGTCGCCGCGGCGGCCGCCGAGCACGGCCTCGCCCCGCTGAACGGTTCGGCGCCGGGCGTGGGCGCGGTCGGCTACGTCCTCGGCGGCGGACTCGGCATCCTGGCGCGGGAGTTCGGCTACACCGCCGACCATGTGCGCTCCGTCGATCTGGTGACCGCCGACGGCGCGGCCCGGCACGTCACCGCCGACAGCGACCCCGAGCTGTTCTGGGGTCTGCTGGGCGGCGGCGCCAACCTCGGCGTGGTGACGGCGCTGGAGATGGACCTCGTCCCGGTGACCCGCCTGTACGGCGGCTTCCTCGCGTACGACGGGCGGGCCACCGATCCGGCCGACATCCTGCGCGCGTACGCCGGGTGGGCGGCGACCGTCCCGGCCGCCCTCACCTCCTCGCTCGCCGCGCTCGTCTACCCGGACCTGCCGATGCTGCCGCCTCATCTGCGCGGCCAGTACCTGGTGTCGGTGCGGATCGCGTTCACAGGCGGCGCCGAGGAGGGCGAGCGGCTGGTGGCGCCGCTGCGCGCCGCGCTCGGGCCGGCCGTCACGGACACGGTGCGCGAGATGCCGTACGGCGAGAGCCCCACGATCCACAACGACCCGGAGTTCCCGCACGCCTACTACGGGGACAGCGTGTTCCTGAGCGAGCTGGACGTCGCCGCCGTCGCCGAGGTGTTCGCGCTGTGCGGGCCCGCCGCCGACGCGATGCACGTGGTCCAGCTCAACCATCTGGGCGGCGCCCTGTCGCGGCCAGCGCCGAACGCGGTCCCGTACCGGGACGCGGGGTGGCTGGTGCGGATCCTCTCGCCGCTCGACGGATCGTCGAAGGAGGCGGCGCTCGCGCATCAGGCACGCGCGTTCGACGCCGTGGCGGAGCACACCGTCGGGCGGTCCCTCAACTTCGCGTTCGGCGGCGGGGAGCGTACGGAGGGGCTGTACGACGCCGACACACGAAAGAGGCTCGCCGCTCTGAAGGCCGCGTACGACCCGGCGAACCTCTTCCGGAGGAACTACACCATCCGCTGAACGCCCGCGGGGCGCCTACTTGTCGGCGAACTTCCAGGCGGTGGGCAGCGCGCCCATCGCCAGGGCCACCTTCAGGGCGTCGCCGATCAGGAACGGGGTGAGGCCCGCGGCGACGGCCGCCGTCAGGCTCATGCCGGTGGAGAGCGCCAGGTAGGGGACGCCGATCGCGTAGATGATCGCCTCGCCGAGCAGCATGGTGCCCACGGTGCGCAGCGCCGAGCGGTCGCCGCCGCGGCGGGCGAGGGAGCCCGCGACGGTCGCGGCGAGCAGCATGCCGAGCACGTAGCCGAACGAGGGCATCGCGTAGCCCGAGCCGCCCTCGGCGAACCACGGCATGCCGGCCATGCCCGCGAGCGCGTACAGGGCGATCGAGAGGAAGCCGCGGCGGGCGCCGAGCGCGGTGCCGACGAGGAGCGCGGCGAAGGTCTGGCCGGTGACCGGCACCGGGGAGCCCGGCACGGGGACGGCTATCTGGGCGGCGATGCCGGTGAGCACAGCGCCGCCGACGACCAGGGCCGCACTCCTCGCGACGACGGCGGACCTGGTGCGGGATGCGGGGAGGAGGTCGGCCAGGACCTTGCCCGGACGGGCGACTGCTGCGGCGGTACTCATGGGGACTCCGGGTTCTGGGTTCTTGAGGACCGTGAGGTCGGGCAGGGCGGGACATCGTGACGTTATCCCAGGGGAGTTGGGCCGATCACGGTCACCGGTCGACAAAGGCGGGGGCCGGGTGTTGGTGGGCTCCGTACAAAGCGGCGCCTGTACACCTCGTACGGGGTGATGCTTGTCACTGACGACACGGCTGTCAGGAGCCGTTTTGCGGTGAGGGGCGCCCCGCGGGGAGACTGTAGGTTCCCGCCAATTGATCTGTGAGTCCCGAGAGCCGGCTGAACACGTTATGCACGACCACGTCTCCCCCGCCGAACCCCTCTCGGGCGGTCTCAAGCAGCGCCATCTGACCATGCTCGGCCTCGGTGGCGTCATCGGCGCGGGGCTGTTCGTCGGCTCGGGGGCCGGGATCGCGGTCGCCGGGCCCGGCATCGTCGTCTCGTACCTGATCGCGGGCGCGCTCGCGATGTGCGTGATGCGGATGCTCGGGGAGATGTCGGCGGCGATGCCCGCGTCCGGCTCGTTCTCGGTGCACGCGGAGCGGGCGCTGGGGCGGTGGGCCGGGTTCAGTGTGGGGTGGCTGTACTGGTTCCTGCTGGTGGTCGTGCTCGCCGTCGAGGCGACGGGTGCCGCGCAGATCGCGAACGGCTGGGTGCCGGGCGTCCCGCAGTGGGCGTGGGTGCTGCTGTTCATGGTGGTGTTCACGGCGACGAACCTGGCGGCGGTGAAGAACTTCGGCGAGTTCGAGTTCTGGTTCGCGACGCTCAAGGTCGTGGCGATCATCGCGTTCCTGGCCCTCGGCACGCTGGCGATCTTCGGGGTGCTCCCCGACACCGACCCGGTCGGCCTCACGCACCTCACCGGCGACGGCGGTTTCCTGCCGCGGGGCTGGCAGGGCGTCATCTCCGGGGTGCTCGCGGTCGTCTTCGCCTTCGGCGGCCTGGAGGTCGTCACCATCGCGGCGGCGGAGTCCGAGGACCCGGTGCGTTCGGTGGCGCGGGCGGTGCGCAGCGCGGTGTTCCGGATCCTCTTCTTCTACGTCGGTTCGATGCTGGTCATCGTCACCGTGCTGCCCTGGACGGCGCAGAAGGCGGGCATCAGTCCGTACGTCACCGTCCTGGACTCCGTCGGTGTCCCGTCGGCGGGCCAGATCATGAACATCGTCGTGTTCGTGGCGCTGCTCTCGGCCCTGAACGCCAATCTCTACGGTTCGTCCCGCATGGTCTTCTCGTTGGCCGAGCGCGACGAGGCGCCGAAGGCGCTGCTGAAGGTGGACGGCGGGGTGCCGCGCAGGGCGGTGCTCGCGTCGGTGGCGTTCGGCTTCGTCTCCGTCCTGCTCAATCTGGAGTGGCCGGACACGGTCTTCCTCTACATGCTCAACTCGGTCGGCGCCGTACTGCTCTTCGTCTGGGCGCTGATCGCGGCGTCGCAGCTGCGGCTGCGCCGGCGCCTGGAGGCCGAGGCGCCGGAGCGGCTCGTGCTGAGGATGTGGGCGTTCCCGTGGCTGACCTGGGCGGCGCTGGCCGCGATGGCGGCGGTGTTCGGGCTGATGCTGACCGACGAGACGGCCCGGCCGCAGCTGCTCTGGTCGACGGGGGCGACGGCCGCGGTGCTCGCGGTCGCGGGTGTGCGCGAAGTGCGCGCACGGCGTGGCTGATCCTTCACGGAACGTCGACGGCGCTGTCGCGGGGTGTGAGCGTCGTGTCCGTATAGCGGAAACGTCTTCCCTGTGAGCGGGGGCCCGCTCAGACTGTGGCCGTTTTACATGGCTTTTACGTCAGCTCTCCATGCCCCTACTGAACAGGCAATTCCATGTCTCGGACGTCCGCGCAGTCGGCTGCCGGTCAGCAGGGCGACGCGTCGTCGCTCTCGCCCGGCCTGAAGCAGCGCCATCTTTCCATGATCGCGCTCGGCGGTGTGATCGGCGCCGGTCTCTTCGTCGGCTCCGGCACCGCCATCGCGGCCGCCGGCCCGTCGATCATCCTCGCCTACGCGATCTCGGGCGCCCTCGTGATGCTCGTGATGCGCATGCTGGGCGAGATGGCGGCGGCGTATCCGTCCTCCGGTTCGTTCTCCGTCCACTCCGAGCGGGCGATCGGTCCGTGGGCCGGGTTCACGGCGGGCTGGGCGTTCTGGTTCCTGCTGTGCGTGGCGGTGGGCCTGGAGGGGATCGGCGCGGCGGGCATCGTGCACGGCTGGGTGCCGGGCGTGCCCGAGTGGGCCTGGGTCGCCCTGTTCATGCTGCTGTTCACCGGCACGAACCTGGCGGCGGTGAAGAACTTCGGCGAGTTCGAGTTCTGGTTCGCGACGCTCAAGGTCGGCGCGATCGTGCTCTTCCTCGTCATCGGCGTGCTGGCCATCTGCGGCGCCCTGCCGGACGTCGACGCTCCCGGCATGTCCAACCTCACCGGCCACGGCGGGTTCATGCCCAACGGCACGGAGGGGCTGATCGTCGGCCTGCTCGCCTCCGTGTTCGCGTACGGCGGTCTGGAGACGGTCACCATCGCGGCCGCCGAGTCCGAGCACCCGGTGCAGGGCGTCGCCAGGGCGGTCCGTACGGCGATGTGGCGCATCGCCCTGTTCTACGTCGGCTCGATGGCCGTCGTCGTGGTCCTGCTGCCGTGGACCGCGAAGGAGATCCCGACCAAGGGCCCCTACGTCGCGACCCTCGACCACCTGGGCATCCCGGGCGCCGGCCAGATCATGAACGTGGTCGTCCTCATCGCGCTCCTGTCCGCCATGAACGCCAACATCTACGGCGCCTCGCGGATGGCGGGGTCGCTGGTCTCGCGCGGCATGGGCCCGAAGGCGATCGGCCGGATCTCGGGCGGGGTGCCGCGCGTCGCCGTCCTGCTCTCGGCGGCGTTCGGCTTCGTCTGCGTGCTGCTCAGCTACTGGCGCCCCGACGACGTCTTCGCCTGGCTGCTCAACACCATCGGCGCGATCATCCTCGTCGTCTGGTTCTTCATCGCGTTCTCGCAGCTGATCCTGCGCCGCAAGCTGGAGCGCGAGGCGCCGGAGAAGCTCGTCGTGAAGATGTGGGCGTACCCGTACCTGACGGTCCTCGCGCTCCTCGCGATGGTGGTCGTCTTCGTCCTGATGGCCCGCGAGCACGACACGCGCGTGCAGCTGTACTCCACGGGCGGCCTGACGATCGTGCTCGCGCTCGTCGGGTACGTCCGCCAGAAGCAGGCCGAGAAGAAGTAACCGCGCGCACATCAAGAGGCCCCCGCAACTCTGTTCCGGGGGCCTCTTCGCGTTCCGGCGCGGCCTAGGTCGAAAGGCTGATCATCTTCGGCCCACTCCTGCTGTTAGCCTGCACTTGCACATCACTTGCAATAAGCTCTGCACCAGCATCTCGCAGCCGGAGGGCACGGACGGACATGGCGATCTACACACTCCCGGAACTCCCGTACGACTACGCGGCGCTCGAACCGGTCATCAACCCGCAGATCATCGAGCTGCACCACGACAAGCACCACGCGGCGTACGTGAAGGGCGCGAACGACACCCTCGAGCAGCTGGCGGAGGCGCGCGACAAGGAGAGCTGGGGCGCCGTCAACGGCCTGGAGAAGAGCCTGGCCTTCCACCTCTCCGGGCACATCCTGCACAGCATCTACTGGCACAACATGAACAGCCCCAAGGACGGTGGCGGCGGCGAACCGCTGGCCGCCGACGGCGTCGGTGAGCTGGCGGACGCGATCACCGAGTCCTTCGGCTCCTTCGCCAAGTTCAAGACCCAGCTGACCAAGGCGGCGGCGACGACGCAGGGCTCGGGCTGGGGCGTCCTCGCCTACGAGCCGCTCAGCAACCGCCTCATCGTCGAGCAGGTCTACGACCACCAGGGCAACGTCGGCCAGGGCTCCACGCCGATCCTGGTCTTCGACGCCTGGGAGCACGCCTTCTATCTCCAGTACAAGAACCAGAAGGTCGACTTCATCGAGGCCATGTGGCAGGTCGTCAACTGGCAGGACGTGTCGAAGCGGTACGCGGCCGCGAAGGAGCGCGTGAACAGCCTGCTGCTCACCCCCTGACGCCCTGAAGCGTCCCGCCTCGTGATCGTCTTCTCAACCTTCGCGCGGGCGGGCGGATGAAGGACGGACCCCCGTGAGGACGTGACTCACGGGGGTCTGTCGGTATCCGGGGTTCCGGTGGACCGTAGGGGGATGGCCAAGTCGATGAATCTGCCGTGCCGGACCTGCCGGCCCCACCGCTCCCAGCCCCACAAGCCCCTGACCCAGAAGCAGAAGGACTGGATGCGGCAGAACACGGAGGTGAAGTACACCGGGGACTGGTGGAAGTGCGACGTGCCCGGCTGCCTCACCGCCCGGTCCTACGCCAGCGAGGGCACGATGGTGCAGTTCCCCGCCGGCCTCGCCTGACCCCGCCCGGTCTCAGTCGAAGACCGGGCCCTGCGTGCGGGTCCGCTTGATCTCGTAGAAGCCCGGGACCGAGGCGACGAGCAGCGTGCCGTCCCAGAGCTTCGCCGCCTCCTCGCCCTTGGGGGCGGGGGTGACGACCGGGCCGAAGAAGGCCACCTGGTTGCCGTCCGCGCCGGGGACCGCGATGACCGGCGTGCCGACGTCCTGGCCGACGAGGTCGATGCCCTCCTTGTGGGAGGCGCGCAGCTCGGCCTCGTACTTGGTGCCGTCCCAGTGGTCGAGCAGCGAGGCGGGCAGGCCGACCTCGTCCAGGGCACCGGCGACGGCCTCCTTCGTCGGGCCCTCACCACGGTTGTGGATACGCGTGCCGAGCGCCGTGTACAGGTCACCGAGCACCTCCGCGCCGTGCTCCTGCTGCGCGGCGATGACGACGCGGACCGGGCCCCAGGCCTGGGTGCGCATCATTTCCTGGTACTCCTCGAGGAGCTCCTCCAGGCGCGGCTCGTTCAGCACGGCGAGGCTCATCAGGTGCCAGCGGACCTTGATGTCGCGGACCTTCTCGACCTCCAGGACCCAGCGCGACGTCATCCAGGCCCAGGGGCAGAGCGGGTCGAACCAGAAGTCGACGGGGGTCTTCTCGTCCACAGTGGACATTGCTCTCCTCGGAAGTCACCGGGTGGTCTCGCCTGCGGCAACGCGAGCCGCACCGCGCGCATTCCCGGCTGTCCGCCGCAGGGGGCGCGTGCGAGGATCGTAGGCGTTCGAACGGCCCCACGAGGGCCTGGACGAGGCCACATGAGAACGTCACGAAGGAGTGCCGCCGTGCCCGGAGAGAATCTGTCCCGCGACGAGGCCCGCGAGCGGGCGGGTCTGCTGTCCGTCGACGGGTACGAGGTGGCGCTCGACCTGCGCTCGGCGGTGGGTGAGACGACCGGTGAGGGGCCGCGCACCTTCCGCTCCGTGACCACGATCCGGTTCCGGGCGAACGAGCCGGGGGCGGCCACCTTCGTGGACCTGATCGCGCCGTCGGTGACGGCGGTCTCCCTGAACGGCGAGGACCTCGACCCGGCCGCCGTGTTCGACGGCAGCCGTATCCACCTGGAGGGGCTGGCCGAGGAGAACGAGCTGGTCGTCGACGCCCGGTGCGCCTACTCGCGCACCGGCGAGGGCATGCACCGCTTCGTCGACCCCGAGGACGGCGAGGTCTACCTCTACACCCAGTACGAGCCCGCCGACGCCCGCCGCGTCTTCGCGAACTTCGAGCAGCCCGACCTGAAGGCGCCCTACCGGTTCAGCGCGCAGGCGCCCGAGGGGTGGACGGTCTGGTCGAACGGGGTCGGTGAACTCGTCGACGGGGTCTGGCAGTTCGCGGAGACCAAGCCGATCTCGACGTACATCACCGCTGTCGTGGCAGGCCCGTACCACTACGTGACCGACTCCTACGAGCGGGTCCTGGAGGACGGGTCGAAGCTCGTCGTGCCGCTGGGCGCGATGTGCCGCAAGGGTCTCGCCCCGTACTTCGACGCCGACGACGTCTTCCTCGTCACCAAGCAGGGGCTCGACTTCTTCCACGAGCACTTCGACTACCCGTACCCCTTCGGCAAGTACGACCAGGCGTTCGTGCCCGAGTACAACCTCGGCGCCATGGAGAACCCGGGCATGGTCACCTTCCGCGAGGAGTTCATCTTCCGCGGCAAGGTCACGCAGGCGTCGTACGAGCGCCGGGCGAACGTGATCCTGCACGAGATGGCGCACATGTGGTTCGGCGACCTCGTCACCATGCAGTGGTGGGACGACCTGTGGCTGAAGGAGTCCTTCGCGGACTTCATGGGGGCGTTCTCGATGGTGGAGGCGACGCGGTTCACCAACGGGTGGATCACGTTCGCCAACAACCGCAAGTCGTGGGCGTACCGCGCGGACCAGCTGCCGAGCACGCACCCGATCACCGCCGACATCCGGGACCTGGAGGACGCGAAGCTCAACTTCGACGGCATCACCTACGCCAAGGGCGCCAGCGTGCTCAAGCAGCTCGTCGCCTACGTGGGGCGGGACGCGTTCCTCGAAGGCGCGCGCCGCTACTTCAAGCGGCACGCGTACGGGAACACGCGCCTCGGCGATCTCCTGTCGGTCCTGGAGGAGACCAGCGGACGCGACATGGCGACGTGGTCGCGGTCGTGGCTCCAGACGGCCGGCGTCAACTCCCTCACACCGCAGACCCTCCTGAACGCTGAGGGCCGGATCACGGAGCTGGCCGTGCTCCAGGAGGCCGCCGAGTCCCACCCGGAGCTGCGGCCGCACCGCGTCGCGGTCGGGCTGTACCGGCGTACGCCCGAGGGCGCTCTGGAGCGGTACGCGCGCGCCGAGGTCGACGTGGAGGGCCCGAGGACCGTCGTCACCGAGCTGGCCGGGGCCGAGGCGCCCGAGCTGGTGCTCGTCAACGACGACGACCTCACGTACTGCAAGATCCGGTTCGACGAGAACTCGCTCGCGACGCTGCGGGACCAGCTCGGCGACCTCTCCGACCCCCTGGCCCGCGCCCTGTGCTGGACCGCGCTGTGGAACCTGACGCGGGACGCGCTCATGCCGGCCCGGGACTTCGTCGACCTGGTGCTGCGGTTCGCGGGCCGCGAGTCGGACATCGGGGTCCTGCAGATGCTGCACGCGTGGGCGCGGTCCGCGCTGGCGCACTACGCGGCGCCGCGGTGGCGCGAGGAGGGCGGGCGGCTGCTCGCCGAGGGCGCGCTGCGTGAGCTGCGGCTCGCCGAGCCCGGCAGCCAGCACCAGCTGACGTGGGCGCGTTTCTTCACGTCGGTCGCCTCGTCCCCGGCCGATCTCCAGTTGCTGGAGGGCCTGTTGGCGGGCAGCGCGAAGATCGACGGTCTGGAGATCGACCAGGAGCTGCGCTGGGCGTTCCTGGACACGCTCGCCGCGTACGGCGCGGCCGACGAGACGGTGCTCACCGCGGAGCTGGCGCGGGACGACACCGCGTCCGGCAAGCGGCACCAGGTGCGGTGCCTGGCGGCGCGCCCGTCGGAGGCCGTCAAGGCGCAGGCGTGGGCGCAGGTCGTGGAGTCCGACGCGCTGTCGAACGCGTTGGTGGAGGCGGTGATCGCCGGGTTCCAGCAGCCGTCGCAGCGGGAGTTGACGGCGCCGTACGCGCGGAAGTACTTCGCGGCGATCGAGCGCGTGTGGGAGGAGCGGTCCATCCAGATCGGCATGGACGTGGTGCGGGGGCTGTTCCCCTCGCTCCAGGACTCGCCGGACACGCTGGCGGAGACCGACGCGTGGCTCGCCGCGCACGAGGGGGCCGCGCCCGCGCTGCGGCGGCTCGTCCTGGAGGCGAGGGACGATCTGGCGCGGGCGCTGCGCGGACAGGCCTGCGACGCGACCGCCGCACGGTAACGGGGCGGGTACGGCGCCGGGTTGACGCGGGCCCGGCGCCGACGCGTGGGACGGGTGTTACGGAATGTGAGTATGACCGGCCGTAACCCCTCCGCGGCCTGGTCTTTTCGGCAGTCGAACGCATGGACTTTAGGGCGACCTTGTCCGGTTTTGTCGACGAGACTGTAACAGCGGTTAGCTGGGGTGTTCCGGCCGGGAATGTCCGGGTCATGAACCACAACACCCCGGCTTCCCTGTCACCCCGTCCCCTTCGCCACCTCATCGGCTCCCAGCGGCGCGTCATGAGCGGCGCGCAGCTGAAGGCGCACGGGGTCAGCGCCTCCGTGGCGAGCGAGCAGTGCCGGCCCGGCGGGCCCTGGCAGCGCGTCCTGCCCGGGGTGTTCCTGCTCCACCCGGGCCCGCCGACCGCCGAGGAGCGGCTGCACGCGGTGCTGCTGTACGCGGGGCGCCCGCAGGACGGGCAGCGCACGGACGGTGTACCGGCGCAGCCCGCCCCCGGCGACGCCCACGGCGCGCCCGTCGTGCCCTACGCGGACGCCATGGTCACAGGGGCGGCGGCGCTGGCACTGCACGGGTTCGCGTCCGCTCCCCCACTGCTCTCGCTCGGCCACGTCGACGTCCTCGTACCGCGCACCCGTCGGCTGCGGTCCACCGATTTCGCTCGGCTCGTCCGCACCACGGGCATGCCGTGTCCCGTGCAGCTGTCGGGGGTTCCGGTCGCGCCGGTGCCGCGGGCTCTGGCGGACGCGATCGGGCAGCTCTCCGACGCGGCCGCCGTGCGCCGGCTGCTGACCGAGGCGGTACGCGGCGGGCACTGCGAACCGGCCGCTGTCGTACGGGAGTTGACGCAGGCCCGGCTGCTCTCGCGGCCGCACGTGGTGGACGCCGTGGACTCGCTGCTCGCGGAGGGGCGGGCGATCGCCGAGAGCCGGCTGTTCGCGATGGTGCGCGAGTACGGGCTGCCGGACCCGCTGTGGAACGTGGACCTGCGACTGCCCGGCGGTCCGCACCTCGGCGGCGTCGACGCGTTCTGGCCCGACCAGGCCGTGGCCGTGGAGCTGGACACCCGCACGCCGCGGCAGGCCGATGACGGCCCCGGCCTGTGGAGCGAGAACGTCCGCAAGCGCGAGCACCTGGAGCGGCTGGGCATCACCGTCGTGCACCTCACGCCGAAGAAGCTGCGCGAGGCGCTGGAGCAGCAGGCCGCCGTGGTCAGGACCGCGCTGATGGCCTCCGGCGACCGGGAACCGGCGGCGTACGTCGTGGTGCTGCCCCGGTAGAGGCGGGGGCCGGGGCCGGTCAGCGCTTGCGCAGGACGAGTTCCGTGTTGCGGTCGTCCGGTCTGCCGGAGAGCGTCGTCCGGGCGCCCGGGGCGTTGTGGGCGAGTTCGCGGTAGAGGGCGGCGAGACCGGTCTGGCCGAGGTCGGTGTAGTCGGTGCGGTGCGGGGCGGACGACTCGACGCAGGTGGTGAAGAGGGAGAGCGTGCCGTCGTGGTTGTCGGCTATCTCGATGACGCGGGCGAGCTGGGGGAAGTCGACGTGGGAGGCGGTGGAGATCTCCCAGTAGCCGCCGGTGCCGTTCTCCCCGGGGTGCGCGGTGATGGCGTTCTTGTGGCTGTGGCCGTTGATCCAGGCGAGGACCGGGCGGTGGCGGGCGAGCAGCGCGGCGAGCTCCTCGCCGCCGTGGCGCCGCTCGCCGGGGTGGCGGGGGTCCTCACGCAGGTTGCGCATGGAGGCGCTGGTGTGGTGCGAGAAGACGAGCACGTGGTCGCCGCGCTTCTCGGCCGCCGCCAACTGCCGTGTCAGCCAGGCGAGTTGACTCGTACCGATCGAGCCCTGGTAGTGGCCGCCGGGGTCGGTCGTGTCGAGGCTGACGCCGAGGATGTCGCCGGAGACCCGGAACGCGTAGTACTGGGTGGTCTCGGCGAGGTTGGCCTGTGTGTAGCCGTGGCCGACCGGGCCGGGGCCGGTATGGGCCGGGTCGAGATGCGCCGCGAGGTACTCGGCGGGGGTGAACGGGGCGCGGGACTCGTCCGGGGTGACGGAGCGCATGGCGCGGGCGTGGGTGGTGAGGAGGTGCTTGAAGGCGGCGCCCTTGGGGTCGCCGCCCCGCTCCACGTTGTCCCAGACCGGCTTGGCCTCGGCGGCGGGCAGCTCCATCAGCTTGCGGCCGCCCACGGCGAACTCGGCGAAGAACGGGTCGCCGGGCGCGTAGCAGCCGCCGGGCAGTGAGTCGTGGTTGCCGACCGTGGAGTACCAGGGCAGGTTCAGGCCCGGGCTGCGCACCTCGGCGATGGCCGCGTCGAGGAGGCCGGGGATACGGGGGAAGCCGTGCCGCTGTTTGTCGGTGTCGCGCAGGTCCGCGTCGGGGTGCCAGTAGAGCGGCAGTCCACTGTTCTGGACGCCTTCGTAGTGGTGTGGGTCGCCGGTGTTGGGGGTGATGCGGCCGCCGCTCATCGTCGTGAGGAACCAGTCGAGTTCGGAGCGGGCGTTGTTGTCCGTGTTGTCGCCGGTCGTCATGACGAAGTGGAGCGGGGACGCGGTGACGGGGCCGCCGCGCAGCGCGTTGACCCGCTCCACGAGGGCCACGGCCCCGGCCACCGAGAGCGCCTCCTGCGGCCGCCAGGCGCTGGCGGTCTGCGACCTCAGGTACTCGTAGCGCAGCGGGTGCTGTACGTCGACCAGGTGCAGGTCGGTGAAGTGCACGAAGGCGGCGAGCGCGGTGCGCCGGGTCTCCCGGCCTGACCGGGGTGCCACCAGGTCGGGGCGGACGACGCGCGGCCAGGCCGGTCCGTCACCGAGGCGGCGGTAGGCGGGTCCGGGCGGGGCGGCGGCGACCGAGGCGAGGGTGGTGCCGCGGGTGTAGGGGGAGAGCGGGGCCGCGGGGGCCCGGCGGGAGGAGAGGCGGCGGGCCGGGGCGGGCCCCGCGGCGGCTTCGGAGCCGCCCGGGCCGAGGGCGTAGCCGAGTCCGGCGGACAGCGTCACCGCGCCGGCGGCGGCCAGGAACGTACGGCGGTCGAGTGCTGCGGCGGCTGTGGTGACGGAGCGTGTGCGTGACATGGCGCGGTCTCCCCGAGTGCGGACGCGTCGACAGTGACCGCGGGCCGGACGGCACCGGGGGGCCGGGCCGGACTTCCCGCTCGTACTGGATCGTTGGCAGCGGGGATGGCCTGCGCGTGAACGGCGACGCAACGCGCAGCGCCGATCACCGTACGTGGATCACCGCACGGCGGCGAGGTCGGTGCCTTGCCATGTGCGGGGAGGAACTCGCTCCCTCGTCGTCACCCTGTGTTCACCTTTCAGGGAAGGAGGTGCCCGGTGGGCGGGCGCTCGCGCCACAGGCGCAGTCCGACGTCGACCAGCTCCACCCGGGGCAGGCCGGCGACGGCGGTGAGGTCGTGCCAGGCGGCCATGTCCGTGGAGCCGCCCTCCTCGTGGCGCAGGGTGCCGCCGGTGACGGTGCCCTCGTAGACGAGGCGCAGACCGTGGAAGTCGGCGACCGAGCCGAGCTTGCGGGGGTAGCGGCGCAGGACGGAGTGGACGCCGAGGAAGGTAGCGGGGTCGACGGTGTAGCCGGTCTCCTCGTCCACTTCGCGGACGACCGTGTCGTACGGGTCCTCGCCGTGGTCCATGCCGCCGCCGGGCAGGGTCCAGCGCTTGCTGCCGTCGCCGGCGACCCAGCGGGCGAGCAGGACCTGTCCGTCGCGCACGCACACGGCGTACGCCGCGACCCTCAGCTCTTTGTGCATCCCCTGACGCTAACGGAGAGTTCATGATCTCCACGGAGTGTTCAAGGACCGGCGGGAGTACGTCCCGGTAGCGGGGGTTTTGGCCTGTGTGGCGTATGGCGGAAGTACGCCATGGCCTCATCCCGCCCCGGACAACTCTCCCCAAACCGTGGCCACTTAAGTAAAGCTGAGCGGTCATCCGGCACCGAATTCCGGAGCCCTTCGAACACCCCCTTGTTGTCCCACCTTCACGTACAGGGATGTTGATGACCCCCGATCCCCAGCGCGCACCCATATCCGGAGCGAGACGCGCGGCCCGGCTCGCGGCCGCCGCAGGTCTGGTGACCGCACTCACCGCGGCCGGGCCGATACCCATGGCCTTCGCCGCGGACGCGCACACGGCCGACACCACTCCGTCCGCCGACCCCGCCGTCAAGAGCGCCGGCAAGAAGCTCGGCGCGCACGACGCGGAGCTCCTCGCCGACGCGAAGGCCGACGGCAAGAAGAACGTGACCCTCATGGTCGCCACCGCCCCCGGCGCGACCGAGCAGGTGGCGAAGCAGCTCGACGCCGTCAAGGGCGGCTCCGTGGGCCGCGCCTACGACAAGCTCGGCTACGTCCGGGCGACCCTGCCGACCGGCCGGGCCGACGCCGCCATCAAGGCCGCCGAGAAGCTCGACTCCGTGCACGGCATCGACCTGCGCCAGGAGATCCAGCTCGACGACCCGACCCCGGCGGGCGACACCGCCAAGGGCGCGGCGAAGAAGGCGACCGGCTCGTACAGCGGCCCCGGCAGGAACACGCCGGCGAAGAACCCGTACAACCCGTCCTTCGAGACGGGCGCCGTCGACTTCGTGAAGGACAACCCGAAGGCCGACGGCCGCGGCGTCACCATCGGCATCCTCGACTCCGGCGTCGACCTCGGCCACCCGGCGCTGCAGAAGACGACGACGGGCGAGCGCAAGATCGTCGACTGGGTCACCTCGACCGACCCGATCGTGGACGCCGACGCCACCTGGCGCCCGATGGCCACCTCGGTGACCGGGCCGACGTTCACCGCGGGCGGCCGTACGTACAAGGCGGGTTCGGGGACCTTCGGCTTCAGCACGTTCGCCGAGGCCGCGACCACCGGCGGCGACGCCAAGGGCGACCTGAACCGGGACGGCGACACCACCGACAAGTGGGGCGTGCTCTACGACGCCAAGGCCGGCACCGTCACCGTCGACCTGAACGACAACGCCGACTTCACCGACGACGCCCCGATGAAGCCGTACAAGGACGGCTACCAGATCGGGTACTTCGGCAAGGACGACCCGGCGACGGACGTCGTCGAGCGCGTGTCGTTCGTGGTGGAGATCCGCAAGGACGTCCCCATGGACCCGTACGGCGGTGACTGGGTCGGCAAGAAGCTCGACTTCGTCAACATCGGCGTCATCGAGTCCGAGCACGGCACGCACGTCGCGGGCATCACCGCCGCCAACGCGCTGTTCGGCAACAAGAACATGAACGGTGCCGCGCCCGGCGCCAAGCTCGTCTCCTCCCGTGCCTGCACCTGGACCGGCGGCTGCACCAACGTCGCGCTCACCGAGGGCATGATCGACCTCGTCGCCAACCGCGGCGTGGACATCGTGAACATGTCGATCGGCGGCCTGCCCGCGCTGAACGACGGCAACAACGCCCGCTCCGAGCTCTACACGCGCCTCATCGACCAGTACGGCGTGCAGCTCGTGATCTCCGCGGGCAACTCGGGCCCCGGCGCCAACACCATCGGCGACCCCGGCCTCGCGGACAAGGTCCTCTCGGTCGGCGCCTCCATCTCCAAGGAGACCTGGGCCGCCAACTACGGCTCCAAGGTGGAGAAGTCGTACGCGATGATGCCCTTCTCCTCGCGCGGCCCGCGCGAGGACGGCGGCTTCGCGCCGATCATCACGGCGCCCGGCGCGGCGATCAACACGACCCAGACCTGGCTGCCCGGCTCCCCGGTCGCCGAGGCGGGCTACTCGCTGCCGGCCGGCTACTCCATGCTCCAGGGCACGTCGATGGCCTCGCCGCAGGCCGCCGGTGCCTCCGCGCTGCTGCTGTCCGCCGCGAAGCGCGCCCACCTGGACCTGACCCCGGCGAAGCTGCGCACCGCGCTCACCTCGACCGCGAGCCACATCAAGGGCGAGCAGGCGTACGCCGAGGGCTCCGGCCTCATCTCCATCGAGGACGCGTGGGACGCGATCGAGGACGGGGCGAGCGCGCACACGTACACCGTGAAGGCGCCCGTCGACACCGCGATCGACTACGCGCTGAAGACGCCGGGCTTCGGCACCGGCCTCTACGACCGCGAGGGCGGCCTCAAGGCCGGGCAGAAGAAGACGTACGACGTGACCATCACGCGTACGTCCGGCTCCGCCAAGCCGGTGCTGCACAAGCTGTCGCTGAAGAACAACTCCGGTGACACCTTCCGCCTCGCCGGGCCGAGCGGCGTCTGGCTGCCGCTGAACAAGGCCGTCACCGTGAAGGTGCAGGCCAGGCCGGAGTCGGCCGGGCTGCGCAGCGCCATCCTCCAGGTGAACGACCCGCGCACCGAGGGCGTCGACCAGCAGATCATGGCGACGGTCGTCGTCTCCGCGCCGCTGGCCGCGCCGTCGTACACCTTCACCGGCAAGGGCTCGGTGCAGCGCAACAGCACCACGTCCTACTTCCTGACGGTGCCCGAGGGCGCGAAGGCGCTCCAGGTGCGGATGAGCGGGCTCAAGGCCACGAGCCAGACCCGCTTCATCTCCATCCACCCCTACGGTGTGCCGTCCGACGACACGTCGACGCCGAGCTGCTACCCGAACTACGAGAACCCGGCCAACACCTGCCGCCCGGACCTGCGTTCGTACGCGGACCCACAGGCCGGTGTCTGGGAGATCGAGGTCGAGGCGCGCCGTACGTCGCCGCTGCTCGACAACCCGTACACGCTGGACGCCTCGGTGCTCGGCGTCTCCTTCGACCCGGCCGTGCGCACGCTGCCCGAGGCGAAGGTCGGCACCCCGGCCGCCGTCGACTGGAAGGTGACGAACAACTTCGCCGCCATCAACGGCGGGAAGCTCCAGGGCGGCCCGCTCGGCTCGTCCAAGTCGGCGCGGCCGACCATCGCGGACGGTGCCACGCAGACGTCGACGATCGAGGTGCCCGCGGGCGCCGACAAGCTCGACGTCTCCATCGGCAACGTCTCCGACCAGGCCGCCGACCTCGACCTGACGGTCAAGAACGCGGCCGGTACCACCGTCGCGTCGTCCGCCGACGGTGACTCCGAGGAGTCCGTCAGCATCGCGAAGCCGGCCGCCGGCACGTACACGATCGAGGTCGCGGGCTACTCGGTGCCGTCCGGCTCGACCGCGTACGACTACGTCGACGTCTTCTTCTCCCCGTCGCTCGGCACGGTGAAGGTCGACGAGGCGAAGACCGTGACGCTGGCGAGCGGGGCGTCCACGGACGTCACCGCGGAGGTCGTCGCCGCGGCGGCCGCGCCTGAGGGCCGGGAGTTCTTCGGCCAGGTGCAGCTGCTGAACGAGCGGGGCGTCGCCGCGGGCGTCGGCAGCGTGAAGATCGAGAAGGTCACCCCGTAATACGAGAAGGTCACCCCGTCATACTCGGGGCGGCTTGAGCGCGGGGGCGGACGCCGGTCGGTGTCCGCCCCCGTCGCCGTCTCACACCCCCGGCCCCGGCGCCTTGTCGCACCGGACGGTGCGGGAGCCCGGCAGGGCCTTCAGCACCATCGCGCGCAGGCTCGCCGCTTCCTTGCCCGTGGCCCAGTTGTCCGGCTGCCGCCCGCCCCGGGGAAGGGTGATCAGCGGCCGGTCCCCGGTCTTCAGGCGCGGGTCCACGTCGTGGTCCATCGGGAAGGTGAGCGTCCGCGCGCCGCCCGCCGCCGGTTTCAGGTACCGGGTGACCCGGAGCGTGATGCGGTCCTGGCCGGTGCCGGAGAGCGGCTCCACCTTCACCACCGTGCCCTCCGCGATGACGCGGGAGCAGGCCACGAAGCCTTCCGGGGACAGATCGGCGCTCTCGTCGCCCGCCGACTTGCCGTTGTCGGCGACCGCCTTGTTGTCCCCGTCGTCCGCCGCCGTCCCCGCGCCGCCCTGCACGACGGTCCACACCATGACGCTCGCCACGGCCAGACCGCCCGCCGCGGCGAGCCCGCCGAGCGCGATCCGCAGGGGCCGACGACGGCGTACGCGTACGGGCGCGGGCGTCCGCACCGGTTTCGGGGCCGGGCCCGCGGCCGGGGCCGGGCGGGCCGCCAGCGCGTCGCCGAGACCACGGACCTGGGCCCGCAGCAGCGCGATGTCCGCCGCCACGGCCGCGGCGTCCGGGTCGTCGGGCAGCGGCTCCCCGGTGATGGCCGGCATCAGGAGCCGGTCCTCGTGTGCGCTGTCCTCCACGTCACACCACCTCCTGTTCGCGCAGCCGGGCCCGCAGCAGGCGGACGGCCGTGTGCAGCCGGCTCTTGACGGTGCCCTCGGGCACGCCGAGCTCGGCCGCGATGTCCCGGACCGGCAGATCGGCGTAGAACCGCAGCACCACCACCTGCCGCTGCTGGTCGGGCAGCTCGTCGAGGCCCTGGGCGACGGCGAGCGAGAGGACACGGCTGTCGGCGGCGTCCCGGGAGTCCTCCTGGCGCAGCGCGGCCAGGCGCTCCCCGAGGCGTTCCTGGCGGCGGCGCGCCCGGTGCCAGTCCATGGCGAGGTTGGAGGCGACGACCGCCGCCCACGCCGAGACGTCGCGCGGCGCGTCCTGCCCCTTCGCCGCCCGCTCCAGGAGCCGCAGCCGCACCTGCTGGACCCCGTCCGGCAGATCGGCGTACGGCACCCCGCCCAGCGACAGGACGGCCCGCACCCGGTCCTCGACCCCGCCGTCGAGCGGGTCCGGCACGTCCTTCGGCCGTCCCCATGATTTTCCGCGCAGCAATGCCCCTCCCCTCCCCGCGTGTGCCCTACGACGCGGAAGAGGTCCGGAACGTTCGACTCCGCCTGTGGTGAACCCCACGTGTCCCGTACCCCGGACAATCGATTGGACAAGGCGGCCCTGGACAGACACATCATGGACGCACCCGCCAGGCCGGATGGCCGCACGCAAGCACGGAGGAACCCTGTGAAGGTCGGAATCGTCGGAGCCACCGGTCAGGTCGGCACGGTCATGCGCAAGATCCTCGTGGAGCGTGCCTTCCCGGTCGACGAGCTGCGTCTGTTCGCGTCGGCGCGCAGTGCCGGGACGGTGGTGGACGGCGTGACCGTCGAGGACGCCTCCACGGCCGACTACACGGGCCTGGACATCGTGCTCTTCTCCGCCGGCGGCGCCACCTCGAAGGCGCTCGCGGAGAAGGTCGCCTCGCAGGGCGCCGTCGTCATCGACAACTCCTCGGCCTGGCGCAAGGACCCCGAGGTGCCGCTGGTCGTCTCCGAGGTCAACCCGCACGCGATCGCGGACCGCCCCAAGGGCATCATCGCCAACCCGAACTGCACGACGATGGCCGCGATGCCGGTGCTGCGTCCGCTGCACGACGAGGCGGGCCTCGAAGCCCTGGTCGTCGCCACGTACCAGGCCGTCTCGGGCTCGGGCCTCGCCGGTGTGGCCGAGCTGCACGGGCAGGCGCAGAAGGTCGTCGCCGAGGCCGACAAGCTGACGCACGACGGCGGGGCCGTCGACTTCCCCGAGCCGAACGTCTACAAGCGCCCCATCGCCTTCAACGTGCTGCCGCTCGCGGGCGCCATCGTGGACGACGGGCTGAACGAGACGGACGAGGAGCAGAAGCTCCGCAACGAGTCCCGCAAGATCCTGGAGATCCCGGAGCTCAAGGTCTCCGGCACCTGCGTGCGCGTACCGGTCTTTTCCGGCCACTCCCTCCAGGTGAACGCCCGCTTCGCCCGCCCCATCTCCGTCGAGCGCGCCACGGAGCTGCTCGGCGGCGCGCCGGGCGTCGAGCTCTCCGACATTCCTACGCCGTTGCAGGCCGCGGGCCAGGACGCGTCGTTCGTGGGCCGTATCCGCGGTGACGAGACGGTCGAGAACGGGCTGTCGCTGTTCATCTCCAACGACAACCTCCGCAAGGGCGCTGCGCTGAACGCTGTGCAGATCGCGGAGCTGGTGGCGGGGGAGCTGTCCGCCAAGTAGGCGCGGCGCCTGCCGGGCCCGGTCGTCTCCAAGGCGCGCCACCGTCGTGGCTGGTCGCGCAGTTCCCCGCGCCCCTGGAGCATACGGCTTCGCCACAGCCCCATGAGGGCGCGCGAAGCGCCTCTCTCAGGGCCGCCGCACCTCGAACTGCAGGCAGCCGTACTCCACGGCCCGGACGTGCACGAGCGCCACGTCCGGGTCGGTGAACGCCTCGTCGAGGGCCGTGTCGAAGCCGGCCGTCGCGGCCTCCGGGATCTCCAGGAGCCGGCCGCCCGCGATGTGCCCGCGGGCGTCGTAGCGGCGCAGGGTGCGCAGGGCGCCGGGCCGGTCGAAGGGGTAGCGGTCGGGGTCGGGGACGTAGCCCGGGCAGTCCCCGGCGGCGGCGTGCAGGAAGACCGGGCCCTGCTCGTCGTAGGCGCCGGGGTGCGCGCCCGTCGCGGCCGCCCAGCGGCGCAGCGGCGCGTACGAGACGAGGGCGATCCGTTCGCCCGCGCGGATCGGCCGCAGGCAGCAGCGCAGCGGGGAGCCCGCGTCGTCGTCGGTGGCGGTGTACGGGGCGCAGGCGCGGCCCGCGTCGTCGGTGGTCCTGAGTTCCTTGAGGGCGGCGGCCCCGATGGGGCGTGCGGTGTACCTGGTCATAGCTGAAGAGTGCTCCCGCGCGCGCGTGTTCACCGGCGGAAAACGGACATCGCGCTCGTACGTCCCCGCGTGGAAGGATGACCGGAAACGTCACCGCAGAACACGTAACCGCACTAGGAGATGACCGCGTGCCTGGCACCAATCTGACCCGCGTAGAGGCGCAACAGCGGGCGAAGCTGCTCACCGTTGACTCGTACGAGATCGATCTCGACCTCTCCGGCGCGCAGGAGGGCGGCACGTACCGGTCGGTGACCACCGTGCGCTTCGACAGCGCGGAGGCGGGCGCCGAGACGTTCATCGACCTCGTCGCGCCGACCGTCCACGAGGTGGTCCTCAACGGGAACACCCTCGACGCCGCCGCCGTCTTCGCCGATTCGCGCATCGCGCTGAGCGGCCTGGAGGCGGGCCCGAACGAGCTGCGCGTCGTCGCCGACTGCGCGTACACGAACACCGGCGAGGGGCTGCACCGGTTCGTCGACCCCGTCGACCAGCAGGCGTACCTGTACACGCAGTTCGAGGTGCCGGACGCGCGGCGCGTCTTCGCGAGCTTCGAGCAGCCGGACCTGAAGGCCACCTTCCGGTTCACCGTGAAGGCGCCCAGCGGCTGGACGGTGATCTCCAACTCGCCGACGCCCGAGCCGAAGGACGACCTCTGGTCCTTCGAGCCGACGCCGCGGATGTCGACGTACGTCACGGCGCTCATCGCCGGCCCGTACCACTCGGTGCACTCCTCCTACGAGGGCCCCGGCGGGCAGAGCGTGCCGCTCGGCATCTACTGCCGGCCCTCGCTCGCCGAGCACCTCGACTCGGACGCGATCTTCGAGGTGACGCGGCAGGGCTTCGACTGGTTCCAGGAGAAGTTCGACTACGCGTACCCGTTCGCCAAGTACGACCAGCTGTTCGTGCCGGAGTTCAACGCGGGCGCGATGGAGAACGCGGGCGCGGTCACCATCCGCGACCAGTACGTGTTCCGCTCCAAGGTGACGGACGCCGCGTACGAGGTGCGGGCGGCGACGATCCTGCACGAGCTGGCCCACATGTGGTTCGGCGACCTGGTCACCATGGAGTGGTGGAACGACCTGTGGCTGAACGAGTCGTTCGCCACGTACGCCGAGGCCGCCTGCCAGGCGTACGCGCCGGGTTCGCGCTGGCCGCACTCGTGGACGACGTTCGCCAACTCCATGAAGACGTGGGCGTACCGCCAGGACCAGCTGCCGTCCACGCACCCGATCATGGCGGAGATCAACGACCTGGACGACGTCCTCGTCAACTTCGACGGCATCACGTACGCGAAGGGCGCCTCCGTCCTCAAGCAGCTCGTCGCGTACGTCGGTCAGGACGAGTTCTTCCGTGGTGTGCAGGCGTACTTCAAGCGGCACGCCTTCGGGAACACGCGCCTGAGCGATCTGCTGGGCGCGCTGGAGGAGACCAGCGGCCGTGACCTGAAGTCCTGGTCGAAGGCGTGGCTGGAGACGGCCGGGATCAACGTGCTGCGCCCGGAGTTCGAGACCGACGCCGACGGTGTCATCACGGCGTTCGCGGTCCGCCAGGAGGCCCCGGCGCTGCCCGAGGGCGCCAAGGGCACCTCGACGCTGCGGCCGCACCGCATCGCGATCGGCTTCTACGACCTGGACGACGCCGGCAAGCTGGTGCGCGGCGAGCGCGTCGAGCTCGACGTCACGGCGAGCGAGTCGACGCAGGTGCCGCAGCTCGTCGGCAAGCACCGGCCGGCCGTGGTCCTGCTCAACGACGACGACCTGTCGTACGCGAAGGTCCGCCTCGACGAGCAGTCCCTCGCCGTCGTCACCGAGCACCTGGGCGACTTCGAGTCCTCGCTGCCGCGCGCCCTGTCCTGGGCGTCGGCCTGGGACATGACGCGCGACGCCGAACTGTCCACCAGCGCCTACCTGGACCTGGTGCTGGCCAACATCGCCAAGGAGTCCGACATCGGCGTCGTGCAGTCGCTGCACCGCCAGGTGAAGCTGGCCATCGACCTGTACGCGGCCCCGGCGCACCGGGACACGCTGCTGGGCCGCTGGACCGAGGCGGCGCTGACGCATCTGCGGACCGCGGAGCCGGGCAGCGACCACCAGCTGGCGTGGGCGCGGGCGTTCGCGGCGACGGCCCGCACGCCGGAGCAGCTCGATGTCCTGGACGGTCTGCTGGAGGGGACCCAGACCATCGAGGGACTGGCCGTCGACACCGAGCTGCGCTGGGCGTTCGTGCAGCGGCTCGCGGCGGTCGGCCGGTTCGACGAGACGGAGATCACCAGCGAGTACGAGCGGGACAGGACCGCGGCCGGCGAGCGGCACGCGGCGACCGCCCGCGCCGCGCGCCCGACGCCGGAGGCGAAGGCCGAGGCGTGGGCCTCCGTCGTCGAGTCCGACAAGCTGCCCAACGCGGTGCAGGAAGCGGTCATCGGCGGTTTCGTCCAGACCGACCAGCGCGAGCTGCTCGCTCCGTACACGGAGAAGTACTTCGAGGTGCTGCGGTCCGTGTGGGACTCGCGGTCCCACGAGATGGCGCAGCAGATCGCGGTCGGGCTGTACCCGGCGGTGCACGTCTCGGAGGCGACGCTCTCCCGGACGGACGAGTGGCTGGACTCGGCGGAGCCGGGCGCTGCGCTTCGTCGTCTGGTGTCGGAGTCGCGGGCCGGGGTCGCCCGGGCCCTGCGGGCGCAGGGGGCGGACGCCTAGCCCTTTCGTCCCGTCTGCCGGACCCGCGGCCCTTTTCGGCCGCGGGCCGCGGGTCCGGTGGGGGCTGGCCGCGCAGTTCCCCGCGCCCCCGAGACGCGCACTGCGTGCGCCATCTCAGGGGCGGAGCGCGTCGAGGACCCGCCGCACGGTCGTCCCGTCCTCCGCGCCCCTGCGCACGGCCGCCACCACGTGCTGTACGGGACGGTCGGCGCCCAGCGCGCACATCACGACGCCGTCCCGCCGGGCCGCCGCCATCCGCGGTACGAGCGCGACCCCCATGCCCGCCTCGACCAGCGCGAGGATCGCCGTCCACCCGGCCGCGCTGTGGGCCTGCTCGGGCACGAATCCGGCGGCCTCGCAGGCGGCGACGGTGATGTCGGACCAAGGGCCGGAGCCGCCGAAGATCCAGGGTTCGCCCGCGAGGTCGGCGAGGCGCAGGTCCGGCTCCCGCGCCAGCGGATGCCCGACCGGCAGGGCGACGTCCAGCGGATCGGCGAGCAGCGGCACCCGGGTGAACCTGGAGTCGCGGGCGGTCGGCGCGTGCACGGCGAGCGAGAGGGCCAGATCGACGTCGCCGGACGCGAGCAACTCGTCGGCCTGGGCCGCCTCCGCCTCGCGCACCCGGACGGTGATCCCGGGGTGGGCGGTGCGCAGCGCGCGGACGGCGGGCACGACGAGCGCGGGTACGGCGGTGGAGAACGCGGCGACCCGGACCGTCCCCGACTCGCCGCGCAGGTACTGCTCCACCTCGGCGTCGGCGCGCTCCAGTTGGGCGAGGACGGCGTCCGCGTGGCGCAGTACGAGTCGGGCCGCGTCGGTGAGCCGCACCCGGCGCCCCTGCGCCTCCAGGAGGGGCACGCCGAGCTGTTTCGCCAGGTTGGTGAGGTGCTGGGACACGGCGGACGGTGTCATGAGGAGCGCCTGCGCGGTGGCGGTGACGGTGCCGCGCTCGCGCAGGGTGCGCAGGATCAGCAGCTTCTTGATGTCCCACCGGTCGGGTCTCGGCGCGTGCTCGCTCATACGCCACAACGTAACCCGGCCTACGCTGACGGCATGCGGCAGACGGTACGGATCCGGGCGGCCCGCCCGGACGAGGCGGAAGAGTTGAGCGCGCTGGCCCTGCGGTCGAAGGCGCACTGGGGATACGACGAGGCGTTCATGGCGGCCTGCGTCGACGAGCTGACGCTGCGGGCGGCGGAGGTCGAGGCGCGGCGGACCCTGGTGGCCCAGGCGCCGGACGGGCGGCTCGTCGGCCTGGCGACGCTCGAAGGACGGCCGCCACGGGGCGAGCTGGGCCTGATGTTCGTCGACCCGGACGCGATCGGGGGCGGCGTGGGCCGCCTCCTGTTCGACCGCGTCCGGGAGGTGGCGCGCGCCGCCGGTTTCACCCGCTTCGGCTGGGCCGCCGACCCGAACGCGGTGCCGTTCTACGAGGCGATGGGCGGGCGCCGGGTCGGCTCGATCCCCTCCGGGTCGCTGCCGGGGCGGGCGCTGCCGCTGATGGAGCTGGAGGTGAACGCGGACGCGGGCACGGCTACGGCAGGGCGGCCAGCCACTGGAGCAGCAGGCGGTTGACCTCGTCGGGCCGCTCCTGCTGGAGCCAGTGCCCGGCCTCGTCGAGGACGTGCGAGGCGACGAGCCCCGGCAGGGTCTTCGGGAATGCCTCGATCGCGTCGGCGAGCCACGTCGTGGACGCGTCGAGCGCGCCGCCGATGAAGAGGGACGGCTGCGTGATCGGGGCACCGTCGTAGGGCTCCAGGTCGGCCCAGTCCCGGTCCATGGTGCGGTAGCGGGCGAGCGCGCCGCCGAACCCGGTGCGCTCGAACTCCCCCGCGTAGGCGTCGAGTTCGGCCTCGTCGAGCCAGCCGGGCAGCCGGCCGGGCGCCGGGAAGCGGTCCCGCATCCGGCCGCCGCGCCCGACGAAGTGCGGGTCGGGGGCGTCGGGTCCCGGCATCGTGTCGACGGACAGCGCCGCGTAGAGCCCGGCCAGCCAGCCGCGTACGTCGGGCTCGATCTCGGCCTCGGCGCGGCCGGGCTCCTGGAAGTACGAGACGTAGAACTCCTGCTCCCCGCCCGCCATCCCGGCGAACACCTCGCTGGGCCGGGGTCCGCCGCGCGGCGCGTACGGCACGCTCAGCAGGGCCACGGCGCGGAAGACGTCCGGTCGCAGCAGCGCGGAGTTCGCGGCGATGTTGGCACCCCAGTCGTGCCCGACGACCACGGCGCTCTCCTCGCCGAGCGCGCGCACCACGGCGACGTTGTCCTCGACGAGCTCCGTCATCCGGTACGCCTCGATCGCGGCGGGCCTGGAGGAGCGTCCGTAGCCGCGTACGTCGATGGCGACGGCCCGGTAGCCGGCCGCCGCCAGAACCGGGAGCTGACGGCGCCAGGAGTACCAGGACTCGGGGAAGCCGTGCAGGAGCAGGACGAGCGGGCCCGTGCCCTGTTCCACGAGGTGGGTGCGGCCCGCGGGGGTCGGGACCAGACGGTGTACGGGGGCGGTGACGGGCGGCTGCTCCATGGGGACCTCCGGGGTGCGCGGCTCTGCGGTTCCCCGATCCTCTCCCTCCCGGGTCCGCGCGGCAGACCTTTTTTGCCGGTCCGGCAAGCTCACCGGCGCTGCTTGGACCGGCGCTGCTTGGATCGACGCAGCTTGGACCGGCGCTCCTTGGACCCGCACTCCTTGGACCCGCGCGCCGCCGAGGCGAGGACGACGCCGGCCAGGATCAGCCCCATGCACAGCAGCCGGGCCCCGCCCATCTCCTCGCCGAGCACGGCGTAGGAGAGCAGGGCCACGCAGACCGGTTGCAGGTAGTAGACGGCGCCCGCCCTGGCCGCGCCCACCAGCGCGATCGCCTTGTTCCAGGCGAAGAAGGCGACGGCGGAGGAGACCACGCCGACGTACAGCAGCGGGCCGACCGTTCCCGGGCGGACCTCGAAGCCGCCCTGCACCGCCACGCTCACGACGTACGCGGGCAGCAGCATCAGCGCGCCCAGCACGAACGTCGCGAAGAGGAACGCCACGCCGCCGATCTCCGTCGGCCTGCGGCGCAGCAGCGCGCTGTACGAGCCGAAGCAGAGCGCCGCCGCGACGACCCACAGGTCGCCCGGGGCGAGGTCGGGGGCGGGCGAGCCGTGGCCGACGAGGAGGACGACCCCGGCGCAGGCCAGGAGGGTGCCGGTGGTCCGGCGGGCGCCCAGGCGGGCCCCGCCGA
The DNA here is from genome assembly GCF_055571235.1 of Streptomyces sp. NPDC030991. Lineage (NCBI taxonomy): Bacteria > Bacillati > Actinomycetota > Actinomycetes > Kitasatosporales > Streptomycetaceae > Streptomyces > Streptomyces sp. NPDC030991. The sequence goes on from NZ_JBVIFR010000003.1 coordinate 436,798, forward strand.
GCCGTTCGTACAGCGCCATCAGGACCGGTGACGCCGCCATGATCATGCCCATGTTGCCGGCGGAGGTGGTCAGTCCTGCCTGGTTGACGAGGGTGTTGTAGACGGTGACGCCGAGCAGCGCGGCCAGTGTGACGTAACCCAAGTGACGTCGCAGCGCCGCGCGTTCGCGCCACGCGGCCCGCATCCCGAACGGGGCGAGCGCCACGATCGCGATGATCCACCGCCAGAACGCGTGCTGGACCGGCGGCACGCTGTCGTGCAGCGCGCGGGAGGTGACGAAGCTGCCGGACCAGACGACGGTGGCGAGCGCGGCGAGAGCCAGCCCGGCGCCGAGCCCGCCGGCCGCGCGGGCGGCGGCGGCGCTCGGCTCGACGGGGGTGCGGGTGCGGTCCAGGACAGCCATCGGGGGCCTCTCGTGCGGGGCGTCTGCGGGTACGGAGCCACCGTCGCAGGACCCGACCGATCACGTCCATCGAAACTTTCCGGAGTTAATGTTCAGTTGAACTGAACGGTTCCTCCCGAATGAGCCGGGCTGAACGAGCTGCTCCCGGGCCGCTCAGCCCTCCAGGTACGCCAGCACGGCCAGCACCCGGCGGTTGTCGCTCTCGCCGGGGAGCAGGCCGAGCTTGGTGAAGATGTTGCCGATGTGCTTGGCCACGGCCTTCTCGGTGACGAACAGGGCTTCCGCGACACCGGCGTTGGAGCGTCCCTGCGCGAGCATCCCGAGGACCTCGCGCTCTCGGGCGGTCAGCGAACCGAGCTTCCGGTCGCGGACCTTGCGGGCGAACAGCTTCGAGACGACCTCGGGGTCCATCACGGTCCCGCCGCCCGCGACCTGCCCGATGGTGCGCAGGAACTCGCCGCCGTTCGTCACGCGGTCCTTCAGGACGTAACCGACGGCGCCCGCGCCGTCCGCCAGCAACTCGTGCGCGTACAGGGGTTCCACGTACTGGGAGAGCAGCAACACCGGCAGGCCCGGCACCTGTCGGCGGGCGGCGAGCGCCGCGCGCAGCCCCTCGTCGCTGAAGTCCGGCGGCAGGCGTACGTCGACGACCGCGACGTCGGGGCGGGCCTCGACGAGGATCTCGCGCAGTTCGGTGCCGTTGTCGACCGCGGCGACGACCTCGTGGCCGTACGCGCCGAGGAGCCGGACGAGACCGTCCCTCAGCAGGAAGTGGTCTTCGGCGACGACAACGCGCACGGCACCTCCAGCGAGATCTGGGTCGGCCCGCCGACCGGGCTGTTGACCGCGAGGACGCCGTCGAAGGTGGCCAGGCGGCGCTCGATGCCGGCGAGTCCGCCACCCCGGACCGGGTCGGCGCCGCCGGGCCCGTCGTCGGTGACGCTGACTCGCAGGGCCGAGCGAGCGGTGTCGTAGCCGATGTCGACCCACAGCCGTTCGGCGTCCCCGTGCTTGGCCGCGTTGGTCATGGCCTCGGCGACCGCGAAGTACACGGCGGACTCCACAGGCGCGTCGGGGCGCCCGTCGAGGTCGACCGTGACCTCCGCGTCCAACGGGCTCAGCAGCGCCAACGACCGTACGGCGTCGGCGAGTCCGCGGTCGGCGAGGACCGGCGGATGGATGCCGCGGACGAGGTCGCGCAGCTCCTGGAGGGCGGCGACGGAGGAGGCGCGGGCCTCGGCGAGCAGGGCGCGCACGGCCTCCGGGTCCTCGGCGAGCCGGTGCTCGGCGGCGTCGAGCGTCATGCCCATCGCCACGAGGCGGGCCTGCGCGCCGTCGTGCAGGTCCCGCTCGATGCGCCGCAGTTCGGCCGCGGAGGTGTCGACGGCGTCGGACCGGGTGGCGGCCAGATGGGCGATGCGGGCGGCCATGATCTCCTGCTCGCTGGGGGCGAGCGTGGCCCGCACGAAGCGGGCGTGCCGGTCGACGGTGCCGGGCGCCAGCCAGAGCCCGGCCTTGCCGACGGCGAGGCCCAGGACGCCCGCCATCAGCCCGGTCGGCACGTTCCGGACGGGCACGAACGTGTACCAGAGGCCGTCCCAGCCGGCGTCCCTGACCAGGTACGGGCCGAACACGGCGAGGAAGACACCCCACAGGCCGTACAGGACGAGGAGGCCGGGGACCGCCGCGATGGCGCCGCCGACCAGCGAGTACATCGTGGTCCACCGCCACTCGCGGAACCGCTGCGCGTCGCCGAACAGCCACCGGTAGCGGGCCAGCAGGCCGCGGCTCTCCTTCCCCCGGCCGGCCGGGGCGCCCGGCGTCGCCTCCACGGTGATGCCCGACCACTCGGCGGCGAGGGCCCGTTCGCGGTCCACGAGGCGGCGCATCCCGGCCGCGGCCCGCGGCAGCAGCCCCGGGACCGGGGTCCACACCGCGAGATGGACCATCGTCGACCAGTGCATCGCCACCAGCGAAAGCCACCACAACCGATGGCAGCGCCGCAGCGCCTCGACCCGCTTCATGTCCCCCAGCTCCCCTGTTCGTCCGGTGCCCGTCCGGCCTACCGCAACGAGTATGTGGCGAACTCCCCGGGCACGTCGGTGGAGATAACTCCCCCATTCACCGAGCCCCCAGCCCACGCCGCGTATCCGTCGGGCCGCACCAGGAGGCTGGTGCGCCGGTCGCTCGCCCAGTGCGCGAGCTGGATCCCGTCGCTCTTGTACTCCGTCCCCGCGGGCAGGATCAGCACGAACTCCCCGGCCCGCAGCACCTCGTAGAGCCGCGTGCCGCCGGCCAGCGCCACGTCGGGCACCCGCCTGCCGACGAGCGGGTGCGCGCCCCGGGGGGCCGGGTAGGCGAAGCCGATGCCGGTGACCTGGCCGACGGCGCGGGTGCGGGCGGGACGGACCCGGCCGAGGACCGTGGTGAGGCCGGCGCGGGCGGCGAGCGTCCACGGGGACTTCGCCATCGCCATCCGTACGATGCCGCCGCTGCTGCGCAGGACGGCCTTGCCGACGGGGTGCCGCTCGGCCTCGTACGTGTCCAACAGGGCGTCCTCCGCACGGCCGTTGACCACCGCCGCGAGCTTCCACCCCAGGTTGGCGGCGTCCTGGAGTCCGGTGTTCATGCCCTGCCCGCCCGCCGGCGTGTGCACGTGCGCGGCATCACCCGCGATCAGGACGCGGCCCACCCGGTAGGCGGGGGCCTGGCGTTCGTCGCTGTGGAAGCGGGACATCCAACGGGCGTCGTGCATGCCGAAGTCGTGGCCCAGGGCGCGCCGGGTGGTCTCCTTGATCTCGTCGAGGTCGAGGGGCTCGCTGTCGGCCACGTTCCGGGCGCGGTTCCAGCCGATGACGCGGTAGTAGCCGTCGCCGAAGGGCGCGAGGAAGGCGAAAGCGTCGCCGACCGCGTTCACCGTGAGCAGGTTCTCCGGCCGCTCGGCGAGGCGGACGTCGGCGAGGACGACGGAGCGGATGACGGAGGTGCCGGGGAAGGGCAGGCCCACGGCGTCCCGTACCGCGCTGCGCATGCCGTCGGTGCCGACGACGTAGGCGGCGCTCAGCTCCTCGGTCCGCGGCCCCCGCTCCCCGCCGGTGCGCCGCACCTGGAGGGTGACTCCGTCCGTGCCCTGGACCAGGCCCGTCACCTCGGTCTCGTGGGCGAAGGAGACCCCGGCCTCGACCGCGCGCCGCTCCAGGGCCTTCTCGACCTCGTACTGCGGGACGACGAGGAGGTGGTTGAAGCGGGACGGCAGCGTGCTCAGGTCGATGGAGAGGCCGCCGAACAGGCGGAGCCGGTCGAGCGGTTGCCCCTTCTCCTCGATCTCGTCGGCGAGGCCGCGGGCGTCGAGCTGCTCCAGGGTGCGGGCGTGCACGACGAAGGCGCGGGAGAGGTTGCTGATCCCGCGCGGGCGCCGCTCCACGAGGGTGACGGGGACACCGGCGACGGCGAGGTCCCCGGCGAGCAGCAGGCCCGTGGGCCCCGAGCCGACGACGATGACGGAACGGCCGTGCGGGGTGCCGGGGTCAATGGCTCGGCTCTCGGCATCTTGGTTCTCGGTGCCGTGGTTCTCCGTACCGTGGTTCTCCGTGCCGTGGTCGGTGGCTTGGTTCTCGGTGCCGGTCATGAGGGCCTCCTGCGGCTGTGGCTCGACGCGACGCCCGTATCGAGGCCCCCATGGTGATGCGCCGCTCCGGCAACAAGGAAGAGGCCGTGAGAACGCGTCGAGGGCACCCACCGCGGCGAAGTGCGCGGCGGGTGCCCTCGACGGGGAAGCTGTGCGGGTCAGCCCTGCTTCGGCCGCTTGCGGGACTTGTCGCCCAGCGTCACGAGCCCGGCGATCACCAGGAACAGGACGATCGGGGCGGCCACGTAGAGACCGAGCGTATCGATCACGCTCAGGCCGTTACCCGGGTCGTCGCCGTCGTCGCGCGTGAGCGCGAGCGCGGGGGACGACATGAGCAGCATCATCAGCGTCGTACCGGAGGCCAGGGCGCCGGCGCGCAGGGCGTTCTTCTTGTCCACGGTGCAAACGTAGCGAACGCTCCGGCGACGCGCGCGCCCGGGGGGCCTATTGGAGCCCGCCTTCCTGCCGCCCGGCCGTCCCCGCTGAGCCCGTGAACACGTCGAGCAGCGCGTGCGCGCGGGGCGAGGCCGTCAGCTCCTCCAGGGTGACGGGGCGGCCCGCGGCGTCCGCGACGGGCAGCCGCCAGTTCGGGTACTCCATCCAGGTCCCGGGCAGGTTCTGCGGGCGCCGGTCGCCGACCAGGTCGGGCAGCCACAGGCCGACCAGACGGGCCGGGGTGCGCAGCAGGAAACGGTGCACCGCCCGGACGGCCTCCTCCTCGTCGGGGGTGCCGTCCGGCAACAGGCCGAGCCGCGCGAAGACGGCGAGCCAGTCGGCGATCTCCGCGGCCGCCTCCGCGGGCGACGCCGTGGACAGCGCGAGCCGCTCGCGCAGCCGTACGTCGTCGCCGGAGAGCCGGGCCGCGGTGGACGGCAGGTCGTGGGTGGTGGCGGTGGCGACGCAGTCGGTGCGCCACTTCTCGGGCGGCACCGGCCGGCCGTCGCCCCCGGGCGGGTAGTCACGCTCGAACCACAGCACCGACGTGCCGAGCACCCCGGCCTCGCGCAGCCGCTCCCGTACCCCCGGCTCGACCGTGCCCAGGTCCTCCCCGATGACGTACGTCCCCGACCGCGACGCCTCCAGGAGCAGTACGGCGAGCATCGCCTCGGCGTCGTAGTGGACGTAGGTGCCCTCGGTGGGCGCCTCGCCCTCGGGGATCCACCAGAGCCGGAAGAGGCCCATCACATGGTCGATACGGACGGCGCCCGCGTACCGCATGAGGTTGCGCAGCAGGTCGCGGAAGGGCGCGTAGCCGGTCGCGGCGAGCCGGTCGGGGCGCCAGGGCGGCAGGCCCCAGTCCTGGCCGAGCGCGTTGAACGCGTCCGGCGGCGCCCCCACGCTCGTGCCGTGCGCGAAGACGTCGCTCTGCGCCCACGCGTCGGAGCCGCCGGGGTGCACGCCGACGGCGAGGTCGTGGACGAGCCCGATCGGCATGCCCGCGTCGCGCGCGGTCCGCTGGGCGGCGGCCAGCTGGGTGTCGGTGAGCCAGGCGAGCCTGCGGTGGAAGTCGACGCGGTCCGCCAGCTCCTGGCGCGCGCGGGCCGTCTCGGGCGAGCGCGGGTCCTGCAGACCGGCCGGCCAGGTGTGCCGGTCGGGGCCGTGCCGTTCGGCGAGCGCGCTGTACGTCGCGTGGTCCTCGAGGGCGGCGCCCTGGTCGGCGAGGAACTCCTCGTAGGCGGCGCGGCGGCCGGGGGTCAGCGGTACGGCGTGGACCTCTTCGAGGACCTCCCGCTTCAGCGCCCACACGGCGTCCCGGTCGATCAGCCCCTCGTCGCGCAGGACGGCGTCGCGCAGCCGCGCGGCCTCGCTCGTCCGCGAGGGGACGTACGCGTATTCGGGGATGTCCTCGATCCGCAGGTGCACCGGGTCCGGGAACCGGCGGGAGGAGGGCCGGTACGGGGACGGGTCCGTGCCGATGTCGGGGCCGCGGGGCACTGCCGCGTGCAACGGGTTGACCTGGAGGAAGCCGGTGCCGTGGATGCGGGCCGACCAGGAGGCCAGGTCCGCGAGGTCGGCGAGGTCGCCCATGCCCCAGGAGCGGCTGGAGAGCAGGGAGTAGAGCTGGACCAGGAGGCCGTGCGTGCGCTCGGGCGGCAGCGGGGCCCTGCGCGGGGCGGCGATCAGGTAGGCGGTCGCCGTGGCGCCGGTGCCCGTCTCCGCGGTGAGGAGGTGCACGCCCGGTGGCGGGTCCTTCTCCGCACCGCTCGGCGGCGGGTACGTCCACTCGCCCGCCAGGTCGCCCGGCGACGCGGAGGCCAGGGTCAGGCGCGTGCCCTCGGGGAGCCCGTCGAGCCAGGGGGGCCGCGGCTCGTCGAGCCACCACACCACGGTCGGCGGCAGCAGCCGCCGCGCCGTCTCCGCCTCCCGCGCGTCCAGCGCCTCCTGTACGGCCCGCGGTGTGCCGGCGTCGACACCGAGCGCGGCGAGCGCCGCCGTGACGGCGGTGTCGGAGGCGCGGACGGTGGTGCCGGGCGACGGGGAGTAGGAGGTGGCGACGCCGTACAGCTCGGCGAGCCGGGCCAGGCTCATCCCGCGGCCAGGCCGCTCGGAGTGGGCTCGGACGTGAGGGGGGCCGCGTCGGTGAGGGGCGGCTCTGAGGTCAGCGGGGCGTAGTCCGCGAAGCAGGGCTCGCTGGTCAGCGGGGGTTCGGCGGAGGACGTGGTGGTGTCGGCGCCGGTCGTCGCGGTGTCCGCCTGTTTGGAGAGGGCCGAGAGCAGAAGGTGTGCCGATGCGGCCACAGGGGCCTCCTTCATCAGAGTTCTACAGGGGGCTGCTCGTTGTACTCGTACGTGTCAGGAGTCCGAAGTCCTACCCAGCGGGCGCGAAGGCAGACCTGAACGGGCGGACAACGTGTTGCTGGTCACATCGCGGACGGCGGGAAGATCGGGGGCGGGCGGCGCGGAAATCCGGAAGACCTGCGGCCGCCGCACCCCTCCCGTCAGGGCGTTCGCGGCACGACGGCCACGGACGTCGACCCTCCGAACCGGACAGTGGTGGGCTCGGTCACCAGCCTGGGACACGTCCAACACGTTGACCATCTGGACCCCGTCGATCGAGGAGTCGCCGTGCAGTTCCGGCGCAGGAAGGGGGCGGTCGGCGTCGCGGTCGCGGCCATCGCGGGGACGCTGGGCAGGGCGGCGGGAGCGGCGCCGGTCGCGGAGTGAGGTGACCGGAACCCTCTCCCCCGGTTGTGCAGGTCGCCGCCTGGCTATGTACTCAGTACATATACGCAGTACATACTCACCGGCATGAGCACCCGCCATGTCCTGCTCGGGCTGCTCGCATCCGGTCCGCGCCACGGCTACGACCTGAAGCGACGCCACGACGAACGGTTCCCGCAGGCCCGCCCCCTCGCCTACGCGCAGGTCTACACGACACTGCAACGCCTCGTCCGCGACGGCCTCGTGGAGGTCGAGGGCACCGACTCCGACGGCGGACCCGAACGCACCCTCTACCGCGCGACCGCACACGGCCGCGACGAACTCCTCGGCTGGGCACGGGAGATCACCCCACCCGCCCCGCACGTCGCCAACGAGATCTTCGCCAAGGTCGTCGTCACCATCCTGATGGCCGACGAGGCCACGGACCCCGCCGCCCACCTGCTGTCCCAGCGCGCCGCGCACATGGCCCGCATGCGGGAGCTGACCGCCGTCAAGAGCGACCCCGGCGCCGACCTCACCACCGTCCTCTCCGCCGACTACGCCCTCGCCCACCTCGACGCCGACCTGCGCTGGATAACCACCACCGCGGCCCGGCTCGCCACCCTGACCGCGGAGGTCACCGCAACATGAACACACTCCTGGCCGCCAAAGGACTCACGAAGTCGTACGGCAGCACGCCCGCACTCCGGGGCGCGAGCATCGCCGTCCGCACCGGCGAGATCCTCGCCGTCACGGGCGCGAGCGGCAGCGGCAAGTCGACGCTGCTGCACTGCCTGGCCGGCATCGTCCGCCCCGACGCGGGCACGGTGACGTACGACGGCACCCCGCTCCACGGCTACGACGAGGAGCGGCTGAGCCACCTGCGCCGGACGGACTTCGGCATCGTCTTCCAGTTCGGCCAGCTCATCCCGGAGCTGACGGCCCTGGACAACGTGGCCCTGCCGCTGCTGCTCGCGGGCCGCCCCCGCGCGGCGGCACAGAACGAGGCCGACGCCTGGCTGGAACGCTTCGGAGTGCGCGGCCAGCGCGAACTGCGGCCCGGCGCGATGAGCGGCGGCCAGGCCCAACGGGTCGCACTGGCCCGGGCGCTGGTGACGGAGCCGAAGGTCGTCTTCGCCGACGAGCCGACCGGCGCGCTCGACACCCTCGCGACCGAACAGGTCCTGACGTCCCTGGTCCACACGGTGCGCGAGACGCACACGGCCGTGGTCCTGGTGACGCACGAGGCGCAGGTGGCGGCGTACGCGGACCGGGAGGTGAGCCTGCGCGACGGGGTGGTGCAGGAGACCCCCGGGCCCTTCGGGGACCCCGGCTCCACCGCGACCACGCCGTCGTCGGAGGTGACGCGATGAGCGTCACCTCCGACCTGCGCCTCGCCTGGCTGCTGACCAGCGGCGCGGACCGGCTGGAACGGCGCAGGGCCGCCCTCACCGCGGCGGGCGCCGCCGTCGCGACGGGGTTCGCCTCCGCGGCCGTCGCGCTCCTGAGCGTCCAGGGGCAGTCCTCCTTCTCGTACGGCCACGGCCTCCTGAACCAGCCCGGCACCCGGCACGGCATCGTCACCGGGCTGCTGCTCCTGCTGGTCCCGGTGCTCGGCTTCCTCGGCCAGTGCGCCCGGATCGGCGCCGTCCACCGCGACCGGCGCCTCGCCGGCCTGCGGCTCGCGGGCGCCGGGCCGAAGCAGGTGCGGCGGATCGCGGCCCTGGAAGTGGGACTCGCCTGCCTGGCGGGGACGCTCGCCGGGATCGCCGTGTTCGCGGCCGCCCTCCCCGTCGTGGGCTGGGCGCCGCCGGGCATCACCTGGCCGGGGCTCGTCCTCGTCGCCGCGGCGATCCCCGTGCTCGCCGCGCTGGTGAGCGCCGTCGCCCTGCGCCGCGTCATCGCCTCACCCCTCGGGCACGTCCGCCGGTCGGGCCCGCGGCGGGGACCCCGGGCGCTGACCGGGCTGCTGCTGCCCGCGCTCGTGGTCGTCGCCGGGGTCGCGCTGCTCATGACCCACGGCTCCCGCACCGGTGCCGCGGGGCTGCCCGTCTTCGTGGTCGGCGCGGTCGTCCTGACCGGCGCGGGCGCCATCCAGGTCGCCGGCGCGTCCGCCCGGGCGATCGGCCGGCGGCTCGCGGCCCGCACCGACAACCCCGCCGTGCTCCTCGCCGCCGCCCGCCTCCAGGACGACCCGTGGGCGGCGGCCCGCAGCCACGCCGCGGTCGTACTCGTCACCGTCGTCGGCGTCGGCCTGGCCGGCGTCCGCCAGGTCCTCATCGACGACCTCAACGACATCCGGCGCACCGGCAGCACCGCCGCCCCGATGGACTACTACACCTTCGGCCTCGACCTCACCGCCGCCGCCGTCCTGATCGCCCTCCTGATCAGCCTCGCCGCGCTCGCCGTGGGCACGGCCGAATCCCTCTCCACCCGGCGCCGCGCGCTCGCCGCGCAGGTCGCCGCCGGGGTGCCGCGCCGGATCCTCACCCGGGCACTGCTCCTGGAGACCGCGCTGCCGCTGGCCTTCGCCCTCGCCCTGGCCGCGCTCGGCGGCACCGCGATCCACCTCGCATACGCCGTCGCCTCGGGGCAGGACGCAGCCTGGGCGCCGCCGCTGCTGGTCCCGGTCGCCGTCTACGCGGCCTGCCTCCTGGCCTCGGCCACGGCACTCCCGCTGCTGCGACGGTCGGTGCGGGCTACGGGGTTGCGGACGGTCTGAGGGGGGCGGGGGGGGCGCTTCTTTGGGGGCCGCCGGGTTTGGGCGGCCGGATTCGAGGGGCGGCCGGATTCGAGGGGCGGCCGGGCTCGGGGGTTGGGGCGGGGCTGGGCTGGGCTGGGCTGCCGCTACTTGGACATGTTCGTCGGCGGTATCGGGGAGGCGGCCAGCGACTGCGGTGACGTGGTCGAGGCGTACGCGGACGGCGCCGACATGCCTGCCGTCGGGTCCGGGGCGGCCTCGCCGTCCACCCGCACCGGCACGCCGCCGACGATCCGGATGCCCGTCTCGTCGAAAGCCCGCTTGATCCGCCAGCGCAGCTCGCGCTCGACGGTCAGGGACTTGCCGGGCATGGTCTTGGCGGTGACGCGGACCACCATCGAGTCGAGCAGCACGCTGTCCAGGCCGAGCACCTCGATGGGGCCCCACAGCATCTCGTTCCACGGCTCGGCCTTGCTCATGGCCTCGCCCGCCTCACCGAGGACCGCCTTCACCCGGTCCAGGTCCTCGTCGGCGCGGACGGTGACGTCGACGCCGGCGGTGGCCCAGCCCTGGGAGAGGTTGCCGATGCGCTTGACCTCGCCGTTGCGCACGTACCAGATCTCGCCGTTGTCGCCGCGCAGCTTGGTGACGCGCAGGCCCACCTCGATGACCTCGCCGGAGGCGACGCCCGCGTCGATGGTGTCCCCGACCCCGTACTGGTCCTCCAGGATCATGAAGACGCCGGAGAGGAAGTCGGTGACGAGGTTGCGGGCACCGAAGCCGATCGCGACCCCTGCGACACCGGCGGAGGCGAGCAGCGGCGCCAGATTGATCTCGAACGTGCCGAGAATCATCAACGCGGCCGTACCCATGATCAGGAAGGAGGCGACCGAACGGAGTACCGAACCGATGGCCTGCGAACGCTGCCGCCGCCGCTCCACATTGACCAGCAGCCCGCCGAGCGCGGTGCCGTCGACGGCCTGCGCCGTACGGTTCATCCGGTCGATCAGCTTGGTGATGGCCCGCCGGATCGCGACGCGCAGCACGCAGGCGATGACGATGATCAACAGGACCCGCAGCCCGATGCCCAGCCAGGTGGACCAGTTCTGCTCGACCCAGCTCGCGGCCTGTCCGGCCTGCTCCTGGGCGTCCTTGAGGGTGGGTTGCGGGGAGTCGGGCGAGGATCCGCTCGCCCCCGCGGCCGACAGGACGGACAAGATCACGGCAGGTACCTCCAGGCGTAGCCATCCGCCCGCGCTCGGGACAGCTCGGGGACAGGAGCGGGCAGACTCACCACACTAACGGGGCATTGTGTGTGGATCGTTGTCATCTTCGAGGGAGAGACCGTGCTCACCTGGGGATGAGGGATGTGTGGTCGAAAACACTCCAAGGCCGTTACGTGGACATGGTGGCGCCACGACCAGCCCTGAGGGGAGACTGGCTACGAGATCGTCCCGGCGCGAGCCACGCGCCGCCGGCGTACAAGGAGGCATCCGTGCCGCATGTCCTGGTCCTCAACGCGTCGTACGAGCCGCTTGGCGTCGTACCGCTCCGCCGCGCGCTCGTACTCGTCCTCGAGAACAAGGCCACGTGCCTCGAGGAGTCCGGCGCCTTCATGCACAGCGCGACACGTACCGTCCCCGCTCCCAGCGTGGTCCGGCTCAAGCGGTTCGTCAGGGTCCCCTACCGGGGGCCCGTTCCTCTGACCCGGCGTGCACTGTTCGCCCGCGACGGCGGCCGGTGCATGTACTGCGGTGGCGTCGCAACCAGCGTCGACCACGTGATCCCGCGCAGCCGCGGGGGTCTGCACGCCTGGGACAACGTGGTGGCGTCGTGCCGCCGCTGCAATCACACCAAGGCCGACCGCCACCTGGTGGAGATCGGCTGGCGCCTGCGCCACAAACCGGCCCCGCCGTCGGGTCTGGCCTGGCGCATCATCGGGACCGGACATCGCGATCCGCGCTGGCTGCCGTATTTGCAGCCGTTCGGCGCGGACGAGGCACTGGCCCGGATCGAAGGCGTTTCCGCCTGACACTCGATCCGGGTCTCCGTGTTTGTCGGTTTTCGGTTTTCGGTTTTCGGTGTTCGGTTTTCGGTTTTTCAGTTTTCGGTTTTCGGTTTTCGGTTTTTTGGTGACGCTTTCCGCACCTCGTTCTTGGTGACCGGCGGCCCAGCGGGGGTGTCGGTCACTGGGTTCGGGGTGTCGGTCGACGGGTTCCGGGTGCCGGCCGATGGGTTCGGGGTGCCTCTTGTGCGGGCTGGTGCTTCTTGGTCCTGGCGGGCGTGTTCCGTGGGCGTCAAACCGGGAGCTATCGAAACCTCAGGTCAGGCGCGCGTACGGAGACCTGTGTCCAGCGCGCGGACCAACTCACCGACCCGTCCTCCGCCACTCGGCGCTGCCGGAAACCGTTGGAGCACGTCGACGACGGCCGGCGTCGCACGACGCACTGCCCGCGCCAGGTGCTCGGCACCAACGCTCCGCTCGTCGTCGGCGACGAGTTCCGCTGCTCTGGCCGCATAGGCCCCGGCGCCGAGAATGTGCTTGACCTGGGTGGCCTTGGCCAGCGGATGCAGGTAGGCGGAGCCCGCGGCAGACATCGCCGCCCACGCCGCCTCACGCGCAGCCGGAGTGTCCGCGCTCTTGGCCGCCTTGAGGGCCGCCGACGCTGTATCGCGCAGAGATTTGCCCCGTTCGCCGCCCCGGGCGAACTCCCACGCGGCACTGATGGCGTCCCGAGGCCGCGAGTCGCCCGGCTGGTCGGCCTCGAACACTCCGAGCACGGTCTCCGCACAGGCTGCGGCGAACCCGGCGACCTCACGAAGGTCCTGCTTGCTCAGTACGATCTCGCTCGCTTCCGCAGCCATGGGCCTATTTTTCACGCCGCTGGTGGGGGTTGGGGCGGTTGGGTACGCCGGGGGGCGGGGCGGCTGAGGGTTGCTGGGCGGACGCGCGGGCGTGGTTGGGAGTTGCTGGGCGGTTGGGCTGCTGAGCTGCTGGGCTGCTGAAGAAGGCGACCGAGACAGCTGATGCGAGGCGCCTGGCCTCCGCGCGGACACATGGTTAGAGCGCATCCCTGATAAGGATGAGGCCACAGGCTCAGATCGGGGTTTCGCGGAGCAGTACGCGCCCATACGGTGACCTGATGACGTCGATCAAGAAGTTCCAAGTCACCTTCGACTGCGCGGAACCTGAGCGCCTCGCCCGCTTCTGGTGCGAGGTGTTGGGGTACGTCGTGCCGCCGCCACCGGAGGGGTTCGCCACTTGGGACGAGTTCAAGCGCGCGCAACCACGTGAAGAGCAGGACGCGTGGTTCGCCTGCGTCGACCCGTCAGGCGTGGGCCCGCGCCTGTACTTCCAGCGCGTTCCCGAGGGGAAAGCCGTCAAGAACCGAGTACATCTTGACGTGCGGGTCGGCACCGGACTCGTAGGCGAGGAACGTCTCGCCGCGCTTGAGGCGGAGTGCGCACGACTGGTCCCGCTCGGCGCGGTACACGTGCAGACGCTGTACGACGGCAATGACTCATGCATCCCGATGCTGGACATCGAGGGCAACGAGTTCTGTATCGACTGAGCTTCCGCTCCTTCCCTACGCCGTTCCGCTCACCACGGCGTTCCGTTTCCTGCCACTTCCGTCCTTCCGCACGTCGTTGCGTTCCGTTTCGTTCCCGTTGCGGTCAAGGTTCGCTCGAAGGGCTGAGCATCCGGAATCTTTCCTCTCATTTACCTGAACGACCTGGCGCTATCACGGAGAGTGACGGATGGTGGAGGGGTGAGGACGGGCGGTTGATCGACGCGAGGGGGGACCGGCATGACCATTACGGCAGAGTTGGAGACACCCTCGGCACACGACGGTCCCCTCGGCGCGGATGCGCTGGCAGCCGCGTTGCGTCAGGTGCCACCCGCGCCGGAGACGGCGGCGATGCTGGGCGGGCTGAAACCGGAAGGGCTGTCGCCGGCGGGCCGGGTGGATGCGCTGGCCGTCACGGAGCGGCACATCGCCTGGCTGCAGGCGATGCAGGCCGAGTTGCTGACCGCCATCGCCGCGGCGGCAGCCGTGGCCGCAGAGCACAACGCCGGTTCCGAGGCGGCGGCCGACGCGGAGACCTGGGCTGCGGCAGAGGTCGCCTGCGCGCTGCGACTGGCCAACTCCACCGCCGAACAACGCTTGCAGACAGCCGGGTTGCTCACCAAGCGACACCCGAAGACACTGGCCCTGCTCGCCGACGGAGACATCTCCTATCAGCAGGCCCGGGCGATGGCGGAACTCTGCCAGGCGCTGCCGGCAGCGACGGCGGGCGACGTGGAAACGATGCTGGCCGACAAGATGCCCACCCAGGCAGCGGGGCAGACCCGGGCGGCCGTGCGCAGGGCAATCCTGAAAGCCGACCCGGACGGCGCCCGCTCCCGCCATGAGAAGCGGCGGCGGGACCGGGAGACAGTGCACTACCCGCACGAGGACGGCATGGCCTTCTACGGCGCGCTGCTGCCCGCCGAGCAGACCGTCCGGATGCAACAGAGCGTCGACGCGCAGGCAGCCACCTACGAGAACGACGGGCGCACCCTGGCCCAGAAACGCGCCGACGCCCTGTACGACCTGGTGGTCAACCAGCCGCAGAAGACCGGCCGTTCAGTATCGTCCAGGATCGTGGTGCAGGTGACGGTGGGCTTCGACACGCTGCTCGGCGCCGACGAGGAGCCCGCCGAGCTGCAAGGCTACGGCCCCATCACCGCCGGGCAAGCCCGAGAGCTGGCTTTCGCCCCGGGCACGATCTGGCGCCGCCTGCTCACCCACCCGAAGACGGGGCAGCTGATCAAGACCGACCCCACCACGTACACCCCCACCGCGGAGACGGCCCGGCACGTCACGGCGCGCGACCGCGAATGCGCCTTCCCGAGCTGTCACATGCCCGCATACCGCTGCGATCTCGACCACGTCCAGCCCTTCGATCACGCCGACCCCGCTCGGGGCGGGCAGACGGTGCCGGAGAACCTGCAGCCGCTGTGCCGCCGCCATCACCGGTTGAAGACTCATGGGAAGGGCTGGCGGGTCACCCGCGACAGCGCGACAGGCACCACCACCTGGACCACCCCTACTGGTCACGTGCACACCAACACGCCCCGCCGGTACCGGGAGTGAACGAACTCCGCAAAGGGGAGTGTTGGGGGAATCGCCGGGGAGGCGGGGCGCATGGGGGCCGCGAGGGAGACGGGGGGGGAAGGCGGCGGGGGCAGACGGGTGTGGGAATGCGGGGAGCAGCGGGGCACGGGCACGCCCGCGTGAGAGGGAGCGGCAGTCGGGGAGACAGCGGAGGGGCCCCGGGAAGTGGGCGGCACCCGCGCCCCTCCTCCGAGCGAAAGCCAGCCGCCCCTCCCTCCGAGCGGAAGTAACGAGTTGGTTGCCCGCTCCCCTTCCCCTATTGACGGCTCCTTCACCCCCGCCTTACGTTCCTCGCATCCAATAGGAAAGTTTCCTAACAGTGCGGCACGAGGAGGCAGCCCCATGGCCGGTACGGCTGGCACCCCCGGCACCCCGAGCGTGCTACGGGTCATGAACGACCGGGCCGCCCTCGACCTCCTCGTCGCCCACGGCCCGCTGACCCGTACCCGGATCGGCGAGCTCACCGGTCTCTCCAAGCCGACCACCTCGCAGATCCTCGGCCGCCTGGAAACCGCCGGACTCGTACGGACGACCGGCAGCCAGACCGGCCGCCCGGGCCCCAACGCCGTCCTCTACGAGATCCGCCCCGCCGCAGCCCACGTCGCCGCCCTGTCCGCCGACCCCACCGGCATCACCGCCGTGGTCGCCGACATCACCGGCGCCGAGTGCGGCCGGTGCCGCATCGAGGCGGAAGCCGTGGCCGAGGACGTGCGGCACCGCACCGCGCAGCTCGTCACCGAGGCCGTCGACGGCGCCCTCCGCCAGGCCGCGCTCACCCACGACGACCTGACCGCCACCGTCATCGGCACCCCCGGCGCCATCGACCCCGGCACCGGCCAGCTCCGTTACGCCCCGCACCTCCCCGGCTGGCACTCCCGCACCCTGCGCGCCGAGTTGGCCGAGGTCCTCGGCACGCCCGTCTCCATCGAGAACGACGTCAACCTGGCCGCGATCGCCGAGCAGTACGAGGGCGCCGCCCAGGACCATGACGACTTCGTCCTCGCCTACGTCGACGAGGGCGTCGGCGCCGCGATCGTCCTCGGCGGCGTGTTGCTGCGCGGCGCGACCGGCGGTGCGGGTGAGATCGGCTACATGCCGCTGCCCGGCGCGCCGCTGGCCCGCGGCGGCGACGCCGTTCTCGCCCGCACCGACGCAGGTGGCGGGTTCCAGAGTCTGGTGGCGGCACCGGCCGTACGCCAACTAGCGGGCGGCGCGGCCACGCTGCCCGAAGCGTTCAGCGACGAGGCTGTCCTGGACGAGGTAGCCCGCCGGCTCGCCACGGGTCTCGCCGCGGTGGTCGCCGTCGTCGACCCCGAACTGGTCGTCCTCTCCGGCCAGGTGGCCAAGGCCGGCGGCGACGCCCTGCGGGAACGGGTGGAGGCCGAGCTGACCGGACTCGCCCTGCCCCGCCCGCAGTTGCGCGTCAGTGAACTCGCGGGTGACCCCATCCTCACGGGTGCCCTGCGCACCGCCCTCACCCAGGCCCGCGACGCCGTCTTCGACACCAGCAGCGCCTGACCCCCGCCGTTCACCCCTCCCACCCGCGCCCCCGCCCACATCCCCTCTCCCCGTCCCCACCCCTCCCTCTCCCCGTAGCCCCACCCCTTCCCCGCCCCTTCCCCGCCCCTCTCCCTCCCCGCACACGTAAAGGACGTTCGCCATGCCCCGATGGCGTATACCGCTGCGCGCCCCCGTGGTGTTCGCCGCGGCCGGACTGATGCTCGCCGGCTGTGCCAACCCGAGTACGGGAAGCGCCGCCGACGATCCGACGAAGCCGGTCACCATCAAGTTCTGGCACGGCTGGTCGGCCGAGAACGAAGTCAAGGCGATCGACGACTCGATCGCCCGCTTCGAGAAGCTCCACCCGAACATCAAGGTGGAGTCCGTCGGGAACGTGAGCGACGCCACGGTCAACCAGGCCCTGCGCGCCGGCGGCGACGAGGCCCCCGACGTCGTGTCGTCCTTCACGACGAACAACGTCGGCCAGTACTGCGACTCCGGCATGTGGGTCGACCTCGACCCGTTCATGCGGAAGACCGGCCTCGACAAGAAGAAGGTGTTCCCGCAGTCCCTGCTCGACTACACGAGCTACAACGGCAACCAGTGCGCGCTGCCGCTGCTCGCCGACGCCTTCGGCATGTACTACAACAAGGACGCGTTCGACGAGGCGGGCATCGCGCACCCCCCGAAGACCATGTCCGAGTTCGTGGCCGACGCCAAGAAGCTCACGGTCAGGAGTGGCGGCTCGTACAAGCGTGTAGGTTTCATGCCGAACTTCCGGCTCTACCAGAACAGCCCCGACCGGCTGTTCGCGCAGTGGGGTCCGACGTACTTCGCCAAGGACGGCACGTCGCGGCTGGCGAAGGACCCGGCGACGTACGAGTTCTTCAAGACCGCCGGGAAGCTGATGGACGCGCAGGGCGGGTACGACGCCCTGGAGCGGTTCCGGACCTCGTTCGGCGATGAGATGTCCAACCAGAACGCGTTCCTCAGCGGCAAGCTGGCGATGCATCTCGACGGCGAGTGGCGCGGGCTCATGCTGAACGAGGCCAAGGCCGGCTTCGACTGGGACGTGGCTCCGCTGCCCGTCCCCGACGACCAGGCCGACACGTACGGGCGCGGTTATCTGACCGGCACGGTCGCCGGTATCGCGCACAGCAGCAAGCACCAGAACGCCGCCTGGGAGCTGGTGCGGTTCCTGACCGCCGACACCGATCAGGTGGTGCGGTTCGCGAACGCCATCCACAACGTGCCGTCCACGAAGGCGGCGCTCAAGTCGCCGAGGCTGGACGCCGATCCGACGTTCCGCACCTTCCTCGACATCGCGAAGAACAAGCACAGTCAGGTGCTGCCGCCCTCGACCAATGGCGGCATGTATGTCGTGCAGTTGCAGGACTTCTCGTACACCGAGGAGGCGGGCAAGGTCCCGGATCTGAAGAAGGGCCTGAAACGGCTCGACAAGCTCATCGACGCCGACACCATGCAGTCGCAGAACTGAGGTCCCGCGCATGGCACTCACACTCTCCCGGCCCGCGCGGCGCAGACTGCGCACGCTGGGCTTCCTCTCCCCGTGGCTGATCGGGTTCAGCGCCTTCTTCGCGTATCCGCTGCTCGCCACCGTCTACTTCTCGTTCATGCACTACAACCAGATCAAGGCGCCCACGTTCGTGGGGCTGCGGAACTGGAAGTACGTGTTCCAGGACATGCCGCTGTTCGGCCCGGCGCTGTGGAACACGTTGTGGCTGGTCGTGATCATGGTGGCGCTGCGCGTCGTCTTCGGCCTCTCCCTCGGGCTGCTCGTCACGAAGATCAAGAGTGGTGTCGGGTTCTTCCGGACCGCTTTCTACCTGCCCTATCTCGCCCCGCCGGTCGCCGCGACCGTGGCCTTCGTCTTCCTCCTCAACCCGGCGACCGGACCGGTCAACGAGGTGCTGGGCAAGATCGGTATCGACGGCCCCAACTGGTTCAACGACGCGGCCTGGGCCAAGCCGTCCCTCGTCATGCTGTCGCTGTGGGGCATCGGCGACCTCATGGTGATCTTCATGGCCGCGCTGCTCGACGTGCCGAAGGAGCAGTACGAGGCGGCCGAGCTCGACGGGGCGGGCCCCTGGGGCAAGTTCCGCTTCGTGACCTGGCCGTCGATCACCCCGATCGTGATGTTCGCCGTGGTCACGGGCGTCGTGCAGACCATGCAGTACTACACGCAGGCCCTGGTCGCCGGGAAGATCGCCTCCGGTGTCTCCATCGGTCCTGGCTCCGTGATCCAGCCCGGCTACCCCGACCACTCGACCCTCACGGTCCCCCAGCTCGTCTACTCGATGGGCTTCCAGAACTTCAACACCGGCGCGGCGTGCGTGCTCTCGCTCGTCCTTTTCGTCATCGCGATGGCCGTGACCATGCTGCTCATGCGCAAGCACTCGGGCCTGCTCGCGGCGGAGGACTGACCCATGACCACTGCGTCTTCTGCGAACGCGGCGTCCGCCGCGAACACCGCGAACACCACTTCTTCTACGTACCTGGGGTCGTCGCCGACGGCGTCCGCGACCCCGCACTCGAGTGTCTCGGGGCCCGCCCGCAAGCGCGCCCGGCGCAAGGAGATCCTGAACTGGATCGCCGTGCACAGCATCGCGATAGCCGTAGCGCTCCTCTTCGTCCTGCCGTTCGTCTTCGTCTTCCTGACATCCGTGATGAGTGACGACCAGGCGATGAGTGGTGATCTGTGGCCCAGTTCCTGGCACTGGGAGAACTACACGACCGTCTTCCGGACGGACGGCTTCCTGGTCTGGTGGAAGAATTCGATCATCTACGCCGGTCTGGGGACGCTGCTGACGGTCTGCTCGGCGGTCCCCGTGGCGTACGCGCTCGCCAAGTTCCGCTTCCGCGGGCGGCGGACGGCGATGCTGCTGGTCATCTCGACGATGATGCTGCCGCCGCAGGTCATCGTGATCCCGATGTACTTGGTGTGGGCCCAGCAGTTCCACCTCTCGGGGACGCTGTGGCCGCTGATCATCCCGATGGCGTTCGGCGACGCGTACTCGATCTTCCTGCTCCGTCAGTTCCTGCTGACGATCCCGAAGGAGTACATCGAGTCGGCGAAGATCGACGGCTGCGGTGAGCTCAGGACGCTGCTGAAGATCGTGGTGCCGATGGCGAAACCGGGTATCGCCGCCATCGCCCTGTTCCAGTTCTTCTACTGCTGGAACGACTACTTCGGACCGCAGATCTACGCGGCCCAGAACCCGGCGTCCTGGACGCTCAGCTACGGACTCGAATCCTTCAAGTCGGCGCACAGCGTCAACTGGAACCTGACGATGGCCGCGACCCTCCTCGTGATGGCGCCGGTCTGCATCGTCTTCTTCTTCGCACAGAAAGCCTTCGTCGAAGGCGTCACTCTCACCGGAGTAAAGGGCTAAGGACTGTTATGAAGCTCGCCGTGGTCGGCGGAGGATCGACCTACACACCCGAACTCATCGACGGCTTCGCCCGGTTGAGGGACACCCTGCCGATCGAGGAGCTGGTCCTTGTCGACCCGGTCGCCGACCGGCTCGAACTGGTCGGCGGGCTCGCCCGCCGGATCTTCGCCAAGCAGGGTCACCCCGGCACCATCCGCACCACGTCCGACGTGGACGCGGGCGTCGCCGACGCCGACGCGGTGCTGCTGCAACTGCGTGTCGGCGGACAGGCGGCCCGCAACCAGGACGAGACCTGGCCGCTGGAGTGCGGCTGCGTCGGCCAGGAGACGACCGGCGCGGGGGGTCTCGCCAAGGCGCTGCGCACCGTGCCCGTCGTGCTGGACATCGCGGAGCGCGTGCGCCGGGCCAACCCGAACGCCTGGATCATCGACTTCACCAACCCCGTCGGCATCGTGACCCGGGCCCTGCTCCAGGCCGGTCACAAGGCTGTCGGCCTGTGCAACGTGGCCATCGGCTTCCAGCGCAAGTTCGCCCGGCTGCTCGATGTGGCCCCCTCGGAGGTGCACCTCGACCACGTCGGCCTCAACCACCTCACCTGGGAGCTCGGTGTACGCCTCGGCGGCCCGGACGGCGAGAACCTGCTGCCGGGCCTGATCGCCGAGCACGGCGACGCGATCGCCGAGGACCTGCACATGCCGCGGGAGATCGTCGACCGCCTCGGGGTGGTGCCCTCCTACTACCTGCGCTACTACTACCAGCACGACGCCGTCGTACGGGAACTGCGCACCAAGCCGTCCCGGGCCGCCGAAGTGGCCGAGATGGAGCGGGAGTTGCTGGCGATGTACGGCGACCCGGCGCTCGACGAGAAGCCGGCGCTGCTCGCCAAGCGCGGCGGCGCGTTCTACAGCGAGGCAGCCGTGGACCTCGCGGCGTCGCTCCTCGGCGGCGGTGGATCGCCCCACCAGGTGGTCAACACGTACAACAACGGCACGCTGCCCTTCCTCCCCGACGACGCGGTCATCGAGGTGCAGGCGACGGTGGACGGCAAGGGTGCGCGCCCGCTGCCGGTGCCGAAGCTCGACCCGTTGTACGCGGGCCTCGTCGCCAACGTGACCGCCTACGAGGACCTCGCGCTGGAGGCCGCTCTGCGCGGTGGCCGCGACCGCGTCTTCAAGGCACTGCTGGCGCACCCGCTGGTGGGTCAGATCGAGTACGCCGAGCAGCTCACGGACCAGCTGATCGCGCACAACCGGGAGCACTTGGCGTGGGCCTGAGCACCAGCGTGCTCGCGATCGACGCGGGCAACAGCAAGACCGACGTCGCGGTGGTCGCGGCCGACGGCACTGTCGTCGGCTCGGCCCGCGGCGGCGGGTTCCAGCCGCCCAGGGTGGGTGTCGAAGCGGCCGTGGACGTCCTGGCGGACGCGGTCGGCCAGGCGTTCGCGCAGGCGGGCGTCGAGGCGGTCGGGCACGTCTCGGCGTGTCTGGCCAACGCCGATCTGCCGGTGGAGGAGCAGGAGCTGGCGCGTGCCCTGCGCGCCCGCGGCTGGTCGGCCGGGGCGAGTGTGGACGTACGCAACGACACGTTCGCGGTGCTGCGGGCGGGCCTGCTGGAGGACGCGGAGCCGCGCGGTGTCGCCGTGGTGTGCGGCGCGGGCATCAACTGCGTGGGCATGCTCCCCGACGGCCGGACCGCCCGGTTCCCGGCGATCGGCAAGATATCCGGCGACTGGGGCGGCGGCGGTGGCTTGGCGGACGAGGCTCTTTGGTACGCGGCACGGGCGGAGGACGGCCGCGGTGAGCGTACGGCTCTGATGCGGGCGCTCCCCGACCACTTCGGGCTCTCCTCCATGTACGCCCTGATCGAGGCTCTGCATCTGGGCCGGGTGTCCGCGGCCCGGCGGCACGAGTGCGCGCCCGTCCTGTTCGCCACGGCGGCCGAGGGTGACCCGGTGGCCCGTGCGCTGGTCGACCGGATGGCCGACGAGGTGGTGGCCATGTCGACGGTGGCGCTGCGCCGCCTCGACCTGCTGGACGAGGAGGCGCCGGTGCTGCTGGGCGGCAGTGTGCTGGCCGCGCGCCATCCGCAACTGGACGGTCGTATCGCGGCGTTGCTCGCGGAGCGGGCTCCGAAGGCGGTGCCCCGGGTGGTGTCGGAGCGGCCGGTCCTCGGCGCGGCGCTGCTGGGCCTTGACGCGGTCGGGGCTCCGCCCGAGGTGCATGGGCGGGTGCGGCGCTTCTACGCGGGGTGAGTTCCGCCTCGTAGGGCCGGCCCGCCTCCGGGAACCGAACACCCTCCCCGCACGTGTTCAAGAGGAGGGCCCGCAAACAAGATCGAGTCAATGCCTGTGCGGATGTCTGTCTCGGCAGCGATACTTGCGGCCGACGTACGACCATGGGGGAGGGTCGAGTGACATACCCGCCGAACGGGAGCGCGGCGCCGCCGGGGCACCCCGCCGCGCCGACGAGGCCGAGCGTGCCGCCGCAGCCGACACGGGGCGCGGCACCCGACGCGCCCGCGTATCCGCCCGCGCCCTCCCCCGGGCCCGCTCCCGTCCGCCGCACCGCGTGGGCGGAGGGCGTGGACCGGCTGCGTTCGGCGGCCACCACCGAGCCGGGCCGGCTGCGCATCATCGGCGCCGTGCTGGCCCTGCTCGTCGTCGCGTTCGGGGCGACGACGGCCTGGCAGATGACGGACCGCTCGGCCGCCGCCGACGACGTGCTGCACTCCAGTCAGCCGCTGAGCGCGGACGCCGCCGACATCTACCGTTCGCTCGCCGACGCCAACACGGCCGCGTCCAGCGGCTTCCTCGCGGGTGGCCAGGAGCCCGCCGCCGCGCGCGACCGGTACGAGAGGAACATCCGTACCGCCGCGCGGAAGCTCGTGACCGCCGCGGCCAGCACCGACCCGGGCTCCCCGTCGGCCGGGACGATCTCGAAGCTGAACACGCTGCTGCCGCAGTACAAGGGCCTTGTCGAGCGGGCCCGGGCCAACAACCGGCAGGGTTTCCCGCTGGGCGGCGCCTACCTGCGGTACGCGAACGAGAAGATGCAGACCGAGATGCTCCCGGAGGCGGAGAATCTCTACACGACGGAGAACGAGCGGCTGCGCGACGACTACGACGCGGCGACCCCGTACCCGTGGATCGCGATAGCGCTCGGTGTGCTCGCCCTGGCCGCGCTGGCCTGGGCCCAGCGCCGCAACTACCGGCTGACGAACCGGGTGTTCAACCACGGGATGCTGGCCGCCACGGCCGCCTCCGTCGTCGTCCTGCTCTGGCTCGTCGTGGGGCACACGGTCGCGCGCAGCGGGCTCGACTCGTCGTACGACGACGGGGTCCGGTCGCTGAACGTGCTGCATGACGCGAGCATCGCGTCCCTGAAGGCGCGGGGCAACGAGAACCTGACGCTGGTCAGCCGCGGCGCCGAGACGACGACCGTCAAGGGCGTGAGCAAGGACAAGTACGACGTCGACTTCGAGAAGCAGATGGACCTGCTGGCGAAGAAGCTGACGGCGGCGGACGCGCTGGCGGCGGACGACAGCGCGGGCAGCGCGCCGGTGGACGGCGCCAATGCCGGTATGACGGAGTGGATCAAGCGCCACAAGGTCGCCCACGATCAGGACGAAGCAGGCAACTACCAGGAAGCGCTCGACAAGATCATCGGTTCGAAGCAGGACAAGCCGACGAGTGAGTGCTTCGATGCGGTGGACCAGAATCTCGACAAGGCGCTCGCGCACGAGCAGCGTCAGTTCAGCACCGACGCGAGCGACGGGCGTGACGCGATGTCCGGACTGCCCGTCGGCGCCGCCCTGTTGACGGTGCTGGCCGCCGCCGGCGCGGTGCTCGGCGTCGGGCGCAGGCTGTCGGAGTACCGGTGAGAGGGGGTGCGGCAATGGATGAGCGAGGTGTCCGCACGGTGAGTATGCGCGGCTGGGGCGGCGTGGCGGCGATGGCGGTCGCCTGCGCCCTGACGGTGGTGTTCGCGCTGCTGCTCCCCTTGTCGCAGCGCGGCGCCGGCGGGGGCGACGGGAGTACGGGCACCGGTCCGGGCGGCCTGACCGCCGGGGTGCAGGCCCGTGCGGACGACTGCGACCCGGACGAGGAGGGCAAGGAGCCGGAGCGCAGTGTGAGCCGGTCCGGCAGTGACAGCGGCGGCGCGGTGCAGGCCATCAAGGACCGCGGCTATCTGAGCGTCGGCGTCGACCAGAACAGTTACCGGTGGGGTTACCGGGACCCCAACAACACGCGGAAGTCCGCCGAGTTGGAGGGCTTCGACATCGATCTCGCGCGGGAGATCGCCAAGGATCTCTTCGACGACCCGTCGTCGCAGAGGATCCGTTTCAAGGCCATCCCCACCAACCAGCGCATCCCCGCGATCCAGCGCGGCGAGGTCGACATGGTGGTCCGTACGATGACGATCAGCTGTGACCGTCTCGAGGACGTCGACTTCTCGACCGCGTACTTCCAGACCGGCCAGCAGGTGCTCGCCCCGAAGGCCTCGGGGATCGACGGGTTCGACGAGTCGCTCGGCGGCAAGCGGGTCTGTTCCGCGGCGGGTTCGACGGCCGAGTCGGCGCTGAAGCAGGGCAAGGCGGACCGCGGTGTCCCGGCCGACACGGACATCTCCACGACGGTGCCGAACCAGCTGGACTGCCTGGTGCGCCTCCAGCTCGGCGAGGTCGACGCGGTGGTCACCGACGGCGCGCTCGCGGCGAGCCAGGCCGCCCAGGACCCGACGGTGGAGCTCAAGGGCGAGCCGTTCACCAAGGAGTACTACGGCATCGCCATGAAGAAGGGCTCGGACGAGCTGGTACGCCGGGTCAACAAGGTCCTGGAGGAGTACCGCAAGCCGGGCGGCGGCTGGCAGAAGTCCTACGACCACTGGCTGAAGCCGGCGCTCGGCGAGTCGGAGGGGCCGCCGGCACCCAAGTACAAGTGACGCCCCGTGTTGTCCGGCCGGTTGTGGGATCCGAAAGAAGCGAGAGGTGATCGATGGGCACCGCGGGACCCCCTGGTCCGGTACTGGACCGGGACGAGGTGGACCGTGCCCTGGCCCGGCTCGGCGCGGAGCACGAGGCGATCGAGACGTCGCTGCTCGCGCTCCAGGACCACGCCGGGCGGCGCCTGCTGGAGGGCGCGCAGCTGACCGGGGCGACCCGGGACCGCTGGGCGGCGGCCGAGCAGGCGATCACGCTGTTGTGGACGTACTTCGACGCGTACGCGGGCGCGTTGCGTGCGGCCCGTGAGGTGCGGGCCCGGCGCAAGTGGCCGAACCGGGACGACCTCGTGCAGCTGACGGAGCTGTTGCGCGGCGAGTCCGTCACGGTCGCCTCCGCGGCCGGGCAGGGGCCGGCGTCGCCGACGCTCACCGGGCCGGCGAAGCTCTCCGAGCAGTTCACGCTGGCGGCGCTCGTGGCGCGGATGAACGACCTGTACGCGTCGTCGCTCGACATGGTGGTGGCCGCGGACGCGGTGTGGTCGGCGCTGCCCGCCCGGATAGATCTGCTCGCCGCCGAGCTGGGCCGCACCCGGCGGCTCGCGCACTCCGTGGGCGTACGTCCCGGGGAGCATCCGGCCGGTGACGACCTGGAGCGGATCACGGGCGCGCTGACCCGGCTGCGTGAGCAGGTGGTGTCGGACCCGCTCACGTACTGGCGGAAGGCGCCGGGCAGTTCGGCCCCCGGCGGGGGGCGCCCCGACACGACGGCGTACGACCGGCAGGCGCGTGCGCTGGAGGAGGTGCGGCGCGAGATCGAGGCCGTGCTCACGGTGCGGCAGGACGCGGAGGCGCGGCTCGGCCGGCTGCGGGACGTGCTCTCACGCGCGGACCGTACGCTCGCCGAGGCGAGATCGGCACGCGGCGAGGTCCTCGCGAAGATCGCCGCGTCGGAGGTGCCGGCGGTGTCCGGTCCTTCGCGGGCGTTGCAGGAGCAGCTGGCGAGGGCCGCCGAGTACCGCAGACACGGCCAGTGGCACCGGTTGTCGCCGCTGCTGGAGTCGTTGGAGGAGAAGGCCGATGACGAACTGCTGCGCGCCCGCGAGTCGTTGACGGCCGTGACCGCGCCCCTGGCCGTCCGCGCGGAGCTGCGCGGGCGGCTCGACGCGTACAAGGCGAAGGTCGGGCGGCTGGGTTTCGCGGAGGACCCGTTCCTGGTGGAGCGGTACGACGCGGCGCGCCGCATGCTGTGGAGCGCGCCCTGCGATCTGCGGGTGGCGGAGGAGGCGGTGCTGCGCTATCAGCGGGCGGCCGCTGAGGTGTTGTCGGCGGGTGGGCCCGAGCGGGCCGCGCCCACCGACCGGAGGGGGGAGTCGTAGCCATGGCCGAGGCACAGAAGTGCACGCGGCCCGGTTGCCCGGGTGCGTACGAGGATGTCGCGGGTGAGGTGTACTGCGACACGTGCGGGTTGAAGCCGGACGGAGCGGCGGTGAGCACTCCGGCGCAGGCCGCGGGGGCGTCGTCGGTGTCGGAGGCGTCTTCGGTGTCGGAGGCGTCGGGGGCGGTTTCCCTGACCTGTCAGCGGCCCGGCTGCGACGGCTCCTACGAGGATGTCGGCGGCGGCGAGCTGTACTGCGGTACCTGTGGGTTGGCTCCGGTGGTGTCGCCGACGGGTCTGGTGTCGTCGCCGCCCACCGGGATCGCGGCCGGTGGCTCGCGCGGCTCGCAGAGTTCGGCGTCGGGTTCGCGGGCGTCGTCGCGGTCCTCGCGGTCCTCGCGTACGTCGTCGCGGTCCTCGCAGTCGCGCCGGTCGGTGTCGGGGCGGCTGTCGCGGGCGCTGTCGGGGAGTGCGGCGTCGCGGTCGGTGTCGGTGCGCAGTTCGGGTTCGGCGGCGAGCAGTTCGGGGCGGGCCCGGCTCGGGGCGGGTCTGGTGCGGGTCCCGGACGTGCCGCGGCCCGACCCGCGCGTGATGGTGCAGGACCGCCCTGAGGTCCCCGAGCGGAAGCGATTCTGCTCGCGCTCGGACTGCGGGGCCCCGGTGGGGCGGGCGCGCGGCGACCGGCCTGGCCGCACGGAGGGGTTCTGCACGAAGTGCGGCCACCCGTACTCGTTCGTGCCGAAGCTGGGGGCCGGCGATGTCGTGCACGGCCAGTACGAGGTCGTGGGTTGCCTGGCGCACGGCGGCCTCGGCTGGGTCTACCTCGCCGTCGACCGGGCCGTCTCCGACCGCTGGGTGGTCCTCAAGGGGCTGCTCGACACCGGTGACCAGGACGCGATGGCGGCGGCGATCTCGGAGCGGCGTTTCCTCGCGGAGATCGAGCACTCCAACATCGTCCGCATCTACAACTTCGTCGAGCACCTCGACCAGCGCACCGGCTCCATGGACGGCTACATCGTCATGGAGTACGTCGGCGGCAAGTCGCTGAAGGAGATCGCCAACGAGCGGCGCACGCCCGGCGGCAAGCGCGACCCGCTGCCGGTGGAGCAGGCGTGCGCGTACGGCATCGAGGCGCTGGAGGCGCTCGGCCATCTGCACAGCCGCAACCTGCTGTACTGCGACTTCAAGGTCGACAACGCGATACAGACCGAGGACCAGCTCAAGCTCATCGACATGGGCGCGGTCCGGCGGATGGACGACGACGAGTCGGCGATCTACGGCACGGTGGGCTATCAGGCGCCCGAGGTCGCCGAGGTCGGCCCGTCCATCGCCTCCGACCTGTACACGGTCGCCCGTACCCTCGCGGTCCTCACCTTCGACTTCCAGGGCTACACGAACGTGTTCGTGGACTCCCTGCCGGACCCGGACAACATCGAGGTCTTCCACCGGTACGAGTCGTTCTACCGGCTCCTCGTCCGCGCCACCGACCCGGATCCGGCGCGCCGGTTCGCCTCCGCGCAGGAGATGACCGAGCAGCTGACGGGCGTGCTGCGCGAGGTGGTGGCGTTGCAGACGAGCCGGCCGCGGCCCGCGCTGTCGACCCTGTTCGGGCCCGAGGTGAAGGTGACGGACACGGAGCTGTTCGCCCGACAGGAGGGCGAGGTGTCGTACCTGGGGGCGCGGGTGATCCCCGTGCGCGTACGGCAGAGGGCGGCCGCGCTCGCCGCCCCGCCTGCCCCGGCCCTGCCGCCGTCGCCGTCCGCTCTCGTCAAGCGGCTCCAGGGCCCGGCGACCGCGCTGGCGCTGCCGGTGCCGCGGGTGGACCCGGGCGATCCGAACGCCGGGTTCCTCGCGGGCCTGATGGCGTCCGCGCCCGCCGAGCTGCTCTCCGCGCTGCACGCCGCGCCCACCGGCTCCCTTGAGCTGCGCCTGCGCGAGCTGCGGGCCCGCCTGGAGATGGGTGAACCCGGCGCGGCGGTGGCCGGGTTGGCGGCGCTGGAGGCCGACCATCCGGACGACTGGCGGGTGGTCTGGTACCGGGGTGTGGCGGCGCTCGCGACGGGCGACCACGAGAACGCGGCGCTGTCGTTCGACGCGATCTACGACGCGTTCCCCGGCGAGCCCGCCCCGAAGCTCGCGCTCGGTGTCTGCGCGGAGGTCCTGGGGCAGCTGGACAACGCGGCGGAGTACTACCGCCTCGTCTGGTCCACCGACCCCAGCTATGTCAGCGCCGCCTTCGGTCTGGCGCGGGTGCAGCTCGCGGCCGGTGACCGGGGCGGCGCGGTGCGCACCCTGGAGTCGGTCCCGGAGTCGTCGATCCACTACACGGCGGCCCGCGTCGCCTCGGTGCGGGCGCGCCTTCGGGGACGTATGACCGAGGGTGTCAACGGCGACCCGCTGCTGCACGATCTGACCGCGGCGGCGGGACAGGTCGAGGCCCTGGAGTCGTTCGGCCTCGACGCGGTCCGCCGCGAGCAGTTGTCCACCGAGGTCCTCGGCACGGCGCTGGACTGGGTACTCTCCGGTAGGCAGGGTTCCGGTCAGCTCCAGGGCCCCGGGCGCACGGTGGTACTCGGCAATGATCTGGACGAGCGCGGCCTGCGTGTCGGCCTGGAGCGCTCGTACCGGACACTTGCCAGGCTCGCTCAGCGCGGCGAGGAGAGGATCGAACTGGTGGAGCGGGCCAACCGCTACCGCCCCCGGACGTGGGTGTGAGTTGATGTCGCAGACGCACCAGCCGACCGCTATGTCAGTGTGTCCCAGCTGCGAGGAGCCGCTCGACGAGGGCGACCGCTTCTGCGGAGCCTGCGGATACGACCTGTCGTCGGTGCCGCCCGTGCCCGACGGCCGGCCGGCGCCGGCCGTGGCCGCCCCGGAGGCGGCGCGGGACCCGGCGGCGCCGCGGGCGGCCGGGGCCGCGGAGGTGGACTGGCCGGACGCCCCCGAGCCGGGCAGTTCGGAGACGCCCGCGCCGGTGCATCTGCCGGCCGACCTCGTGGGCACCGAGTCCGGCGGCGGTGAACTGCCCGCGGCCGTACGGTTCGACGACCCCGCGGAGGGTGACTTCCCGCTGGCCGCGCCCGATCCGCGGACGGTGCCGCCCGAGCAGCTGGAGGCCGCGACGCCGCCCGCCGGCACCAAGGTGTGCGTGGCGTGCCGTGCCGGGCAGGTCGACGCGGACGGCTACTGCGAGAACTGCGGGCACGCCCAGCCGCGCGAACGCGACCACATGGAGCAGGAGTTGGGTGCGGTCGCCGCCGTCAGCGACCGCGGTCTGCGCCACCATCGCAACGAGGACGCGTTCGCGATCTCCTCGGCGGCGCTGCCCGACGGTTTCCCCGCGGTCGTCGCCGTCGTCTGCGACGGGGTGTCGTCGGCGACCCGCCCCGACGACGCGTCGCTGGCCGCGTCCCGCGCCGCCAACGAGGCACTGCACGAGTCGCTGCCCCGCGGCACGCACCCGCAGCAGGCCATGCACGAGGCGATCGTGGCGGCCGCCGAGTCGGTCAACGCCCTCGCCCAGGAGCCCGAGACGGCCCGCGAGCACCAGCCCCACCAGAACGCGCCGGCCTGCACCTTCGTCGGTTCGATCATCACGCGCGAGCTGCTGATCGTCGGCTGGGTCGGTGACTCCCGGGCCTACTGGGTGCCCGACGACCGGGCGGCGCCCGCGGCCCGGCTCACCGAGGACGACTCGTGGGCCGCGCAGATGGTCGCCGCGGGCCTGATGAACGAGGCGGAGGCGTACGCCGACGAGCGGGCCCACGCGATCACGGGCTGGCTCGGCGCGGACGCCTACGAACTGGAGCCGCACACCGCTTCCTTCAAGCCGGACCGGCCCGGTGTGGTGCTGGTCTGCACCGACGGGCTGTGGAACTACGCGGAGGCCGCGGAGGAGCTGGCGCGGATCGTGCCCGCCGACGCGGCGCGCCGCCCGCTGCACTGTGCCCAGGTGCTCGTCGGCCACGCCCTGGACGGCGGCGGCCACGACAACGTAACAGTGGCGGTGCTGCCGTTCCCGGTACCGCGGCAGGGGGCAGGATCGGCCTAGGCGGGACCGCTCCGTGCGGTGCGGCCCAGGCGGGACCGCTCCGTGCGGTGCGCGCCGAATGTCAGCAATGGTCTTGTTCAGGGGGGACTTGTCACCATGGCCAACTTCTCGAAGTCGAACGTCCCGCAGTTCTCGGTCGAGGTCTATCAGAACGAGTTCCTGCCGGAGGGCGGCCGCGAGGTCAACGCGATCGTCACCGTGACGTCCACCGGCGGCGGCACCGTCGGCACCGCCGTGGGCGCCCCGCACCTCTACAGCGCGGGCGACGGCCCCGAGGCGGCGGTGGCGCTCATGGTGGACTGTTCCGGCTCGATGGACTACCCGCCGACGAAGATGCGCGGGGCCCGCGACGCCTCCGCCGCGGCGATCGACACCCTGCGCGACGGTGTGCACTTCGCGGTGATCGCGGGCACCCACGTCGCCAAGGAGGTCTACCCGGGCGGCGGCCGGCTCGCCGTCGCCGACGAGTCCACCCGCGCCCAGGCCAAGCAGGCGCTGCGCAAGCTCTCCGCGGGCGGCGGCACCGCGATCGGCACCTGGCTGCGTCTGGCCGACCGTCTCCTGTCCTCCGCGGACGTGGGGATCCGGCACGGCATCCTGCTCACCGACGGGCGCAACGAGCACGAGTCCCCGGAGGACCTGCGGGCCACGCTGGACGCGTGCGCGGGCCGCTTCACCTGCGACGCCCGGGGTGTCGGCACGGACTGGGAGGTGAAGGAGGTCACCGGTGTCGCCTCGGCGCTGCTCGGCACCGCCGACATCGTCGCCGACCCCGCGCACCTGGCGTCCGACTTCGCGCTGATGATGGAGACGGCGATGGGCAAGGAGGTCGCCGACGTCGCGCTGCGCCTGTGGACGCCGCTCGGCTCGGAGATCAAGTTCGTGAAGCAGGTGGCGCCCAGCGTCGGTGAGTTGACGGAGCGCCGCACGGAGGCGGGACCGCGGGCGGGCGACTACCCGACCGGCTCGTGGGGTGACGAGTCCCGCGACTACCACGTGTGTGTCCAGGTCCCGCGGGCCGAGCTCGGCCAGGAGATGCTGGCGGCCCGCGTCTCCCTGGTGATCCCCCAGCCGGACGGCTCGGCGCAGACTCTCTCGCAGGGGCTCGTCCGCGCGGTGTGGACGGACGACATGACCGCCTCTACGTCGATCAACCCGCAGGTCGCCCACTACACGGGCCAGGCCGAACTGGCCCAGGTCATCCAGCAGGGCCTGGACGCGCGCAAGGCGGGCGACGCGGACGGGGCGACCGCGAAACTGGGCCGGGCGGTGCAGCTCGCGGCGCTCTCCGGGAACGCCGATACGGCGAAACTGCTTTCGAAGGTGGTGGACGTGGTCGACGCCGCGGAAGGTACTGTTCGATTGAAGGCGAAGGTCGCGGAGGCCGACGAGATGACTCTCGAGACCCGCTCCACCAAGACCGTTCGCGTGAAGAAGTAACAGCAACCACAGCTCAGACTGACGTACGAATACGTACGAAGGAGAGGGGGAAGCGCCGACATGCCGACCTGCCCGAACGGACACCAGTCGGGTTCCGACGACTGGTGCGAGGTCTGCGGTCACCGCATGACCGGTGCCGTGCCCCCGCCTCCCCCGCCGCCACCGGCCGGTTACGGATATCCCGGGCCGTCCGCGCCGCAGGCGCCCGGAGGCATGGGCGGAGCGCCCGAGCTCTGCCCGCAGTGCCGTACGCCGAGGGAGGGTGGCGCCCCGTTCTGCGAGGAGTGCCGCTGGAACTTCCTCACGAACACGGCGACGTCGTACACCCCGGCGGCCCCGAACCCGCCCCTGCCCAACCAGGGCGGACCCGGTGGTCCCGGTGGTCCCGGCGGCCCCGGCGGTCCGCAGGGGCCGAACCCGGCGCTGCGGTTCCAGCAGCCGCCGCAGGGCCGCGACCCGTACGAGTACCAGGGCTCGCGCCCCTCGCAGATGAACCGGCCGGCCGAGCCGATCCCGCCGAACCCGTTCGGCGGTGAGCCCTCGGGCCCGTCCCCGTTCCCGCCGCAGGGGCCGAACGGCACGGGTGGCGGTGTCCCGCAGGCGTTCCAGCAGCGGCCACCGGCCCCCGCTCCGACGCAGCCGGGCCCGCTCGCGCCGCCGCCGTACCCGTCCAACCCGTCGTTCGGTGGGGGCGGAGCCGGTGGCGGCCCTGGTGGCGGCCCTGGCGGTGGTGCGAACGGTGACGACTGGGTGATCTCGCCGCCGTCGTCCCCGGCGACGACCGCGCCGCCCTACCAGCAGCAGCCGCCCCAGCAGCAGCCGCCCCAGCAGCATCAGCAGCCCCCGCAGCAGTACACGCAGCAGCAGCCGCCGCAGCACCAGCAGCAGCACGCCCCGGTGAGCTGGTCCGCGACGATCGGCCCCGACCGCGAGTACTTCATGGCGATGATGCACCGCAGCGGCCCCGAGGCGTCGGGCCTGAACCTGCCCGCGTACTCGCCCGAGCAGCAGCGTCAGCTCGTCGGCAACCAGCTCACGATCGGCCGCCGCCGCCACTCCACCGGCGACACCCCCGACATCGATCTGTCGGTGCCGCCGGAGGACCCGGGCGTCTCGCACTCGCACGCGGTGCTGGTGCAGCAGCCGGACGGCACGTGGGCCGTCGTCGACCAGAACTCGACGAACGGCACGACGGTCAACGGTGGCGAGGAGCCGATCCAGCCGTTCGTCCCCGTGCCGCTCCAGGACGGCGACCGGGTGCACGTGGGCGCCTGGACCACGATCACCATTCACCGGGGCTGAGACCCCGGCCCCCCGCGGCCCCCTGGGACGGCGCACGAAGTGCGCCTCTCAGGGGCGCGGGGAACCACGCGAGAAGCCCCACCGGCCCGCACCCGGCCGTACGCAGCCCCCACCCCTACGGCGCCCGCCCGTTCAGCGCCCACACGTACGGCCCGGCCGGATCGTCCAGCCACGCCCACTCCCGGCCCCCGGCGACGGTCACCCCGAACCGTTCCCGCGCCGGCCGCCCCTCCCGCTCCCACAGCGCCGCCGCCTCGTGCGCGTCCATCGCCCCGGCCGTGAGCGTCAGCAGGAAACGGAACGTCTCCTCCCGCAGCACCCACCGCGGCAGCCCCCCGGTCTGCGGCTCGGCCACCTGCCCCTGCGTGTCGCCCCGCAGCGCGACGAAGTACGCCGGGGTGTGCAGGAACCGCCCCTCGGCGTGGGTCGCGTCCCGCACGCTCAACGCCAGCAGCCCCGTCGACAGGGGCAGCAGGATCCGCGCCCCCGGCCGGCACTGCCCGAGCCACGCCACCGGTACCGAGCGCAGCGCGCACGTGGCCATGATCCGGTCGTAGGGCGCCCGTTCGGCGCACCCGCGCGCCCCGTCCCCGGTGACGACGGCGGGCCGGTACCCGGCGGCGGCGAGGTGGGTCCGCGCCGATTCGGTGATCTCGGGGTCGAGGTCGACGGTGGTCACATGCCCGTCGCCGAGACGGTGGGCGAGGAGCGCCGCGTTGTAGCCGGTGCCCGCGCCGATCTCCAGGACCCGGTCCCCTTCCCGTACCTCCAGGTCGGCCAGCATCCGGGCCATCAGCGACGGCTGGCTGCTGGAGGAGACCAGCTCCCCGTCGCGCAGCCGGGTCGCCAGCGGCTGGTCCGCGTAGGCGCCGCGCAGCCAGCGTCGGCGCCGCCCGGGGTCGGGGTGCTCGCCCCACAGCCGTTCGTAGCCGCCGGGGACGCCGAGGAAGTAGTACGGCACGAAGAGATGGCGCGGCACGTGCTCGAACGCCTGACGCCACCGGGGATCGGCGTCCCACACGCCGCTCTCCGCGATCTCCCGCGCGAGCGCGGCCCGCGCCCGTACGGCGAGCAGGTCGAACTCGCCGGATTCCTCGCCGTGCTCTGCGCCCATGGCTCCACTGTCCTGCGCCGACGCCGGATCGGCGAGCCCCGGCGTCCGCGCCGGGGGCGGAGTCCTGAGTCCGAAGTCCTAGGTCACCCGGTCTGAGAGCATGGGGAGGTGACTGAGATCCCGCGCGACACGCTTCAGGAGCAGACGTTCTACGAGCAGGTGGGCGGCGAGGAGACCTTCCGCCGCCTCGTGCACCGCTTCTACGAGGGCGTCGCACAGGACCCGCTGCTGCGCCCCATGTACCCGGAGGAGGATCTGGGCCCCGCCGAGGAGCGGTTCGCCCTGTTCCTGATGCAGTACTGGGGCGGCCCGCGCATCTACAGCGACAACCGGGGCCACCCGCGGCTGCGGATGCGGCACTCCCCGTTCCAGGTGGACCGGGCGGCGCACGACGCGTGGCTGAAGCACATGCGGGTCGCGGTGGACGAGCTCGGGCTGTCCGAGGAGCACGAGCGGACGCTGTGGAACTACCTGACGTACGCGGCGGCCTCGATGGTGAACACCGAGGGCTGACCCCGGGGCAGCGCCGAACGGGCGCCGCTCCCCGGTGGCCGGTCAGGCGGGGGTGACCTGGAGGCCGCCGAGGCCGGTTCCACGCCGCAGGGCCACGGATCCGTACGCGGTGCGCAACCGCACCCACGCCCCCGCCGCCAGCAGGTCGACGTGGTCACCGCGGAGGAAGCCGAGCGAGGCGGCGGCGTGCGCGATACGCACCGGCACCCCGCTGCCCCCGATCTCCCGGGACCAGATCTCCCGCCCGATACGGTCGAGCCCGGCACGGTCGCGCGCCTCGGGCGCCAACTCCTCGACCCGCGCCCGGAATTCCCCCACGGCGACCTTCACGAGGCCACGCAGCGCCTCGGCCCCGGGGAAGCCCTGGACGCGCTCCCAGCCACCGCGCGGCGGCAGCAGCCCGGCCCAGGGAGGTCCGGTGACGGCCCCGGGCAGTACGGCGGTGGCGGCGCCCTCGTTCACCGATTCGAGCAGCTCCCCCGCCGACACGGTCACGTCGAGGGCGTCGTCGATCCCGTTCTCGTACGGCTTCAGGAGACGGGCCGCGCGGATCGCCAGCACCTCGAACGACGGCGGCCGCCCGAACACGGCGAGCGCCTTCCCGCCGGCCTGCACCTGGAGACGTACCGCGGCGGCCTTGTCGTAGTGCAGGAGCCGGCCGAGGAAGGCGGCGAGGTCCGCCGCCTCCCCGGCGTCGGCGAAGTGCAGCACGGGCGCGCTCATGCGGCCAGCGCCCCCGCGTCGCCCTCGTCGTCCTGGTACTCCTCCAGGAAGGACCGCTCGTCGGCGGTGAGCCGGCGCGGCCGCTGCGCCTCGAAGTCGAACGGCACTATCACCGTCGACGCCCGGACGTACAGCTGGTCCGGGTCCTTGACCTCGTAGGCGAGCGTGAAGGAGGCCGCCCTTATCTGCGTGACCCACATCTCGATGGCCACCGGCGCGTGCCGGTGGACCAACTGCCGCTTGTAGTCGATCTCATGGCGCGCCACGACGGACCCCTGCTGGAAGTCCTTGTCCGGGCGGAACAGGAAGTCGATACGGGCTTCCTCCAGGTAGCGGAGGAAGACCACGTTGTTGACGTGGCCGTACGCGTCCATGTCCGCCCAGCGCAGGGGGCAGGCGTATACGTGGCGAGCCATCAGCCGCGGGTCAGCTTCTTGTACGTGGCGCGGTGCGGCCGGGCGGCGTCGGCACCGAGGCGCTCGACCTTGTTCTTCTCGTACGAGTCGAAGTTGCCCTCGAACCAGAACCACTTGGAGTCACCCTCGTAGGCGAGGATGTGCGTGGCGACCCGGTCCAGGAACCAGCGGTCGTGGGAGACGACCACGGCGCAGCCCGGGAACTCGAGGAGCGCGTTCTCCAGGCTGCTCAACGTCTCGACGTCGAGGTCGTTGGTCGGTTCGTCGAGGAGCAGCAGGTTGCCGCCCTGCTTGAGGGTGAGCGCCAGGTTGAGGCGGTTGCGCTCACCGCCGGAGAGCACGCCCGCGGGCTTCTGCTGGTCGGGGCCCTTGAAGCCGAAGGCGGAGACGTACGCGCGCGACGGCATCTCCACCTGCCCGACGTTGATGTAGTCGAGCTCGTCGCTGACCACGGCCCAGAGGGTCTTCTTCGGGTCGATGTTGGAGCGGTTCTGGTCGACGTAGCTGATCTTGACGGTCTCGCCGACCTTGATCTCGCCGGAGTCCGGCGTCTCCAGGCCCTGGATCATCTTGAACAGGGTCGTCTTACCTGCACCGTTCGGGCCGATGACGCCGACGATGCCGTTGCGCGGCAGCGTGAACGACAGGTCGTCGATGAGCACCTTGTCGCCGAAGGCCTTGCTGAGCTTGTTGACCTCGACGACGATGCTGCCCAGGCGCGGGCCCGGGGGAATCTGGATCTCCTCGAAGTCCAGCTTCCGCATCTTGTCGGCCTCGGCCGCCATCTCCTCGTAGCGTGCGAGACGCGACTTGGACTTGGTCTGCCGGCCCTTGGCGTTGGAGCGAACCCATTCGAGCTCCTCCTTCAGCCGCTTCTGCCGCTTCTCGTCCTTCTTGCCCTCGACCTTGAGGCGCTCGGACTTCTTCTCCAGGTACGTGGAGTAGTTGCCCTCGTAGGGGATCGCGCGGCCGCGGTCGAGTTCGAGGATCCACTCGGCGACGTTGTCGAGGAAGTACCGGTCGTGGGTGATGGCCACGACGGTGCCCTTGTACTGGGCGAGGTGCTGCTCCAGCCAGTTCACCGACTCGGCGTCGAGGTGGTTGGTGGGCTCGTCGAGGAGGAGCAGGTCGGGCGCCTCGATGAGGAGCTTGCAGAGCGCGACGCGGCGCTTCTCACCACCGGAGAGGTTGGTGACGGGCCAGTCGCCGGGCGGGCAGCCCAGGGCGTCCATGGCCTGCTCCAGCTGACCGTCGAGGTCCCACGCGTCGGCGTGGTCGAGGTCCTCCTGGAGCTTGCCCATCTCCTCCATGAGCGCCTCCGAGTAATCGGTGGCCATGAGCTCGGCGACCTCGTTGAAGCGATTGAGCTTGCCCATGATCTCGGCGGCGCCGTCCTGCACGTTCTCCAGGACGGTCTTCGACTCGTCGAGCTCCGGCTCCTGCATGAGGATGCCGACGCTGTAACCGGGCGAGATGAACGCGTCACCGTTGGACGGCTGCTCGATCCCCGCCATGATCTTCAGCACGGTCGACTTACCGGCACCGTTCGGACCGACGACGCCGATCTTCGCCCCGGGGTACATGCTCAGGGTGACGTCGTCGAGGATCACCTTGTCGCCGTGCGCCTTACGCGCCTTGCGCATGGTGTAGATGAACTCAGCCAAGAGAAACCGTCCGGCAGTCGAAGTGTGGCAGCGAGGGGCCCGAGCGATGCGGCTCACCCGCGTGAGGGCAGATACACCCCATCTTGCCGTACGGCCACCCCTGGGCGGAAACCCGTATCAGGGGGTGGGCCTGAGCTGGGGGTTCGGGGCGTGCGGGCGTAGTGGGGCTGGCACTGGCGGTCGCCGGGCGTCGGCTTTGAACGCGGCCGGCCCGGCGCTGGGGAAGCGCCGGGCCGGGCCGGGGGACGTCGGACGGAGTCGGACGGATGTCTAGGAGGTGTCGATGTCCGTCGCGGCGGGGGCGTCAGTCCGTGCCGAACTCCATCGCGGCGCGGTCCAGGAGTTCCGCGTCGTCGGAGACCTCGCCGCGGGAGGCGATGGCTTCGGCGCCGCCCTCGGGCATGGTGCCGATCAGGCCGGTCGCGGCGGCCTGGGCGGCGCCGATCGCCGGGTTGGCGGTGCCGATGAGGCCGAGGACGGCGTACTGCTCCAGCTTGGCGCGCGAGTCGGCGATGTCGAGGTTGCGCATGGTGAGCTGGCCGATCCGGTCCACCGGGCCGAACGCCGAGTCCTCGGTGCGCTCCATCGACAGCTTGTCCGGGTGGTAGCTGAAGGCCGGCCCGGTCGTGTCGAGGATCGAGTAGTCCTCGCCGCGCCGCAGCCGCAGGGTGACCTCGCCGGTGACGGCGGCGCCGACCCAGCGCTGGAGCGATTCGCGGACCATCAGGGCCTGCGGGTCCAGCCAGCGCCCCTCGTACATGAGACGGCCGAGGCGCCGGCCCTCGTTGTGGTACTGGGCGAGGGTGTCCTCGTTGTGGATCGCGTTCACGAGGCGCTCGTACGCGGCGTGCAGGAGGGCCATGCCGGGCGCCTCGTAGATGCCGCGGCTCTTGGCCTCGATGATCCGGTTCTCGATCTGGTCGGACATGCCCAGGCCGTGGCGGCCGCCGATCGCGTTGGCCTCCATCACCAGGTCGACGGCGGAGGCGAACTCCTTGCCGTTGATCGTCACGGGCCGGCCCTGGTCGAAGCCGATCGTGACGTCCTCGGTGGGGATCTCGACCGACGGGTCCCAGAAGCGGACGCCCATGATGGGCTCGACCGTCTCCACGCCCGTGTCGAGGTGCTCCAGGGTCTTCGCCTCGTGGGTGGCTCCCCAGATGTTGGCGTCGGTGGAGTACGCCTTCTCCGTGCTGTCGCGGTACGGCAGCTCGTGGGCGACGAGCCACTCCGACATCTCCTTGCGGCCGCCGAGCTCGGTCACGAAGTCCGCGTCGAGCCAGGGCTTGTAGATCCGCAGGTTCGGGTTGGCGAGCAGGCCGTAGCGGTAGAACCGCTCGATGTCGTTGCCCTTGAACGTGGAGCCGTCGCCCCAGATCTGGACGTTGTCCTCGAGCATCGCCCGGACCAGCAGCGTGCCGGTGACGGCGCGGCCCAGCGGCGTGGTGTTGAAGTAGGCGCGCCCGCCCGAGCGGATGTGGAACGCCCCGCAGGTGAGTGCGGCGAGCCCTTCCTCGACGAGCGCCTCGCGGCAGTCGACCAGGCGGGCGACCTCGGCACCGTACGCCTGCGCACGCCCGGGGACCGAGTCGATGTCGGGCTCGTCGTACTGGCCGATGTTCGCCGTGTAGGTGCAGGGGACGGCGCCCTTGTCACGCATCCACGCGACCGCGACAGAGGTGTCGAGGCCACCCGAGAAGGCGATGCCGACGCGCTCGCCGACGGGAAGAGAGGTGAGGACCTTGGACATAGGAAGAGTATGCATTATCGCGCATGGTCATGCAAAGAGGCTCCGCGTACCCGCCCCACCGGAGAGTTCCGGGCGAGCCGGAACAGGTGGCGCGGGACTCAGACAGCGCGGACGCGGATGCCTCGGGCGGTGGGCGACGGACGGCGCGGGGTTCGGCCGGGCGCGTTTACTCGCCCTCGGTCGGCGCCTTCTTCTTCCGGACCAGGACAAGGGCGACTCCGCCGAACACCACCAGCGCGATCGCGACGCCCGCGATCACCGGCGTCGCGTTGGAGCTGCCCGTCTCGGCGAGGTCCGTGCCGATGCCGGTGCCGCCGACGGACGCCGGGCTCGGCTGCGTCGTCGTCTGGGTGGTCAGCCCGTCGTCGGCGGAGGTCATCGCCTCGGCCACCGTGCGGCAGTCGAGCACTCCGCGCAGCCGCTTCTCGAAGCCGTGCGGCCCCTGGATCGTGAAGTCGTACGCCTGGTCCTCCTGCAACGGGATCGTCACCGTCCGCGAGGCCCCCGCCGGGATCGTGTACCCGGCGCCCATCAGCGTGAAGGTGAACGCCTTGTCGCCCTTGTTCACCGCGGTGATGTCCACCCCGCTCTTCGCGCAGTTCTTCCGCGCCGAGAGAGCCGGTACCGCGCCCTTGTCGGCCCAGTTCGCCGTCGCGGTCGCCGCGACCGTGGACTCGCTGGAGCCCGCGAGGATCTGCGTCTGGCTGCGGGTGTCGGAGGCGAAGGCCCGGCCGACCGGCACGGTCGTCGACGCTTGCAGGGTCAGCTCGGCCGATCCCGCCGCCGCGGCCTCGGGCACGTCGAGGAAGAGGCGGCTGCCGTCGGTCGCGGAGGTGACCGGCTTGCCGTCCTCGTCGATGACCGTCACCCCCTCCGCGGCGGCCTCGGCGGGCGGCGCCACGGAGACGGCGTCCGCGTTCGTGTGCACGGTGACCGGGCCGAGCCGCTCACCCGGTCGTCCGGAGACGGCCGCCGGCGAGAGGGAGAGCGACGCTCCCGGCTCACCCAGGGCGAGGGCGCTCCTCTGCAGGTAGTCCGCGAGCTTCTCCGCGGCGGGGCTCACGGCGTCGACGTCGGCCTTGTCGGAGTAGCGCCAGATGGCGACCTGCGTACCGGCCGCGGCGTCCTGCTCGGTGAGGGTGCCTGCGCCTGCCTTGCGGGCGAGCGCGGCGAGATCGTTGACCTGGGGGTAGGAGTTCTGCAGGATCCAGCGGATCCGACCGGCGTCCTTGTTGCCGCCGAGGGACGTGCCGCTCCACGGCGTTTCCTGGTACTTGGCGTCCGTCTGCGTCGGGTTGTGGATGTCGATGCAGTACGTCTGCAACATCCCGCCGCCGTCGACGGTCATCCGGAAGAGCCCCGCGGAGACCCGCTCGTCACCGCCGCCGTCGCCGTGGACCACGGCGGCCCCGTACGTCTCCAGGCCCCCTATGGTGGCGCTCGCGCCGCCCGGCTCCTTGGTGCCGTCGTCCGCGAAGGCGGAGCCGGTTCCGGATATCGCTCCGGTCACCGCGAGTCCCGACACCAGGGCCGCCGCGGCGAGGCGGGCGGCGCGTCGCCGTCCGCGGTGTCCGGCCCGTGAGAACACAGAAAACACGTAATTCCCTTCAGGCAGGACGTGGTGACACATGGGGGGTGGTGTCCCGCCGGCGAAATCAATGAGTCCTTCGAAGCCTCTTGGATCGAGTCCCTTGAGACTCTCGAAGCCCGTGCAGCCCCCGCGGCTCCGGGAACTCTCGGTCCCCCGAA
This sequence comes from Streptomyces sp. NPDC030991, assembly GCF_055571235.1. Classification (NCBI taxonomy): domain Bacteria; kingdom Bacillati; phylum Actinomycetota; class Actinomycetes; order Kitasatosporales; family Streptomycetaceae; genus Streptomyces; species Streptomyces sp. NPDC030991. The sequence goes on from NZ_JBVIFR010000003.1 coordinate 477,779, forward strand.
GCCCATGGAGCCACGCCCGGCATCCTAGGGAAGCAGCCCATGACGATCCCCGCAGCTGTCTCCCGGCAACCGATCCGACTCGCAATCGTTATCGCCAACACCGCCTCCGAACTGGGCTTATCGACAAATCGCCGGTACGCAGTCGTCGATAAGCCGCACTTCGGTCAACCGGTCGACAGCCCAAGCGTTCAGCCCGAGCGTGCAGCTCAGGCCCACACCTCAGTCCGTTGCCCCAGGTCCTCACCCGACCGGCTCCGGCGCGGGTTCCGGCTCGATCTCGAACGACGGTTCGTCCCGCGCCTGTTGCAGCCCGTCGCCGTCGACTCCCCCGCTGCCCTTCCCCTCCGCGCCCCTGGCCGTCCTCCTGTTGGCGGCCCGGCGGAACGCCGACGTGCCGCGTGACAGATCGTGCCCGACCGCCGTCGCCTGGATGTCCGCCGACGTCCAGTGCTGCCCGCCCCTCTCCTCGTCCCGCACCTTCAACCTGCCCTGCACGATGACCGGTTCGCCGATCGACACCGAGCCCTGCACATTGGCGCCGAGCGGCCCCTTGGCCCACACGGTGAAGAAGTTCGTGTGCCCGTCCACCCACGTGTTCTGCACCGCGTCGAATCGGCGTGGGGTCACCGCGAGCCGGAACCGTGCCACCGGCCCTGTCGGCAGCTCCCGGTACACCGGCGTCGTCGCGACGTTCCCCACCACGGTCAGCAGCGTCTCGTTCATGTCGTACGTCCCTCCCCGTCCACATCGCGGCCCGAGCCCGCCCCGAACCGCGATCCCCAGACTGCCCCGGCCCCGCCGACCACGCCGACGCCTGTGTCCTACCGGCCAGTTGTGGAAAACCCCGTCACCCGTACGCGCTGCTCCCGCACTTCCCGGTCACCCGCACGTACTGCTCCCGCACCTCCCGGTACCGCAGCAGTTCCGCCGCGACGGGGTCCAGGACGCGGGCCCTGCCGCATGCCGCGGCCGTGTCCCGCAGGCGCCGTTCCGCTTCCTGGCCGTACCGCCGCGCGGGTCCCCGCGCCGCCAGCCGGCAGGACCACTCGACGCAGGGGCCGCCCACGATCCCGGTCGCCATCATCAGCAGGGGCACGGGCAGGTTCGCCGGGACGACGCCGATGCTCTGCGCCACCAGCCACAGTGCGCCGAGCACTTGCAGCGCGGTCATGGACACCTGGACGAACACGGCGACCGGCCACCAGCCGGGCCGTGGCGGCCGCCCCCCGTTCCCGTACGGCGCCACGGAGACGGAGCCCCGGCTTCCGGCCCCGACCGGCGACTCGGTGTCCAGGGCGAGTTCGTCGAGCGCCTCCGGCAACCCTTCCGCGCCCCGAGCGGCGGCCTCCCGCACCGCCTGCCCCCAGGCGGCGGGCAGCCCGGTCGCGGCGGCGTCACCGACCGCCCGTACCGCGTGCTCGACGCGCTGCCGGGCGGTGGCCTCCTCGTCGGCGGGTGCCTCGGGGGGCGCGACCGGCGCGGTCAGGGTGCGCTGTGCCTCGTACCAGCGCCAGAGCCTGAGCCAGGGGGTGCCGCACGCCCGGTTGGCGCCGCGGGACCAGGCGCGTTCGGCGGCCTGGCCGGCGGCGGCGGCGCCGACCGCGTCGGCGAGCCGGTCGGCGAACTCCTCGCGGGCCTCCTCGCTCAGCCCGGTCTGCCGTCCGGCGCCGTAGACCGGTCGCAGGCGGTCGGCGGCGGCGTCGATGTCGGCGGCGATCCGTCGGGCGGTGGCCCGGCGCTCGCCCGTGAACTGGCCGAGCGCGTCGCGCAGTTCACCGACTCCCTCACCGGTCAGGGCCGACAGGGGCAGCACGGTGGCGCCGGGTTCGCCGTGCTCGCCTAGTGCGACGCCGTCCTCGTCGAGCAGGCGCCGCAGATCGTCGAGGACCTGATCGGCGGCGTCCCCGGGCAGCCGGTCGATCTGGTTGAGGACGACGAACATGACCTCGGCGTGCCCGGCCATGGGGCGCAGATACCGCTCGTGCAGCATGGCGTCGGCGTACTTCTCGGGGTCGACGACCCAGATGACGGCGTCGACCAGGGCGAGCACCCGGTCGACCTGCTCGCGGTGCGCGGGAGCGGCGGAGTCGTGGTCGGGCAGGTCGACGAGGACGAGGCCGTCCAGGGCCGCCTCGCCGTGCGGCCGTTGCAGCGGCCGCCTCCGCGCGCGTCCGGGGATGCCGAGCCGGTCGAGCAGCCCCGCCGCGCCGTCCGTCCAGCTGCACGCGATCGGCGCGGACGTGGTGGGGCGGCGCAGTCCGGTCTCCGAGAGGGCCACGCCTGCCAGCCGGTTGAACAGTGTCGATTTGCCGCTTCCGGTGGCCCCGGCGACGGCGACGACGGTGTGCCGGGTGGAGAGTCGTCGCCGGGCGGCGGCCTCGTCCAGTACGCGCCCGGCCTCGGCGAGGGTCGCCGCGTCGAGCCGCGTACGGGAGAGACCGACGAGTTCGTCCAGCGCTTCGAGCCGCTGCTTGAGCTCCGCGTCGCCTTGTCCGTCGTACGTTCCCGGGCGCGTGGGCGGCGTCTTCAGCGTCTCGCCGGGTGCTCCTCCGGCGCGGCGCGCGATGAGCCCGTCGCCCCAGGGTTCGGCGCGTTCGGTGCGGACGCCGGGCTCCGCGTGAGCGACGCCGCCACCGTGACCGGCACTGTCGGCGTCCCCAGCGCCGTCGGTGCCACCGGCCTGTTCGACGTGGTGGACGGGATCACCGTGATAGGTGCGATCCGAGTGGTCCGTGACGGTGGTCACCGTCCTCACCTCTCCTTCTGCAGCAACGACAGGGCCGCGATCAGTTCGGCCTGGGGTTCGGGGCCGACGCCGAGGGAGTCCACCGGAGCGAGCCGGCGCTCGCGCTCCACGTCGAGGACGGTGTCCAGGTAGTCGTTCAGCAGCTCCTGGCCGCGTTCGCGCAGCCGCATGGCGCCTTGTGCGCCGAGCCGGTCGGCGAGGGTCTCCCCCGCGCTCCTGGCCCGTCGCCCGCCGAGCAGCCTGGTGGCCACGAGCGCGGCGACGACCTCGGGGTCGAGCGGCGACGAACCCTGCGTGTCCCCGTAGGCGCGCACTTCTTCCTCGGCGTACTCCTCCAGGACCCGCCGCCATCGCCGTACGGCGAGCCCGATGCGGTGCTCGGCGCCTTCCGGTTCGGGGCCGGGCCGGGCCAGTTCGGGGGCGGCGCCCGCGGGCTCCCGGCGCCATGTCTCCTCGATCCGTTCGTCGGCGGCGGTCACCGCGCACAGCAGGAGGGCGCCCAGGCTCTCGACGAGCGCGTCGAGCAGTTCGCCCGCCGAGCAGTCCAGCGGGTAGCTGCGCCAGCGCTTCAGGGCGTCGCCGGTGAGTACCGCGCCGCTGTGCAGCCTGCTGCGTACGCGCGCGTGCTCGTTGTCGTACGCCTCGTCGACGGCGGTGGCGAGGCGGACCGCGGCGGAGTACTGGGCGGCGACGGCAGCGGCCAGTTCGGGCATCCGGACCCGCAGCGAGTCGAGCGCTCCGCGCGCGGTGCGGGTCACCGCGTGGGCGCGGGCGTGCGGGTCCTGGGCGCGATGGGTGAGCCAGGCCCGCAGCGGTGCGACGGCGGTAGCGGGCAGCAGGCCGCCATCGCCCGTCGATTCGGGCAGTTCGGGCACGGTGAACCGGGGTACGTCGCCGAGCCCCGCCTTGGTGAGCAGGGCGCCGTACTGTCGCGACACTTCGGCGAGTACCTGGTGCGGGACGCGGTCGAGCACGGTGACCAGCGAGGCGTCGTGCTCCTTGGCGGTACGCAACAGGTGCCAGGGCACGGCGTCGGCGTACCGGGAGGCGGTGGTGACCATGACCCACACGTCGGCGGCGCTGATCAGCCGGGCGGCCAGCATCCGGTTCTCGGCGACGAGCGAGTCGACGTCCGGGGCGTCCAGCAGGGCGAGCCCGCGCGGCAGCGTGCTCGCGGTCTCCACCCGCAGTGCCCGCTCCCCGTCCTCCAGGAGGGGCGTCAGGGCGTCGTCCTCGTCCCCGGGTTCGCCGTCGGCCTCGCCGTCCGCCTGGCGGGGCACCCACACGCGCGTGAGGTCGGGCAGCACCCGCATCCCCGCGAACCAGTGGTGGTCGTCGGGGTGGCAGACGAGCACGGGGGTACGGGTCGTCGGCCGCAGTACGCCCGCTTCGCTCACCACGCGCCCCACGAGCGAGTTCACCAGGGTCGACTTGCCGGCCCCGGTGGAACCGCCGATCACCGCGAGCAGCGGCGCTTCGGGGGTGCGCAGGCGGGGCACCAGATAATCGTCGAGCTGGGCGAGCAACTCACCGCGATCGGCGCGCGCCCGTGGGGCCCCCGCGAGGGGGAACGGGAAGCGCGCGGCGGCGACACGGTCGCGCAGCGCGGTAAGTGCGTCGAGCAGCTGAGGCCGTACGTCCAAGGTCACCACATGCGAAGAATGCCCAATTTAGGACGCATTCTGAAGCATATGACCACCGAGCGCGCGGAATAGGCACCGGTCGGCGGGTACGAGACCCCGAACAAGGCACCCGATACCACACAGGAAGCACACAGCGGGACGGAAGGGGAGGCAGGGGGCGCAGGCATAACGAGTGCACAACACCCGTGGCGTGAGACGTCAAAAGCGGTGCGCGATTCGTACCTACCTGCGATTATCAGTTCCGCTTCACTGAACCTCCACATCAAGCCACGGAGGCGAAGCAGCAAGGACCGGGACCCGGGAGCCCTATCCTTGTCCCCGGCAAGGTCACGGATCACCCCCACATCCGTCCGAGCCACCGGCCACACACCGGCCCCCGTAGCTCAGTGGATAGAGCAGGCGCCTTCTAAGCGCTTGGCCGCAGGTTCGAGTCCTGCCGGGGGCGCCTCTTCACAGGCCCTGCTTCGGCAGGGCCTTTCTGTCTGCCCTGCGGCGCCCGGCGACGCCTGATACGACAAAGCCCCGGCGCCCTCCCCCACCGATCGTGGGAAGAGTCCGGGGCTTCGCCTGGTACGCGAACGTCAGAGTTTGTCCATGTGCGTGTACGGGCTGCTGATGCGGGCCTGGCGGGAACCGAAGTCGACGAGCATCGCGACGCCGTTCTCGACGCCGATGATCCTTCCCAGGCCGTACCGGTCATGCGTGACCCGGTCGCCCAGGGCGAAGTGCTTGGGGGGAGCGGCGGACGGAGCGTTGAAGGGGCTTGTCGGCAGGTGGCGTCGGGGCGCGGAGGGCTTCGTCATCGTGTTGCCAGTATGCGCCCCCGGAGCCTCCAAATGTCAGGCCGTAAGGAACCAGTAAGGCAACGAAGCGGAACCCGCGCCCACGGCGCGCCCCGGATCTTGCGAAGGTTCGGCGGGACGACGAAGCACTCGGCCCGCCGGAAACGCCCGGCGGCCCCTACCCAGGTGGAGATCATGACCGCGCAGGCACAGGTACCCGGCATCGACCACGAGCTCGTCACGGCCGCCACCCGCGTCGCCCGTGCCCACGCCCACGGCGACAACCACACCGTGGCCGCCGCCGCCCGCGCCCGGGACGGCCGGATCATCACCGCGATGAACGCCTACCACTTCACCGGCGGCCCCTGCGCGGAGCTCGTCGTCATCGGTGCCGCCGCCGCCCAGGGCGCGTACGAGCTGGACACCATGGTCGCCGTGGGCGATCGCGAACGGGGCGTCATCCCGCCGTGCGGGCGCTGCCGGCAGGCGATGCTCGACTACTTCCCCCACATCGAGGTCATCGTGGGAGACGGCGGCCGGGGAGGAGAGCAGCTGCGCGCCGTGCCGATCAGTGAGCTGCTCCCCCTCACCTACGTCTGGGCCGACCATCAGCTCGACGCCCCGCGGGACGAGTAACCCGCCGGGGCCGCGGCCGCGGTTGCGGCCGTGGCTGTCGTCATCGAGTTCACCCCGGACACATCCTCCGGCGCAGGACAGTATGGCGTCCCCGTTGGCGTTTACTTGGCACCTAATGGCACCGAGTGGCCCACAGTGATGCCGCTCGGCGCCATGAGGCACCACCTAGCAGCACCCAGCTCACCCTCCGGCGCACCCCTCAGCGGCTCACGCCCTACCCAGAACAGGGACGGGGAGGTGAGGCCGAGCCCGGACCCGTGGCTCCGACGTCGAAACCGCGACCCCCACCCGCGCCGGCCTTGCGTCTGGCGCCATAGTGATGCCACTATGACGTCACGGCGGCACGAACACCGCGCCTCATCTCCTCATCGCTCACGACGACGGGACAGCCATGCCTTCTTTCGACTCCCCCTCCGCCATCTCGGTCACGGCCCGCGTAGAGGCCGGATCGATCCGGTTCGTCGCGGCCGACCGTTCCGACACCGTCGTCGACGTGACGCCGCGCGACCCCAAGAAGGACGCCGACATACGGACGTCCGAGCAGACCCAGGTCACGTACGCGGGCGGCGTCCTGCACGTCAGGACGCCCAAGCAGCGCCACCTCTTCGGCCGGACCGGCGCCGTCGACATCGTCGTCGCACTGCCCACCGGTTCCGAGGTCGAGGCGTCCGGCGCCTGGACCGAGGTGCGCGGGGAGGGGCGGCTCGGTGAGGTGCGGGTGAAGACCTCGTCCGGCGACGTCCGTCTGGAGTCGACGGGGCCGCTGCGGCTGACCGCCTCGCACGGCAGTATCAGCGTCGACCACGTCCAGGGCCCCGCCGAGATCACCACCAGCTCCGGCAGTCTGCGTGTCGGGACGGTCGACGGTGCGGCGGTGCTGAAGAACTCGCACGGCACCACGTTCGTCGGCGACATCAGCGGCGACCTGCGCGTCAGCGGCGCCCACGGGGACATCATGGTCGAGAACGCCGGCGGGTCCGTCGCCGCGACCACCGCCCACGGGACGGTACGGGTCGCCCAGCTCACCCGCGGCAAAGCCCAGTTGGAGACCGGCTACGGCGCCATCGAGATCGGCGTCCGCGAGGGCACCGCCGCCTGGCTCGACGTCAACTCGGGCGCGGGCCGCGTGCACAACGCGCTCTCCGAGTCCGGGAGCCCGGTGACGTCGGAGGAGACCGTCGAGGTCCGCGCCCGTACTCGCTACGGCAACATCGACGTCCGCCGCGTCCGCGTCTGAGGCCCGGCCCGCACCCCACCGCCCTCCCTCCAGAACCTTCCAGACCTCCGAAACCTCCAGAGCCTCCAGAGCCTCCAGAGCCTCCAGAGCCTCCAGAGCTCTCAAGACTCGTACAGCTCCTCCACCTCCCTCGCGTACGCCGCCATGACCTCCCTCCGTTTGATCTTCAAGGAGGGGGTCAGCAACCCGTTCTCCTCCGTGAACTCGCCCTCCACCAGGGAGAACTTACGGATGGACTCGGCCCGCGAGACGGCCTCGTTGGCGAAGTCGACGGCCTTCTGCACCGCCTCGACCATCCGCGGGTCGCGGATCACCTCGGACAGCGGGGTGTCCGCGCGCAGTTTGCGTACGCTCAGCCAGTGGGCGACGGACTCCGGTTCGAGGGTGATGAGGGCGGCGACGTAGGAGCGGTTGTCGCCGACGACGACGCACTGCCCGACCGGCGAGCGGCTGCGCAGCCGGTCCTCCAGGACGGCGGGGGAGACGTTCTTGCCGCCGCTGGTGACGAGGATGTCCTTCTTGCGGCCGGTGATGGTGAGGTAGCCGTCGTCGTCGAGTGCGCCGAGGTCGCCCGTGGCGAACCAGCCGTCCGGGTCGAGGGCTTCACTGGTCGCCGCCGCGTTCTGCCAGTAGGCGCCGAAGACGATGGGACCCTTGATGAGCACTTCCCCGTCGTCCGCGATCCGGACCGTGGTGCCCGGCACCGGCAGGCCGACCGTGCCGGGCCGGGGGCGCAGCGGAGGGGTGATGGTGGCGGCGGCCGTCGTCTCGGTGAGGCCGTAGCCCTCGTAGATGACGATTCCGGCGGTGTAGAAGAAGAGGTTGCGGCCGCGGTCGAGGGGGGAGCCGCCGCTGATCGCGTACCGGAGGCGGCCGCCGAGTTCCTTGCGTACGCGGCGGTAGACGAGCAGGTCGTAGAGGCCGGCGGCGAGGGTGAGTCCGGGTCCGGGGCCTTTCTTCCCTTCGATGAGTCTCGCCAGGCTGCGCTCGCCGAACGTGACCGCGATCCGGTCGGCCCGGTCGAACGACGCGCCGCGTCCGATCTTCTCCGCGGTGGCCCGCCCGGTGTCGTGGATCTTCTCGAAGAGGTAGGGCACGCCGACCACGAACGTCGGTCGGAACGAACGGAGTTCGGGCCGCAGTTCGTCCGGTTTGATGCTCGGGCAGTGGCCGAGTTCGATCCGGGCGAGCAGACAGGCCACCTGGATGGTCCGGCCCAGGATGTGGGCGAGGGGCAGGAAGAGCAGGGTCGAGGCGGCCTGTCCGGTGACGGCTTTGAAGATGGGGTGCAGCAGTTCGACGGTGTTCGCGGCTTCCGCGTACAGGTTGCCGTGCGTGAGGACGCAGCCCTTGGGCCGGCCCGTGGTGCCCGAGGTGTAGCAGATGGTCGCGATCGTGTCGGGGGTGAGGGCCGTGCGGCGTTTGGTGACCTCGTCGTCGTCGATCTCCCGCCCGAGGGCGCCGAGTTGGGCCATCGCGCCGCTGTCGAGCTGCCAGACGCGGGGCCGGTCGGCGTCGGGCAGGGCGGCGAGGCCGGTCTCGGCGGCGACCGCGTTCTCGGGGGTCTCCACGATCAGCATGCGGGCGCCCGAGTCCCGCACGATCCACTCGATCTGTTCGGGGGCGGAGGTCGCGTAGATCGGTACGGTCTGGCCGCCCGCCGCCCAGATCGCGAAGTCGAGGACCTGCCATTCGTAGCGCGTACGCGACATCAGGGCGACGCGCCCGCCCGGTTCGAGTCCGGCGGCCATCAACCCCTTCGCCGCGGCGGTCACTTCGCGGGCGAACGCGGCGGCGGTGACCGGCCGCCACTGCCCTGTCTCCCCCGGCCCGGCGGGGTCCTTGCGCCGTACGACGACGGTGTCCGGTGCCTCGGCGGCGTTCACGAACGGGATGTCGGCGGGCGTGGAGCCGTCCGGCGGGGGCGTGGCGAGCGCGGCGGTGCGGGCCTCGCGGACCACGCCCCGCTCGTCCCTGACCAGTTCGGGCTTGCCGCGGTCGGCCAGGTCGGCGCGGTTCCTGGCCCGCTTCAGATCCTTGCGTACGCCCATGACGGCTCCCGGTCGCGCGGCGGCTGGCGGTTGTGGTGATGCCGGTGCTGGTGCTGGTGCTGGTGCTGGTGATAGCGATGCTGGTGCTGGTGATGGCGGTGCTGGAGGTGGTGCTGGTACGGGAAGTGGTGCTCGGCTCGTACTTACTCAGCAGTCAACTTACTCACGCGTAAGGAAAATTCAATGGGCGGTGCGCGAATCGGCCGGCCCTCGCCCCGTGCACGCCTCGGGCAGCCACGCCTCACCGTCGAGGACGTCGCGCATGCCGACCCACACCATGTTCATCAGGCGCAGGGCGATGCCCTCGGGCGGCTGGCCGGGGTTGCGCTCCATCCAGTCTGTGAGCGAGTCGGCCGCGCCGACCAGCGCGTGCGCGACGAAGTCGGCGTCCTCCGCGCCGAGTCGGCCGCCCCGGCCGCTGTCCGTGATGCCGTCCCTGACCAGCCCCGCCACCTCGGCCATGACGGCGCGCCTGGCCTCCGCGACGGCGCCGGTGATCGCCTCGCTCAGCTCGGAGGCCTGGCGGTGCAGGACGACCCAGCTGTCACGGTGCTCGGCGACGAACGCGAAGAACGCCGACAGGCCCGCGTAGAGCCGCAGTTCGGGTGCGTCGCCCGCGCCGCGGGCCGCCTCCTGGAACGCGGCGACGAGCCGCTCGGCCTCGCGGCGCAGACACGCGAGGAAGAGGCCCTCCTTGGACTCCAGGTAGAGGTAGACCATCGGCTTGGAGATTCCGGCGAGTTCGGCGATCTCGTCGACGGACGCCGCGTGGTAGCCGCGTTTGGCGAAGACCCGTACGGCCACGTCGATGATCTGCTGCTCGCGCTCCTGTCGCGGCACGCGCTTGCGTCGCGCCGCCGTGCGCCCTTGAGCCGCTCCCGGTGTCCCCGTCACTCTTGTCAGCCTACCTACGTCGCCGTAACCTTACCAATCAGTAAGCTTACTAGTTAGTAAGAAAGCCCAGGCCGGACCACCCCGGAGACCCGGAGAACCTAGGAGAGTCCCAATGAGCGGTGCCGACGACATCGCGGCCCTCGACTTCGCGAGCGTCACGCCCGAGGAGTTCGCGCGGATCGTGAAGGGGTTGTCCGCGAAGGAGATGAACGAGATCGCGGAGGACACCACCCTGCGCCGACGCGTCCTGAAGGAAGTGTTCGGGCGCATGGAGCGGCAGTTCAAGCCCGAGGTCGCGGGGTCCCTGGAGGCGCTCATCCGCTGGAAGGTCACCGGCCAGGGCGACAACCCCGACGCGGTCTACGAGACGAGGATCGCCGACGGCACGTGCGCGGTCACCGAGGGCCGGTCGGAAACGGAGCCGCGCGTCACGCTCGTCATGGGCGACGCCGACTTCCTCAAGCTGGTGTCGGGCAACTCCTCTCCGGTCACGATGTTCATGCTGCGCAAGGTGAAGATCGCCGGTGACGTCGCGCTCGCGGCAGGTCTGACCCGCTACTTCGACATCCCGAAGGCATAGGGGCTGCGACACCATGGCTTTCTCTCTCGAACTGGACCAGGACCAGCGCGACTTGCGCGACTGGGTGCACGGATTCGCCGTCGACGTGGTGCGGCCCGCCGCCGCCGAGTGGGACGAGCGGGAGGAGACGCCCTGGCCCGTGATCCGGGAGGCCGCGAAGATCGGCCTATACGGGTTCGAGTCCCTGGCGGAACTCTTCGGCGACCCGAGCGGGATCTCGCTGCAGATCGCCAACGAGGAGCTGTTCTGGGGCGACGCGGGCATCGGCATGGCGCTCTTCGGTACGTCGCTCGCGGTCGCCGGGATCTTCTCGTCCGGTACGCCCGACCAGCTGGTCGAGTGGGTGCCGCAGTGCTTCGGCGACGAGGCGGACCCGAAGGTCGCGGCGTTCTGCGTCTCGGAGCCGCAGGCCGGTTCCGACGTGGCGGCGATGCGGACGCGGGCCCGCTACGACGAGGCCAAGGACGAGTGGGTGCTCAGCGGCCAGAAGGCCTGGATCACCAACGGCGGGATCGCGAACGTACACGTGGTCGTGGCGTCCGTGGACCCCGAGCTGGGATCGCGCGGACAGGCCGCGTTCATCGTGCCGCCCGGCACACCGGGGCTCGAAGGCGCCAAGAAGATAAGGAAGTTGGGGCTGCGCGCGTCGCACACCGCCGACGTCTTCCTCGACGACGTACGCGTCCCCGGGCACTGTCTGCTCGGCGGCAAGGAGAAGCTGGACGCGCGACTCGCCCGGGCCCGCGAAGGCACCCGGGGCGCGGGTGGCCGGAGCCAGGCCGCGATGTCGACGTTCGAGGTGAGCCGGCCGACCGTGGGCGCCCAGGCGCTCGGGATCGCGCGCGCCGCGTACGAGTACGCCCTGGAGTACGCGGGCGACCGGGAGGCGTTCGGCCGCCCCATCATCGAGAACCAGGCGATCGCGTTCGCCCTGGCCGATCTGCGCACCGAGATCGAGGCGTGCCGGCTGTTGATCTGGCAGGCGTCCTGGATGGCCCGCAACGACAAGGTCTTCGACGCCGGGCAGGGCTCGATGTCGAAGCTCCGGGCCGGTGAACTCGCCGTCGCCGCCAGCGAGAAGGCGATCCAGGTCCTCGGCGGCGCGGGGTACAGCAGGGAGCACCCGGTGGAGCGGATGTACCGGGACGCCAAGATCTACACGATCTTCGAGGGCACGAGCGAGATTCAGCGTCTCGTCATCGCCCGGGCGATCTCGGGGCGGCAGATCCGCTAGGGCCGGTCCGGTCCCGCAGTTCGAACGTGCACCACACCTGCTTCTCGTCGAACCCCGTCCGGTGCCAGCCCCAACGGCGCGCCAGCGTCGCCACCATGCGCAGGCCCCGGCCGCCCTCGCTCAGCAAGTCATCTCTACTGGTTGCCAGTTGTGGCTCCCGTCCGGGCGCGTGGTCCGTCACGAGCACGCGCAGCAGCGGCGGGGCGTACACGCGGGGCATCGCCAGGATCAGCTCCAGCCCGGCCAGTCCACCGCCGTGCCGGACCGCGTTGGTGCACAGCTCCGTCACCGCCAGCTCCACCGAGTCCGCCAACTCCGGCAGCCGCCAGTGTTCTTGGACCCAGGTGCGGGTTCGGTGGCGGGCCTGGGTGACAGGGCGGTCCGGGTCGAGCGTGGAGGCGTCCCAGCCGATTCGGGTGGGGGTGGTGTCGTGGATGTCGAGGATGGTGTCCATCGTTCACCTCGTGAGAGTGGGGCCGCTTAAGTGGCCTGCGTCACACACCCTAGAGCCTCCTCTAAAACACGTGGTACTCAGTTAACTAAAACGGGTCTACTTTCCGTTTCCGGTGGACCAGGTCCCCGCCGCTCGGCAAACTGTGCGCGCGGGACAAGGAGTTCACTCATGGCACCACGCAACACACCTACTGTTCGTCAGCGGCGGTTCGGCACCGAGCTACGGCGGATGCGCGACGCGGCCGGTCTGTCGGCCCTCGTCGCGGCGGAACGCCTCGGATCCGACCGGACGATGATCAGCAACATCGAGTCGGGCCGCTTCGGCATCAGCGAGGAGCGGCTGCGCCGTCTCGCGAGCATCTACGAGTGTGACGACGCCGAGCTGATCGACGCGCTGGCCGCCATGACCGGGGGCCGGACGCGGGGCTGGTGGGACGAGTATCGGGGCAAGGTCCCGCAGGACTTCCTCGACCTGGCCGAGCTGGAACATCACGCCGTCGCTCTGTGCACTCTCCAGACGGCCCATCTCCCAGGCATGTTCCAGACCGAGGAACACGCCCGCGCATTGTTCGACCTGTTCATTCCGGCGTTGCCGCGTCTTGAGGTGGAACTGCGCATCGCGCAACGGCAAGCGCGGCACCGTGTGCTCACCAAGACCCCGCCGGTGCGGTACCGGGGCCTGATCCACGAGGCAGCACTGCGCATGCGGGTCGGTGGCCGGGACGTGGCGCGGGCCCAACTCGCGCGCCTGCTGGAGGAGAGCGAGCGCGAGAACGTCACCTTGCTCGTGATCCCGTTCAGCGCGGGCGAGTTCCCCATGGCTGGGGACTCCGTGTTGTACGCCGCCGCCGAGAGCCCCCTGGTGGACACCGTGCAGGTCGACTCCCCGATCGGCGCTGTCTTCTTCGACTCCCCCACTCAGCTGGCCAATTTCAGGCGGCGCCTGGACGCGGTCGAACAAGTAGCGTTGAATCCGCAGCGGTCGAGGGATGCCATCCTCGGTATCGCCAAGGAGCTCTGAAGAAAGCCGGTGTGGCCGAGTTGAAGTGGGTCAAGTCGTCCTACTCGGAGGCGTCGGCGAACAATTGCGTCGAGGTCGCCACCCCCACCCCCCACCTCATCGCCATCCGCGACTCCAAGGACCCGGGCCTGCCGCACACCACAGTGACCCGGCCCGCCTGGGTCGCGTTCACCCGGGCCCTGCGTGGCGGCGCGCTCGACGCCTACTGATCGCGCAGCCCCGCCGCCGCCCGCACCGCCTCGGCCAGCGCCCTGACATCCGCGTCCTCCGTCTCCGCCGACAGGGGCTCGGCCCTCGGCGCCAGGTCGGTCAGGGCCGTCTCGTCCGGCCAGGATGTCGGTGACCGTCGACGGAGCCCGCACGGGTGAAGGGTGATCCTCCGGAGACCCGGGCGCCACCCGGCAACGGCAACGGCAACGGCAACGGGAGCGGCGTTACGACACCACGTCCTTTCGCGCGAACCCGCGGAACGCCAGCGCGAACAGCACCACCGCGTAGGCCACCGAGACCGCCGCCCCCTGGATCATGCCGCCCCATTCGGGCTGCGCCTGGATCAGGTCCGCCCAGGCGAACTGCCAGTGCGCGGGCAGGAAGTCGCGCCAGTCGCCCAGGGCGGTGACCGCGTCCAGGACATTGCCGACGATGGTCAGGAAGACGGCGCCGCCGACCGCGCCCAGCGGGTTGTCGGTCTTCGTCGACAGCCAGAACGCCAGTCCGGCGGTGACCAGTTGGGAGAGGAAGACGTAGGCGACGACGACGAGCAGCCGCTGCGCCGCCGTGCCCGCCGACAGGGCGCCGCCGGTCGGGATCTCCAGCGGCCCCCAGCCGTAGGCGGCCGTGCCCACGCCGAGCGCGACGACCGGAAGCAGCACCATCGCGGCGAGGCTGAGCCCGAGCGCGACGGTGAGCTTGGACCAGAGCAGCCGGGCGCGTGGCACGGGGGCGGCGAGCAGGTAGCGCAGGCTCGACCAGTTCGCCTCGGAGGCGATCGTGTCGCCGCAGAACAGGGCGACGGGGATGACGAGGAGGAACCCGGCGGAGACGAACAGGCTCGTCGCCGCGAAGTTCGCGCCGGACGCGGTGGCGGTGTCCATCAGGGTGGTCCGCCCGCTGCGGCCGCCCGGCTCGCCGCCGATGGCGAACGCGGCGACGAGCACGAACGGCAGCAGCGCGAGCACGGCCCCCATGGCGAGGGTGCGCCGCCGCTTCACCTGCCGGGCCAGCTCCACCCGCAGGGGCAGGGTCCGCCCGGGCCGGTATCCGTCGGCGTGCCCGGCGACGGGCGGGACGGGCGCGGTGGACAGGTTGGTGCCGGTGCCGCTCACGCGGAACCTCCGATCAGCGTCAGGAACGCGTCCTCGAGTCGCCGGTGCGGGCCGAACGACTTCACCGGTACGTCCAGCCGGACCAGGCCGGTCAGCAGCCGGGCCGCGGCGTCGCCCGGGCCCGGGTCCGCGAGGTCGCCCGCGGTGCCGGCGGGCGTGGGGGCGAGCCGGATCAGCAGGCCGTCGTCGGCGCGGACCGCCGACTCCACCGCCTCCAGCGCGGCCACCTTCTCCAGGAGCGGGTCGGAGACGTCGCCGGCCAGGCCGACGCGCACGGTGTCGCCCGAGCCGACGATGTCCGCGACGCGGCCCGCGCGCACGAGGCGGCCCCGGTCCATCACGACGAGGTGGGTGCAGGACTGCTCGACCTCGGCGAGCAGGTGGCTGGAGACGATGACGGTGCGGCCGCCGCGCGCGTACCGGATCATCACCTCGCGCATCTCGCGGATCTGCGGCGGGTCGAGGCCGTTCGTCGGCTCGTCCAGGATGAGCAGGTCCGGCAGGCCGAGCATGGCCTGGGCGATGGCGAGCCGCTGGCGCATGCCCTGCGAGTACGTGCGCACCGCGCGGGCGAGCGCGTCACCGAGCCCGGCGATCTCCAGCGCCTCCTCCAGGTGGGCGTCGCCGGGCGGGCGGCCGGTGGCCCGCCAGTACAGCTCCAGGTTCTCCCGGCCGGAGAGGTGCGGCAGGAAACCCGCGCCCTCGACGAAGGCGCCGACCCGGGAGAGCACGGGGGCGCCGGGGCGGATGGCGTGGCCGAAGACGCGGATCTCGCCCGCGTCGGGCCCGATGAGCCCCATGAGCATGCGCAGGGTCGTCGTCTTGCCCGCTCCGTTCGGCCCGAGCAGGCCGAGGACCTGGCCCTTCTCGACGCGGATGGACACGTCGCGGACCGCGTACCGATCGTTCGACTTCGCGTACCGCTTGCTCAAGCCGGTGATCTGGAGGGGGACTTCGGCGAGGGCCGGGTCCGGTGCGGGCGCCGTGGTGCGCCTGCGGGCCGTCAGCAGGAGCGCCGCCGCGAGGACGACCGCGCCGGCCGGCAGCCACCACACCCAGGCGGGCAGTGGCGCGGCCGCCGTCTTCGCGCCGGGCGCGGTCGGCAGGCTGAGTCCGCCGGTGACCGACACCTGGTACGTCGCGGACTGTGCCGGGGACGCGTAGCCGAGGTCCGTCGCGGACAGGACGAGCCGCAGGGTGTGGCCCTTCTGCACCTGGTGGTCGATGGCCGGCAGGGCGAACGTGACGTCCTTGCCGGCTCCGCCCGCTCCGGTGACCCGGACGGGGCTGACGAGTTGGGAGGGCAGGAGCTGGCGCGCCCCGCCGGGCCCGGCGTCGTACACCTTGGCGAAGAGGACGGCGGTGCCGGTGGAGGACTTCACGTGGGCCGTGGCCGTCGGGGAGCCGGTGATCCGCACGGACTTGCGCAGCGGCGCCGAGTCGAACCGGGCGAACTGGCCGGGGAAGTCGAGCGAGAGGCCGACGCCGAGCGACGACGACAGCTGTGACGCGCTGCCCAGGCCGGGGACCGAGGAGATCGACGGCGGGGAGCCGCCCGGCGGGTTCTGGAACGTCTCGGTGGCGGACTTCAGCGGCACGGAGACCCGGTCCTCGCCGCGCAGCCCCGGGTAGCTGTCGCCGCTGGCGCCGCGCACGGTGGCCGCGCCGTCGGTGGAGTCGACGCCGCCGGTGCGGGTCACGCGGAACGCGGGTCCGGTGTCGACGTCCTCGTCCTTCAGGTACCGGTCGAACCAGGAGGTCACGCGGTGCTCGGTGCGGTCGCTCTCCATGTCGCCGCCGTCGTGCCCGCCCGCGATCCAGTCGACGTCGACGGGGGCTCCGTTGGCCTTGATCTGCCGGGCCATCGCGTCGGACTGGCTCAGCGGGAAGAGGGAGTCGGTCTGCCCCTGCGAGATGAGGGTGGGCACCTTGATGCGGTCGCCGACGGCGGACGGGCTGCGCTCCTCCAGGAGTTCGCGGGCCCGGGCGTCCGGCTTCCCGGCCATGGCGACCCGCTGGTACATGGCGCACAGCTCGGCCTGGAAGCGGCCGCAGTGCAGTCCGGCCTCGCTGGTGCGGGCGCCGATGTCGGCGGAGCCGGTGGTGAAGAAGATGCCGGTCCACAGCTTCTTGAAGACGCCGTCCGGGAAGAGGGCGTCCGCCAGGTTCCAGTACGTGATCTGCGGGGCGATCGCGTCGACCCTCTTGTCGTACGCGGCGGAGAGCAGCGAGACCGCGCCGCCGTACGAGGCGCCGGTGACGCCCACGCGTGGGTCGCCCGCCTTGTCGAGCCGCACCTCGGGCCGCTTCGCCAGCCAGTCGATCAGCCGGGAGACGTCGGCGACCTCGCCGCGCCGGTCGTTGAGCCCGATCTTGCCCGTGGAGCCGCCGAAGCCGCGCGCCGACCAGGTCAGTACCGCGTACCCGTCCTTCGCGAGCTTCTCCGCCTCGCCCCGCACGTCGGCCTTGCTGCCGCCGAAGCCGTGGGCGAGCAGGACGGCGGGCCGCTTGTGGCGGGTGTCGCCCGAGGTGAAGTACGAGGTCTTGATCCGGACGCCGCCGCCCATCGGCATCGTCCGGTCCTGCCGGTGCACGGCCGCCCCGCCGTCGGAGGACGTGGCCGCGGCGACGGACCAGGTCCCGGCCCCCGCGAGCACCACCAGGGCGGCGGCGACGGCGGTCAACCGTCGCGGCTTCCCGCGTACTCGCTCGCGCCATGCGCCGATTCGTAGATCCATACGTCAACGGTATGTGCCGCCACCGACAGTCACCGCACCCCCCGGTCGGAACCCCCTGACCTCCCGGGGTAGTACAGTCCGGCCGCCGCATACCGCAGGCGTGGTAGACCGGCGCCTCCCCGGCCCCCGCTCCTCAACCGTCGGAGGGGCTCGCGTCCGGGGTCATTCCGGCACGGTGATCACCCAGCGCGTCTGTGGGCGGGGCCTCAGGTAGAGCGCCCAGTAGAGCGTCGCCACCGCGGTGATGCCGCCCGTCCACAGCAGGTACGCCACCTCCTGCTGACTGAGGACGTACACCAGCACCACGATCAGGAGCACCGGGACCGCGGGCCACAGCGGCATGCGCCAGGCGGACCGGTCGCGGTGGGGGCCGCGGCGGGCGAGGAGCGCGGCGACGGCGACGAGGACGTACATGCCGGTGACGGAGACGCCCGTCACGCCGTACAGGGTGTCGAGGTTGACGAAGCAGAGGGCCGCGCCGGGCACGCCCACGACGAGGGTCGCGACCCACGGGGAGCCGAACCGGCCGAGCCTCGACAGGCCCCGGTTGACCGGCTTCGGCCATGCCTTGTCGCGGGCCGAGGCGAACAGGACGCGGGAGTTCTGGATGACCATGACGATGCCCGCGTTGATGATGGCGAGGGCGACGCAGAGCGAGACGAACGTGCCGACGGCCGAGTTCGACCACGCCTCGACCATGGAGCCGATGTCGCCGGAGGTGAGCGCCGAGAGGTCCTTGGCGCCCATGGTGATCGCGACGACGGGGACGAGGATGATCACCGTGGAGATGGCGAGCGTGGCGAGGACCGTGCGGGAGACGGAGGTCCGGGGGTTCTCCAGCTCCTCGGAGAGGTAGACGGCGGTGGAGAAGCCCTGGGTGACGAAGAGGGCGATGGCCAGGCCGGACACCACCAGCATCGCCGTCACCGTGTCCGTGTGGCCGTGGCCGCCCGCCACCTGCATGGAGACCAGGGCGCCCGCGCCGCGCTCGGCGTGCGTGAAGCCGAGGACCGCGACGACGGCGGCCGCGATGACCTCCAGGACGAGGAAGACGCCGGTGATCCACGCGTTGGCGCGCAGGTCGAGGAGGCCGGCGAGGGTGGCGAGCAGCATGACGCCTGCGCCCGCGACCGACGGGTCGAGGTGGACGAGGGGGGCCAGGTAGTCGGCGGTGCCCATGGCGATCACCGGCGGCACGATCATCACGACGAGCAGGGAGAGGACGAAGACCAGCCAGCCGGCGAGTCGTCCCGCGAGGGTGGAGACCATGGCGTACTCGCCGCCCGCGCTGGGGATGAGCGTGCCCAGCTCCGAGTAGCAGAACGCGACGCCTATACAGAGCAGCGAGCCGATCGCGATGGTGAGGGCGGTGGCGGTGCCGAGCGAGCCGAACAGGTCGGGCACGACGACGAAGAGCGTGGAGGCGGGCGTCACGCAGGAGAGCGTGAGCAGGGTGCCGCCGACGACGCCGATGGAACGCTTGAGCGTCTGGGGGGAACCTTCTGAGCCTTCCGTCGCCGTCTCCGGCAAGGGCTCCACCGCCGAGGGGGCGGCGGCGGTGGGGCGGAGCGTGTCGGTCATGGAGCGGTTCCGATCGACGTGTGCGGCAGTGGTTCGGGCGAGAGCGCTATCGCCTCCGACGGGCTGTGGTGAGGGGTGGTACGTCCGCTCCCGGCGCGTCATCGAACCCCGCCGCTATCCGGAACGTCAACGCCCGTTTCCCTGCGGATTCCGCACTCGTCACCTTTCTCAACTTCCGGCGCTTCCTTAGCTGTTCGCAAAGTCGGCCGTGTTCAATCCCTTGAACTTGCTAGTTGACCTTGCTAAGCAAGGCGTTGTGGCTCGTACGCCTGCGTCGCACCATTCGTCCCCTACGTACGGGAACCGCAGCCGGGGCTCCGAATCTCACCGGAATTTGTCCGCAGTGCGGACATCATGCGTGTGCCCCGGCCCGCCGTGAGGGGCGGACCGGGGCACGTGGGCGGGTGGGGATCAGTGGTTGCGGGGGAAGCCCAGGTCGACACCGGCCGGGGTCTCGGACGGGTCGGGCCAGCGGGTGGTGACGACCTTGCCGCGGGTGTAGAAGTGCGTGCCGTCGTTGCCGTAGATGTGGTGGTCGCCGAAGAGGCTGTCCTTCCAGCCGCCGAAGGAGTGGTAGCCGACGGGGACCGGGATCGGGACGTTGACGCCGACCATGCCGGCCTCGACCTCCAGCTGGAAGCGGCGGGCGGCGCCGCCGTCCCGGGTGAAGACCGCCGTGCCGTTGCCGAACGGCGAGGCGTTGATGAGGGCCACGCCCTCGTCGTAGGTGTCGACGCGCAGCACGCACAGCACCGGGCCGAAGATCTCGTCCTGGTACGCCTTCGCCGACGTCGGTACGCGGTCGAGCAGCGAGAGGCCGATCCAGTGGCCGTCCTCGTGGCCCTCGACCGTGTGGCCGGTGCCGTCGAGGACGACCTCGCAGCCGTCGGCCGCCGCGCCCGCGACGTAGGAGGCCACCTTGTCGCGGTGGACGGCCGTGATGAGCGGGCCCATCTCGGAGGCCGGGTCGTTGCCCGGGCCGATCTTGATCTTCTCGGCGCGTTCCTTGATCTTCGCGACCAGTTCGTCGCCGACCGGGCCGACGGCGACCACGGCCGAGATGGCCATGCAGCGCTCGCCGGCCGAGCCGTAGGCCGCGGAGACCGCCGCGTCGGCGGCGGCGTCGAGGTCGGCGTCGGGCAGCACCAGCATGTGGTTCTTGGCGCCGCCGAGCGCCTGGACGCGCTTGCCGTTGGCGGAGGCCGTGGCGTGGATGTGGCGGGCGATCGGCGTGGAGCCGACGAAGGAGACCGCCGCGACGTCCGGGTGCTCCAGGAGGCGGTCGACGGCGACCTTGTCACCGTGCACCACGTTGAAGACGCCGTCGGGCAGGCCGGCCTCGGAGAGCAGCTCGGCGATCTTCACCGACGCCGAGGGGTCCTTCTCCGACGGCTTCAGGACGAACGTGTTGCCGCACGCGATGGCGAGCGGGAACATCCACATCGGCACCATCGCCGGGAAGTTGAACGGCGTGATGCCCGCGACGACGCCGAGCGGCTGGCGGATCGACGACACGTCCACGCGGCTCGCGACCTGGGTCGACAGCTCGCCCTTCAGCTGCACGTTGATCCCGCAGGCGAGGTCGACGATCTCCAGGCCGCGGGCGACCTCGCCGAGCGCGTCGGAGTGCACCTTGCCGTGCTCGGCGGTGATCAGCTCGGCGATGGCGTCCCGGTTGGCGTCGAGCAACGCGCGGAACCGGAAGAGGATCTCGGTGCGCCGGGCGAGCGAGGAGGTCCCCCAGCTCGCGTACGCCTCCTTGGCGGCGGCGACCGCGGCGTCCACCTCGTCGGCGCTCGCGAAGTCGACGTGCGTGGTGACGGCGCCGGTCGCGGGGTCGGTCACCGGGCCGTGGTTGCCCGATACGCCCTCGACGGTCTTGCCGCCGATCCAGTGGTGGACCAACTTCGTGTCAGACATAGGGGCGACTCCTGGTTGCGTCTACAGCGTGTCACGCGTCCGCTGCTGCTTCTCGTGCTTCTCAGAGGTGGCGGCGGCGCGTGGTGATGTGCCGGTCGTACTCCTCGCGGGCCTCGACCGCCGACGGCCGGTCCGCCGTCTCGGCCACGGGCACATCCCACCACGCCTGCGCCGGGGGCGGGCCCGACACTGTGTCTGCCGTTTCTGTCTCCACATAGACACATGTGGGACGGGTCGCGGCGCGGGTCGCGGCGAGCGCCTCGCGCAGCTCCGCGACCGTCTTCGCGCGGTGTACGTCCATGCCGAGGCTGGCCGCGTTCGCCGCGAGGTCGACGGGGAGCGGCGGCCCGGTGTAGGCCCCTTCGTCGCCCGGGAGGCGGTACTGGGTGGCGAAGCCCTCGGCGCCGACGGACGCGGAGAGCCCGCCGATGGAGGCGTACCCGTGGTTCTGGAGGAGGACCATCTTGACGGGGATGCCCTCCTGCACGGCCGTCACCAGCTCCGTCGGCGCCATCAGGTAGGTGCCGTCGCCGACCAGCGCCCACACGGGCCGGCCGGGTGCGGCGAGGGCGACGCCGAGGGCGGCCGGGATCTCGTAGCCCATGCAGGAGTAGCCGTACTCGACGTGGTACTGGTCGCGCGAGCGGGTCCGCCAGAGCTTGTGCAGGTCGCCGGGGAGCGAGCCCGCCGCGTTGATGAGGATGTCCTCCTCGGTCACCAACGCGTCCAGCGCACCCAGGACCTGGGCCTGCGTCGGGCGGCCCGAGCCGTCGCCGGGGGCGGCGTAGCAGGCGTCGACGCGGCTCTCCCAGCGCTCCTTGTCCTCGGTGTACCCGGCGACGTACGCGGGCTCCGCGTGGTGCTCCCGCAGGGCGCCGAGGAGTGCGGTCAGGCCCTCGCGGGCGTCCGCGACCAGGGGCAGCGCGGCCAGCTTGTGGGCGTCGAACGCGGCGATGTTGAGGTTCAGGAAGCGGACGCCCGGGCGGTCGAAGAGGGTGCCGGACGCCGTCGTGAAGTCCGTGTACCGGGTGCCGACGCCGAGCACCAGGTCGGCGGTCCTGGCCAGTTCGTCGGCGGTGGCGGTACCGGTGTGGCCGATGCCGCCGACGTCGGCCGGATGGTCGTGGCGCAGGGAGCCCTTGCCCGCCTGGGTGGAGGCGACGGGGATGCGGGTCGCGTCCGCGAAGGTCTTCAGGGCCTCCTCCGCGCCGCTGTGGTGGACCCCGCCGCCCGCGATGATCAGGGGCCGCCTCGCCTGCCTCAACGCCGTTGCCGCAGCGAGCAGTTCGGCGGCGTCGGGGGCGGGGCGGCGAATGGTCCAGGTGCGTTCGACGAAGAAGTCGTCGGGCCAGTCGTACGCCTCCGCCTGGACGTCCTGCGGCAGCGCGAGGGTGACGGCCCCGGTCTCCACCGGGTCGGTGAGCACCCGCATCGCCTGGAGCGCGGCGGGGATCAGCTGCTCGGGGCGGGTGATCCGGTCGAAGTAGCGCGACACGGGCCGCAGGCAGTCGTTGACCGACACGTCGCCCGCGTAGGGGACCTCCAGCTGCTGGAGCACCGGGTCGGCGGGACGGGCCGCGAACACGTCGCCGGGGAGCAGGAGTACGGGCAGGTGGTTGACGGTGGCGAGGGCGGCGCCGGTGACGAGGTTGGTCGCGCCCGGGCCGATGGACGTGGTGACGGCGTGGGCGGAGAGCCGGTCGCTCTGGCGTGCGTAGCCGACCGCCGCGTGCACCATCGCCTGTTCGTTGCGGCCCTGGTGGAACGGCATGACGTCGCCGTACTGGAGCAGCGCCTGGCCGATGCCCGCCACGTTGCCGTGGCCGAAGATGCCCCAGGTGGCGCCGATGAGGCGGTGGCGGTCGCCGTCGCGCCGGGTGTACTGCGCGGCCAGAAAGCGGATGAGGGCCTGGGCCGTGGTGAGCCGCGTCGTCATCGGTATCCCTCCGTCACGTGGTCGGGGTGG
Source organism: Streptomyces sp. NPDC030991 (assembly GCF_055571235.1). Taxonomy (NCBI): domain Bacteria; kingdom Bacillati; phylum Actinomycetota; class Actinomycetes; order Kitasatosporales; family Streptomycetaceae; genus Streptomyces; species Streptomyces sp. NPDC030991. The sequence continues at coordinate 500,586 of NZ_JBVIFR010000003.1, forward strand.
AAGCAGATCTTCCACTCCCGCTCCGGTCCCGGCCCCGCCATCACGTTCAGGTAGTACATGGTGTGCCCCGGCTGGGCGATCGACGGGCCGTGCCAGCCGTCCGGGACGAGGACCGCGTCGCCGGTGCGGACCTCGGCGAGGAGGTCGGTGCCGCCCGGCCGGGAGGGGGAGACGCGCTGGTACCCGTAGCCGGGGGCGCCGGTGGCCGGGTCGGAGCCGATCTCGAAGTAGTAGATCTCGTCGAGCCGCGTCTCGACGCCCGGGCGGTGCTCGTCGTGCTTGTGCGGGGGGTACGAGGACCAGTTGCCGCCCGGGGTGATGACTTCGACGGCGATGAGCTGGTCGCAGTCGAAGGTGTCGGCGGCGGCGAAGTTGCGCACCTGGCGGGCGCTGGTGCCGGTGCCACGGGCCTCGACGGGTACCTCCGGCGCGGGGCCGTGGCGGACGGGGAGTCGTCGTCCGCACTTCGCTCCTGCCAGGGCGAAGCGGCCTCCCGCACCGGAGGCGATCTCTGCGCGGGTGTCGCGCGGAAGGTACGCGAAGTCGCTCGCGCCGTCGAACACGCTCTCCCTGCCCAGCAGTTCGATGGTCCGCCCCTCCGCGTCCACGGAGCAACGGCCGGTGAGGGGCAGCACGATCCACTCGCTCTCACCGGTGTCGAAGGCGTGCCGCCCGCCGGGCGCCAGTTCGAGGATCCGCAGGGCCGCGCGGGACCAGCCCGCCAGTCCCGTCCCGTCCGGGTCGACGGCCAGGGCGTAGGGGCCGTCCGCCGCGGTGCCGCTCGGTAGGTAGGTCATCCCTACAGATCTAGCCCGCCCCCTCTCCCCTGTCAACGCTTTGTCCTGACATACAGACCATTTGAGGCCGCGTGAGGAGAGCGTCCCCGCAGCGCAGGGCTTCTATGGCGTCCGGGTCGTCTCCGGGTCGTCCGTAGGGAGCTGTCCATTCGTGCGCCGGGATATGCGTCGTCGAAGCACCCTGTTTGCAACATTCACGTCACAAACGCCCGCTTCTTGCCACACATGTCCCGCATACGCGGGTTCTCCGTCACAGGGGCCCCACAGGCCCACCCTTCCCCTCGGTGAACATCGTTCTCCGGGCACAGGGTGAGTGATCGCCGGCGGCCACCCCCGTGCCGCTGCCGCGACACCCGCCAGGGAGGAGCCACCATGACCGACCGCAGGCTCTGGTCGTACAAAGAGATCGCCGCGCACATCCGGGTACAGCCCGACACCGTCCGCTCGTACCGCAAACACGGCCTGCTGCCACCCCCCGACCACGTGGAGCGCGGCAAGCCCTTCTGGTACGCCGACACCGTCCGCGCGTGGGTGGCCTCCCGGCCCCGCAACAGAGGCCGCGAAAGAGACTGAACGCCCTGTCGGGGCGCCCTGGTAGGGCGCCCCGACGGGCTCGGGGAACCACGCGGCCGGGCGCGGCGAACCCGCCGCGCCCGCGCCCCCGCCCTACGGCGCGAACGGCTCGATCACGGTCACACCGGCCCCGGTGGCGACCTCCCCCATGGCGGCCAGCGCCCGCCCCGCCGCCGCGAGCGGAATCACCGACGTCACCAGCAGATCGGGCCGCACCAGCCCGCCCCGGACCAGCTCCAGCATCGCCGGGTAGGCGTGCGCGGCCATGCCGTGGCTGCCGACCAACTCCAGTTCCCACGCGAGCACTCGGCCCATCGGCACGACCGGGTCCTGCGGCAACAGCCCCACCTGCACATGCCGTCCGCGCCGCCGCAGCCCGCCGATGGACGCCGCGCAGGTGACCGCCGACCCCAGGGCGTCCAGCGACAGTTGCGCTCCGCCGTGCGTCAACTCCCGTACAGCTCCCGCCACATCGTCCACCGCTCTCGCGTCCACGCACGCGACGGCGCCGAACTTCCTGGCCAGATCGAGCGCGCCGGGGGAGATGTCCACGGCTACCACCCGCGCCCCGGCCGCCGCCGCGATCATCACGGCGGACAGCCCCACGCCGCCGCAGCCGTGCACCGCGACCCACTCCCCCGCCGCGACCCGGCCCTGCTGGACCACGGCGCGGAAGGCGGTCGCGAACCGGCAGCCGAGTCCGGCGGCCGTCCCGAACGCCATGTCGTCCGGCACCGCCACCACATTCACGTCGGCGTGGCCCAGGGCGACGTACTCGGCGAAGGAACCCCAGTGCGTGAAGCCGGGCTGCGTCTGCCGCTCGCACACCTGCTGGTCCCCCGCGGCGCACGCCGCGCAGCTCCCGCAGGCGCACACGAACGGCACCGTCACCCGGCCCCCGGCCCGCCATCGGCGGACGTCGGCGCCCACCTCCTGGACGACTCCGGCGAGTTCGTGGCCCGGCACGTGCGGCAGCGCGATGTCCGGGTCGTGGCCCTTCCACCCGTGCCAGTCGCTGCGGCACAGGCCGGTCGCCTCGACGCGCACGACGACCCCGTGCGGCGCGGGCAACGGGTCCGGCACCGTACGCACCTCGGCCTGCTCACCGAACCGCTCGAACACGACGGCCCGCATCCATCCACCTCGTTCCCTTGGCCCGTACGGGCTCACGGTAGCCGTGGCGGCGGCGCGGCCGGGCTGCAGCCCGGACTGCGACATACCTCCTCTTTCACTAAACTTCCCGCAAATCACCCGTAGTCGTTGCCCGTTCGAGGGAAGTCGTAGGGAACCGCCGTGCCGCACCCCCAGCCCCCCGGAGAACCCCGGGCCCGCATCCCCCAGCAGTCGGTACCGCCGGGACCGCAGATCCGCACCGGCCTCTGGAAGCGCTGCCTCTGGGGCGGCCTGGGCCTGTGGGTGCTGACGGCGCTCGTCACGTACGCCACGAAGAACACCACCCTGCTCCCCACCCTCATCCTGCTGGGCAGCTTCCTCGTGCCGGCGGTCTTCGTGCTCTGGGCGTACGAGCGGCACGGCCGCGACCTGGGGGTGCACCTCATCCTGGGCTGCTTCCTGGTCGGCGGCGTCCTCGGCGTCCTGGGCGCCTCGGTGATGGAGTACTACCTGCTGCACCCCTCGGTGTGGATGTTCGTCGGCGTCGGCCTGATCGAGGAAGCCGTGAAGCTCCTCGCCCTCATGTACGTGCTCCACCGCCACCCCCGCGTCCACGGGCTGCGCGCGGGGCTCGTCCTGGGCGCCACGGTCGGCTTCGGGTTCGCGGCGTTCGAGAGCGCGGGCTACGCCTTCAACGCGGCGGTCACCATGAAGGGCATCGACCTGCGCTCCCTTCTGGAGACGGAGGTCCTGCGCGGGCTGCTCGCCCCGTTCGGGCACGGGCTGTGGACGGCGATCTCCGGCGGGGTGCTCCTCTCCTTCCGCAAGCCGGACGGCCACTACCGCTTCGCGGCCCCGGTGCTCCTGGCCTACGCCGGTGTCTCGCTGCTGCACGCCCTGTGGGACTCGATGCACGGCATCGCGATCTGGCTCGTGGCCCGGTTGACCGGCACCGGCCTGGACCGCGCCCTGTTCGCACAGGGGTACATCCCCGCGCCGACCGGCCCCCAGAGGCACCTCTTCACGCTGTTCTCGGTCGGCGGACTCGTGCTCGTCTCCCTGCTCGGACTCGCCTGGGCGCGCACCCTGTCCCGCCGCGATCCTTCCTGGATTAATACCCCCTAGGGGTATAAGGTCGGGTGGGTCAGGAGGTGTCGGGGGTACCCGGCCCCCGCACCCGGCTTCCAGCAAGGAGAACGACATGAGCGCCCAGACCGAGCTCCACCAGATCGGCACCGAGGCCGACGCGCCCGTGGAGGCTTCCGGTTCCTGCTGCGGCGGCGCCTGCCACGGCGACGGCGCGGCCCCGGCCGCCGAGGGCTCCGTCACCACGGTCTACGAGGTCAAGGGCATGACCTGCGGCCACTGCGAGGGCGCCGTCGCCGGTGAGATCTCCGAGCTCGCCGGTGTCGCCTCCGTCCAGGCGGCCGCCGCCTCCGGCCAGGTGACCGTGGTCTCCGCGGGCCCGCTCGACGAGGAGGCCGTCCGCGCCGCGGTCGACGAGGCCGGGTACGAGCTGGTCGGCAGGGTCTGACCGGGCTCCGGGCCGGGCCGCGGCGGACCGGCCCGGCCGCCGTACCCTCGACATCACCATGACGGACGCACCTGCCACCGACCTCGACCTCGCGATCGGCGGCATGACCTGCGCCGCCTGCTCCGCCCGTATCGAGAAGAAGCTCAACCGGCTCGACGGCGTGAGCGCGACGGTCAACCTGGCCACGGAGAAGGCGAAGATCTCCCACGCCGCCGACGTCGCCCCGCAGACGCTGATCGACACGATCACCAAGCTGGGCTACACCGCGGAGCCGATCGTCAGGGCCGAGCCGGGCCCGCCGGCCCACGACGCGCCGGCCCATGACGAGACCGGGGAAGCTTCCCCGGTGCGCGGCACGGCCGCACCCATCGCCCAGCGCCTGAGGGTCTCCGCGCTCCTGACCGTGCCGGTGATCCTCCTCGCCATGGTCCCCGCCCTCCAGTTCGACAACTGGCAGTGGCTGTCGCTGACCCTGGCCGCGCCGGTCGTGATCTGGGGCGGCCTGCCGTTCCACCGCGCCGCCTGGACCAACGCCCGGCACGCCGCGGCCACCATGGACACCCTCGTCTCCCTCGGCACGCTCGCCGCCTTCGGCTGGTCCCTGTGGGCGCTGTTCCTCGGCTCCGCCGGGATGCCGGGGATGCGGCACGGGTTCACCTTCGGCACGCGCGGCGCGGACGCCTCCTCGACCATCTACCTGGAGGTGGCCTCGGGCGTCGTCACCTTCATCCTTGTCGGCCGCTACCTGGAGGCGCGCGCCCGGCGCAGCGCGAGCGCCGCGCTCAGGGCCCTGCTCGAACTCGGCGCGAAGGACGTCGCCCTGCTGGCCGCCGACGGCACCGAGACGCGTGTCCCGGCCGGCCGGCTGAGCCCGGGCGACCGTTTCGTCGTACGGCCGGGCGAGAAGATCGCGACGGACGGCACGGTCGTCGAGGGCGTCAGCGCCGTCGACGCCTCCGTGCTCACCGGTGAGTCCGTCCCGGTGGACGTGGCGGCCGGGTCCGCCGTCACCGGAGCGACCGTCAACGCGGGCGGCCGGATCGTCGTCGAGGCCACCCGGGTCGGCGCCGACACCCGGCTCGCCCACATGGCGCGGCTCGTCGAGGACGCCCAGACCGGCAAGGCGCAGGCGCAGCGGATCGCCGACCGGGTCTCGGCGGTCTTCGTCCCCGTCGTCGTCGTGATCGCGCTCGGCACCCTGCTCGGGCGCCTCCTCGCCACCGGGGACACCACCGCCGCGTTCGGTTCGGCCGTCGCCGTGCTGATCATCGCCTGCCCGTGCGCCCTCGGCCTGGCCACGCCGACCGCGCTCATGGTCGGCACCGGACGCGGCGCCCAGCTCGGCATCCTCATCAAGGGCCCCGAGGTCCTGGAGAGCACCCGCAAGGTCGACACGATCGTCCTCGACAAGACCGGCACCGTCACCACCGGCCGGATGACCCTCCTCGCCACACACGTCGCCGACGACACCTCCGAGAAGGAGCTGCTGCGGCTGGCCGGGGCCGTGGAGCACGCCTCCGAGCACCCGGTGGGCCGCGCCGTGGCGGCGGGCGCCGCCGACCGGGCGGGCGAGCTGCCGCCGGTCGAGGGCTTCGCGAGCGTCCCCGGGCTCGGCGTGCGCGGCACCGTCGAGGGCCACGCCGTCCTGGTGGGGCGCGAGCGGCTGCTCGCCGGGGCCGGGATCGACCTGCCGCCCGCGCTGACGGCGGCGCGGCGGGCGGCCGAGGCGGAGGGCGGCACGGCGGTCACGGTCGCCTGGGACGGGGCGGCGCGCGGCGTGCTGGCCGTCGCCGACACGGTGAAGGAGACGAGCGCCCCGGCCGTCGCCGCGCTGCGCGGACTCGGACTCACCCCGATCCTGCTGACCGGTGACAACCGGGCCTCGGCGGCGGCCGTCGCGCGGGCGGTGGGCATCGACCCCGGCGACGTGATCGCTGAGGTGCTGCCGCAGGACAAGGTCGATGTGATCAGGCGGCTCCAGGGCGAGGGCCGGGGCGTGGCGATGGTCGGTGACGGGGTGAACGACGCCGCCGCGCTGGCCGCCGCCGATCTGGGCCTGGCCCTGGGGACCGGGACGGACGCGGCGATCGAGGCGGGCGACCTGACGCTGGTCCGGGGCGATCTGCGGGTCGCGGCCGACGCGATCCGGCTCTCCCGCCGCACCCTGGCGACGATCAAGGGCAACCTCTGCTGGGCCTTCGGATACAACGTCGCCGCGCTGCCGCTGGCCGCCGCCGGCCTGCTGAATCCGATGATCGCGGGGGCCGCGATGGCCTTCTCGTCGGTCTTCGTGGTGACGAACAGTCTGCGACTTCGCAGATTCACCTAGCCAGACCTGGACCTCCACACAATCCACACGGCACAATTGCAGCACTCTCACGCACGAGGCTCACATCTACATAACGGGCCTCTTGTGTGCACACGGGACATATGCAAGAGACGCAGATCACAGCGATGAGAACGTAACCCTTTGCCGGTCCCGTGAGTCTAAGGAGGCGATGCAGAAACGTCTTGGGGGGCGTTTCGGTATCGGACGGGACCGTCTTGGGGGACGGTACCGACTGCGTTGGCCGGGGCACGTGCACCGGGGAGCTTGAGCGGCCCACCCGTGCGTACGTGTTCCGGCGGCCGACGCGGACACAGACGCCCGGCCGGATCCCGTGGGGGGAATCCGCACCGGGAAAAGGAGAGCGCCCCGACTGTCGACCCGTGGGGGGATCGACAGCGGGGCGCTCTCCGCTATCTCCAGGCTGATGCCGTTGGCGGGCTCAGCGCTCTTCGACGGGGACGAAGTCCCGCTCGACCACGCCGGTGTAGATCTGGCGCGGACGGCCGATGCGCGAACCGGGCTCCTTGATCATCTCGTGCCACTGGGCGATCCAGCCGGGGAGCCGGCCGAGCGCGAAGAGCACGGTGAACATCTCGGTCGGGAAGCCCATGGCCCGGTAGATCAGGCCGGTGTAGAAGTCGACGTTCGGGTAGAGCTTGCGCTCGACGAAGTAGTCGTCGGCCAGCGCGTGCTCCTCCAGCTTCAGCGCGATGTCGAGCAGCTCGTCGCTCTTGCCGAGCGCCGAGAGGACATCGTGCGCCGCCGCCTTGATGATCTTCGCCCGGGGGTCGAAGTTCTTGTAGACGCGGTGCCCGAAGCCCATGAGCTTCACGCCGTCTTCCTTGTTCTTCACCTTGCGGATGAAGGTGTCGACGTCGCCGCCGCTGGCCTGGATGCCTTCCAGCATCTCCAGGACCGACTGGTTGGCGCCGCCGTGCAGCGGGCCCCACAGCGCCGAGATGCCGGCGGAGATCGAGGCGAACATGTTCGCCTGCGAGGAGCCGACCAGACGCACGGTGGACGTCGAACAGTTCTGCTCGTGGTCCGCGTGCAGGATCAGCAGCTTGTCCAGCGCGGAGACGACCGTCGGGTCCAGGTCGTACTCGGCGGCCGGCACGGAGAACGTCATGCGCAGGAAGTTCTCGACGTAGCCGAGGTCGTTGCGCGGGTAGACCACCGGGTGGCCGACCGACTTCTTGTACGCGTACGCCGCGATCGTCGGAAGCTTGGCGAGAAGGCGGATCGTCGAGAGGTGACGCTGCTTCTCGTCGAAGGGGTTGTGGCTGTCCTGGTAGAAGGTGGACAGCGCGGAGACGACCGAGGACAGCATGGCCATCGGGTGGGCGTCGCGCGGGAACCCGTCGTAGAACCGCTTGACGTCCTCGTGCAGCAGGGTGTGCTGCGTGATCTCGTTCTTGAAGGTGGAGAGCTCGTCGACGGTGGGGAGCTCACCGTTGATCAGCAGGTACGCCACCTCGGTGAAGGTGGAACGCTCGGCCAGCTGCTCGATCGGGTACCCGCGGTAGCGCAGGATGCCCTGCTCGCCGTCCAGGTAGGTGATCGCGGATTTATAGGCGGCGGTGTTGCCGTATCCGCTGTCGAGGGTGACCAGTCCTGTCTGGGACCGGAGCTTCCCGATGTCGAAGCCCTTGTCGCCCACGGTGCTGTCGATCACCGGGTAGGTGTATTCGCCATCGCCGTACCGCAGTACTACAGCGTCGTTTGTGTGCTCGCTCACGTCATCCCTCACCGACGTAGTGCCTCTTCTTCGAGGTGCCCTGACTGTCTCTACCATCCCCCACTTGGCCCAGCAGAGTGCACTCGGGGTCGACCATTGGGCCTATTGGCGGCACTCAGTGCCGCCAACCTGCTCATCCTGCCCCCTTCGCCCTGGTTCCGGAAGTCCTGTGTGACCTTTGCGACTCGTTTGATCGATCAAATTTGGTACGAGCCGTCACCGGGCACCGGCGGACAGCCGGAAATCCAGTGCTGTACAGCGTCTTCCCGCCGAGACCGTGCGCACTGCCTGCCCCAGAGCCTTCCGCGATCCGACCAGGACCACCAGCTTCTTGGCACGGGTCACCGCCGTGTAGAGAAGGTTCCGCTGGAGCATCATCCAGGCTCCGGTGGTGACCGGGATCACGACGCACGGGTACTCGCTGCCCTGCGAGCGGTGGATCGTGACGGCGTAGGCGTGCGTCAGCTCGTCCAGTTCGTCGAAGTCGTACGGGACTTCCTCGTCCTCGTCCGTCAGCACGGTCAGCCTCTGCTCCTCGGTGTCGAGGGAGGTGACCACGCCGACCGTGCCGTTGAAGACGCCGTTGGCGCCCTTCTCGTAGTTGTTCCGGATCTGGGTCACCTTGTCGCCGACGCGGAACACCCGGCCGCCGAACCGCTTCTCGGGCAGCTCGGGGCGGCCCGGCGTGATGGCCTGCTGGAGGAGCCCGTTGAGCGTGCCCGCGCCGGCCGAGCCGCGGTGCATCGGGGCGAGGACCTGGACGTCGCGGCGCGGGTCGAGCCCGAACCTGGCGGGGATGCGCCGCGCCGCCACGTCGACCGTCAGCCGCCCGGCCTCCTCGGTGTCCTCCTCCACGAAGAGGAAGAAGTCCTTGAGGCCCTGAGTGAGCGGCGGCACACCGGAGTTGATCCGGTGGGCGTTGGTCACGACGCCGGACTCCTGGGCCTGGCGGAAGATCCGCGTCAGGCGCACCGCGGGGACGGGGCTGCCGTCGGACAGCAGGTCGCGCAGCACCTCGCCCGCGCCGACGCTCGGCAGCTGGTCCACGTCGCCGACGAAGAGGAGGTGCGCGCCGGGCGGGACCGCCTTCGCCAGCTTGTTGGCGAGGAGCAGGTCGAGCATGGACGCCTCGTCGACCACCACGAGGTCGGCGTCGAGCGGCCGGTCCTTGTCGTACGCGGCATCGCCGCCGGGTTTCAGCTCCAGGAGCCGGTGGACGGTGGACGCCTCCGCGCCGGTCAGCTCGGCCAGGCGCTTGGCGGCGCGGCCGGTCGGCGCGGCGAGCACCACTTTCGCCTTCTTGGCGCGGGCCAGCTCCACGATCGAGCGCACGGTGAACGACTTGCCGCAGCCGGGGCCGCCGGTGAGCACCGCGACCTTCTGGGTCAGCGCCAGCCGGACGGCCTCCTCCTGCTCGGGCGCGAGGTCGGCCCCGGTACGGCCCGAGAGCCACTTCAGCGCCTTGTCCCAGGCCACGTCGTGGAAGGCAGGCAGTCGGTCCCGGTCGGTGCGCAGCAGCCTCGACAGCTGGGCGGAGAGCGACAGTTCGGCCCGGTGGAAGGGGACGAGGTAGATCGCGGTGACCGGCTCGCCGTGCTCGCCGGGCACCTGCTCCCGTACGACGCCGGGCTCGCCGGAGTCCTCGTCCGGCAGCGCCAGTTCGGCCAGGCACTCGATGACCAGACCGGTGTCGACCTGGAGCAGCTTCACCGCGTCGGAGATCAGCCGCTCCTCGGGCAGGAAGCAGTGCCCCTGGTCGGTGGATTGCGAAAGGGCGTACTGGAGACCGGCCTTGACGCGCTCGGGGCTGTCGTGCGGGATACCGACGGACTGGGCGATCCGGTCGGCGGTGAGGAAGCCGATGCCCCACACGTCGGAGGCGAGCCGGTACGGCTGGTTCTTCACGACGCCGATCGACGCGTCGCCGTACTTCTTGTAGATGCGCACGGCGATGGAGGTCGAGACGTCGACGCTCTGGAGGAAGAGCATCACTTCCTTGATCGCCTTCTGTTCCTCCCACGCGTCGGCGATCTTCTTGGTGCGCTTGGGGCCGAGCCCCGGCACCTCGATCAGGCGCTTGGGCTCCTGCTCGATGATGTCGAGGGTCTCCAGGCCGAAGTGCTGGGTGATGCGGTCGGCGAAGACCGGGCCGATGCCCTTGACCAGGCCCGAGCCCAGGTAGCGGCGGATGCCCTGGATGGTGGCGGGCAGCACCGTCGTGTAGTTCTCCACGGTGAACTGCTTGCCGTACTGGGGGTGCGAGCCCCAGCGGCCCTCCATCCGCAGCGACTCCCCCGCCTGCGCGCCGAGCAGCGAGCCGACGACGGTCAGCAGATCACCGGCGCCTCTGCCGGTGTCCACCCGCGCGACGGTGTACCCGGTCTCCTCGTTGGCGTACGTGATCCGCTCGAGGACCGCCTCCAGTACCGCCATGGGCCGGGCGCCTGCCTGCGCCTGCTGCTTCGCCATGATCCGACGGTATCGGTGCGCTCTGACAACGGGGCAGCACCTAGAGTTTTCGGATGAGCGAGACGAGCGGGACGGCGGGGGGAGCGGCGGCCGGGGTGCCGGTGAGCGTGCGGCGGCTGTTGCCGGATCTGCTGACGGCCGTGGCGCCCGTGGTGGGCGGGCGGATGGTGGGGGTGTGGCTGTACGGGTCCGCCGCGACGGGGTCGTTCGAGCGCGGGGTCAGCGATGTTGACGTACTGATCGGCGTGGACGGTGAACTGGACCTGGATGTGGCTGAGTTGCACACCTCACAGGCCCGGATCCTGCGGGCGCACCCGGGCTTCAGGGAGCGGCTCGATCTGACGTACGCGCCCTCGGCCGCGCTCGCCGGAGGTCTTCTCGAACCGCTGATCGTGGTCTCCCCGGGTGAACCGCTGCACACCGCGCGCGTGCTGCCCCGCTGGGCGCTGACCCGGGCCCTCGTCCGCGAGACGGGCCTGACGCTGGCCGGCCGCCCGGCGCGGGAGGCGCTGGCCGCCGCGGAGCCGCAGGAGCTGCGGACGGCGCTGATCGACTCCGTCGCGGGGCTGCGGAGCTGGGCGCCGCAGGTGCGTCACCGGGGCGGCCACGCCTACGTGGTGCTGACCGCGTGCCGGGCCCTGCGCGCCCTGACCACCGGCGAACTGGCGGACAAGGCGCAGGCGGCGGCGTGGACGGCCGGGCGCTGGCCGGCGCTGCGCCCGCTCCTGGAAGCGGCGCTGGCGTGGCGCCGGACGCAGGCGGCCCGGGACGAGACACCACTTCCGGCGGAACTGGCCGCGCTCCGGGACGAGTTGCTCGACCTCGCGGCGGCGACGGCCGGCGCCTCGGGGGCGGAGCCGCACGCGTAGGTGGAAGCGCGGGTCGCGCGCGGAGGTGGATGCGCGGACCGCACGCGGAGGTGGATACGCGGGCCGCGCGCGTAGGTGAATACGCGGGCCGGGGCCGCACGCGGAGGCGAATGCGCGGACCACCCGCAGAGGGCGAGAGCGCCGGGCCAGGGCCGCACGCGGAGGCGAATGCGCGGACCACCCGCAGAGGGCGAGAGCGCGGGACCGGGGCCGCGCGAGGTGGCGAACGCGCGGGACCGGGGCCGCACGCGGAGGTGGATACGCGGGCCAGGGCCGCACGCGGTAGGCGAATGCGCATGCCGCGCGAGGAGGCGAATGCGCGGGCCGCCCGCCAAGACCAAGGCGCCGGCCGCCCACCAAGGCCAAAGCGCGGGCCGCCCACCAAGGCCAAAGCGCGGGCCGCCCGCCAAGACCAAAGCGCGGGCCGCGCACATAGGCCGACGCACGGGCCGCGCTGTGCGAGTGACGCGGATCACTGTCGCGAGCCGGTGAGTTCCGCGCCGCAGGCCCGTCTCAACAGGGGACAGCACCCGCACCCGGCCGACAGGAACCCGCCATGACCACCACCAAGGGCCCCGCCAGCTACTTCCCGGCCATCGAGGAGAAGTACGGGCAGCCGGTCTCCCACTGGCAGGGACTCATCCGGTCCTCGCCGCTGACCAAGCACATGGAGCTGGTCGGCTGACTCAAGTCCGAGCACGGCCTGGGGCACGGGCACGCCAACGCGCTGGTCGCCCACACGCTCGCCGAGGGCCGGGGCGAGTGAGCGGCCGGGCGGTCAGATCCCGCCCATCGGCTTCATGTCGACCTTGACGGGCGTGCCCCACACCCGCACGACCTCGTAGTCCGTGAACTCGTGCACCAGCCGGTACGCCATCGCCGCGTCCGGGCGCCGGCGCTGCGCCGCGAGGTAGAGATCCGCCTCGCGGCGGTCGTGGCGCGGAGTGCCGCACAACTGCCACACCTGCCCGTTCCACACTTCGGGGATCCAGCGCTGCTGGGGCTGCGGGCGGTCCTCACGCGTGCCGTAGCGCGACATCACCGGCTGCTCGTCGGCGCGCGGGCGGGCCGGGCCCCCCGCGTACTCCGAGCGGCGCGCCTGGCGGCGGCGCGTCTCGCACAGCAGGCACAGGTCGGGCGCCGACTTGTCGACCGCGCCCTGCGGGTGCTCGGCGCAGCGGGTCGTGGGCGCCGAGCCCGTGACCGTGTCGTCGAGCAGCTCAAGGGCCCTCTTCACGTCGCCGCGCACCTCGTGGAGCTTGGCGTCCGAGATGTCCCCCGTGAGGGCGTCGCCGTGCTCGCCGAGCAGGCGCAGGGCGCGGCCGAGTGCGGTGAGCTGCGCGTGGTTCACGGTCCTGGTCTCCGATCGTCGCCGTCTCGCGAGTGGGTGCGCGCGGTACGTCCTCCACGATCGCACGCGGCACCGACAACACCCGCACCCTCGCCCCGAACGCATCACGATCCGGTCACGACAACCGGAACCCCTCTTGTCACGAGCCCGTGTAATCGATTCCAATCCTCCGTGTAATCGATTCCACGCAGCCACGAGGAGGTGGTCCGCGATGCCGTCGAGCGTGAGCATCAAGGATGTCGCGGCCGCGGCCGGGGTCTCCGTCGCCACGGTCTCCCGCGTCCTGAACAGCCACCCGTCCGTCAGCCCCGACGCCAGGACCCGGGTGCTGGCCGCCGTGGAGTCGCTCGGCTACCGGCCCAACGCCGTCGCCCGCTCCCTGCGCACCGACCAGACCCGCACCCTCGGCCTGGTCATCAGCGACGTACTGAACCCGTACTTCACCGAGCTGGCCCGCTCGGTCGAGGAGGAGGCCCGCGCCCTCGGCTACAGCGTCATCATCGGCAACGCCGACGAGCGGCCCGACCTCCAGGACCACCACGTACGGACCCTGCTCGACCGGCGCATCGACGGCCTCCTCGTCTCCCCCACCGACGGCGGCTCCCCGCTGATGCTGGACGCGGCCAGGGGCGGCACCCCGATGGTCTTCGTCGACCGGTGGATCCCGGGCGTCGACGTGCCGGTCGTGCGCTCCGACGGGCGGGCCGCCATCCGTGATCTCGTCGCGCATCTGCACCGGCTCGGCCACCGCAGGCTCGCCATCATCGCGGGCCCGGCCGCCACCACGACGGGCAGCGAGCGCGTCGCCGCGTTCCGCGAGGCGCTCGCCTCGTACGCGATCGAGCTGCCGGACGCCTACATCGGGCAGGGCGACTTCCAGGCGGCCAGCGGGCGCCGCGTGACGGAGGGGTTCCTTGACCTGCCAGAGCCGCCCGGTGTGGTGTTCGCGGCCGACAACCTGATGGCGCTCGGCGCGCTCGACGCGATCCGCGCGCGCGGGCTGCGCGTCCCGGACGACATCGCGCTCGCCGCCTTCGACGACATCCCCTGGTTCGTGCACACCGATCCGCCCGTCACGGCGGTCGCCCAGCCGACCAAGGAGCTGGGGCGGGCCGCCGTGCGCGCCCTGGTGGACCGGATCGAGGGCCGCCCGGCCGCGTCGGTGACGCTCCCCGCCCACCTCGTCGTACGCCACTCGTGCGGCGAGCCGCCCACTTCCCTACCGCGTACCTCAATGGAGAGGAGAGCCCGGTGAAACAGCCGCACAAGCCGGACGAGTTGCTGCGTATCGAAGGGATACGGAAGACCTTCCCCGGCGTCGTCGCGCTCGACAGTGTCGACTTCGACCTGCGCGGGGGCGAGGTGCACGTCCTGCTCGGTGAGAACGGGGCCGGAAAGAGCACGCTGATCAAGATGCTCTCCGGCGCCTACACACCCGACGCGGGCCGGATCACCGTCGGCGGTGAGCAGGTCCGCATCCATGGCGCGCAGGACGCCGAACGGCTCGGGATCGCCACGATCTACCAGGAGTTCAACCTCGTCCCCGAACTGACGGTGGCCGAGAACATCTTCCTGGGGCGCCAGCCGCGCCGCTTCGGTCTCATCGACCGCAAGAAGATGGACGCCGACGCCGAAGCGCTCCTCGCGCGCGTGGGCGTGAACGTCTCACCCCGCGCGCGCGTGCGTGAACTCGGCATCGCCCGGCTCCAGATGGTCGAGATCGCCAAGGCGCTCAGTCTGGACGCCCGCGTGCTGATCATGGACGAGCCGACCGCCGTGCTCACCTCCGAGGAGGTGGAGAAGCTCTTCACCATCGTGCGCGCCCTGCGCGAGGACGGCGTGGGCATCGTCTTCATCACCCACCACCTGGAGGAGATCGCCGCGCTCGGCGACCGGGTCACCGTCATCCGGGACGGCCGCAGTGTGGGCCAGGTGCCCGCCTCGACCCCCGAGGACGAGCTCGTACGCCTCATGGTGGGGCGCTCCATCGAGCAGCAGTACCCGCGCGAGAGGCCCGACACGGGCGCCGCGTTGCTGAAGGTCGAGGGGCTGAGCAGGGACGGCGTCTTCCACGACGTGAGTTTCGAGGTGCGGGCCGGTGAGGTCGTCGGCATCGCGGGGCTCGTGGGCGCCGGGCGCACCGAGGTGGTCCGCGCCGTCTTCGGGGCCGATCCGTACGACGCGGGCAGCGTCGAGGTCGGCGGGGCCCGGCTCCCCCGGCACGACGTGAACGCCGCGATGGCCGCCGGGGTCGGGCTCGTGCCCGAGGACCGCAAGGGCCAGGGGCTCGTCCTGGACCAGTCGGTGGCGGAGAACCTGGGTCTCGTGACCCTGCGCACCGCCACCCGCGCCGGGTTCGTCGACCGCAAGGGGCAGTACGCCGCGGCGGAGCGGATCGCCGGGCAGCTGGGCGTGCGGATGGCCGGGCTCGGCCAGCACGTGCGCACCCTGTCCGGCGGCAACCAGCAGAAGGTCGTCATCGGCAAGTGGCTGCTCGCCGACATCAAGGTGCTGATCCTGGACGAGCCGACGCGCGGCATCGACGTCGGCGCGAAGGTCGAGATCTACCAGCTCGTCAACGAGCTGACCGCCGCAGGACACGCCGTGCTCATGATCTCCAGCGATCTGCCCGAGGTGCTCGGCATGAGCGACCGGGTGCTGGTGATGGCGCAGGGCCGCATCGCCGGTGAACTCGCGGCCGGGGACGCGACGCAGGACTCCGTGATGGCGCTCGCCGTCAGCACCACCGACCAGACCCTTGAGGAGGGCTCCCGATGACCCCGGCGAACACGGACACGCTCGACGGCAAGAAGAACGGCAAGAGCGCGACCACGACGGGCGGGGGCCTGCTGCGGCTGCTCCTCGACAACGGTGCGCTGACCGCGCTCGTCGTCCTCGTGATCGCCATGTCGCTGCTGTCCGGCGACTTCCTGACCACCACGAACCTGCTGAACGTCGGCGTGCAGGCGGCCGTGACGGCGATCCTCGCCTTCGGTGTCACCTTCGTCATCGTCTCGGCGGGCATCGACCTGTCGGTCGGCTCGGTGGCGGCGCTGTCCGCGACCGTCCTCGCCTGGGCGGCCACGAGCGAGGGTGTGCCGGTCGTCCTGGCCGTTCTCCTCGCCGTCGTCACCGGTGTGGCGTGCGGGCTGGTCAACGGCGCCCTCATCTCGTACGGCAAGCTGCCGCCGTTCATCGCGACGCTGGCGATGCTGTCGGTGGGGCGCGGGCTCTCGCTCGTCATCTCGCAGGGCAGCCCGATCCCCTTCCCCGACTCGGTCTCCCACCTCGGTGACACGCTGGGCGGCTGGCTGCCGGTGCCGGTCATCGTGATGGTCGTGATCGGCCTGGTCACCGCCGTCGTCCTGGGCCGTACGTTCATCGGGCGTTCCATGTACGCGATCGGCGGCAACGAGGAAGCGGCCCGCCTCTCCGGGCTGCGCGTCAAGCGGCAGAAGCTCGTCATCTACGGCCTGTCCGGGCTGTTCGCGGCCGTCGCCGGCATCGTCCTCGCCTCCCGCCTCGCCTCCGCGCAGCCGCAGGCCGCGCAGGGGTACGAGCTGGACGCGATCGCCGCCGTCGTCATCGGCGGGGCCTCGCTGGCCGGTGGCACGGGCAAGGCGTCGGGCACGTTCATCGGTGCGCTGATCCTCGCGGTGCTGCGCAACGGCCTCAACCTGCTCTCCGTGTCCGCCTTCTGGCAGCAGGTCGTCATCGGCGTCGTCATCGCCCTCGCGGTGCTGCTCGACACGGTGCGCAGGAAGGCCGGGGCGACGCCCACGGCCGCCGGGGCCGGCTCCGGTGGGCCCAGGCAGACGGTCCAGTACCTGATCGCGGCCGTCGTCGCCGCGGCGATCGTCGGCGGGCTCGCGCTGTGGAACAACGGCTCGTCGTCCGAGGGCAAGAAGGACCTGAAGCTGGGCATGGCCGTCTCCACGCTCAACAACCCCTTCTTCACGGAGATGCGGGCCGGCGCGCAGGCCGAGGCGAAGAAGCAGGGGGTGAAGCTGACCGTCACCGACGCGCAGAACGACGCCTCGCAGCAGGCCAACCAGTTGCAGAACTTCACCAGTGAGGGGCTCGGCGCCGTCATCGTGAACCCGGTCGACTCCGACGCCGTCGGCCCGTCCGTGCGGAGCGCCAACCAGGCGGACATCCCCGTCGTCGCCGCCGACCGCGGTGTGAACAAGGCGAAGACGGCGACGCTCGTCGCCTCCGACAACGTCGCGGGCGGCAAGCAGGCCGCGAAGGCGCTCGCCGACAAGCTGGGCGGCAAGGGCACCATCGTGATCCTGCAAGGACAGGCCGGTACGTCGGCCAGCCGTGAGCGCGGCGCGGGCTTCGCGGCGGGCCTCAAGAAGTACCCGGGCATCAAGGTCGCCGCCAGGCAGCCCGCGGACTTCGACCGCACCAAGGGCCTGGACGTCATGACGAACCTGCTCCAGTCGCACCCCGACATCGACGGCGTCTTCGCGGAGAACGACGAGATGGCGCTCGGCGCGGTCAAGGCCCTCGGCGCCAAGGCCGGCAAGTCCGTCTCGGTCGTCGGCTTCGACGGCACGCCGGACGGCTTCAAGGCGGTGAAGGCGGGCACCCTGTACGCGTCCGTCGCGCAGCAGCCGCGTGAGCTGGGGAAGATGGCGGTGCGGAACGCGATCCGGGCCGCCCGGGACAAGAAGATCGACGCAGCGGTGAAGGTGCCGGTCAAGGTCGTGACGGCGAAGAACGTCGCCGACTTCTCGTGACGCCGTCCACGGCACCCGCCGCCGGGTCCCGTACGAAGAAAGGCACAGCATGAACACGTACGACCTCCTCGTCGTCGGATCGGCCAACGCCGACCTGGTGGTGGGCGTCGACCGCCGCCCGGGCGCCGGGGAGACCGTCCTCGGCTCCGACCTGGTCGTCCACCCGGGCGGCAAGGGCGCCAACCAGGCGGTCGCCGCCGCCAGGCTGGGCGCCCGCACGGCGCTGCTCGCGCGGGTCGGTGACGACGGGCACGGGACGCTGCTGCGGGAGTCCATGGAGTCGGCGGGCGTGGACACGTCCGGCGTCCTGGTCGGCGGGGCGCCCACCGGGGTCGCGCTGATCACGGTCGACCCGTCGGGGGACAACAGCATCGTGGTGTCGCCGGGGGCGAACGGGCGGCTGACCCCGGACGACGTGCGGGCGGCCGGAGAGCTGTTCGCGGGGGCCCGGGTGGTCTCCACGCTCCTGGAGATCCCGCTGGAGACCGTCGCCGAGGTGGCGCGCAGCCTGGCCGAGGGGGCGCGGCTCGTGCTGAACCCCTCGCCGCCCGCGCCGCTGCCTGACGAGGTCCTCGCGGTGTGCGACCCGCTGATCGTGAACGAGCACGAGGCGCGTGTGGTCCTCGGCGCGGACACGGAGGGGGAGCCGGAGGACTGGGCCCGGGCGCTGCTCGCGCTCGGCCCGCGCTCGGTCGTCATCACGCTGGGCGCCGAGGGTGCGCTCGTCGCGGATGCCTCGGGCTCGTCGCGGGTGGCGTCCGTGCGGGTGAAGGCCGTGGACACGACGGGCGCGGGTGACGCGTTCACCGCGGCGCTCGGCTGGCGGCTCGGGACCGGCGCGTCCCTCGCCGACGCCGCGGCCTACGCGGCGCGGGTCGGCGCGGCCGCCGTCACCAAGGAGGGCGCGCAGGTGTCGTACCCGACGGCGGAAGAGGTCGCCGCGCTGTGAAGAGGTCCGGCATTCTCAACCGTCATCTGGCGGGCGCCCTGGCCGAGCTCGGGCACGGGGACGGGGTGCTCGTCTGCGACGCGGGGCTGCCGGTCCCCGTGGGGCCGCGCGTCGTCGACCTCGCGTTCCGGGCCGGGGTGCCGTCGTTCGCGGAGGTACTGGACGGGCTCCTCGACGAGCTGGTGGTCGAGGCGGGCACGGCGGCGAGCGAGGTGCGCTCGGCCAATCCGTCGGCGGCCGAGCTGCTGCGCGAGCGGGTGCCGTCCCTCGGCTTCGTCCCGCACGAGGAGCTCAAGGAGCTGGCGGGCGGGGCGCGACTGATCGTCCGGACCGGGGAGGCGCGGCCGTACGCGAACGTGCTGCTGCGGTGCGGTGTCTTCTTCTGAGAGCCGCGCCGGGGCGCTCCCCGGGGAAGGCCCGAGGGGCCCGGTCAGCGGACCGGGCCCCTCGGGCCTTCCCCCTCCTGCGCCAGAACCTCCTCGATCCCCCCAGATCTCCCCCCGAAGGTCCTGACGCACGCTAGACCCGCCGGGCCCGGGAAAGGTTGTGCGCCGGCGGAGCGTTTTCTTTCCGGGATTTTCCTTCGAACTCCTCTTCGAGCATGTCAGCGGGCGTGCCGGGCGAAGCGCGCCACCGTCTCCGCCAGGACCTCGCGGCCGTCCCGCGCCCACAGTCCGTCGTTGAACAGCTCGACCTCGATGGGCCCCGAGTAGCCCTGTTCCTCCACCAGGCCGCGCCAGTACCGCAAGTCGACGGCGCCGTCGCCGAGCTGGCCGCGCCCGTTGAGCACGCCTTCCGGCAGCGGCGTCGTCCAGTCCGCCAGCTGGAACGTGGCGATGCGGCCCTGCGCGCCGGCCCGCGCGATCTGCGCGGGCGCCCGGTCGTCCCACCAGATGTGGTACGTGTCCACGCAGACGCCGACCTGGTGCGCGGGGAAGCGCTCGGCGATGTCCAGGGCCTGGGCGAGCGTGGAGACGACACAGCGGTCGGCCGCGTACATCGGGTGCAGCGGCTCGATGGCCAGCCGCACGCCCTGGTCGGCGGCGTAGGGCGCGAGTTCGGTGAGCGCGTCGGCGATCCGTTCCCGCGCGCCGGTCAGGTCGTGCGAACCGGCCGGGAGGCCGCCGGAGACGAGGACCAGGACGTCGGTGCCGAGGGTGACGGCCTCGTCGACGGCGCGCTTGTTCTCCTCGATCGCGGCTTTGCGTTCGGCCGGGTCGACGGCGGTCAGGAAGCCGCCGCGGCAGTGCGTGGAGACGTCGAGGCCCGCGTCGCGCAGCAGCTTGGCCGCCGCTTCGACGCCGTACGCCTGCACGGGTTCGCGCCAGGTGCCGACGTGCTGGACGCCCGACTCGGCGCAGGCGGCGACCAGTTCGGGCAGGCCGAGTTGTTTGACGGTCATCTGGTTGATGGAGAAGCGGGGGTCGGCGGTGCTCATGAGGTGACTCCGTACACGGCGAGCAGGTTCTTCATCCGGGCCTCGGCGAGCGCCGGGTCCGGGAACAGGCCGAGTCCGTCGGCGAGTTCGTAGGCCCGTGCGAAGTGGGGCAGTGAGCGGGCCGACTGGAGGCCGCCGACCATCGCGAAGTGGTCCTGGTGGCCCGCGAGCCAGGCCAGGAACACGACACCGGTCTTGTAGAAGCGGGTCGGCTTCTGGAAGAGGTGGCGCGACAACTCGACTGTGGGGTCGAGGAGTTCACGGAACCCCTTCGCGTCGCCTGTGTCCAGGACCCGGACCGCCTGCGCGGCGAGCGGCCCCAGCGGGTCGAAGATGCCGAGCAGCGCGTGGCTGAAGCCGCGGTCGTCGCCCGCGATCAGCTCGGGGTAGTTGAAGTCGTCGCCGGTGTAGCAGCGCACGCCCCGGCAGCGGGCAGCGAGGCGGCGGCGCAGGTCGACCTCGCGGCGGGCGTCGAGCAGCGACACCTTGATGCCGTCGACCTTGTCCGGGTGGGCGGCGATGACGTCCAGGAACGTATCGGTCGCGGCGTCCAGGTCGGCGGAGCCCCAGTAGCCTTCGAGGGCCGGGTCGAACATCGGGCCGAGCCAGTGCAGGACGACCGGCTCGGCGGCCTGGCGCAGCAGGTGCCCGTAGACGTCGAGGTACTCCTCGGGGCCCTCGGCGACGGCGGCCAGGGCGCGGGACGCCATGAGGATCGCCTGCGCGCCCGTCCCCTCCACGAGCGCGAGCTGCTCCTCGTAGGCGGCCCGGACCTCGGCCACGCTCCGCGCGGGGCCGGTGAGCTGGTCCGTCCCGACTCCGCACGCGATGCGCCCGCCGACGGCCCTGGCCTCCGCGGCGGACCGCTCGATCAGCTCGGCGGCACCGGCCCAGTCCAGGCCCATGCCGCGCTGCGCGGTGTCCATCGCCTCGGCGACCCCGAGCCCGTGCGACCACAGGTGGCGGCGGAAGGCGAGGGTGGCGTCCCAGTCGACGGCGGCGGGCGAGTCGGGGCTGGTGTCGGCGAACGGGTCGGCGACGACGTGCGCCGCCGAGAAGACGATCCGGGAGGTGAACGGGGCGCCGGTGTCGAGGGCGAGCGGCGTCGCGCGCGGTTCGTAACGTCGCAACTCGCCGTGGCTGTCGGGGAGTTGGATGGTCACAGCGTGATCTCCGGTACGTCGATGCGGCGGCCCTCGGCGGACGACTTCAGGCCCAGCTCGGCGAGTTGCACGCCGCGGGCGCCGGCCAGCAGGTCCCAGTGGTAGGGCGCGTCGGCGTAGACGTGCTTGAGGAAGAGTTCCCACTGCGCCTTGAAGCCGTTGTCGAACTCGGCGTTGTCGGGCACCTCCTGCCACTGGTCGCGGAAGGAGTAGGTGGCCGGGATGTCCGGGTTCCAGACCGGCTTCGGTGTGGAACTGCGGTGCTGTACGCGGCAGTTGCGCAGACCGGCGACGGCGGAGCCCTCCGTGCCGTCCACCTGGAACTCGACGAGCTCGTCGCGGTTGACGCGGACGGCCCACGAGGAGTTGATCTGGGCGACGGCGCCGCCGTCCAGTTCGAAGATGCCGTACGCGGCGTCGTCGGCGGTGGCGTCGTAGGGCTTGCCGTTCTCGTCCCAGCGCTGCGGGACGTGCGTGGTGATCAGCGCCTGCACGGACGCGACCCGGCCGAACAGCTCGTGCAGCACGTACTCCCAGTGCGGGAACATGTCGACGACGATGCCGCCGCCGTCCTCGGCGCGGTAGTTCCAGCTCGGGCGCTGCGCCTCCTGCCAGTCGCCCTCGAAGACCCAGTAGCCGAACTCGCCGCGCACGGAGAGGATCTCGCCGAAGAAGCCGCCGTCGATGAGGCGCTTCAGCTTGAGCAGGCCCGGCAGGAAGATCTTGTCCTGGACGACGCCGGACTTGATGCCCGCGTCCTTGGCGAGGCGGGCCAGGTCCAGGGCGCCGTCGAGGCCGGTGGCGGTCGGCTTCTCGGTGTAGATGTGCTTGCCCGCGGCGATCGCCTTCTTCAGCGACTCCTCGCGCGCGGAGGTGACCTGCGCGTCGAAGTAGATGTCGATGGAGTCGTCGGCGAGGACGGCGTCGAGATCGGTGGAGATGTTCTCCTCCCCCAGGCCGTGCCGCTCGGCGAGGGCCCGCAGGGCGTGTTCGCGGCGGCCGACGAGGACCGGCTCCGGCCACAGCACCGTGCCGTCACCGAGGTCGAGTCCGCCCTGCTCACGCAGGGCGAGCAGAGAGCGGACGAGGTGCTGGCGGTAGCCCATGCGCCCCGTCACACCGTTCATGGCGATGCGCACCGTCTTGCGTGTCACGTGAGTCCCTTCGTCCTGCTTCAACCGGCCGCGCCTGCCGAAGCCCTCGTAGCAAGCGCTTTCTATCAGGAAAGAAGCTAGCCTCTGCACAGCCGCTCGGACAAGAGCGGATACGAGACGGGGTCCGGCGGGTCCGGAGCGGGCCCGGCCGTTGACGGAGGATGACTCGATGACCGTGACCCTGGCGGACGTGGCCGCCCGCGCGCAGGTGTCCCCCGCCACCGTCTCCCGCGTTCTGAACGGCAACTACCCGGTCGCCGCCACCACGCGCGAGCGGGTGCTCAAGGCCGTGGACGAACTGGACTACGTGCTCAACGGGCCGGCCAGCGCCCTCGCGGCCGCCACCTCCGACCTGGTCGGCGTCCTCGTCAACGACATCGCCGACCCGTTCTTCGGGATCATGGCGTCCGCGGTGCAGTCGGAGATCGTCGGCCCCGGCGGCCGGGCCGGCGGGGAGCGGCTCGCGGTGGTCTGCAACACGGGCGGCTCCCCCGAGCGGGAGCTGACCTACCTGACCCTGCTGCAACGCCAGCGGGCGGCGGCGGTCGTCCTCACGGGCGGCGCCATCGAGGACGAGGCCCATGTCGCGGCGGTGGCGGCCAAGTTGCGGCGGCTCTCCGAGGCGGGCACCCGGGTCGTGCTGTGCGGACGTCCGCCGGTACCGGAGACGGACGCGGCGGCGCTGACCTTCGACAACCGGGGCGGGGCACGGGAGTTGACGCGGCACCTGCTGTCGCTCGGGCACCGCAGGATCGGTTATGTGGCGGGCCCCCAGGAACGTACGACGACCCGGCACCGCCTGGAGGGGCACCGCGAGGCGCTGGCCGAGGCGGGCGTGAGCGAGTCGGACGGGCTGATCGCGCACGGCCCGTACGACCGGGCGGCGGGATACGCGGCGACGGTCGAACTGCTGCGCACCGACCCGGAGTTGACGGCCGTCGTCGCGGCGAACGACACGGTGGCGCTCGGCGCGTGCGCGGCCCTGCGCGAGGCGGGCCTGCGCATCCCCGAGGACGTCTCGGTGGCGGGCTTCGACGACCTGCCGTTCAGCGTGGACGCGGTCCCCGCGCTGACGACGGTCCGCCTCCCCCTCGCGGAGGCGGCGGCGCGGGCGGGCCGCATCGCGATGGGCCGCGAGGCACAGCCGCCGGGCGGGCTCGACGTCGTACGGGGAGAGCTCATGGTGCGGGGCTCGACGGGGGTGCCGCGCGGTGCGTGAGACCCGTTCCGCCGCGCGTCCGCCGCGCTGGACCTTCGCAGTGCTGGCGAACCTGGCGCTCGGGCTGCTCGCCCTGGCCCCGCTGGGCTGCGCGTGGTGGCTGCTGAGCGAGTACCTGCCGATGGAGTGCGGGAGCGTCGCCGAGTCGTACTCCCCCGCGTTCACCGGGAGTTGTGACTACCACACGCTGGACCACGGGCCCGTGGTGATGGGCCTCGGTGCGGTGACCGGCGCTGTGGTCCTGCTCCTGGTCGTCCGCACGAACAGGAGCTTCGCCCGGCACGAGGGCGTCGGCCGGGCCGTCTGGCTGCGCGCGGCGCCGTTCGTCCTGCTGCCGTTCGCGGTGGTGTGGACCCTGGCGTGACGCCCGGGTGGGCCCTGGCGTGACGCCCGCGGCGGGCCGCCGCGCACCGGAGCGGGTGGGCCGGTGGCGGCGGCGGGCGCGCCCGCTGGACAGGGTCTAGACGTGCGGGCGGCGTCCGTCTTCCTGGTACGGGAACTGCTGGTCCGCGCCCGGGAGCGTCGGTTTGGGGAGGGTGGCCACCTCCTTCTTCGCCTGCGCGAGCTGCGCCGCCGTGTCGTGCGGCAGGCGCGGCGGCCGGGGCTTGGCGTGGGAGAAGCGGAACGCCGAGGTGAGGTCGCCGAAGGTGGAGCGGCGCCAGGCGGTGACGTTGGGCTCCGCCACACCGGTGAACTTCTCCAGGAACTGGAGCACCGACGTGTGGTCGAAGGACTCGGAGGCCACCCAGCCGCCGACCGTCCACGGCGAGACGATGATCGCCGGGACGCGGAAGCCGCCGCCGATGGGCAGCCCCTGGACGAACTCGTCCGGCGTGCCCGCCGGAGGCGTCGGCGGGGGCACGTGGTCGAAGAGGCCGTCGTTCTCGTCGTAGTTGAGGATGAAGGCCGTCTTCGCCCAGACCTTCGGGTTGGCGGCGATCGCCTCGATCTTCTGGGCCACGAAGTCGGCGCCCGCGGCCGGCAGGTAGTCCGGGTGCTCCGACTGGTAGCTCGTCGGCATGATCCAGCTGACGGTCGGCAGCCGGTCGTTGCGGGCGTCGTCCTCGAAGGTGCCCTCGGGCTGGGGGCGTACCCCGCGCTCGTAGAGTTCCGAGCCGGGCAGCGCGTCCTTGAAGGAGGCGAACTGCTCCAGCATGTTGCAGCCGTAGTCGTCGTCCTGCTGATACACCTTCCAGCTGACGCCCGCGGCCTGGAGGCGCTCGGCGTACGTCGTCCAGCGGTACGGCTGGGGCGCCCTGTTGTTGAGGACCGGGCCACCCCGGGTACCGGACGGGTCGATCGTGCCTGTCATCCAGTAGAGCCGGTTGGGCCAGGTCGGGCCGAAGACCGAGCAGAAGTAGTGGTCGCAGATGGTGAAGGTCTCGGCCAGCGCGAACTGGAACGGTATGTCCTTGCGCGTGTAGTAACCCATCACGTAGGGACCGTTGACGCCGTCGGCCTTGCGGTGGGCCGGGAGCCACTGGTCCATGGCGCCGTTGTTCCACGCCTCGTGCTGCACGGACCAGGCGTGGCTCGTGGACGGGATGGCCTGGGCGCTGGAGGAGTGCGTGTCCAGGTGGAAGGGGAGGAGATACCCCTTCGGGTTCTCGGGGTCGGGCTGGTAGAACACCGAGCGGCCGTTGCTCAGCCGCAGCGCCTTGGGGTCGTTGAAGCCGCGGACGCCCTTGAGCGTGCCGAAGTAGTGGTCGAAGGAGCGGTTCTCCTGCATGAGCAGCACCACGTGCTCGATGTCGCGCAAGGAACCCTTGCGGGGCGGGCCCGCGGCGACCGCCTTCTGCACGCTCGGCGGCAGCAGCGAGAGCGTGGCGGCGCCGCCGACGGCGCCTGCGGCGGAGCCGAGGAGTCTGCGTCGGGTCAGTTCGGCCATGGGGTCCCCTGTCGGTGGAGTGGATGGGGTGGCTGTGCGGGCGGTCGGGGCATGCCAACGGCCCGTGCGCGACGGGCCGTTGACCCACTGTGCGCGCCGTCTGACGTGCGGCGGAGGGGGCGAACGGTGAACTCGGGGCCAACGTGCGGAAAGGGGTTGGCCAACCCATGGGCTGTCCTTGAACCGCTATACCTTCCACAGACACGGACTTGACCCGGGGAGGACACGCGCGACCGCCCCGGATGGCGGACCCGTGGACCCACCCGTCCGCCGGGCGTACGCTGACGCCACCCTCAGATCTCTGACTCAGTCAACTGTCCGGGTCCGCCGCCCGCCGGCCCGGCATCGTGAGGTGACCCATGACCGTGCAGGACATCCGGTCCTTCAACCGCTTCTACACGAACGTCATCGGCGCGCTGGAGCACAGCCGTCACCTGTACGCGCCGTACACCCTCACCGAAGCGCGCGTGCTGTACGAGCTGGCCCACCCCGAGCACGGCCACCGGCTCGACGCGGCCGACCTGCGGACGCTGCTGAAGCTGGACGCGGGGTACCTGAGCCGCATCCTCGGCAAGTTCGAGAAGGACGGGCTCGTGGAGCGCGGCGCGTCCGAGCGTGACTCGCGGCGCCGCGGCATCACCCTCACCCCGCGCGGCCGCACCACAGCGGAGCTGCTCGACGAGCGCTCCCGGGCCACGGTCGGCGCGCTCCTCGACACCGTGCCCGCGGCCGAGCGCGGCCGGCTGAGGGAGGCGCTGCGCACCGTGCGCACGATCCTCGGCGACAGCGGCGCCGCCCCCCGCCCCGAGGACGTCGCGCTGCGCGACCCCGGCCCCGGCGACCTGGGCTGGATCGTGGCACGCCACGGGGCGGTGTACGCGGCCGAGTCCGGCTGGAACGCGGAGTACGAGGGTCTGGTGGCCCGCGTCGTCGCCGACTTCGCCCAGGACCACGACCCGCATCTGGAGCGGGTCTGGATCGCCGAGCTGGACGGCCGCCCGGTCGGGTCCGTGATGTGCGTACGGGACGAGGCGCCCGGCACGGCACGGTTGCGGCTGCTCCTCGTGGAGCCGTGGGCGCGCGGTCTCGGCATCGGCGACCGGCTGGTGCGGGCCGTCGTCGACTTCGCGCGCGGGGCCGGCTACCGCGAGCTGGCGCTGTGGAGCGACGACGGGCTGAAGTCGGCCCGCCCGCTCTGCCTGCGCCACGGCTTCGTCCTGGTCGGCGAGGTGGCGCACCGCTCCTTCGGGGCCGATCTGACGGGACAGGACTGGCGGCTGCCGCTGCGGCGCGCGCCTGAGTGAGGGGCGGGAGCGCGGGTAGGGTCCGCCCCATGAAACTGGCGTTCTCCACTCTCGGTGTCCCCGGCCGCCCGCTGGCCGACGTCCTCCGTCTCGCGACCACCCACGGCTATCACGGCGTGGAGCTGCGCGCCCATCCCGAGGAGCCGGTCCACCCGGGCCTCGATCCGGCCGCGCGCACGGACGTGGCCGCCGCGTTCAAGGCCGCGGGCGTGGAGATCCTGGGCGTCGCCGGGTACGCGCGCGTCGCGGCGCCCGGCGACGACGGCCCGGTGCTCGACGAGGTCCGCGCCCTCGTCGACCTCGCCCGGGACCTGGGCGCCCCGTTCGTACGGGTCTTTCCCGGCGGCGGGGACGGACTGGACGAGGAGGGCCGCGCGGCGGCCGACGCCAGGGCGGCCCGCAGGCTCGGGGTCGCCGCCGAGTACGCGGCCGACCGCGACGTCCGCGTCCTGCTGGAGACGCACGACTCGCACCGCACCGGCGCGGACGCCTCCCGCGTCGTCGGCCCGGTCGGCCACCGCAACGTGGGCGTGCTGTGGGACGTCATGCACACCTGGCTCGGCGGCGAGCAGCCCGCGGTCTCCTACGCGGCGCTCTCCCCCTACCTCGGCTATGTGCAGGTCAAGGACATCGCGGGCCCCGACGACACGAAGCCGCTGCCCCTCGGCGCGGGGGCGCTGCCGCTGGGTGAGTGCGTGGAGGTGCTGAGCCGGGAGGGGTGGGACGGCTGGCTGTGCTGGGAGTACGAGGCGCGCTGGTACGAGGAGGCTGCGCCGCTTTCCGGGGTGTTGGCGGCCGGGCGGGAGCATCTGGCTCGGCTGCTCAACGAGTCGGCCTAGTTCTGTCCCGTCCCGTCCCGTCCTGTCCTGTTCGGGGCGGGTCGGGTCTCGGTCGGGTGCGGCGCCGTGGGGGTTCTCGCGCAGTTCCCCGCGCCCCTGAGATGCGCACTGCGTGCGCCATCTCAGAGGGGCGGTGGTGCACCCGGTGCGACCCGGCCCCTCGTCGGCCACTTTCCACGTCAGCCCCCTTGACTGGCAGAAACTTTCCCGATATCCGTGACGCGCGGAAGTTTTTTTCACGCAGCTCGCTCCCAGCTCGTGCCCCGCCCCTCCCTCCGGAAGGAGCGCAAGTGCACCACCGCCAGTCCAGCAAGGGTTTCTCCAGACGTACGCTGCTCGCCGCCACCACCGCGGGCGTCGCCGCGGCCGGCCTGAGCGCGGCGCCCGCCCAGGCCGCCGGCGCCGACAAGGGCAACAGGACCGACAGGCAACTGAAGAAGATCATCTCCGGGATGTCCCTGGAGGAGAAGGTCGGCCAGCTCTTCGTCATGCGGGTGTACGGCCACTCGGCGACCGCCCCCGACCAGGCGGACATCGACGCCAACCTCCAGGAGATCGGCGTCCGCACCGCGGCCGAGATGATCGCCAAGTACAAGCTCGGCGGCATCATCTACTTCGCCTGGGCGCACAACGTCCGCGACCCGCACCAGATCGCCGACCTCAGCAACGGCATCCAGACGGCCGGCCTCGCGCAGCCCTCCCGGATCCCGCTGCTGGTCTCGACCGACCAGGAACACGGCATAGTGGCACGGGTCGGCAAGCCCGCCACGCTGCTCCCCGGCGCGATGGCGCTCGGCGCGGGCGGCTCGCGCTCCGACGCGCGCAAGGCGGGCGAGATCGCCGGCGCCGAACTGCGCGCGCTCGGCATCAACCAGGACTACGCCCCCGACGCCGACGTCAACATCAACCCGGCCAACCCCGTCATCGGCGTCCGCTCCTTCGGCGCGGACCCGGCCGCGGTGGCCCGGCTCGCCGCCGCGCAGGTCGAGGGGTACCAGTCGGCCCGCATCGCCTCCACCGCCAAGCACTTCCCGGGCCACGGCGACACGGCGACCGACAGCCACACCGGTCTCCCGGTGATCTCGCACACCCGCGAGGAGTGGGAGCGGCTCGACGCGCCGTCGTTCAAGGCGGTGATCGCGGCCGGCATCGACTCGATCATGACGGCCCACATCGTCGTACCGGCCCTGGACCCGGCCCTGGACCCGGCGACGCTCTCGCACCCGATCCTCACCGGCATCCTGCGCGAGCGGCTCGGCTACGACGGTGTCGTGATCACCGACTCGCTCGGCATGGAGGGCGTCCGCTCGAAGTACGGCGACGCCCGCGTCCCGGTGCTGGCCCTGAAGGCGGGCGTCGACCAGCTGCTCAACCCGCCGTCCCTGGACGTCTCCTGGAACGGCGTCCTGTCGGCGGTGCGCAGCGGTGAGCTGACCGAGGAGCGCCTGGACGCGTCGATCCTGCGCATCCTGCGCCTCAAGTCCAAGCTGGGCCTGTTCAAGGACCCGTACGTCACTCGCCGCGGCGTCGACCGCACGGTGGGTACCCGCGCCCATCTGGCCGCCGCCGCCCGGATCGCCGAGCGCACGACGACGCTGCTGGTCAACAAGGACCGGCTGCTGCCGTTGAACCGGCGCACCCACAAGAACGTCCTCGTGCTCGGCGCCAACCCGGCCTCGCCCTCGCTCAGCGACGGGCCGCCGACCACCGTGCTCGGCGCGGCCCTCACCGAGCTGGGCTTCGCCGCGACGGTCCTGGCCACCGGCACCACGCCGGGCCAGTCGGTCATCGCCCAGGCGGTGGCGGCGGCCGCGGGCAAGGACGCCGTGCTCATCGGCACGTACAACGTCACGGCGGGCAGCGCCCAGCAGGCCCTGGTGAACGCGGTCGCCGCGACGGGCGTACCGGTGGTCACCCTGTCCCTGCGCAACCCCTACGACGTGGCCCAGCTCGGCTCGTCCCAGGCGCACGTGGCGGCGTACTCGTGGATAGACGTCGAGCTGCGGGCGGCCGTGCGGGTGCTCGCGGGGCGGGCGGAGCCGCGCGGCAGGCTGCCGGTGCCGGTGCAGAAGGCGGACGACCCGGCTCAGGTCCTCTACCCGATCGGCTACGGCCTGACGTACTGAGCCGGGAGTACGGGGCGTACGCCACGCCTGTGGCGCACCCCCCGGACGGGCGCAGAGCCGCTCCGCGGTGGGGTGCGCCGTCGGACTGCGAGAAGGGGGCCGCGACAGCGGCCCCCTTCCCTCTCCTCACGCGCCTGCGGTCACGGGCGCAGCGTGAACTTCCGGGCGCTCTCGACCCGGTCGAGCTTCGCGTCGTGCGGCGCCTTGGCCGTCGTACCGGACAGGCCCGCCCACGCGAGGATCCGCGACGTGGCGAGGGTCTTGTCGTCGGCGTCCAGCGCGGCGACGTTGGCGCCGTGGTTGGCGTGGGGTGCCGTCAGGACGTAGCTGTCCCGGGCCCCGGCGCCGAGCCGGAAGCGCTCGGCGCCCCACGGGTCGTTGTCGCCGTAGACGTACAGCATCCGGGTCGCGTGGTGGCGCACCCAGGTGTCGACGTCCCGCATCACGCGCGGCTGGAACTTCATCGGGATGGAGCTCGGGACGAAGTTGCGCGGCGGCTGGTAGCCGTAGCGCGAGAGCTTGCCGAGCCACGGCTGCGCGATGTCGGGCGAGCCGAGCTGCGTGCCCGCCTGGTAGTAGTACGGCGTGTACTGCTCCAGGCCCTGGTCGGCGTAGGACGACCAGCCGCCGACCGCGTCGACGTAGTCGAACAGCGCCTGGTCGGTGACGGTCGCGGCGTCGGGCACGTCCGCGCAGGCCGACTCGGGCTGGTACTGCCAGAAGCCCCACACGAGGTCGAGGACGGTCGCCTCGTACGCCTTGTCCAGCGAACCGACCGTGTTCACGGTGTAGTTGTTGGCGGCGAGGTACTCCTTGTACTTCTTCTCCAGGGCGGTGCGGCGCACCAGCGTCTCGCGCTGCACCTTCTGCAGGGCGACGCGGCACTCCTTCGGGCCGACGCCCGCGAGGAACCGGTCGTACGCCGAGTCCTCGTCGTTGACGACGTCGTTCGGGGCGACGTACGCGACGACGCCGTCCATGTCGCGCGGGTAGAAGCGCTCGTAGTAGGTGGCGGTCATGCCGCCCTTCGAGCCGCCGGTGGTCAGCCAGTTCTGGCCGTAGACCGGCTTGAGGGCCTGGTAGATGCGGTGCTGGTCACTGGCGGCCTGCCAGATGTCGAGCTTCGACCAGTCGGCGGGCTGGGGCCTGGACGGCGTGAAGAAGCGGTACTCGACGGAGACCTGGTTGCCGTCGACGATGCGCGTCGGCTCGCTGCGGCTGGGCGTCGTGGAGACGTTGTAGCCGCTGGTGAACATGACCGTCGGGCGGCTGACGTCCTTGTGCAGCACGGTGATGCGCTGCTGGAAGGTGCCCTTGGACGGGTGCCGGTGGTCGACCGGCTGGGTGTAGTCGAGGACGAAGTAGCGGTAGCCGGCGTACGGCTTCTCCTCGATGAGGCTCATGCCGGGTACGGCGAGGAGCCGGTCCTTGATGTCGGCGTTGTCGGCGGCGTCGGCCGTGGCGTCGGCCGGCCGGGCCACCGCCGTCGACATGCCGGCCGCGCTCACCGTGCCTATGAGCACCACGAGCGACAACAGCCATCTGAGCGCTTTGCGCATACACCCTCCCCTGGAGTTACAAGTGCTCCGGAAACTATCGGAGCAATTCGCGCACCACCAGGGGTACTTCGTGTTCGCTCAGCGCGACATTCGACACTTGCTCAGCACAGAATCCAACCTGAACTGACCGATTTCGATCCCACGCGCCCCTTCACCCGGACGCAGCGGTGTCCGGCGTGCACCGTGACCGGGCCCGCGTGGTGGGTGAAGCGGCCCGCGTCGACGACGGGCCGGCTGCCGCGGGCCTGGATACTGACCGACATGGTCCGGCGGACGCCCGTGCGCTTGGCGAGGGTGACGGCGCAGACGTAGCCGCGGTTCTTGTAGACGACGGCTTTGCCGGTGCTGAACGGCAGGGTGCGGACCTTGTGACCGCCGCAGAGCGCCGCGGCGTGCGCGCTGCCCGCCCCTGGGCCGGCGACGGCCAGCAGCGTGGCCGAGAGCAGCGCGGTCAGCGCGAGCACGAGTGTCCGGCGCGCTCCCCGGACACCTATATGGCTTTCCTCACCTCTTCGCACCGCAGTCCCTCCCGTCACATCGGCACCAGAGTACTGATGAACGGACGCGGCAGGCGGGCCGCACGGTTGCACCGGCCCCCGCCCACCGCCTCGTACCGGCCATCACACCGTGCTGGTGGCGTCCTCGCCCACGAAGGTCCGCCACAGCGTCGCGTACGTGCCGCCGCGCCGCAGCAGCTCCTCGTGCGTCCCGTCCTCGGCGACCCGGCCGTCGGCCATCACCACGACCCGGTCGGCGCGGGCCGCCGTGGTCAGGCGGTGCGCCACAACCAGGGTGGTGCGGCGGCCGGCGATGCGGTCCGTGGCCTGGTTGACCTGCGCCTCCGTGGCGAGGTCGAGGGCGGCCGTGGCCTCGTCGAGCAGCAGGATGTCCGGGTCGACGAGCTCGGCCCTGGCCAGGGCGATCAGCTGGCGCTGGCCCGCCGAGAGGTTGCGGCCGCGCTCGGCGACCTCGTGCAGGTAGCCGCCCTCCAGCGTGGCGATCATGTCGTGCGCGCCGACGGACCTGGCCGCCGCCTCGACCTGCGCGTCGCTCGCGTCGGGCCTGCCGTACGCGATGGCGTCGCGGACCGTGCCCTGGAAGAGGTAGGCCTCCTGCGGGACGACGCCGAGGCGGTGCCGGTAGCTCGTCAGGTCCAGGTCGCGCAGGTCGGTGCCGTCGACGGTGATCCGGCCGCCGCTCGGGTCGTAGAACCGGGCGACCAGCTTGACCAGCGTCGACTTCCCCGCGCCGGTCTCACCGACGAAGGCGACGGTCTGCCCGGCGGGGATGCGCAGCGCCACGTCCCTGAGCGCCGTCTCGTCCGTGCCGTACGCGAAGTCGACGTCCTCGAAGGCGATCTCCCCGCGCAGCGACAGCACCTCCAGGGGTTCGCGCACGCTCTTCGTCGAGGTCGGTTCGCGCAGCAGCTCCTGGATGCGGCCCAGCGAGACGGTCGCCTGCTGGTAGCCGTCGAAGACCTGGGAGAGCTGCTGCACGGGCGCGAAGAACAGGTCGATGTAGAGCAGGTAGGCGACGAGCGCGCCGGTCGTCAGGGTGCCCGCGTCGACCCGGTGCGCGCCCACCATCAGGACGGCGGCCGCCGCCACCGACGACAGGAGCTGCACGAACGGGAAGTAGACGGAGATCAGCCACTGGCCGCGGGTCCGGGCCCGGCGGTAGCTCTCGCTGCCCGCGGCGAACCGCTCCCGCCCGCTCCGCTCCCGCCGGAACGCCTGCACGATCCGCAGCCCGGCGACGGACTCCTGGAGGTCGGCGTTGACGACGGAGACCCGCTCGCGCGCCAGCTCGTACGCCTTCACGCTGGAGCGGCGGAAGAAGAACGTGCCGATGATCAGCGGCGGCAGCGTCGCGAAGACGACGAGCGCGAGCTGTACGTCGATGACGAGCAGCGTGACCATGATGCCGAAGAACGTGACGACGGAGACGAACGCGGTGACCAGCCCGGTCTGCAGGAACGTCGACAGCGCGTCCACGTCCGTCGTCATCCGGGTCATGATCCGCCCGGTCAGCTCCCGCTCGTAGTAATCGAGTCCGAGCCGCTGGAGCTGGGAGAAGATCTTCAGCCGCAGCGAGTAGAGGACCCGCTCGCCGGTGCGCCCCGTCATCCGGGTCTCACCGGTCTGCGCGACCCACTGCACGGCCACGGCGAGCAGCGCGAGCGCCGAGGCCGTCCAGACGGCGCCGTACGCGAGCCGGGAGACGCCCTCGTCGATGCCGTGCCGGATGAGGATGGGCAGCAGCAGGCCGACGCCCGCGTCGACGGCGACGAGCGCGAGGCTGACCAGCAGCGGCGCCCCGAACCCGCGCAGCAGCCTGCGCAGCCCGTACGACTCCTCGGCGGTGACGGCCCGTGCCTCGTCGATGTCCGGGGTGTCGGTGGCGGGCGGCAGCGCGTCGACCTGCGCGAGCAGTTCGGGTGTCGCGGGCATCCCGGCCAGGGCGGGGTCCCTGGCGTCGTCGGGGTCGCGGTCACGGGTCCACAGCCTGGGGGTGACGCCCCGCTCGGCGTCGAACTCGGCGTCCAGCTCGTCGCGTACCGAGGTGTCCTCCGGCTGCTCCGCCGCGGGCGCGACGCGTCCGGGCGACACGCCGCCGAGCTCGTCCGGGTCGGTCAGCAGCCGCCGGTAGAGCGCGGAGTCGGCCGTCAGCTCCTCGTGCGTGCCGATCGCGGCGAGCCGGCCGTCGTCGAGGACGGCGATCCGGTCGGCGAGGCCGAGGGTGGAGCGGCGGTGGGCGATGAGGAGCGTGGTGCGGCCCGCCATGACGCCACGCAGCGCCTCGTGGATCTCGTGCTCGACGCGGGCGTCGACGGCGGAGGTGGCGTCGTCCAGGACGAGCAGGCGCGGGTCGGTGAGGATCGCGCGGGCCAGCGCGAGGCGCTGACGCTGACCGCCGGAGAGGGTGAGCCCGTGCTCGCCGACCTTCGTGTCGTAGCCGTCGGGCAGCTCGGCGATGAACCGGTCGGCCTGCGCGGCGCGCACGGCCGCCTCGATCTGCTCGTCGGTGGCGTCCGGGGCGCCGTAGGCGATGTTGGCGCGCACGGTGTCGGAGAACAGGAAGGAGTCCTCGGGCACCAGCCCGATCGCGGCGCGCAGCGAGTCCAGGGTCAGCTCGCGCACGTCGTGGCCGCCGATGAGGACGGCGCCGCGCGAGACGTCGTAGAAGCGGGGCAGCAGCAGCGAGACGGTGGACTTGCCGGAGCCGGAGGAGCCGACGACGGCGAGGGTCTCGCCCGCCCGGATCTCGAAGGAGAGCCCGTCGAGGACGGCCCGGTCGCTGCCCGTGTACGCGAAGGACACGTCGTCGAACTCGACGGTCGCCGGGGCGTCGGCGGGCAGCTCCCTCGTCCCGTCCTGGAGGGAGGGTTCGGTGTCGATGAGTTCCAGGACGCGCTCGACGCCGGCGCGGGCCTGCTGCCCGACGGTGAGCACCATGGCGAGCATCCGCACCGGCCCGACGAGCTGGGCGAGGTAGGAGGAGAACGCGACGAACGTGCCGAGGGTGATCTGTCCGCGTACGGCCAGCCAGCCGCCGAGGGCGAGCATGGCGACCTGCCCGAGGGCGGGCACGGCCTGGAGCGCCGGCGTGTACCTGGAGTTGAGCCGGATGGTCCGCAGCCGCCCGGCGAACAGCCGCCGCCCGACCTCCCGCAGCTTCCCGGTCTCCTGGTCCTCCTGCCCGAAGCCCTTCACGACGCGTACGCCGCTGACGGCCCCGTCGACGACCCCGGCGACGGCGGCGGCCTGCGCCTGCGCGTACCAGGTCGCGGGGTGCAGCCGGGAGCGGCTGCGCCTGGCGATGAACCAGAGGGCGGGGGCGACGGCGAGCGCGACGAGGGTGAGCGGCGGCGAAAGCCACGCCATGATCCCCAGGGAGATCAGGAAGAGAAGGATGTTCCCGATGGTCATGGGGAGCATGAAGAGCAGGCTCTGGATGAGCTGGAGGTCGCTGGTGGCGCGGCCGACGACCTGGCCGGTGGAGAGCTCGTCCTGGCGCCGCCCGTCGAGCCGGGTGATCGTCCCGTACATCTCGGTGCGCAGGTCGTGCTGGACGTCGAGGGCGAGCCGGCCGCCGTAGTAGCGGCGCACGTAGGTGAGGGCGTAGACGACGACGGCCGCGCCGACGAGGACGCCCGCCCAGGTCGTCATGGACCGGGAGTGCTCCCCGATGACGTCGTCG
Source organism: Streptomyces sp. NPDC030991 (assembly GCF_055571235.1). NCBI lineage: Bacteria > Bacillati > Actinomycetota > Actinomycetes > Kitasatosporales > Streptomycetaceae > Streptomyces > Streptomyces sp. NPDC030991. The sequence goes on from NZ_JBVIFR010000003.1 coordinate 535,943, forward strand.
ATGATGACCTTGGTGATCAGCGGGACGAGCGCCAGGACGGCCATGCCGCCGAGCGAGGCACCCAGCGCGAGCAGGACGTCCTTGGGATACCGCCACGCGTATCCCGCGAGCCTCCGTGCCCAGCCCCGTTTCTCCGCCACGCCTCTGCCTCTCGCCGCACCGCTCGTCCTGACCTGCCGAAGGGCCAACGCGAGGGGGTACGAATTTCATCCCGTCGCAACAATCGACCGTGGGCGGGGGGTGTGAACCGGCCCGGGGCGGGCGCGTGGACCCGATCCCCCGATCCACAGAGAACCCTCAGGTTGACCACAGTGCGCACCCACACCGCCGCGGCACTGTGGCCCGGTGACCTCAGCCACCGATCCTCACTCCCCCGCGCCCCCGTCCCCCGACCGGCCGCTGCCCGAGCCGCCCGCCACGGCTCCGGCCAGGGCCCCGCGCTGGTCGCTGCCCGCGCTCCTCGCGATCCTCGTGCTGGCCGGGGTCCTGTACTCCTGGAACCTCTCCTCCTCCGGCCTCAACAGCTTCTACAGCGCGGCCGTCTACAGCGGTACGCAGAGCTGGAAGGCGTGGTTCTTCGGCTCCATCGACGCGGGCAACTTCCTGACGGTGGACAAGCCGCCGTTCGCGCTCATGGTGATGGGCCTGTCCTGCCGGATCTTCGGCTTCGGCACCTGGCAGATGATGCTGCCGCAGGTCGGCGCCGCCCTCGGCACCATCTGGATCCTGCACGCGTCCGTGAAGCGGGTGTGGGGCCACGCGGCGGCGGCGATCGCCGCGCTGGTCCTCGCGCTCACCCCGATCACGGTCGCCATCAACCGCGACAACAACCCGGACACCCTCCTGGTGCTCCTGATGGTGGGCGGCGCGGCCCTCGCGCTGCGCGCCACCCGCGACGGCAGGCTGCTTCCGCTGCTCGCCTCGGCGCTCTGCTTCGGCCTGGCGTTCAACACCAAGATGCTCCAGGGCTACATCGCGCTGCCCGCGGTCTTCGCCGTGTACCTGTACGCCTCCCCCCTGGGGTGGCTCAGGAAGGTCCGCGATCTGGCCGTCGCCGCGGTGGTGCTCGTGGTCGCCAGCTTCTGGTGGGCCGCGGCCGTCTCCCTGACCCCCGCCGCCGACCGCCCCTACATCGGCGGCTCGACGGACGGCTCCGCCTGGGACCTGATCATGGGCTACAACGGCCTGGGCCGGGTCCTGGGCGGCGAGGGCAACGGTGGCGGTGGCGGGATGGGCGGCGGCGGTTTCTCCGGCGCCGCCGGGCTCGGCCGGCTCTTCAACGACACCCTCGGCGGCCAGATCTCCTGGCTGATCCCCTTCGCGGCGATCGCGCTCGTCGGCGGCCTGGTGCTGCGCGGCCGTGCTCCGCGCACCGACCCCACCCGTGCCGCGCTGGTGCTGTGGGGCGGCTGGCTGGTGCTCCACTACGGCACGTTCGCGACGGCCGAGGGCACCATGCACCCCTACTACACGACGGCGGTCGCCCCCGGCATCGCGGCGCTGTGCGGCGGCGGCCTGATGCTGCTGCGCGCCTTCCGCGCCGACAGGCGGTGGGCGTGGGTGCTGCCGGTCGCGCTCTGCGTCACCGGGATCTGGGCGGCCGTGCTGCTGCGCCGGGCCTCCGGCTGGAACAGCTGGCTGTGGCCGGTGATCGTGCTCGTCATGGCGGCCGCCATCGCGGGCCTGCTGGTCTTCCGCTTCCACGCCGCCTCCGGGCGGCGGATCACGCTGCTCGCCGTGTCCGTGGCGGCGGCGGTCGTCGCCTCGGTCGCGGGCCCGGCGGCGTACGCCTGGTCGGTCCCGTCGTCCTCCGGCGGCGCGGGCGGCATGGGCGGCACGAACCCGACGGCCGGGCCCACGACGGGCGGCGGCATGGGTGGCCCCGGCGGGGGCGGCGGTGGCGGCGGTGGCCGTGGCGGCTTCCCGGGCGGCGGTGAGATGCCGGGCGGCCGATCCGGTGGCTCGCAGCAGGGTGACGGCTCCCAGCAGGGCGGCGGGATGCCCGGGGGTGGCGAGATGCCGGGCGGCGGTGAGATGCCGGGTGGCGGGGGCGAGATGCCCGGCGGCGGGGGTGAGATGCCCGGCGGCGGCCAGATGGGTACCCCGCCGAACGGCACGGGTTCCGGCTCCGGTTCCGAGGGCGGGGGCGGTTCCGGGAGCGACTCCGCGAGCGGCCGGATGCCCGGCGGTATGGGCGGCGGCAGCATGGGTGGCGGCGGTATGGGTGGCGGCGGTATGGGTGGCGGCGCCGACAGCGAGCTGACCTCGTATCTGGAGAAGCACCGCGACGGCGCCAAGTGGCTGGTGGCGGTGTCGAGTTCGCAGAGCGCGGCCCAGATGATCGTCGCGACGAAGCAGCCCGTCATCTCGATGTGGGGCTGGTCCGGCACGGACAAGGCGATGACCCTGGCCAGGCTCAAGGAGCTGGTGAAGAAGGGCGAGCTGCACTACATCCAGCTCGGCGGCGGCATGGGCGGCGGCATGGGTGGCTCGAACGGGGACAGCGTCAGCTCCGAGGTCACCGCGTGGGTGAAGAAGCACGGTACGGCGGTGAAGGCGAGCGAGTACAACAAGTCGACGACCGACAGCGACAGCAAGTCATCGTTCGAGGACGACACCGGCACCGGCACCGGCACGACCGGCACGGCCGACTCCTCGTCGCTCTACCGACTGGACGCGTCCGACTTGAACTAAAAGCCCCAACCCGCCCTCTCACAACGGCCCCTGACGCTCAGTCAGGGGCCGTTTCCGACACACAATCGATTCCTCACGTTCACCCAATCTCTACGTGTCCATGTCACGCTCCCGTCTACCCAGTCAACCCGCGTAGATCGGACGGACACCCCACATGCCCGGAACGCGCATACGCACCCTCGCCCTCACGGCGGCCGGCCTGCTCGCCGCCGTCACCCTCCCCATGGCCACCGCCTCCGCGGAGCCCGCCGCGGCCCCGGCCGGCGCATCGGCGGGCGCGTACGACGACACGTACTACCAGGCCGCGCTCGGCAAGACCGGCGCGGCGCTCAAGTCGTCGCTCCACACGATCATCAAGACCCAGACGAAGGTCTCGTACGACGGCGTCTGGAACGCGCTCAAGGTCACCGACCAGGACCCGGCCAACAGCAACAACGTGATCCTGCTCTACAGCGGCCGCTCGCGCGCCAAGTCCCTCAACGGCGGCGACACCGGCGACTGGAACCGTGAGCACGTCTGGGCCAAGTCGCACGGCGACTTCGGCACCGCGACCGGTCCCGGCACGGACCTGCACCACCTGCGCCCCGAGGACGTGACGGTCAACTCCATCCGCGGCAACAAGGACTTCGACAACGGCGGCAGCGCCGTCTCGGGCGGCGGCGGCAGCCTCACCGACTCCGACTCCTTCGAACCGCGCGACGCGGTCAAGGGCGACGTGGCCCGCATGATCCTCTACATGGCGGTCCGCTACGAGGGCGACGACTCCTTCGCCGACCTGGAGCCCAACGAGAAGGTCGACAACGGCAGTTCACCGGCCATCGGCAAGCTCACGGTCCTGAAGCAGTGGAACGACGAGGACCCGCCGGACGCCTTCGAGAAGAACCGCAACGAGGTCATCTACAAGACCTACCAGCACAACCGCAACCCCTTCATCGACCACCCGGAATGGGTCGAGTCGATCTACTAGGGCCTGCCTGACAATTCCCTCCCCCAGCCTCCGGCCGAGGGAACCCCCGCTCGCCACGCTGGGCACAAGGCCAAGTACATCCCGTACGAGTGGCTGTTCGTTTCCTGGGGGCTGGTTCTCACAGGACATGTCGGACGACGACACCGGGCGAGCCCGCCCGCAGGTCCCCGTCAGCCGACGTCGGGCGTCAGATGCGTCGGCGCGAACATCCGCAAGCGTGCCGGGAGTACGACCAGCCTCGGTCCGGGCGCGGCGAGCGCCGTCGTCAGGTCGTCCCGCAGCGACTCCGGTGACGTACGCACCGCGGGTACTCCGAACGACTCGGCCAGGGCGACGAAGTCCGGGCGGGTCAGTTCGGTGCCCTCGGTCGCGCCGAAAGTGTCGGTCATGTATTCGCGCAGGATGCCGTAGCCGCCGTCGTCGACGATCAGCCAGGTGACGTTCAGTGATTCCTGTGCCGCCGTGGCGAGTTCGGCGATCGAGTACAGGGCGCCGCCGTCGCCGGAGACCGCGAGGACGGGGGTCGTCGGGTCGGCGGCCGCGGCGCCGAGTGCGGCCGGGTAGGCGTAGCCGAGGCCGCCTGCGCCCTGCGCCGAGTGCATGGGCCCGGGCCAGGCCGCCCAGGCCCAGTACGCCAGGATCGTCATGTCCCAGAAGGACGGCGCGCGGGGCGGGAGCGCGGCGCGTACGGCGGCCAAGACCTCTTGTTCCAGGGTGAGTTCCTGGGCGTCGATGCGGGTGCGTACGGCGGCCAGGACTCCGGCGACGCGGTCCGCGGCCTTGTCGTCCGTGCGCGGTTCGTCGACCGTCTCCAGGAGGGCCTGGAGGGCGAGCCGGGCGTCGGCGTGGATGCCGAGGGCCGGGTGGTTGGACTCCAGCTTGCCGGCGTCCGCCTCGATCTGGATGACGCGGCCGCGCGGGGTGAACGTGTGGTAGTTCGAGGACAGTTCGCCGAGTCCGGAGCCGACCACAAGGAGCACGTCCGCGTCCTCCAGGAACGCGGTGACGTGCCGGTCCTCCACCCACGACCGGAGCGACAGCGGGTGCTCCCAGGGGAAGGCGCCCTTGCCGCCGTACGTGCAGACGACCGGCGCGTCCAGGTGCTCGGCCAGGGCGCGCAGCTTGCCGGCGGCGTCCGCGCGGATCACGCCGCCGCCCGCGATGATCGCGGGGCGTTCGGCGCGGGCGAGCAAATCGGCGGCGACCGCGGTGAGTTCGGGGGCCGGGGCCAGTTCGTGCGGGAACGCGTCCGCAGCCGAGAGGACGGGCAGCGCCGCCGGGGCGAGGAGTACGTCCTGCGGGATCTCCACGTACACCGGCCCGTGCGGCACGCTCAGCGCCGACTCCCAGGCCGCGGCGATCGCGGAGGGGATCTGCGACTGCGTACGGACGGAGTGGACGGACTTCACCACGCCCCTGAACACGGCCTGCTGGTCGGTGAGTTCGTGCAGATACCCGCGGCGGCCGCCGCCGAGCCCGGCGACCGGCACCTGGCTGGAGATCACGAGTACGGGTGCCGAGGCCGCCGCCGCCTCCTGGAGCGCGGGCAGGGTCAGCAGGGCGCCGGGCCCGGTCGACACGAAGAGCGGGGCGACCTCACCGGTGACCCGCCCGTACGCGTCCGCCGCGAACCCGGCGTTCTGCTCCGTGCGCAGCCCCACGTACCGCAGCAGGTCGCAGCGGCGCAGCGCGTCGAAGAGGCCGAGGGCGTGCTGGCCCGGCAGGCCGAAGACGGTGGACGCGCCGAGACCCGCGAGCGCCTCCACGACGAGGTCGCCGCCCGTGCGGCCCGGCGGCGGGTTGAGCGCCGCCTGCCTCTGGCGGTCCGTGGGGCGCAGGACGAGATCGTGGTCGTGGGTCATCGGGCGGCCCTTCCGTGGTGCGTGCCGTGCGGTCCCGGGGGTCAGGAGGCCGTACGGGACTCCGCGATCTGCCGGGACATGATCGTCGTCAGCTCGTACGCGGTGTGCGAGGCGGCGACGGCGGTGATCTCCGCGTGATCGTACGCGGGCGCCACCTCGACGACGTCGGCCGAGACCAGGTTGCAGGAGGCCAGGCCGCGCAGGATCTCCAGCAGCTCGCGCGAGGTCATGCCGCCCGCTTCCGGGGTGCCCGTGCCGGGGGCGTGGGCCGGGTCGAGGCAGTCGATGTCGATGGAGATGTACAGCGGCCGGTCGCCGATGCGCTGGCGGAGCTGGTCGGCGACCTCGTCGGCGCCGCGGCGGTAGATGTCCGCGGAGGTGACGATGCCGAAGCCCATCTTCTCGTCGTCGGTGAGGTCCTGCTTGCCGTAGAGCGGGCCGCGCGTGCCGACGTGGGAGAGGGCGGAGGTGTCGAGGATGCCCTCCTCCACCGCCCGGCGGAACGGGGTGCCGTGCGTGTACTCGGCGCCGAAGTACGTGTCCCACGTGTCGAGGTGCGCGTCGAAGTGGAGCAGCGCGACCGGGCCGTGCTTCTTGGCGACCGAGCGCAGCAGCGGCAGCGCGATGGTGTGGTCGCCGCCGAGCGTCATCATGCGGGCGCCGGAGGAGAGCAGGTCGTCGGCGGCGGCCTCGATCGTCTCGACGGCCTCGTTGATGTTGAAGGGGTTCGCGGCGATGTCACCGGCGTCCGCGACCTGGGCGAGCGCGAAGGGGGAGGCGTCCTGCGCCGGGTTGTAGGGGCGCAGCAGGCGGGAGGCCTCACGGATCGCGTTGCCGCCGAAGCGGGCGCCGGGGCGGTAGGAGACACCCGTGTCGAACGGCACGCCGACCACGGCCACGTCCGCGCTGCCGACCTCGTCCAGGCGCGGCAGCCGGGCGAAGGTCGCGGGGCCCGCGTAGCGCGGGACGCGGGAGGAGTCGATCGGGCCGACCGGGGTGGTCCGCTGCTCGCTGGTCATGGAGTGCCTTTCGGGGACGTACGACTTCCGGGACGGGAGAAAAGGACGTGGGAAAAGACGGGAAGACGGGTGAGAGGGGGGTTGCGGCGCCGGTCAGGGGCCGTACAGGCCGGGGCGCCGGTCGCCGAGGACGTCGTTGTGCGCGCCGAGCCGCTTGTCGCGGGCGCTCGGGAGGTCGCAGGCGGCGAGCAGCAGGGCGGGGCCCTCGGTCGGGGTGTGCCCGGCCAGCGGGAAGCCGTCCGGGTCGACGATCACCGAGCCGCCGGTCCAGGTGACGCCGCGTTCGTCGCCGGCCCGGTCGCAGGCGGCGACGTACATCCGGTTGACGGCGGCGTCGGCCTGGACGCGGACGACCTCGCCGGGGCGTTCACCGGCCGGGCGCGGGAAGAGCGGCCAGTTGACGGGGGCGCAGAGCAGCTCGGCGCCTGCCAGGGCGGTGAGCCGGACCCACTCCGGGAACTCGACGTCGTAGCAGACCATGACGCCGATCCGGCCGACGCCCTCGACGTCGACGACCGGGGGCCGCCGGTCGCCGGGGACGAAGAAGTCCTTCTCGGTGCCGAAGAGGTGGGCCTTGCGGTAGACGGCGCGCAGGGTGCCGGCCGGGTCGATGAGGACGGCCGAGTTCCGGACCTCCCCCTCCTCGTCCAGCTCGGCGAGGCCCGCCACCAGCGTCACCCCGTGCCGGCGCGCGGCCGCGGACCAGGCGGTGACGGTCGGCCCGGTCACCGGTTCGGCGAGGGAGCGAGCCTCGGCGGCGTCCGCGAACACGTAGCCGCTGTTGGCGAGCTCGGGCAGCACGACGACGCGGGCCCCGGCCGTCGCGGCGGCCGTGACGGCCTCCTCGGCCGCGGCCAGGTTCTCGGCGACGTCCCCGACTCCGAGGACGAGCTGCGCACAGGCCACGGTCGTCGTCACGTTCCAGCACCTTCCACTTCGGTTTCGGGGACGTCATCCAGGATGCAGCTGGAACCTAGCCGGGAGCGAACGGTCTCTTCGATCTCCCTGAGGGCGAATCCTGACGACCTCCTTGGACATCGCGTACAGGCTCTGTCGACGACACTGGACGCATGGCACTGCTCCTCTCCGACCTGGTCGACCTGCCCGGACTGCATCTTTCCGTCGCCGCGTGCCCCGAGCACCTCGACCGGCCGGTGCTCGCCGCGCACGTCTCCGAGCTGGTGCGGCCGGGGCCCTGGCTCCAGGGCGGCGAACTCCTCATGACGATCGGGCTGCTGCTGCCGACGGACGTGGCCGCCTGCCGGGCGTACGTCGACGACGTCGCGGCGGCGGGGGTGCACGCGCTGGCCCTCGGGCTCGGCCGGGACCTGCCCTATCAGGAGGCGCCCGGGCCGCTGGTGACGGCGGCGCGGGAGGCGGGGCTCCCGCTGCTGACGGTCGGCGAGGACGTGCCGTTCATCGCGGTGACCAAGGCGGTGTTCGCGGCGCAGGCCGCCGAGCAGCGGGCCGCGGTGGAGCGCGCCTTCGAGACCCAGCGGCGGCTCACGGCGGCGGCCGCGGCGGGCGGCGGTCTCACGCCGACGCTGGACGCGTGGGCCGCGGCCACCGGCGTACACGCTCAGGTCACCGACCCGCTGGGCCGGACCGTCGCCGCCGGCTCGCACAGCCCGCCTGAGCCGGACGAGACCGGCGCCGAGCTGCTGCGGCGGGTCGCGGCGGGCGGGCTGCGGTCCAGTGCGGTGGCGCCGGGCCTCGAAGTGCAGCCGCTGGGGGCGCGGCGGCTGCGCGGCATGCTGGTCCTCACCGGCGATCCCGGTCCTGACGCGCGGCTGCTGATCTCCGGGCTTGTCTCGCTGCTCTCCCTCGAGCTGGAGCGCCGCCACCTCGCCGACGAGCCGGAGCGCCGGCGCAGGGCCGGTCTCCTCGGCCGCCTCCTCGACGCGTCCACCACCGCCGAGCAGGCCGCCGACGTGCTGGCCGGGGCGGGGCTCGTGGCGGACGCGGTGCGCGGTGTCGTGGTGGAGGCGGCCGACGACGAGGCCGCCCGGGAGATCGCCGCGGACCTGGCGCTCGCCGTGCCGGGCGGCCTCGTCCGTACCCGCGGCGCGCTCGTCGAGGCGGTGGCCGGGGAGGGCCTCGACCCGGACGCGGCGCTCGCCCACTTCGCCCCCGGCCGCCCGGCGGGCATCGGTGCGCCGGTGCCGCCGGGCGCGGCCCGCGCCTCGCTCAGGGAGGCGGGCGGCCTGCTCGGGCTCAGCCGCGCGGCAGGGCACCCGGTGCGGGCCCGCCACGACCGCTCCAGCGGGCTGCTGCTCGACCTGGGCGATCGCACGGCGCTCACCGGGTACGCGGACGCGCTCCTGGGTCCCCTGGACGCGGCGGACCCCTCCGGGGCGCTCGCCCGGACCCTGGCCGTCTGGCTGGACAGCGGCAGCTCCTGGGACGAGACGGCCCGCCGGCTCGATCTGCACCGGCACACCGTCCGCAACCGCCTCGACAAGGTCGCGCGGCTCACCGGCCGGCGCCTCGACGACGGTGACGACCGTTTCGACCTGTGGCTCGCGGTGCGGGCGCGGCGGGCGGCGCGGCGGGGGTAACGCACGTGACAGGTCCACTCCACGGGACCGATCAACGCCGCAGAGCGGCGCTGGGCACAATAGAGGGCATGCCGATACCCGGGATTCCCAGTGACAGTCCGAGCCGTGCCGCCCTGACCGAGCACCTCGTCCGCACCCGCATCGCGGGCGATGTGGCCACTCCCCGCGAGAACAACCTCTCGCACTACCGCAAGCTCGCGAACGGCGACCGGCACTACTGGCTGGGCCTGGAGCTGGGTGACCGCTGGACCGACGAGCAGGACGTGCTCGCCGTGATGGCCGAGCGCTGCGGCGTCGTCGACGACCCGGGGCACCGGTACGGCCAGGACACGATCGACCCGGAGCTGACGGTCGACGCCCTGGAGCGGATGGCGGCCCGGCTGCGCAAGGCCGCGCAGGACCGCCAGCGCGTCCTGCTGGCCACCGGCCACCCGGGCGGCCTCCTCGATGTGCACCGCGCGACGGCGACGGCGCTGCGCGCCGCGGGCTGCGAGATCGTGGTGATCCCCGAGGGCCTGGCCACCGAGGAGGGCATGGTCTTCCAGTTCGCGGACGTGGCGATGTTGGAGCGCGGCGCGACGCTGTGGCACACGCACGCGCCCGAGCCGATGGCGCGGATCCTCGACGGCCTGGAGCACGCGGGCCGCCCGCTGCCCGACCTGATCGTCGCCGACCACGGCTGGGCGGGCTGCGCGGCCCAGCGCGGCCTCGACTCCGTCGGTTACGCGGACTGCAACGACCCGGCGCTCTTCCTCGGCGAGGCGGAGGGCACGATGCAGGTCACGGTCCCCTTGGACGACCATGTGACGAGCCCGCGCCACTATGACCCGATGACGGCGTACCTCCTGAACGAGGCGGGCCTCCTGGACTGACCCCGCCCGGGTGGCTATGCCGGCCGCGACCCGGCGGGGGCTTCTCGCGCCGTTCCCCGCGCCCCTGAAAACCGTCGTTCGTCCGCGCGCCCGGTGGGGCTTCTCGCGCCGTTCCCCGCGCCCCTGAGATGCGCACTTCGTGCGCCATCTCAGCGCCCATGGGGCTGCGGCGAAGCCGCATGCTCCAGGGGCGCGGGGAACTGCGCGACCAGCCACGACGGCGCGGCGCCCGGCCGCTCACTCCACACCCCACGGCGCGGCGCCCGGCCGCTCACTCCACACCCCACGGCGCGGCGCCCGGCCGCTCACTCCACACCCCACGGCGCGGCGCCCGGCCGCTCACTCCACGCCCCACGGCGCGGCGCCCGGCCGCTCACTCCACGCCCCTACCGCGACGCGGCGGTGTCTACCACGGGTTCAGCCCCTCCTCGCGGCGCTGGGCGAACCCGGGGGTCGGATCCAGGTACACCCGCCGCACCGCGGGGAACCGCTCCCGCAACCGCCGCGCGGCGTCCTCGCAGGCCCACTCGATCTGCGCGGCGGTGGACGCGTCCCGGAAGTCCACCTTGGCGGCGACGAGCGCCTCGCGGGGCCCCTGCACCAGCGTCGTCAGTTCGAGCACCGCCTCGACGTGCTCCCCGGCGAGCAGGATGGCCCGGATCTCCTCCCGAAGGGGCTTCGGCAGGGGCCGCCCCACGAGCAGCTGGGCGTTGGAGCGCCCGAGCACCCAGGCGACCCAGAGCAGCAGCACCCCGATACACAGCGAAGCGACCCCGTCCCAGACCCCGGACCCGGTGAGCTGCCCGCCGAGCAGTCCGCCCGCGGCGAGCAGCAGGCCGACGAGCGCGGCGCTGTCCTCCAGGACGACGGCCTTCACGGCGGTGTCGGGGGTGTGGCGCAGGTACGTACCGACGGGCGCCCGGAACCGCGCGGCCTCGCCCCGCGCCTGCCTGACGGCCGTGCGCAGCGAGAACCCTTCCAGCAGGAAGGCCACCCCCAGCACGATGTACGAGACCAGGGGATCGCCCAGCTCCTCCCCCGCGACCAGCGTGTGGACCCCGTCGTACAGGGAGAAGACGGCGCCGCCGACGAACGTGGCGACGGCGGCGAGCAGCGCCCATACGTAGCGTTCGCCGCCGTGGCCGAGCGGATGCTCCTCGTCGGCGGGTTTCTGGCTCCGTTTCAGGGCGGTGAGGAGCAGGAGCTCGGTGATGGTGTCGGCGAAGGAGTGCGCGGCCTCGGAGAGCATCGCGCTGGAGCCGCTGATGACTCCGGCGACCGCTTTGGCGAGCGCGATCCCCAGGTTCGCCGCGGCGGCGACGATCACGGTGAAGACGCTCTCGCCGCCCTCTTCTTGTTCTTGCTCTGCGTCCACGCCCTCGGCCCGTGCATCCATGTACGGGACGCTATGTCCGATCAGCGCGGAACGCGAACGACGCCTTCCTGGATGACGGTGATGGCGAGCTGTCCGTCCCGGGTGTAGATGCGGGCCTGTCCGAGGCCGCGGCCGCCGGACGCGGACGGTGACTCCTGGTCGTAGAGCAGCCATTCGTCGGCGCGGAACGGCCGGTGGAACCACATGGCGTGGTCGAGGGAGGCGCCGACGACGTCGCCGACGGCCCAGCCGCCGCGTCCGTGCGCGAGGAGCACGGAGTCGAGGAGGGTCATGTCCGAGACGTAGGTGGCCAGGCAGACGTGCAGCAGGTGTTCGGCGCCGTCGGTGGGTCCGTCGAGTTTGCCGTTGGTGCGGAACCAGACCTGGGAGCGCGGCGGCTGCGGCTCACCCACGAAGGCGAACGGCGGGGCGTCCACGTACCGCAGGTCGACGGCCTCGCGGGCCTCCAGGAGGCGGTCGACGACGCCGGGGTCGACGAACGCGCCGGCGTACCGCGGGAGCATCTCGGCGGCGGTCGGCAGGGTCTCCGGGTCGGGCGCGGCCGGCATGGCGGCCTGGTGGTCGAGCCCCTCCTCATACGTCTGGAAGGACGCGGAGAGGTGGAAGATCGGCTGGCCGTGCTGGATCGCGACGACGCGGCGGGTGGTGAAGGAGCGGCCGTCCCGAATGCGGTCGACGGTGTAGACGATGGGTGCGCCCGGGTCGCCCGCCACGAGGAAGTAGGCGTGCAGGGAGTGGGCGAACCGGTCCGCCGGGACGGTGCGCCCGGCGGCGACGAGGGCCTGCGCGGCGACCTGCCCGCCGAAGACGCGCGGGACCACGGCGGACCGGGACTGGCCACGGAAGACGTCCTGCTCGATCCGCTCCAGGTCGAGCAGATCGAGCAAGGACTCAAGTGCCTGTTTCATACCCTCAGTTGTACTTAGTGTGCTGGTCGGGCGGGTTACAGGCCCATGTTCTTCGCGATGATCATCTTCATGACCTCGCTGGTGCCGCCGTAGATGCGGTTGACCCGGTTGTCCGCGTAGAGGCGGGCGATCGGGTACTCGTTCATGAAGCCGTAGCCGCCGTGCAGCTGGAGGCAGCGGTCGATGACGCGGTGGGCGACCTCGGTGCAGAACAGCTTCGCGGAGGCGGCCTCGGCGGCGGTCAGCTCACCGGCGTCGAGGGCTTCCAGGGCGCGGTCGGCGACGGCCTCTGCGGCGTCCACCTCGGCCTGGCAGGCGGCCAGCTCGAACTTGGTGTTCTGGAAGGAGGCGACCGGCTTGCCGAAGACGGTGCGCTCCTGGACGTACTCCTTGGCGAACCGGACGGCGGCCTTGGCCTGCGCGTAGGCGCCGTAGGCGATGCCCCAGCGCTCGGAGGCGAGGTTCGTGCCGAGGTAGCCGAAGCCCTTGTTCTCCTCGCCGAGGAGGTCCTCGACGGGCACCTTCACGTCGACGAAGGCCAGCTCGGCCGTGTCGGAGGTGCGCAGGCCGAGCTTGTCGAGCTTGCGGCCGATGGAGTAGCCCTCGGACTTGGTGTCGACGGCGAAGAGGGAGATGCCGAAGCGGCGGTCGTCCTCGCGCGGCGCGGAGGTGCGGGCGCAGACGATGACGCGGTCGGCGTGGACGCCGCCGGTGATGAAGGTCTTGGAGCCGTTGAGCACGTAGTGCGTGCCGTCGTCGGAGAGCTTGGCGGTGGTCTTCATGCCCGCGACGTCGGAGCCGGTGCCCGGCTCGGTCATCGCCAGGGCCCACATCTCCTCGCCGGAGACGAACTTCGGCAGATAGCGCTTCTTCTGCTCGTCGGTGGCGAGCATCTTGATGTAGGGCAGGGCGAGCAGCACGTGCACGCCGGAGCCGCCGAAGGAGACGCCAGCGCGCGCGGTCTCCTCGTACTGGATGGCCTCGAACTTGTGGGTGTCCAGGCCGGCGCCGTCGTGCTCCTCGGGCACGTTGATGCCGAAGAGGCCGAGCTCCGCCATCTTGGCGTACAGCTCGCGCGGCACCACGCCCTGCTGGAACCACTCGTCGTAGTGGGGGACGACCTCGGCCTCGATGAAGGCGCGCAGGGTCTCCCGGAACGCCTCGTGGTCCTCATTGAAAACGGTACGGCGCACGGAGAACTCTCCCTCTACGACGGTCTCTACGGGTCTCGGCAATGGCGCACGCGCTGGGGCTCCACGCACGGACATACGCGACTAAGCGCTTGCTCAGAGGCACGTTACCCGTCAGTTACGAGAGCGTCCAGAGATGCACGTCACTCCCCCGGGCCACCCTGTGCCGCGGCCGCCGCGAACGCCCCGCGCGCCAGCTTGTGCAGCAGCCCGGCCGTCGCCGCCCGGCCGGGCAGGGAGCTGGGGCGGCTCAGGTGCGGCGTCGAGTTCAGCAGGCCGAAGACCGCGTGCACGGCCACGCGCGCGTGCGGCTCCGCGAGCTCGGGGTAGACCTTGCGCACGGACTCCACCCACAGCTCCACGTACTGGCGCTGCAACTGCCGCACCAGCTTGCGGTCGCTGTCGCGCAGCCGGTCCAGCTCCCGGTCGTGCAGCGTGATCAGGTCGCGGTCGTCGAGCGCGAAGTCGATGTGCCCCTCGATGAGCGAGTCGAGCAGCGCCTCGGGCCCGTGCTCGGCCTCGGCGACCCGGCGCCTGCCGCCGGTCATCAGCTGCCCGCTGATCCCGACGAGCAGCTCGGCGAGCATCGCGTCCTTGCCCGCGAAGTGCCGGTACAGGCCGGGCCCGCTGATACCGACCGCGGCGCCTATCTCATCGACCCCGACGCCGTGGAAACCGCGGTCGGCGAAGAGCCGGGCGGCTTCCCTGAGGATCTGCTCGCGGCGGGTGGGGGCGTCGGTTCTGGTGGCCATGGAACCAATTCTAGACAGGGAGGTTAGCGACCGTTAACCTGAGCGAAACAGGTTAACGGTCATTAACGTTTTCGGTTGGCGCCCATCGCTGGACGAGGAGACCGCAGGATGCACGAGGCACCGGAGCTGACGAGCGCGGCCGATCCCGCGTCGGAGGCGTGGCGGGCCAACGAGGCGGCCCACAGGGCGCTCGGCGAGGAGCTGCGCGGCAAGCTCGCGGCGGCCCGCCTGGGCGGCGGCGAGAAGGCCAGGGCGCGGCACACCGCGCGCGGCAAGCTGCTGCCCCGCGACCGCGTGGACACGCTGCTCGACCCGGGCTCCCCGTTCCTGGAGCTGGCGCCGCTCGCGGCGGACGGGATGTACGAGGGGCAGGCGCCGGCCGCGGGGGTGATCGCCGGGATCGGCCGGGTCGCCGGCCGCGAATGCGTGGTCGTCGCCAATGACGCCACCGTCAAGGGCGGCACGTACTACCCGGCGACGGTGAAGAAGCACCTGCGCGCGCAGGAGGTGGCCCTGGAGAACCGGTTGCCCTGCGTCTATCTGGTGGACTCCGGCGGCGCCTTCCTGCCGATGCAGGACGAGGTGTTCCCGGACCGCGAGCACTTCGGGCGGATCTTCTACAACCAGGCGCGGATGTCGGGCGCGGGCATCCCGCAGATCGCGGCGGTCCTCGGCTCGTGCACGGCGGGCGGCGCGTACGTGCCGGCGATGAGCGACGAGGCGGTCATCGTGCGCGGCCAGGGCACGATCTTCCTGGGCGGCCCGCCGCTGGTGAAGGCGGCCACCGGTGAGGTGGTGACGGCCGAGGAGCTGGGCGGCGGCGAGGTGCACTCCCGTGTCTCCGGGGTCACCGACCATCTCGCGGAGGACGACGCGCACGCGCTGCGGATCGTCCGGACCATCGTCTCCACGCTGCCGGAGCGCGGCCCGCTGCCGTGGTCGGTGAAGGCGGCCGTCGAGCCGAAGGTGGACCCGGCGGGGCTGTACGGGGCGGTGCCGGTCGACTCGCGTACGCCGTACGACGTGCGGGAGGTCATCGCGCGCGTGGTCGACGGCTCGCGGTTCGCCGAGTTCAAGGCCGAGTTCGGGCAGACGCTGGTCACCGGGTTCGCCCGGATCCACGGCCACCCGGTCGGCATCGTCGCCAACAACGGCATCCTCTTCTCCGAGTCCGCGCAGAAGGGCGCCCACTTCATCGAGCTGTGCGACCAGCGCGGCATCCCGCTGCTGTTCCTCCAGAACATCTCGGGCTTCATGGTCGGCAAGGACTACGAGGCGGGCGGCATCGCCAAGCACGGCGCCAAGATGGTCACGGCGGTGGCCTGCACGCGCGTGCCGAAGCTGACCGTCGTCATCGGCGGCTCGTACGGGGCGGGCAACTACTCGATGTGCGGGCGCGCCTATTCACCGCGCTTCCTGTGGATGTGGCCCGGCGCCAAGATCTCCGTGATGGGCGGCGAGCAGGCCGCGTCCGTGCTCGCCACCGTCAAGCGCGACCAGCTGGAGGCGCGCGGCGAGTCCTGGGCCGCGGACGACGAGGAGTCCTTCAAGGCGCCGATCCGCGCGCAGTACGAGACGCAGGGCAGCGCCTACTACGCGACCGCGCGCCTGTGGGACGACGGCGTGATCGACCCGCTGGAGACCCGCCAGGTCCTCGGTCTGGCCCTGACCGCCTGCGCCAACGCGCCCCTGCCGGAGAAGTCCGGCGGGTTCGGCGTCTTCCGGATGTGAGGGGAGGGACCCGCATGAACATCTTCGAGACCGTACTGGTCGCCAACCGCGGCGAGATCGCCGTCCGCGTCATCCGTACGCTGCGGGAGCTGGGCATCCGCTCCGTGGCGGTCCACAGCGATGCCGACACCGACGCGCGGCATGTGCGCGAGGCCGACGAGGCGGTGCGGATCGGACCGGCCCCGGCCTCCGAGAGTTATCTGTCCGTGGAGCGCATCATCGAGGCGGCGCTCGGCACAGGAGCGCAGGCGGTCCACCCGGGGTACGGCTTCCTCGCGGAGAACGCCGGGTTCGCGCGGGCCTGCGAGAATGCGGGCCTCGTCTTCATCGGCCCGACCGCCGACGCGATCGCGCTGATGGGCGACAAGATCCGCGCCAAGGAGACCGTCCGGGCGGCCGGGGTGCCGGTGGTCCCGGGCGGCCGCGACCCCGAACTGGCGGTGGCGGCACACGAGTTGGGCGCCCCCGTCCTGCTCAAGCCGTCCGCGGGCGGCGGCGGCAAGGGCATGCGCCTGGTCCGCGACCTGACCACCCTGGAGGAGGAGATCGCGGCCGCGCGGCGCGAGGCCCGCGCGTCCTTCGGCGACGACACGCTCCTGGTCGAGCGGTGGGTCGACCGGCCGCGGCACATCGAGATCCAGGTCCTCGCGGACGCCCACGGCAATGTGGTGCACCTGGGCGAGCGCGAGTGCTCCTTGCAGCGCCGCCACCAGAAGGTCGTCGAGGAGGCGCCGAGCGTCCTGCTCGACGAGGCCACGCGCGCGGCGATGGGCGCGGCGGCCGTGGAGGCGGCGCGCAGCTGCGGCTACCGGGGCGCGGGCACGGTGGAGTTCATCGTGCCGGGCGACGACCCGGCCGCGTACTGCTTCATGGAGATGAACACCCGACTCCAGGTCGAGCACCCCGTGACCGAGCTGATCACCGGCCTGGATCTGGTGGAGTGGCAGGTCCGCGTCGCGGCGGGCGAGCGGCTCCCCTTCACGCAGGACGACATCACGCTCACCGGACACGCGGTGGAGGCCCGGCTGTGCGCGGAGACCGTCTCCGTCAAAGAGGGCGCGCGCGGGTTCCTCCCGTCCGGCGGCACCGTCCTCGCGCTGCACGAGCCGCAGGGCGACGGGGTGCGCACCGACTCCGGCCTGAGCGAGGGCACGGAGGTCTCCTCCCTCTACGACCCGATGCTGGCCAAGGTCATCGCGTACGGGCCCGACCGGGCGACGGCGCTGCGCAGACTGCGGGCCGCGCTGGCCCGGACGGTGACGCTGGGCGTGCCGACGAACGCCGGGTTCCTGCGCCGCCTGCTGGCCCATCCGGACGTCGTGGCGGGCGAGCTGGACACCGGGCTCGTGGAGCGGGCGATGGACGACCTGGTCGACTCCACGGTCCCGGCGCCGGTGTACGCGGCGGCGGGCGTGCTGCGCCAGAAGCGGCTCACGCCGGTCGCGGACGGCGGCTGGAGCGACCCCTTCGCGCGCCCCGACGGCTGGCGGCTCGGCGGTGCGCCCGCCTGGACCGCGCACCACCTGCGGGTGGCGGGCCACGACCCGGTCGAGGTGCGGGTGCGCGGCGCGGAGGTCCTGGTCGACGGCGTCCCGACCGAGCCGGCCCGGCTCACGGCGGTCGCCGGTGACTGGCTGGGCCGCGACGGGGACGCCTGGCACGTGCAGGACCACGACCCCGTGGCGGCGAGCCTGACCGGCGCGGGGACCGGCGGCGCGGGTTCGCTGACCGCGCCCATGCCCGGCACGGTGACGGTGGTGAAGGTGGCGGTCGGCGACCGGGTGGCGGCGGGGCAGAGCCTGCTCGTCGTGGAGGCGATGAAGATGGAGCACGTCATCGCGGCCCCGCACGCGGGCGTGGTGAGCGAACTGGACGTGGCGGCGGGCACGACGGTGGCGATGGACCAGATCCTCGCCGTGGTCGACCCGGACGGCGAGGAGGCCACCGTATGACCACGGCACTTCCCATGGTGGTCCCGGCGCGGGAGCTGCCCGCCCGGGTCCGGATCCACGAGGTGGGCGCCCGGGACGGCCTGCAGAACGAGCGGACGACGGTCCCCACGGAGGTGAAGGCCGAGTTCGTCCACCGCCTCGCGGAGGCGGGCCTCACCACCGTCGAGGCGACCAGTTTCGTCCACCCCAAGTGGGTCCCCCAGCTGGCCGACGCCGAGGCGTTGTTCCCGCTCCTCCAGGACCTGGACCGGGCCGGGGTGGCGCTGCCCGTGCTCGTACCCAACGACCGGGGCCTTGACCGGGCCCTCGCGCTCGGCGCCACCCGCGTCGCCGTCTTCGCCAGCGCGACCGAGTCGTTCGCGAAGGCGAACCTGAACCGGACGGTGGCCGAGTCCCTCGCCATGTTCGCCCCGGTCGTGGCGCGGGCCAAGGAGAGCGGGGCACACGTGCGCGGCTATCTCTCGATGTGTTTCGGCGACCCGTGGGAGGGTGCGGTCCCGGTCCCCCAGGTCGTCTCGGCCGCGACCGCCCTCATGGACCTGGGCTGCGACGAGCTGAGCCTCGGCGACACGATCGGCGTGGCCACGCCGGGCCATGTCGCCGCCCTGCTCACCGCGTTGGACGAGGCCGGTGTCCGCGCGGACCGCGTCGGCGTCCACTTCCACGACACGTACGGCCAGGCGCTCGCCAACACCCTGGAGGCGCTGCGGCACGGCGTGACGACGGTGGACGCCTCCGCGGGCGGCCTCGGCGGCTGCCCGTACGCCAAGAGCGCCACCGGCAATCTCGCCACCGAGGACCTCGTCTGGATGCTCGACGGACTCGGCATCGAGACCGGCGTCGATCTCGGCCGTCTCAGCGCCACCAGCGCCTGGATGGCCGGCCAGTTGGGCCGACCCAGCCCCTCCCGCACCGTCCGCGCCCTGACCCACCAGGAGCAGTGAGTACACGATGGACCACCGTCTGAGCCCCGAGCTCGAAGAACTCCGCCGCACGGTGGAGGCGTTCGCCCACGACGTCGTCGCCCCGAAGATCGGCGACTACTACGAGCGCCACGAGTTCCCGTACGAGATCGTCCGCGAGATGGGCCGCATGGGCCTGTTCGGCCTGCCCTTCCCCGAGGAGTACGGCGGGATGGGCGGGGACTACTTCGCGCTCGGCATCGCGCTGGAGGAGCTGGCCCGCGTCGACTCGTCCGTGGCGATCACCCTGGAGGCGGGCGTCTCGCTGGGCGCCATGCCGCTGCACCTGTTCGGCACGGAGGAGCAGAAGCGGCGGTGGCTGCCGAAGATGTGCTCGGGCGAAGTGCTCGGCGCGTTCGGGCTCACCGAGCCGGACGGCGGCTCGGACGCCGGCGGCACCCGCACGACCGCCGTGCGCGACGGCGACGACTGGGTGATCAACGGCTCGAAGTGCTTCATCACCAACTCCGGTACGGACATCACCGGCCTGGTCACGGTCACCGCCGTCACCGGCCGCAAGCCGGACGGACGGCCGCTGATCTCCGCGATCATCGTGCCGTCGGGGACACCGGGCTTCACGGTGGCGGCGCCGTACTCGAAGGTCGGGTGGAGCGCGTCGGACACGCGGGAGCTGTCGTTCTCCGACGTCCGGGTGCCGGTGGCGAACCTGCTGGGCGAGGAGGGCCGGGGGTACGCGCAGTTCCTGCGCATCCTCGACGAGGGCCGCGTCGCGATCTCGGCGCTCGCCACCGGGCTCGCCCAGGGCTGTGTGGACGAGTCCGTGAAGTACGCGCGGGAGCGGCACGCGTTCGGCAAGCCGATCGGGGCGAACCAGGCCATTCAGTTCAAGCTCGCCGACATGGAGTTGCGGGCGCACATGGCGCGCGTCGGCTGGTACGACGCGGCGTCGCGGATGGTCGCAGGGGAGCCGTTCAAGAAGCAGGCGGCGATCGCCAAGCTCTACTCCTCGACGGTGGCCGTGGACAACGCGCGGGAGGCCACGCAGATCCACGGCGGGTACGGCTTCATGAACGAGTACCCGGTGGCCAGAATGTGGCGGGACTCCAAGATCCTGGAGATCGGGGAGGGGACCAGCGAGGTGCAGCGCATGCTGATCGCGCGGGAGCTGGGCGTGACCGCCTGAACCGGCGGCCGTGGCCCGGACGCCCCCGGGCCAGGGGCCCCTGCCCTCTGGACATGCCAGGAACTTAGGTTAACCTTCCCTCAGTTCCAGTGAACCAGCCCGCGCCGGTCCGGCACGTCCGAAAGCAGCCCGTCATGCCCAACGCCCGACTGTCCCGCCCCACCCGCCGCGGCGTGCTCGCCGCCGGCGGCGCCCTCGGCCTCGGTGTCGCGCTCGCCGCCTGCGGCAACGACGACGGCGCCAAAGACAGCGGATCGGGCGCCACGAAGAAGGCCGCGTCGGGCCCCTTCTCGTTCAAGGACGACCGCGGCACCACGGTGAAGCTGGACAAGGCCCCGGCGAACATCGTCGCCTTCACCGGCGTCGGCGCGGCCCTCTACGACTACGGCGTCCAGGTCAAGGGCGTCTTCGGCCCGACGACGGTCAAGGGCGGCAAGCCGGACGTCCAGGCCGGCGACATGGACGTCACCAAGGTGACGGTCCTCGGCAACGCCTGGGGCCAGTTCAACATCGAGAAGTACGCGGGCCTCGCCCCGGACGTGCTGATCACCACGACGTTCGACGACGCGGGGACCCTCTGGTCCGTCCCCGAGGAGTCCAAGGACAAGATCGCCAAGCTCGCCCCGAGCATCGCGGTCTCCGTCTTCGACCGCCAGCTGACCCAGCCGCTTGAGCGCATGTACGCGCTGGCCGGGGCGCTCGGCGCCGATCTGAAGGCCGACAAGGTCGTCGCGGCGAAGAAGCGGTTCGAGGACGCGGCGGCCCGGCTGCGCAAGGCCGCCAAGGCCCACCCCGACATCAAGGTCCTCGCCGGCAGCGCGAGCCAGGACATCTTCTACGTCTCGGGCACGAACCTCTCCGTCGACCTGGAGTACTTCAAGTCGCTCGGCGTGAACTTCGTCGAGCCCACGGAGGCCGCGAAGAAGGCGTCCGGCGGCTGGTTCGAGAACCTGAGCTGGGAGAACGTCGACAAGCACAAGGCCGACATCATCATGATGGACGACCGCAGCCAGACCATCCAGCCGGCCGACATCGACGAGCCGACGTGGAAGCAGCTGCCCGCGGTCAAGGCCGGCCAGGTCATCCCGCGCTCCCCCGAGCCGATCCTCTCCTACGACAAGTGCGCCCCGCTCCTGGAAAACCTCGCGAAGGCCATCGAGACGGCGAAGAAGGTGTCCTGACCCCATGACTGTGACGGCCGAAGCCCCCACCGTTACCCCTTTCCGATTCTTCGATCTGCAAGTGGTGCGCACCCGGCGGCTCGGCCCGTCGCTGCTCCGGGTCACCTTCACGGGAGACGGCCTCGACGGCTTCCACGGCGGCGGCCGCGACCAGTCCCTCTCCCTCTTCCTGCCGCACCCGGGCCAGGACGCGCCCGTTCTGCCGCCCGCCGAGCCGGGTGACGACGGCCGCGCCTGGCACGCGGCGTACCGGGCGATCCCGGCCCACGAGCGCGCGATCATGCGCTCGTACACGCTGAGCGGTCAGCGCCGCGCGCGGGCCGGCGGCATCGAGGAGGTCGACATCGACTTCGTCCTGCACAATGACGACCCGGCCGCCGCGGGGCCCGCCTGCCGCTGGGCGGAGCGGGCGCGCCCCGGCGACCGGGTGGCCGTGCTCGGCCCGGCGGTCGCGGACAACGCGGCCGTGCGCTGCCGGCCGCCGCGCGACTTCGACCACATCCTCATGTGGGGCGACGAGACGGCCCTGCCCGCGGCGCTCGGCGTACTGGCCTGGCTGCCCGCGTCCGTCTCCGCGCACGTCTGGCTGGAGGTGCCGCACCGCGAGGACATCCAGCCGATCATGACGACCGCCGATGTCACGGTCACCTGGGTGGTGCGCGACGAGGGCGGCCCCTCGGCGCTCGAATCGCTCAGGAGCACCCGGCTCCCGGACGCGGCACGCCCGTACGCCTGGCTGTCGGGTGAGTGCGGCGCCATGAAGGAGCTGCGCCGCCATCTCGTGCGCGAACGCGGCTACGACAAGCGGTCGGTGACGTTCGTCGGGTACTGGAGGCGCGGCCTGAGCGAGGACGCGCTGCGGGAACAGCCCGCGGCCGCGTAGCCACAAACCAGCCACCGCAGGGCAAATCAGTCACATGTCCGGGGCGGGGTCGCAGGCTCAAATTAGGTTAGGCTAACCTAATCACCGAGTTCGCGACCTCGCCCTTTTTCCTGCCCCACCCGGGAATACCCTCATCCCCACCCGGAGGAACCGTTCATGCGCTCGCACCTGCTCAATGACACGACCGCGGAGCTCTACCGCAGTTCCGTGACCGAGGGAATCGAGCGGGTGGCGGCCAAACTCGCCACCACCGCACGGCCGTTCACGGGCGTCACCCCGGACGCTCTCGCCCCCACCGTCGACGCCGTCGACCTGGACAAGCCGCTCCACGACACGATCGCCGTCCTCGACGAGCTGGAGGACGTCTACCTCCGCGACGCCGTCTACTTCCACCACCCCCGCTACCTGGCCCACCTCAACTGCCCGGTCGTCATCCCGGCGGTGCTCGGCGAGGCCATCCTCTCCGCGGTGAACTCCTCGCTCGACACCTGGGACCAGTCCGCGGGCGGCACACTGATCGAGCGCAAGCTCATCGACTGGACCGCCGCGCGGATCGGCCTCGGGCCCGCCGCCGACGGCGTGTTCACCTCCGGCGGCTCCCAGTCCAACCTCCAGGCGCTGCTCCTCGCCCGCCAGGAGGCCAAGCCCGGGGAGGAAGGCTGGGAAGGGCCCGCCTCGCTCGCGAAGTTCCGCATCTTCGCCTCCGAAGTCAGCCACTTCAGCGTCAAGAAGTCCGCGCAACTGCTGGGCCTGGGCACCGACGCCGTCGTCTGCGTCCCGGTCGACCGGGAGAAGCGCATGCAGACCGTGGCGCTCGCCGCCGAGCTGGAGCGCTGCCGCGCCGACGGCCTCGTCCCCATGGCCGTCGTCGCCACCGCCGGCACGACCGACTTCGGCTCCATCGACCCGCTGCCCGAGATCGCCGAACTCTGCGCCCAGTACGACACGTGGATGCACGTCGACGCCGCGTACGGCTGCGGCCTGCTCGTATCGCCGAAGAACCGCGACCGGCTCACCGGCATCGAGCGGGCCGACTCCGTCACCGTCGACTACCACAAGTCCTTCTTCCAGCCGGTCAGTTCGAGCGCCCTGCTGGTCAGGGACGGGGCCACGCTGCGGCACGCGACGTACCACGCGGAGTACCTCAACCCGCGCCGCACCGTCGCCGAGCGCATCCCCAACCAGGTCGACAAGTCCCTCCAGACCACGCGCCGCTTCGACGCGCTCAAGCTGTGGATGACGCTGCGCGTGATGGGCGCCGACGGCATCGGCAACCTCTTCGACGAGGTCTGCGACCTGGCGCACGAGGGCTGGCAGCTGCTCGACGCCGACCCGCGCTTCGACGTCGTCGTGGAGCCGAGCCTGTCCACGCTGGTCTACCGCTACATCCCGGCCGCGGTCACCGACCCGTCCGAGATCGACCGCGCCAACCTCTACGCCCGCAAAGCCCTGTTCGCCTCCGGTGACGCGGTCGTCGCGGGCACCAAGGTGGGCGACCGCCAGTACTTGAAGTTCACCCTGCTCAACCCCGAGACGACCCTCGCCGACATCTCGGCCGTCCTCGACCTCATCGCCGGCCACGCCGAGCAGTACCTGGGAGACACCCTTGACCGCGCTTCCTGAACCCCGTGACTCGTACGACTTCATCGGGATCGGACTCGGCCCGTTCAACCTCGGCCTCGCCTGCCTGACCGAACCGATAGCCGAACTGAACGGTGTCTTCCTGGAGTCCAAGCCGGACTTCGAGTGGCACTCGGGCATGTTCCTCGACGGCGCCCACCTCCAGACCCCGTTCATGTCGGACCTGGTGACCCTCGCCGACCCGACCTCGCCCTACTCCTTCCTCAACTACCTGAAGGAATCGGGGCGGTTGTACTCGTTCTACATCCGCGAGAACTTCTACCCGCTGCGCGTCGAGTACAACGACTACTGCCGCTGGGCCGCCGCCAAGCTCTCCTCCATCCGTTTCAATACGACCGTCGCCGCGGTCACCTACGACGAGAGCGACGGCCTCTACACCGCCACCACCGAGGACGGCGCCACCTACCGCGCCCCTCACCTGGTCCTCGGCACCGGCACCCCGCCGAACATCCCCGAGGCCGTCCAGGGGCTCGCCGGCGACCACCTGCACAACTCCCGCTACATGCAGCACAAGCAGGAGCTCCAGCGGAAGAAGTCGATCACCCTGGTCGGCAGCGGCCAGTCCGCCGCCGAGATCTACTACGACCTGCTCTCCGAGATCGACGTCCACGGCTACCAGCTCAACTGGGTCACCCGCTCCCCGCGCTTCTTCCCCCTCGAATACACCAAGCTCACGCTGGAGATGACGTCCCCGGACTACATCGACTACTTCCACGCGCTGCCGGAGACCACCCGGTACTCGCTGGAGGAGCGGCAGAAGGGCCTGTTCAAGGGGATCGACGGCGAGCTCGTCGACGCCATCTTCGACCTGCTCTACCAGAAGAAGCTCGGCGGCCCGGTCCCGACGCGGCTGCTGACCAACTCCGCTCTGCGCACCGCCGGTTACGAGAACGGCACGTACACCCTCGGCCTGCACCAGGAGGAGCAGGACAAGGAGTACGAGCTGCGCACCGAGGGCCTGATCCTGGCCACCGGGTACAAGTACCGGGCGCCCGCCTTCCTGGAGCCCGTCAAGGACCGTATCCGCCTCGACGGCCGGGGCCGCTTCGACGTCGCCCGCAACTACACGATCGACACGACCGGGCGCGGCATCTTCCTGCAGAACGCGGGGGTGCACACGCACTCGATCACCAGCCCCGACCTGGGCATGGGCGCCTACCGCAACAGCTACATCATCGGCGAGCTGCTCGGCACCGAGTACTACCCCGTCGAGAAGACCATCGCGTTCCAGGAGTTCTCCGTATGACCTTTGCAATACGCGCCCTCGACCCGCTGAAGGACGCCGAGCTCGTCCACGGCTGGGTCACCCACCCCAAGGCCTCTTTCTGGCTGATGGGGGAGGCGTCACTGCCGGACGTCGAGCGGGAGTACGCAGGGATCGCCGCGGCCGAGCACCACGACGCCTTCATCGGCGAGCGCGACGGCGTGCCCGTCTTCCTGATGGAGCGCTACGACCCGCGCCACGTCGAGCTCGTCGGCCTGTACGAGCCCGAGCCGGGCGACATCGGCATGCACTTCCTCGTCGCCCCCACCGACACCCCCGAGCACGGCTTCACCCGTGCCGTGATCACCGCGGTGATGGCGCACCTCTTCGCCGACCCGGCCGTGCGGCGCGTCGTCGTCGAGCCCGACGTGAGCAACAAGGCGGTGCACGCGCTCAACGAGGCCGTCGGGTTCGTCCCCGACCGGGAGATCGACAAGCCGGAGAAGCGGGCGCTGCTCAGCTTCTGCACCCGCGCACAGTTCGAAGCCGCCACCGCGAAGGCCAAGGAGGTCCGGGCATGACCCTCGCCGACACCGTCTCCCACCTCTCCCCCGAGCGCTGGGCCGAGGCGAACCGCCTCCTGATCCGCAAGGCCCTCGCCGAGTTCAGCCACGAGCGGCTGCTCACGCCCGAGGCGCAGGAGGACGGCCGGTACGTCGTCCGCAGCGACGACGGCCTCACCCGCTACCGGTTCAGCGCCCGCCGACTGCGCCTGGACCACTGGCAGGTGCCCGCCGACTCGATCACCCGCCACCGCGACGGGGTCGAACTCCCCCTCAGCGCCCTGGAGTTCTTCGTCGAGCTGAAGGACGCGCTCGGCCTGAGCGACGCGATCCTGCCGGTCTACCTTGAGGAGATCTCCTCCACCCTCTCGGGCACCTGCTTCAAGCTGACGAAGCCGGACGTCACCTCCGCCGAGCTCGCCGCGTCCGGCTCCTTCCAGGACATCGAGACGGGCATGACCGAGGGCCACCCGTGCTTCGTCGCGAACAACGGGCGGCTCGGCTTCGGCATCCACGAGTACCTCTCGTACGCCCCCGAGACCGCGAGCCCCGTACGCCTGATCTGGCTGGCGGCGACGCGCGAGCGGGCCGCGTTCACGGCCGGTGTCGGCGTCGACTACGAGTCGCTGCTCCGCGCCGAGCTGGGTGCGGAGACCCTCGCCCGGTTCGATGCGACCCTGCGCGACCAGGGCCTCGACCCGGCCGGCTACCTGCTCATCCCGGTCCACCCGTGGCAGTGGTGGAACAAGCTGTCCGTCACCTTCGCCGCCGAGGTCGCCCAGCGCCACCTGGTCTGCCTGGGCGAGGGCGACGACGAGTACCTGGCGCAGCAGTCGATCCGTACGTTCTTCAACTCGACTTCCCCGTCGAAGCATTACGTGAAGACGGCGTTGTCGGTCATCAACATGGGCTTCATGCGCGGCCTCTCGGCGGCGTACATGGAGGCGACGCCGGCGATCAACGACTGGCTGGCCGGGCTCATCGAGAACGACGAGGTGCTGCGGGGCACGGGCCTGACGATCATCCGCGAGCGCGCGGCCGTCGGCTACCGGCACCTGGAGTACGAGGCGGCGACGGACCGCTACTCGCCGTACCGCAAGATGCTGGCGGCCCTGTGGCGCGAGTCGCCGGTCCCGTCGCTCGGTGAGGGCGAGCGCCTGGCCACGATGGCGTCGCTGCTGCACGTGGACCGCGCGGGCCGCTCCTTCGCCGGGGCGCTGATCGAGCGCTCGGGCCTGACGCCGCGCGAGTGGCTGGAGCCGTACCTCAAGGCGTACCTGACGCCGCTCCTGCACAGCTTCTACGCCTACGACCTGGTGTTCATGCCGCACGGTGAGAACGTCATCCTGGTCCTGGACGAGCGCGGCACGGTCCAGCGGGCGATCTTCAAGGACATCGCCGAGGAGATCGCGGTCATGGACACCGAGGCGGTGCTGCCGCCGAAGGTGGACCGCATCCGGGCGCAGGTGCCGGACGACATGAAGCTCCTGTCGATCTTCACGGACGTCTTCGACTGCTTCTTCCGCTTCCTCGCGGCGAACCTGGTCGAGGACGGCATCCTGGACGAGTCCACGTTCTGGGCGGCGGTGGCCGACTGCGTGCGCGACTACCAGAAGTCCGCGCCGCACCTGGCGGAGAAGTTCGACCGGTTCGACATGTTCGCCCCGACCTTCGCCCTGTCGGCCCTCAACCGGCTCCAGCTGCGCAACAACGAGCAGATGGTGGACCTGGCGGACCCGTCGGGTGCGCTCCAGCTGGTCGGCGATCTGGACAACCCGATCGCGTAGCACCGCGGGAACAGAGACCGAAAGGGGCTCGGGAGACGGTCCTCCCGAGCCCCTTTCCTGTACTCACTGTGCAACTAGCGTGCGGGCCACGGCACTTGCGGCGACCGGTAGTAGCCGACGCCGAGCGCGTCCCAGCGCGGCGCCTGCGCGGCGAGCCGCACCTTGTACGTGTTCCAGTCGTGCGTGGCCGCGGGCGACCAGCCGAGCTCGGCGACGCCGGGCAGCCGCGGGAAGGCCATGTAGTCGAGGTGCGCGGAGGTCGACAGCGTCTCCGACCACATCGGGGCCTCGACGCCCCGCACCGCCGCGGCGGGCGCGCCGGGGAGGTAGGTGGCCGGGTCCCAGTCGTAGGAGCGCTGTACCTCCACGTAGCCCGCCCACGAGAGGCCGAGGGGTGTGTCCTTGGTGTACTTCATGTCGAGGTACGTGCGGTCGGCGGGCGAGATGACGAGCCCGGTGCCGTTCCTGGCGGCCTCGGCGACCTGCGCCTTCTCGGCGGCGCTGGTGCCGTCGGTCCCCCAGTACTGCGCGAGCGCGCCCTCGGCGGGTGTCGCGGCGGTCAGCTGGTGCCAGCCCACCACGGTCTTGCCGTACTTGGCGACGATCGGCTGCACCTTGTCCATGAAGGTGACGTAGTCCTCGTGGCTGGTGGAGTGCGCCTCGTCGCCGCCGATGTGCAGGTACCTGCCCGGTGTGAGGGCGGCGAGTTCGCGCACCACGTCGTCGACGAAGTCGTACGTGATGTCCTTGCCGACGCAGAGCGAACTGAAGCCGACCTCGGTGCCGGTGTAGAGCGGCGGTGCGATGCCGTCGCAGTTCAGGTCGGCGTAGGAGGCGAGGGCGGCGTTCGTGTGGCTCGGCATGTCGATCTCGGGCACGACCTCCAGGTACCGCGAGGACGCGTACCGGACGATCTCCTTGTACTGGGCCTTCGTGTAGAAGCCGCCCGTGCCGCCGCCGACCTGCGTCGAGCCGCCGTAGGTCGCGAGTTTCGGCCAGGAGTCGATGGCGATGCGCCACCCCTGGTCGTCGCTCAGGTGCAGATGCAGCTTGTTGACCTTGTAGAGGGCCAACTCGTCGATGTAGCGCTTGACTTGCTTGACCGTGAAGAAGTGGCGTGAGACGTCGAGCATGGCTCCGCGCCAGCCGTAGCGCGGGCTGTCCTCGATGGTGCCGCCCGCGACGAGCCACGGCCCCGGCCGCCTGCTGTCGGCCTCCACCCGGGCGGGCAGCTGCTGGCGCAGTGTCTGTACGCCGTGGAAGAGTCCGGCGGCCTCCCGCGCGACAATGGTGACGGACCGGCCGGTGCTCGTCAGCCGGTACCCCTCGGCGCCGAGCGCCTTGTCCTTCCTGTCGAGTGCGAGCCGGATGCCGTCACCGGCGTGGCCGTCGGTGACGGGCAGCTCGTAACCGGTGGAGGGGCGCAGCACGCCGGCGAGGTAGTCGCCGACGCGGCGCGCGTCCCGCGAACCGCCCTCGACCCGGATGCGGGTCCTGTCGGTGATCCGGTACGCGGGGCCTTCCGCGGTGGCTTTCGCGGGCGCGGGGACGATCTGCCCGAGGGGGGTGGCGGCGGCGGGCGCGGCGGCCGTGGCCGGGGCGGCGCCGAGGGCACCGGCTCCGGCGGCGACGAGCAGCAGCGCGCCCAGCAGGGCCGTCACCGGCCTGCGACGCGCGCTGTGCGGCGCTCCGGGGTGCGGCGATCCGTGGTGCGATCTGGGGTGCGATCCGTGGTGCGTCCTCACGAACGGTCCCTTCGACGGCGTCGTTGGCGGAGTTCGTTGTACGAGCGGTGCGACCGATCGGTCACCATCCGTACCGTCCGCCCCTCGGCCGGTCAAGGTGTAGACCACTTCCCGGGGGCCGGATGCCAGAATCGCCCCATGGCGGAAATCATCCAGCGCGACGGCACGTGGACGTTCGACGGGGAGACGCTGCGGCTGGTGCCGGGGCGCGACAAGGGTGTGAGTCTGCTCCGCAGGACGCTGGGCGAACTGACCGTGCCGCTGGGCGCGTTGGCCGGTGTCTCCTTCGAGCACGGCCGGAAGTCGGGCCGCCTGCGGCTGCGGCTGCGTGACGGCGCCGACCCGCTGCTCCAGGCGACCGGCGGCAAGCTGACGGAGGGCGCCGACCCGTACCAGCTGACCGTCGAGTCGGACCGGTACGGGGTCGCCGAGTACCTGGTGGACGAGGTCCGCAACGCGCTGCTGCTCGAACAGGTCCCGTCGACGGCCTGCACGGCGTACGTGCTGCCGGGCCCGTCCGTGCCGCTGTCCGTCTCCGCGGGGGACGGCACGGCGAGCTTCGACGGGGAGCACATACGGCTGGAGTGGAACTGGAAGACGGAGGACTCCAAGGCGTCGGCCGGGGCCCGGCTGCTCTCCCTCGCCGACGTCGCCGCGGTGGAGTGGCAGCCGGCCGTGGGCCTGGAGAACGGCTGCCTGCGCTTCACCGTCCGCTCGTCCCCGACGAAGGCGCCGCCGAAGTACGACCCGAACTCGGTGGAGCTGTGGGGCTTCAAGAGGGACCCGCTGATGGCGCTGGTCGCGGCGGCCGTCCAGGCCCGGCTGCCGCACCCCGGCGCCCAGTCGGCGCCTGCCCCGAAGGAACTGTCACCGCCGAGGACGCCGGAGCCCGCGCCCGTCCCCGCCGAGGACGACCACGACGCGCTGCTGCGGCGCCTGCGGGAGCTCGGGGAGCTGCATCAGGCGGGCGTCCTGACGGACGAGGAGTTCGCGACCGCGAAGCAGGCGGTCCTGAAGCGGCTCTGATCCACTCAAGCCCCTCCGGCGATCGAGGAGCGGGGTCCGGGGCGGAGCCCCGTGTCCTTGGCCGTCCGACCGCCGGTGGAGGCTGGGCGCGCGGTTCCCCGCGCCCCTACCGGCGCTGGACCTTGCGGGCGACGACGAACCGGTCGATCTCCTCACCCGTCTCCGCGATCCCCCGCACCGTAAGCCTGGCCGTACGGCCGACCGGCGCCGGCTCCACATCCACCCGCAGGAACGAGTAGTTGGTGTACCGCACCCGGGACCAGTCCACCGTCACGGCCTTCTTGCTGCCGTCGGGCTGGACGACGTACGACTGGAAGGGGTCGACGTCCTGCTCGTGGCCCTGGTAGGTGTCCGCGACCGGGAACGCGTAGAGGCTCTTGCCCGCCGCGCCCGCCGTCACGTAGACGACCCCGTCCGTCTCCGGGTACGCGGTGCCGCCGATCGGCAGCTCCTTGGTGACCTTCTCGCCCTTGAGCACGTCGGAGCGCTCGTAGACGTGGTTGTGGCCGTTGATGACCAGGTCGACGGTGTACTTCTCGAACAGCGGCACCCACTCCTTGCGCACGCCCCCCTCCGAGGCGTGCGCGGTGGCGGTGCAGTACGCGCAGTGGTGGAAGAAGACGACGACGAAGTCGATGCCCGAGCCGTGCGCCCGGTACTTCTTCAGCTGCGCCTCGAACCACTTGGTCTGGGTGGAGCCGGAGATGCCGAGGTTGGCCGGGATCTCCCACGACACGTCGTTGGCGTCGAGCGAGATGACGGCGGTGTTGCCGTGCACGAACGCGTACACGCTCGGCAGGTTCTTCGGGTCCGGGCCGTTGCGCGGCGGCGCGAAGCGGGCCTCCTGGCCGCCGTAGCCGTTCGGCGAGTACCAGGCTTCCATGTCGTGGTTGCCGTAACTGACCATCCAGGGCACCGACTTGGCGACGGACTCGGTCTGCGCGAGGAACTGGTCCCAGGTCCGCGCGTCGAACGTGTCCGTGGTCCGCCCCGAACCGGAGGGGTCCGCGTAGGCGATGTCGCCTGCGTGCAGGTGGAAGGAGGGGCCCTGGGCGAGGATGAGGCTGTCGTTGGCGAGGGCGTGGTAGCTGACGCCCTGGTCGCCGAAGGCGGTGAAGGTGAAGGGCTGGGAGCGCGCGGGCGCCGTGGTGAAGGTGCCGATCGTGCCGGCGAAGCGCGGCTCCGCGGGGTCGAAGCCCTGGTGGCCGACGCCGTAGTAGTACGTCTTGCCGGGCTTGAGGTGGGTCAGCTCGGCGTGCACGTAGTACTGGGTGTGGTCGGCGCTCGTGCCGACGCCCGCCGGCGTGTACAGCGCGCGGACCTCGGCCGGGATCTTCCGCGACAGGTCACCGGCGTGCGCGCCGATGCGGATGTACGGGTTCTTCACGGCGACCGGCACCTGCCAGGAGACGGTCATCTCGGTGCGCGGGTCGCTCCCGTACGAGAGGTGCCGGCCGAAGGGGGCGACGAGGGCGCCGTCGACGTGCTCGCTCGCGGTGGCGGTGGCGGTGTACGCCGGGGCCGGGGCCGCGGCGTGCGCGGCCCCCGGTACGAAGACGCCGCCCGCGACCGCGCCGAGCGTGACGGCACCGCCGCGCATCATGGTGCGGCGGGAGAACTTGCTGCGCAAGTACGCGTGTTGCTCGGCCAGGCTCCGGCCGGCCAGCTCGTCGGGTACGCCCATACGTGGAATGTCCATGGTCTGAAAGTTGCTGTGGGCACCCATCCCGGCCGGGTACGCCGGGTGAACGTGGCCCGAACAAGCGGCATAACACGCTTCAAGCCTTGCCCATATCCGCGCCAAGAATCCTCCTCTCCACCCCACTGCCGCAATCCTTGCCCGATATCGGGCAGATTTCTTGCGAAAGCTCCGGCCGTCCTTCAGGATCGTCCGGGTGCACGAGGAACTGGTCGATCATCTGACCCGCAGCACGTCCCTGGCCAGGGGCGAGGCGCTGCGGGTCATCCAGGACGTGCTCGCCTACTTCGACGAGTCGACGGAGGAGTACGTCCGCCGTCGCCACCGCGAACTCCAGGGTCAGGGCCTGGTGAACGCGGCGATCTTCGAACAGCTCACGACGGAGCTGCGGTACCGGGCGGTGGCACCGCCCGAGCTCACTCTCAGACAGCTGCGCCGCATCGTCTACGGCTGACCGATCCACCACCAGAGGGGACCCTCCTTACTCATGTGCGGAATTGTCGGATACATCGGCAAGCGTGACGTCGCGCCTCTTCTCCTCGAAGGGCTGCAACGCCTGGAGTACCGCGGCTACGACTCCGCGGGCGTCGTGATCACCAGCCCCAGGGCCACCGGCCTGAAAATGGTCAAGGCCAAGGGCCGCGTCCGCGACCTGGAGGCCAAGGTCCCGGCCCGCTTCAAGGGCACCACCGGCATCGCCCACACCCGCTGGGCCACGCACGGCGCCCCCTCGGACGAGAACGCGCACCCGCACATGTCGGGCGACAACAAGGTCGCCGTCGTCCACAACGGCATCATCGACAACGCCGCCGAGCTGCGCGTGAAGCTGGCCGCCGAGGGCGTCGAGTTCCTCTCCGAGACCGACACCGAGGTCCTCACCCACCTCGTCGCGCGCTCGCAGGCGACGGATCTCGAGGACAAGGTCCGCGAGGCGCTCCGCCTCATCGAGGGCACGTACGGCATCGCGGTCCTGCACGCAGACTTCCCCGACCGCATCGTGGTGGCCCGCAACGGCTCGCCGGTCGTCCTCGGCATCGGCGACAAGGAGATGTTCGTCGCCTCGGACATCGCCGCCCTCGTCTCCCACACCCGCCAGATCGTCACCCTCGACGACGGCGAGATGGCCACGCTCAAGGCCGACGACTTCCGCACGTACACGACGGAGGGCACGCGCACGACGGCGTCCCCGACCACCGTCGAGTGGGAGGCCGCCTCCTACGACATGGGCGGCCACGACACGTACATGCACAAGGAGATCTTCGAGCAGGCCGACGCCGTGGACCGCGTGCTGCGCGGCCGCATCGACGACCGCTTCTCCACGGTGCACCTGGGCGGCCTGAACCTGGACGCCCGCGAGGCGCGCACCGTGCGCCGCGTGAAGATCCTCGGCTGCGGCACGTCGTACCACGCGGGCCTGATCGGCGCCCAGATGATCGAGGAGCTGGCCCGCATCCCCGCGGACGCCGAGCCGGCCTCCGAGTTCCGCTACCGCAACGCGGTCGTGGACCCCGACACCCTGTACATCGCGGTGTCGCAGTCCGGCGAGACCTACGACGTCCTCGCGGCGGTCCAGGAGCTGAAGCGCAAGGGCGCCCGGGTCTTCGGCGTCGTGAACGTGGTCGGCTCGGCCATCGCCCGCGAGTCCGACGCGGGCGTCTACGTCCACGCGGGCCCCGAGGTCTGCGTTGTCTCGACGAAGTGCTTCACCAACACCACGGTGGCCTTCGCCCTGCTCGCCCTGCACCTCGGCCGCATCCGCGACCTCTCCGTCGCCGACGGCAAGCGGATCATCGAGGGCCTGCGCAAGCTGCCCGCCCAGATCACCGCGATCCTGGAGCAGGAGGCGGAGATCAAGAAGGTCGCCGAGGAGTACGCGGACGCCCGCTCGATGATGTTCATCGGCCGGGTCCGGGGCTACCCGGTGGCCCGCGAGGCGTCCCTGAAGCTCAAGGAGGTCTCGTACATCCACGCCGAGGCCTACCCGGCCTCCGAGCTGAAGCACGGTCCGCTCGCCCTGATCGAGCCGGCCCTCCCCACGGTCGCGATCGTCCCCGACGACGACCTGCTGGAGAAGAACCGCGCCGCCCTGGAGGAGATCAAGGCCCGCTCGGGCCGCATCCTGGCCGTGGCCCACCAGGAACAGGAGAAGGCCGACCACACCATCCTGGTCCCGAAGAACGAGGACGAGCTCGACCCGATCCTGATGGGCATCCCGCTCCAACTCCTCGCCTACCACACGGCGTTGGCGCTCGGTCGGGACATCGACAAGCCGCGCAACCTGGCCAAGTCGGTCACGGTGGAGTAGGCCCCGGCAGAGCCCGACGCGAACGAACGGGCCCCCGACGCGTGCCACCGGACGCCCGGGGACCCGTTCTCGAAGGGCCGGGGTCGCCCATTACCCCGGCCCACGAAGCCGTACTGGGTCCAGCGACCGGTATGTACCCCGCACAAGGGTGCGACCCACCTCTACGCGCGGGTAGATTTATCTGTTCCGCGGGATCGCGCGGGCCCTCAGGGGATGACGATGACGGGCCGCTGCGCCCGCCGCGCGAGCCGCCCTGCGACCGAGCCGAAGATCCGTCCGACGAGCCCGTGGGTCGACCCCACCACGATGGCGTCCGCGGAGTACTCCCGCCCGACCTCCTCCAGCTCGTGGCAGATGTCGCCGCCCCGCTCGACGAGGATCCAGGGCACCTCGGAGAGATAGTCCGCACAGGCGAGTTCGAGGCCGAGCACCTCGGTGCGGTGGTCCGGCACGTCGACGAAGACCGGCGGCTCACAGCCCGCCCACACGGTGGTGGGCAGCCGGTTGGCCACGTGCACGATGATCAGCCCGGAGCCCGAACGATGGGCCATGCCGATCGCGTAGGACAGCGCGCGCTCACTCGACATCGAGCCGTCGAAACCGACGACGACACCGTGCCGGAACGCGGGGTCACAGGCGTGACGTGTCTCTTCCGCCGCCAAGGGGGTCACCGTGGGATCGGCGACCGACCGCTTGCGGTCCGCTGGTTCGGGAATCTCGTGACCGGCCATGAGTGTCTCGGCGTGTACCTCGTGGGCCTCTGGATGAGGGGACGACAACGGACTCGGCGGAGCTGTGTCCGGGAATCACCTTCCCAACCCCATACCCCCAAGGGTACGGCGACACTCCTCCTTCGCCCGGACGCCGGCCTGCCGTCAGGCCTGCCCGCCACCTGCCGATGAGTCCCGCTCCGCAGCGTTCAGGGGAGCATGCACGAGGCCCCGCCCGTATGGCAATGGTTGCTGCCCCGTACAGGCGGTTTGCGCACTCTTGTGGCCGCTGTCCGGGGCAGATCAAGTGACCGGGGCGGCGGCCGCGCGTTGAACTCCCGAACCGAACCCACAGGGAGCACTCCGTGCCCGGACCGACCCCCGCGCACCACGCCGCCGACCACGCCGCCGCCACCCGCCGGAGCGTCCCGGCGCCCGCCCGGGCGCCCGGACCGCACACCCCGGCGGAGGGGGTTCCCGGCGCGCCCGCACGGGGCACGGACGGCGCGGGCGACGTGGTCCGCTGGGCGGCCTTCAGCTGCGTCCTGGTTCCGCTCGTCCTCGTCGGGTACGGCATCTCGGCGGCGGGCGCCGCCGGGGCCGCCCTGGGCCTCACCGCGGTCACCGCCGCCTGCCGGGTGCTCCTGCGCCAGTCGGAACGTGGCGCGGCACAGTTGCACAGTGAACAGTGCTGCGGCCATCGTGGCCGGCACGGGCGGGACGGAACGGGGGCGCACAGGGGCGCCCGCCGGGCGGACCGTGGTGCGCCGGTGGAGTGACCGGAAGCCAGGCGCCACTCCGTATATTTTCAGCCAACTTCGGTCCGGGGGGCATCCCTTGCCGGAAGGCTCCCCCAACCCCCGTTCCACCAGGGCCGAAAGGACCGCGGAGGCCGCCTGAACCCTACGGGGACCGGCCACTGAGTTGAGGCGTACTTCCCACCAACGCCCGCGAGTGCAACGCTTCGTGATCGACTGCTTCACGCCACGTTGCCATGTCGACAATGTGCCAGGTCCTTAACTGGTCACGACGGCACCACGGGACACAGTAGATTCGATCATGACTGTCTGATCTGTAGGCGGCGGGGGACTTCGTGCAGGACCGAGGGGAAACGTGCAGGAGCGAACAGCCCGTCAAAGTATTGAGGGAGCCGCGATCACCGAGGGGGGCTTAGCAGGATGAGCCACGACTCCACCACCGCGCCGGAGGCGGCGGCTCGCAAGCTGGCGGGGCGCCGCCGACGAGAGATCGTCGCGGTGCTGCTGTTCAGCGGCGGACCCATCTTCGAGAGTTCCATTCCGCTCTCCGTGTTCGGAATCGACCGTCAGGACGCGGGAGTTCCCCGGTACCGGTTGCTCGTGTGCGCCGGTGAAGAGGGACCGCTGCGGACCACAGGGGGACTTGAACTCACCGCGCCGCACGGGCTCGAGGCGATCTCGCGGGCGGGCACGGTCGTCGTGCCGGCCTGGCGGTCGATCACCTCGCCGCCACCGGAGGAGGCGCTGGACGCGATCCGTCGCGCCCACGAGGAGGGTGCGCGCATCGTCGGCCTGTGCACCGGCGCGTTCGTGCTCGCCGCGGCCGGTCTCCTCGACGGACGGCCGGCCACCACGCACTGGATGTACGCGCCGACGCTCGCCAAGCGCTATCCGTCGGTCCATGTGGACCCGCGCGAGCTCTTCGTGGACGACGGGGACGTACTGACGAGCGCCGGGACCGCGGCCGGTATCGATCTGTGCCTGCACATAGTGCGCACGGACCACGGGAACGAGGCGGCCGGAGCGCTCGCCCGCCGCCTGGTGGTCCCGCCGCGCCGCAGCGGCGGCCAGGAGCGCTATCTCGACAGGTCTTTACCTGAGGAGATCGGCGCGGACCCGCTGGCCGAGGTGGTCGCCTGGGCCCTGGAGCACCTCCACGAGCAGTTCGACGTGGAGACGCTGGCCGCCCGCGCCTATATGAGCCGCCGCACGTTCGACCGGCGTTTTCGCTCGCTGACCGGAAGTGCGCCCCTGCAGTGGCTGATCACGCAGCGGGTGCTCCAGGCGCAGCGGCTCCTGGAGACCTCCGACTACTCGGTCGACGAGGTCGCCGGACGCTGCGGCTTCCGCTCGCCGGTCGCGCTGCGCGGCCACTTCCGGCGCCAGCTGGGCTCGTCCCCGGCCGCGTACCGGGCCGCCTACCGTGCGCGCCGGCCGCAGGCGGGTGACTCCGGGGCCGCCGGGAAGGCGGAGAGGCCCCTGGAGCTCGCTCAGCTGCAGGGGCCCGAGACCCCGGGCCCCGGGCCCGTGCCCGCCCAGTCCCGGCGGACCGCCGCCGCGCACTCGCTCGGAGCGCCGGCGGCCTCGATGCCGACGGGCGCGGCGGGCCATACGGGGCACCCGGGCCACACGGAGGGCGGCAAACACGCGTCCGACGCGTTCGCGCCGGGCCGGGCGAGCCTGCCCGGGCCGCGCACGGCACCGTAGCGCGGGCCGACCGGAACAGGAGTCGACGACCGTCGTCTGCCAGCGGGAAGGTCCGACCCGTAGGGTTGGGCGCATGAACGATCGCATGGTGTGGATCGACTGCGAGATGACCGGACTCTCGCTGGCGAACGACGCGCTCATCGAGGTGGCCGCACTGGTCACCGATTCGGAGCTGAACGTACTCGGCGACGGTGTGGACATCGTGATCCGCCCGCCGGACGAGGCCCTGGAGACAATGCCCGAGGTGGTGCGGAACATGCACACCGCCTCGGGCCTCCTCGACGAGCTGGCGGGCGGTACGACGCTGGCCGACGCCGAGGAGCAGGTTCTCTCCTACGTACGTGAGCACGTCAAGGATGCGGGCAAGGCCCCGCTGTGCGGGAACTCGGTCGGTACCGACCGCGGATTCCTGCTGCGTGACATGGCGACGCTGGAGGGATACCTCCACTACCGGATCGTCGATGTGTCCTCGGTCAAGGAACTGGCCAGGCGCTGGTACCCGAGGGCGTACTTCAACAGTCCGGAGAAGAACGGCAACCACCGGGCGCTCGCCGACATCCGCGAGTCCATCGCCGAGCTGCGCTACTACCGCGAAGCGGTCTTCGTCCCGCAGCCCGGACCCGACTCCGACACCGCGAGGACCATCGCGGCGAAGTACGTCCTGCCTGCGGAGTAGCCCCCCGCAGGTCCGCCCGTACGGGGTCCGGGAAAAGGGGTGCGCGAGCACCCCTTCGGACCCTGTACACTTTTTCTCGGCCGGTCGGAAGAACGACAAAAGACCGGACATGGTGGGTGTAGCTCAGTTGGTAGAGCACCTGGTTGTGGTCCAGGTGGCCGCGGGTTCAAGTCCCGTCACTCACCCTGAATGATCAAGGCCCGACCTGCGAAAGCGGGTCGGGCCTTTGTCGTGCCCAACCTTTTGGTCGAACCATGGCCACACAGGGCCCCGAAATAGCCTTCTGATGTGCCGGCGGCCCTCGGCTGGTGGGGGCTGTTTCGTCATGCCTCGGTGCGGTCGAGTGCCTCGATGGCCCGGGTGATGAGCGCGCGGGCGTCGGCCCCGTACACCGCCATGCTGCGCAGCTGCTCGAAGGTCCGGACGTACTGATCGATCTCCGACTGCTGCTTGATCCTCACCCGGGCAGTGACCAGCTCCACCGACACCAGCCGGTCGTCGTACACGTGGAACGTCTCCCGCGGCCACTGGCACCGCTCAAGGGTTACCGACGGAATGATGCCGAGCGAGACACCCGGCGCGGCCCCGGCGGTGAGGAGATGGCCGAGTTGCGCGGCCATCGCCTCAGCGTCTCCTAGCTGGTAGTGAAGCGCGGCCTCCTCCATCACGAAGATGAACCGGCGGCCCTGCTCATGGAGGATCTTCGACCTCTCGATGCGGGCCCGCGCGGCCTCCGGGCTGTCGTCGATCTCCAGGTCCCGCATCTCGGCGACGATGCGCAGGATGCCGGCCGCATAGCCGACGGTCTGCAACAGGCCCGGGACAAGCGTTGCCGAGTACACGCGAAAGAGGCGGGTCTCGGAGAACAACCGCCCGACCGCGATCTGCTGCTCTGCGAGGCCGGCGCGGGATCGCTGCCGCCACTCCGTGTACATCGACTCGGCGTTGAGCGACATGGTGACCAGGTCCTCGACCTGCTGTACCGCGCCGGTCGCTTCACACCAAAGACGTATGTCCCGGATGGAGGGAGCAGTGACTGCGTTCTCGATGCGAGATGTCTTCCCGCCGCTCCATCCGCAGAGCTCGCCAAGGGCGGCGACCGTCAGCCCCGCCGTCCTGCGCAGGTCGCGCAGCTTCGTGGCGACCGCCTCTCGGGCGGCCTGCGCGGATGACGACGGGGACTGTGGCATGTCTCCTGCTCGGACTCAGAGGTTCAGCGAATCTCGTATCGGTCGTGCGGGATGGCGCGTTCCCACACAGCCTCGAACGCCTCCGCACAGAGCTTCGCCGCCGCTGGATCCGTACTGATCTCCTGGCCCGCCGAGCCACCATCCCCGGTGAAGTGGTTCCACCGGACGACCTTTCCATCGAGGAGCCAGAAGTCGTTGCCAGGCAGCGTGAGATCGGAGGCCCGCCGCCGGGGGAGCCATCGGACTTGTTCCCCGGCAGCGATGTTGGTGAAGGTACCGGAGTGCTCGTATCGGATGTACTCGCTGACCGGCTCCGACACGATGCGGGCCCGGCGCACAACGACGCCGCGGCCTACCGCCTCCTGGATCAGGCCGAGCCACGGCCGCCACCACGATGCACGGTCCTGCGGGTCGTGCCGGAAACCGTTCTTCCACTCGGCGAACGGGCCCTTCTCCTTGTCCACTGCGTAGCTGTCGCGCATCTCCAGATGGACAGCGGAAGCCGTTGCTCTGGCGAGGAGTTCAGGAAACGGCGGGACGCTGCTCGACGACATCGCACGCCTCCCTCAACATCGCGGCCATGCGGGCAGGGATGCGCACGACCCCCTCATGGTCGGGGATCCCTACGGCGTGGCCAGGAACCGTGAACGCAGAGCAGGCGGCTTCCAGTTCCGCGCCTGGCTTCCACCCCTGAATGATGATCTCCGCCCTCTCCTGGTCAACCCACACCGTGGGGCTTTCGTCATCCCCGGTGTTGGGGTCGATCCCGATGAAACGTAGCTCCATGGCGAACTCCCCTGCTCGTCGTTGCAGTTCGTTGCACCAACGTCAGCCTGCCGGGGAGCCGGGTCAAGGCCGCGAACACTCCATTCCCACACGTAGGGGGCCTGTACTGCAACGATCTGCAACAGCCTGGCTTGAGCGCAACTCTGCGCCCTAGCGTCGAAGCACGCGGCCACGACCACCGCCCGGTTGGGCGGCCAAGCCCTGCGGAGGCGCCATGCCCACCGTCCACACACCCACTGCGACCGAGCGCGACAGACTGCGTCAGCTGCTCGATGAAGCGTTCGCGTCCCCGCAGATACGGCCCGTTCCGGAACGGCGCAGTCAGCTCGACGTCGCGCTCCGTGCGGAGATCCGCCGGCTCATCCCTCTCGTCCAAGCCCAGGCCGACCGCATCAACCGCGGCACCCGCGCCTGGTACTCCCGCGACAAGACGCTCGCCGATGCGCGCGACGAGCTCACACAAGGGCTCAGCCCGAGCTCACTCGCCGCTTGTCTCCGGCTGACCGCGCTGGCCCGGGTGGTGCGCGCCCTCGACGACTTCGCCGACGGCTAGGCCGTTTCTGATGGCTCTTGGTGTGCTGGGTGGATCTTTTGGTCGGGTGGGAAGTGGCTTCGTATGGTGCGACGACATGAACTCACCGACG
>NZ_JBVIFR010000004.1:0-129737 GCF_055571235.1 Streptomyces sp. NPDC030991
CACCGCTGGGCGGTCGTCGGGGACACCTGGAAGCGTTCGGCCGCCTGTCGCAGGGGCCAGCCGTCCTCGACCACGCAGCGGGCCAGGCGAAGGCGTCCGGTCTCGGTCAGGGGTGCATTACGGTGGGGCATGAGGGCCTTCTGCTGGTTGGTGTAGATGTCGCAATCCACACCGAACCCGGAAGGCCCTCACCCGTTCAAGATCCCTAAGCCGAGACCTGCATCACCCGTCCACAACCTCCCGCGGCATTACACCTAGCGGCTCCGGCTCCGGTTCTCGTTCCGGCGGCTCCGGCTCCGGTTTCCTTTCCGGCGGCTCCACTTCGCGGTGCGGCCCGGTCTAGCGGCCGGGCCGTTGCCCGTAGCGGCGCTCGAAGCGCTCCACCCGGCCGGCGGTGTCCAGGACCCGCCGGCTGCCGGTGTGGAAGGGGTGGCTGGCGTCCGAGATCTCGACGTCGACGACGGGGTACGTGTTCCCGTCCTCCCACCGGACGGTCCGCTCGCTCGTCGCCGTGGAGCGGGTGAGAAAGGCGTGGTTCGCGGCGCGGTCGCGGAAGACGACCGGGGCGTAGGCGGGGTGGATGGCGTTGTTCATGGTCAGCGCTCCTCTCGGAAGTCGACGTGCCGGCCGGCGACCGGGTCGTACTTGCGCAGGGTCACGCGGTCGGGGTCGTTCCTGCGGTTCTTGCGGGTCACGTAGGTGTAGCCGGTCCCCGCGGCGGACCTGAGCTTGATCACTGGGCGGAGTTCGTTGCGTGCCATGCAGGCAGTATACGAACATGACTGTCGTTTTCAATAGGGCAGCGGCCCGCACGGCTGAGACATGCGTCACCACCGCCGCCGCCTCGGGTAACGGCTGGTAATTTGCTCCGGCGGCTCAGGACGACAGCAGCGAGTACCGACGTAGGGGGATGTTGTGCGCATCAGGAAACACGTGATCGCGGGCGTCGCGGCCGTGGTGGCGGCGCTGGCCGTGACCGGTTGCAGCAGTGACGGCGGCGACGGGGGCACGGCGAAGGACGACGCGTCGGACAGCGGCTCGCCGTCCTCGGCGGGTCCGACCGGTTCGCCGGGGTCGGCCGGGTCCGGCAAGGACATCGAGGGGATCTGGAGCGCCACCACCGGCGGGCAGGCCGTCGTCCTCGTGGTCGGCGGCGAGCAGGCGTCGCTGAGCACGGGTGACGGACATCTGTGCACCGGGACCGTGACGGGCACGGGCAAGCCCGCGCTGAGCCTCAAGTGCGCGGACGGGGACACCGACCGCACCGCGGGGGCGGTCGAGTCCAACGACGGCACGACCATGAAGGTGTCCTGGGGCGCCGGGACGGACGACACGTTCACGAAGTCCACGGACGGGAAGCTTCCCTCGGGGCTGCCGACGGGCCTGCCCAGCGGGTTGCCGACGGGCTGACCCGCGTCGCTTCGGCACCGCTGACGGGCTGACCTCGGGGCTTCACTTCGGGACTGATGACGGGCTGACCCCCGTCGCTTCGGGCTGCCGACCGGCTGGATCGGCGGGTTGCCGACGGACTGAGCCCGGGTCCTCGCACGTGACGGGCCGCGCGGCCGCTACGAGTCGCGCGGCTCGTCCGGTTTCCGCTCCCCGCCCGCCGTTCCCTCCGCCGTCCCGGCCTCCTCCCTCGGCTTCACCGTCATCGGCGGTACGTCGGTGTCCAGCGCGTCGGAGAGCGCCTCCAGACTCTCCACGAGCATGCCCGCGCCGCGCCGGACGACGCGGTCCGGGACACCCTCGCCATCCCAGGCGTCGAGCGCCTCGCGGACCGGTTTCCAGCCGGGGAGGCGACGTTCGCGGATGGCGCGGGCCCCGTCCCGGGTCGCACCGCGCAAAGCGTCGGCGAGGGCGGCCGCCGCGGGGACGGGGGTGGCGTCCCGCTCGGGGAGGTGGGCCTCCATGAGCATCGCGACGCGGCCCAGGTGGTGCAGGGCGTGCGCGGCGTCGTCGGCGGCGGCGTTGGACAGACCCCGGTGGCGTACGGGTTCGGTGCGGGCCCGGTCCACGGCGTCCTGCCAGGCGATGTGCGCGTCCCGCGCCTTCAGCAGGGCCGCGCGGACGTCGGGGCAGGCCTTGCCCGCCGGGTGGGCGTAATGGTCGACGACCACCGCCGCGTACTCGCCGAGCGCGACGAGCCAGTCCGCGAGGCGGGTGCGCAGGCGCGGTGTCTCCCAGGCCGGGTAGAGCGCGTACGACAGCGTCGCGAGGAGGCCGCCCGCGAGGG
The DNA here is from genome assembly GCF_055571235.1 of Streptomyces sp. NPDC030991. Lineage (NCBI taxonomy): Bacteria > Bacillati > Actinomycetota > Actinomycetes > Kitasatosporales > Streptomycetaceae > Streptomyces > Streptomyces sp. NPDC030991. The sequence goes on from NZ_JBVIFR010000004.1 coordinate 2,237, forward strand.
TCAGCCCGAGGCGTTCGGGGACCGTCTGGCTCCAGGTCTGGCCGCCCATGCCGAGCAGGAAGACGACGTACGCGGCGACGCACGCCTGGGCGGCGAGCTGACCGGTGCGCATGAGCAGGTACATCAGGCCCGCGCACAGGACGGCGAGGGCGGCGGACAGCTGGGTGCCCGGGTGGGCGAGCTGGACGACGGCGGTGGCCAGGGCGACGCCGACGAGGGTGCCGCCGAAGCGGGCGACGGCGCGTGAGTACGTCTGCGAGAAGTCAGGCCGCATGACCATGACGGCGGACATGGGGGCCCAGTAGCCGTGCCCGAGCGGCAGCAGGTCGCCGATGAGGTATCCGGCGAGGGCGACGGCGGCGACGCGGGTGGCGTGCCGCAGGATCGGCGACCCCGGACGGGCCTCGCGCCGGATGGCCCGCACGGCGACGGGGACCAGCTGGAAGAGGCTGGGGCGGCGCAAGGGGCGACCGGGGTCGGGGGGCGGGGGTTCGGGGGACGGGGTTTCGGGCGGGGGCGCTTCCTCGGCCGAGGGGGCTGTGGGGGTCGAGGCGGTCGTGGGGGTCGAGGCGGTCGCGGGGGCCGAGGGGACTGTAGGGGGCGAGGGGGTCGAGGCAGTCGCGGGGACCGAGGGGGCCGAGGGGGCCGAGGGGGCCGAGGGGACTGTCGGGGGCGAGGGGGTCGAGGCAGTCGCGGGGGCCGAGGAGGTCGCGGGGACCGAGGAGGTCGCGGGGACCGAGGAGGTTGAGGCGGTCGAGGAGGTTGAGGCGGTCGAGGAGGCCGAGGGGGCCGGCGTGCGGCGGCGACGCGGGTGCAGGCGGGTCGGCAGGGGCGGGGAGAGGCGGTCGCGGAGGGCGGGCGGCGCGGTCGGGACGCCGCCCGCCGTCTCCAGTACGTCCTTGAGGAGGGGGCCCAGGCGGGTCGCCGCTCGCTGGGCGGGGCCGGAGAGGATCGCCCCGGTGTCGGGGGTGGTGACGGCGGCGAGCGCGCCCGGCGGGACGGAGACGGGCGTGCCGTGCCGGATGGCGCGGGCCGCGGCGTCCAGGATCGAACCGGCGGCGGCCAGCAGTTCGCGGGCCCGGTCGCGTTCGGGGCCCTCCGCGGGCACGCCGACCGCCGGGTCGGCGAGGGAGGCGAGGACGGGCCTGATCCGCTCGGCCACCCCGCGCGTACCGCGCAGCTGGGCGGGGCGGGTGCGGGCCTGGCGCGGGGTGAGCGCGGCGGCGCTGCGGGCCAGCATCAGCGGCGCCGGGTCGAACTCGGCGACCGGGTCGTGGCGCAGGCGGCGCGCGTAGTCGGCCTCGGCGGCGAGCGCGTCGGCGAGCGCGTCGCGCTGCGCTCCCCAGCGGCGTACCGGGAAGAGGATCACCAGGGCCGCCTGGACCAGGCCGCCGAAGACCATCATCGCCGCGTGGCCCGCCGCCTCGGCGATCGACGTCGGCAGGGTGATGGTGACCAGCATCATCGCCACGTTCGACGACGCGATGATGCCGATGGTCGGGCCCGCCGCCCAGGACAGGCCCGCCAGGAACGTCCAGACGGCGAGCAGTGGCAGGAACAGCAGCAGGTGGGAGCCGGTGAGGTAGCCGACGAAGGTGGAAACGCCGAGGCTCGCGCCGGAGGCGAGGGCCAGTTCGGGCCGGGGCCGCCAACTGCGCTGGAACGTGGCGATCGCCGCCTGGAACCCGCCGAACGCCGAGCCCGCCGCCACCACCGGGCCGAACAGCGCCAGGCTGACGGCGATCACGACGGCCAGGCCGACCGCGCCGCGCAGGGCGATCAGGGGTTCAAGGCGTTTCCGCTCGACGGTCAGGCCCGAGCGGGTGGTGTCCTTCAGCGCCCGGAACCAGCTCACTCCGCCAGAATACGGTCATCTTGCCCATTACCCCGCAATGAGGTCAGACTTCCGCGCCGTCACGGAGGACCAGGGCCAGCAGGCCGGGGAACCGCTCGTCGAACTCGGCGCGCCGCAACCGGTTGAACCGCTTGGGCCCCGCGTCCCGCTGCTCCAGCAGACCGGACTCGCGCAGCACGGAGAAATGCCTGCTCAGGGTCGCTTTGGTGACGGGCACGTCGAAGGTGCCGCACGTACGCTCCCAGTCGCCGGAGCCCGCCAGCTCGCGCACGAGCGCGCGGCGAACCGGGTCGGAGAGCGCGAGCAGCGCCGTCTCCAGGGAGACATCCGCGGGGTCCTTGTGCACGGGCATCGGGCGGTGACTCGCCGCCGCCGTCGCCGTCCGGTCAGTAGGGCTCGCCTGCGTCGCCATGCCGCGGCTCCTTGTCGAGGGTTCGATGCCGTGCGCACACTCACGCCTTACCGAGTGTTTGCTCCACGGCGAACAGCCTATCGGGCTCTCGGACTCTTGGGCTCCCAGTCTCTTGGGCTCTTGGGCCCTTGGGCTCTTGGGCCCTTGGTCCGCTCCCTGCCCTGCCATCGAAAGGCCCTGCCATAAGGGCCGAGACCGGAACCACCCACGGCGTCCACCCTCCCGGCCCTCCCGGCCCTCCCGCCCTACGACGCCCCACGCATCCGAGCCCGCTCCGCCGCGGCAGCGCCCTGCGTCCAGCCCGCCTCGTCCGTGACCCCCCTCATCCGGGTCGTCACCGTCTCGGGGAACATCTCCTCCGCGCGGCCGGTGACCGCGACGTCCCGGGCGGCGAGGACCGGCAGCAACTCACCCTGCTCGTCCGCCACCTGTCCGGTGACCGCGGCGAGGCGGTCGCCGATGCGGTGGGCGTACGCCGCCAGGAACGACTGCCGGAACGTCTTCGTGCGTTTGCGGCCCGCCGCCCGCTGCTCCGCCTCGGCCCGCGTCATGGCGGCGGACGCCTGCACCAGCAGCGACGTATAGAGCACCTCCACCGCTTCCAGGTCAGGATCGAAGCCGACGACCGTCGAGAAGCCGAACGCGCTGTTCCACACGGCGCGGCACCGGTTCGCGCCGGCCACCGCGTCGAGCAGCACCGCCTTCGCCGTCTCGTACGGGGCGTCGACACCGATCCGGCACGCGGCCGGCGCGTCCTTCGCGTGCGTACGGGAGGCGAGCAGCGCCTCGTCGACGGAGTGCCGGGCCATCAGCTCCTGCGCCTTGGCCGACAGCGCCTCGGCCTCCGGCGGGTATCCGGTCGCCTCCGCCTTCGCGAGCAGCGCGCGGATCCGGGCGAGGGCGCGCGGCTCGCCCGCGACGGGCACGGTGACGGACTCCCCCGGCACCGGGCCGACGGGTTCGATCGCGGGCAGCCGCAGCAGCAGCTTGTACAGCTCCAGGGTGGTGGTGGCGGCCGAGAAGCGGTCCTGGCGGGCCTCGTCGGCGGGCAGCTCCGCGAGCTGCCCGGACCAGCGCGGCGGCAGCGCCCCGTACCGGCCGGTCTCCGCGCGGATCAGCCGGGCGGCGAGCCCCGCGTGCTCCGGGGCCAGTTCACGTACGACCATCCGGATCACGTCGGCGGGCTGCCAGCCGCGCTCCCACGCGCGGCGCACGAACTCCCGCCCGCGCAACGCGAGTTCGGCGTCGGCCGACGGGTCGGCCGCGAGCAGGGACGCCCCGGTGTCCAGGTCGCTGTCGGCGGTGAACAGCGCGGCGGCGAAGGCGCGCTCGACCGTACTAGTGCTCATCCGCGTCCCAGACGGCCCGGGCGGCGGTGATGGCGGGCTTGTGGCCGCGGGACCAGTCGGCGAGGCCCTTGATGAGGTGCGTGAGGCTGTGGCCCATCTCCGTCAGCTCGTACTCGACCTGCGGCGGGATCGTCGGGTACACGGTCCGCGTGACCAGCCCGTCCCGTTCCAGACGCCGCACGGTCAGCGTCAGCATGCGCTGCGAGATACCGGTCACCGCGCGCTGCAACTCGCGGAATCGCTTCACTCCTGCGGCGAGTTCGACGACGACGAGCACCGACCACTTGTCGCCGAGCCGGTCCAAGACGTCACGGATCCCGCAGTCGTCATGATCGTCACAGCTGACGACCGGGTCGGGGGTGGTCACCCCAGGCTCGGGGGTGGTCACCCCAGGCTCGGGGGTGGTTACCCCTGGCTCGTGGGTGGTTACCCCTGGCTCGTGGGTGGTTACCCCTGGCTCAGGAGTGGTTACCCCCGTGTGCCCCACTGACATCGAAGTGCCTCCTTACGCGCCCGCCGCCCCGCCTCGACGATGGTCTCAGCATCCACGACGCACCACACGAGGGGGACCTTCCATGCTGCTGGTCACAGGGGCTTCCGGCGAACTGGGCAAGCTGATCGCGGAGCGGCTCGCCGGCCGTGCCGACGTGCTGCTCGGCACGCGCGATCCGGGCGCCGGGGCCGGACGGCGCCGCATCGACTTCGACGCGCCCGACACGCTCGCGCGGGGCTTCGCCGGGGTGGACACGCTCCTGATGATCTCGGCGGGCTACGGCGAGGACGACGAGGTCATCGCGCGGCACGAGGCGGCGATCGCCGCGGCGGAGAAGGCGGGCGTGCGGCACGTCGTCTACACGAGCCTGTCCGGCGACGGCGACCACCTCGCGTACGCCCTGCCGCACCGCTGGACGGAGCGCCGCCTGCGGAAGTCCGCGCTCGACTGGACGGTGCTGCGCAACGGCCTCTACGCCGAGCTGCTCGCCTTCCTCGCGCCACCCGCGGCGGACGGAACAGACAGCGCGGGCGGGGCGAACGCTGTGATCACGGCGCCGCTCGGCACGGGGCGGCTCGCTGCGGTGGCCCGCGACGATCTGGCGGAGGTGGCGGTGCGGGTGGCCCTCGATCCCGGGCGGCACGCGTCCCGCACGTACGAGCTGGTCGGCGAAGTCCCGGCCGGCGGGGCCGAGTTGGCGCAGGCGGCGGGCGTCGCGTACCGGCCGTCCACCCTGGCCGGGGCACGGGCGCGGCTCACGGCGTCCGGGGCGCTCCCGTTCCAGGTGCCGATGCTCGTGGGGACGTACTCGGTGATCGCGGCGGGCTTCATGGACGGCTCGGCCATCGCCGCGCCGGACCGGGGCGCGCTCCGCCAACTCCTGGGCCGCGCCCCGCGTCCGGCGATCGACGCCTACAGGGAGGCCGTCGACTATATGGCGGCCATCAACTCGGCCGCGCTCGCGACCAGTTGATTGTCGGGCGTGGCGTCCTTGGCGGGCTTCGTGGTGAGCACGGACAGGACGACGGGGGCGCCGGAGGGGGTCCAGGCGACGCCGACGTCGTTGGCCGTGCCGTAGGAACCCGTGCCGGTCTTGTCGGCGAGGACCCAGTCGGTGGGCAGACCGGCGCGGAACCGGTCGCCGCTGGTGGTGTTGGCGAGCAGCCATCCCGCGAGCCGGGCCCGGTCGCCGGGGTCCAGGACCCGGCCGAGGACGAGCCGGGCGTACGTGGACCCGATGGCGCGCGGCGTGGTGGTGTCCGTGAGCCGGCCGGGCTCGGCCGAGTTCAGCTCGGGCTCGAAGCGGTCGAGCCGGGTCACCCGGTCCCCGGCCGAGCGGGCGAAGCGGGTCACCGCGGCGGGTCCGCCGAGCCGGTCCAGGAGGAGGTTGGCGGCGGTGTTGTCGCTGTAGGAGATGGCGGCGCCGCACAGCGCGGCGACGGTCATGCCGTGGGCGAGGTTCCGGGGGCGGCCGGTGATGGGGGCGCCGCCCGCCCGGTCGATGTCGGCCTGCGTGTAGTGGATGCGGCGCGCCAGGAAGCGGCCGTCCCGGTCGAGGTCGCGCAGCACCGCGGCGACGGCGAGGGTCTTGAACGTGGAGCAGAGCGGGAAACGTTCGTCCGCCCGGTGTGTGAGCACCGCCCCGGTCCGCAGGTTCTGCGCGAAGACGCCGAGGCGGGCCCCGTGCTCGCGCTCCAGCGCGGCCAGGCGGCGGCCGAGCCCGCCGGTGGCGTACGCGGTACCGGTGGCGGTACCGGCTCCGAGCAGGGCGGTCGCGCCCAGAGCGGTTCCGGTGGTCAGCAGGGTGCGGCGGCTGATACGCAAGACGTTCCGACCTCTTTCGGTGCGGGTGCTGGGGCAACTGGTGCGGCTGGTGCGTCTGGGACGGCTAGTGCGTCTGGGGCGGCTAGTGCGTCTGGGGCGGCTGAGGCGTGCGGTGCCTGAGTGGTCTCTGTGACCGTTTCTGTGCCGTCGAGTGAAACAGGGCCGCCGCCGCCCCGGGCGGTGACCTCGCGATGTGGCCGAAATGTTGGCCGCAGGGAAATGTCAGTGGCGGGTGTGACACTCGGCGATGTGAACGATCGCTGGGCCCTCGCCCCCACCGAGCACGGCGGCGCCGACGTCGTGCCGCTGGGCCCGGACGGGCTGCCCGCCGGTCCGGTGGTCCGGGAGCCCGACCTGGCCGGGGCGGTGCGGAGCCGCCCAGGTGTGGCCCGGTGGGTGTGGCGGGACACGCACGCGGTGTACCCGCGGCTGCTCGCCGCCGGGATCGGGGCCGGGACCGGCGTGGAGCGCGCCTACGACATCGAGGCCGCCGAGAATCTGCTCCTCGCCCACGAGGGACGGCACGGCGAGCCGCGCTCCGCCGCCGCGGCCCTGGCCAGGCTCCGGAACACGCCCGTCCCGCCGGATCCGCCGCCCCGCGTCGCCGAGCCCGGCTCCCAGTCGTCGCTGTTCGAGCCGCGCCCACCCGTGGACGTACCCCTGGCCGATCTCGTCGAGGTCTACGCGGACCAGCAGCGCAGACACGCGGCGACGGCCCTGCCGGACCGGATGCGGCTGCTCACCGCGTCGGAGTCGGCGGGCATGCTGGTGGCCGCCGAGATGCACGCGGCCGGGTTGCCGTGGCGCGCCGACCTGCACCGGGACCTGCTGCACGAACTGCTCGGCGAGCGGTACGCGGGCCGGGGCGAGCCGCGCAGGCTGGCCGAGCTGGCGGACGAGGTGTCGGCGGCGTTCGGCCGGCGGGTCCGCCCCGAGCTGCCCGCGGACGTGGTGAAGGCGTTCGCGGAGGCCGGGTTCAAGATCGCGTCGACCCGGCGCTGGGAGATCAGATCCCTCGACCATCCGGCCGTGCGACCGCTGCTGGAGTACAAGAAGCTGTACCGGATCTACACCGCGCACGGCTGGTCGTGGCTGCAGGACTGGGTGCGGGACGGGCGGTTCAGACCCGAGTACCTGCCGGGCGGCACCGTCTCGGGCCGCTGGACGACGAACGGCGGCGGGGCGTTGCAGATCCCGAAGGTCATCCGCCGCGCGGTCGTCGCCGACCCGGGCTGGCGGCTCGTCGTCGCCGACGCCGCGCAGATGGAGCCGCGGGTGCTCGCCGCGATCTCCCGCGACCCGGCGTTCATGGAGGTCGCGGGCCAGGACGGCGACCTGTACCAGTCGGTCTCGGACCGCGCGTTCGCCGGCGACCGCGGCCAGGCCAAGCTCGCCGTGCTCGGCGCCATGTACGGGCAGACGTCCGGGGACGGCCTGAAGAACCTGGCGCTGCTGCGCCGCCGCTTCCCGAAGGCGGTCGCGTACGTCGACGAGGCCGCCCGGGCCGGTGAGGAGGGCAGGCTCGTGCGCACCTGGCTCGGCCGCACCTGCCCACCGGCCGTGGGCGCGGCCGAGGCGGAGGAGGCGGGCCTGCCGCAGGACGTACCCGACGGCGCGGGCCCGGACGGCGACCCGGCGCAGTCAACCGGGTCCGGCACCCACGGCCACGGCTACGGCGCGTACGGCTACGCGTCGTCGAACTCGCGGGCCCGCGGCCGCTTCACCCGTAACTTCGTGGTGCAGGGCAGCGCCGCGGACTGGACCCTGCTGGTCCTCGCCGCGCTGCGCCAGGCACTCGCCGGGATGGCGGCCGAGCTGGTCTTCTTCCAGCACGACGAGGTGATCGTGCACTGCCCCGAGCACGAGGCACCCCGGGTGAGCGAGGCGATCCGGGAGGCCTCGGAGCTGGCGGGACGCCTGACGTTCGGCGAGACGCCGGTGCGGTTCCCGTTCACGACGGCGGTGGTCGAGTGCTACGCCGATGCCAAGTGACGCGGGGTCGGGCTTCTGGCTGCCGACCTTAGGCCCCTGGCCTTTGGCCGCGGACCTTGGCCGCCAGCCTCCGACCCCCGACCTTCCTACTCCCGGCCTTCCTACTTCTGGCGCCACTTCTCCGAGATCGCGATTTTCCGCAACTCGGCCACGGTGAGGGCAGGTTGGGGTCGGGTGGCGTCGGTCGTCTGCGACCCGGAGTTGAACGCGGACACCACGACCCGGAACCCGTCCGGGCGCATTACGTCGGCGGTCCACATGGCGAGGCCGGAGCCGCCCTTGTCGTCCCCCGAGCCCGTGCGCGTGGCCACGCGCGTGCCGTCCGGCAGCGTCTCGTCGCCCGCTTTGAACAGGTCCTTCGCCACGTCGCCCATGTCGGACTGCACGTTGATCTGGACGAATGACGCGCCCTTGCCGTCGTCGACGACCACGTACGCGTACCCGCCGTCCTCGCCGCCGGTCGCGGTGACCCGCACCCGCTGCGGCAGCAGCGACCTGAGCTTCTTCAGGACCGCCGCCTTGTCGGTGCCCTGCGCGGGCGGCTGCGCGACCGGATCGTCCGGCGCCACGCCGAGCGCCCGCATCACGGGGCGCCACTTGGCCGAGGTGACGAGCGCCTTCAACTGGGGGATGCTCAGCGGCGGTTCCGGCCTGGAGACGGGAGCACCCTTCTGCGCCGCCGCGTTCCACTCCCCCGCGTCGACGGTGTAACCCTCGGCCGTCACCAGGTAAGCGTGCCACCACTTGGTGGGGGCCTCCTTGTTCGGGTACTCGTAGCCGCGCATCAGCAGCAGCCGCGATCCGTCCGCCAGGGTCTCGCGGTCGCACGAGTCGTACGGTACGAACCGCTGGTCGGGGCAGTCGAGTTGCTCCTCGGCCGCGGCCCCGTCCGGGTCCACCGCGCCTACGGTGACGCCGATGGCGCTCTTGCCGTGCCCGTCGTCGTGGACGACGTGCGCGAGCGGTCCGCCCTGGTCAGCGGTACCCCGGCCGCGCCCGGCGCTCACCTTCCCCTGGGGCAGCAGCCCTTCGAGGATGCCGAGGACCTCGTCCCCGCTCAGCTGTCGGCCGCTGCCGCGCGGGCTTTTCTTCCCGTCCGGCGCGGCGGTCGACGCGGCGTTCGACTCGGCGTTCGACGACGCGCCGCTCGGCCGCGCCGCGACGCCGCCCCGCAGATCGGCGGTGCCGCTGTCGAAGGCCCCGGCGGCGTACGACGAGCCGAGCCCGACCACGGCCAGCGCCGCCACACTCCCGGTCACCGCGCCGACCCGTCTGCGCCGCAACCGGCGGCGCCCGCGCAGCACCCCGCCGTCCACCAATGCCCGCCCCTCTGTGGAGAAGCCCTTCCCGGTGCGCCGCAGCGCCACCGAGAGACCGTCCTCGAAACCGTCCCGGCCGTCGTCCGCTCCGGACACCCCGACCACTCCCTTCGGCCTGTACGTATGGTCTGGCTGTGCGCATGAACCGTTAGCGCGCTCGGACTGCTTGTCCGCTCGGGCTGCTTGTCCGCTCGGACTGCTTGTCCGCCCGGGCTGCTTGTCCGCCCGGGCTGCTTGTCCACTCGGACTGCTTGTCCGCTCGGGCTGCTTCGCTTGGTCAGTAGGCGGCGAACTCGGTGACGTTGCCGCCGAGTAGTTCGCGCAGCCGGGCCAGGGCCCGATGGCTGCGGCTGCGCACCGCGCCCGAGCTGAGGTGCAGCGCGTCCGCGGTCTCCTCGATGGACCGGTCCTCCCAGTAGCGCAGGACGACAACGGCCCGGTCCTTCGGCGGCAGTTGGCGCAGTGCGTCGAGGAGCGTCAGCCGCAGGGACGTGTCCCCGGGCCCGGCCACCGCCGACTCGGGAAGATCGTCCGAGGGGCGTTCGCCCGCCGAGCGGCGGCGCTGATGCGCGAGGAAGGCCCGGACCAGCACGGTCTGCGCGTACGCCGCCGGGTTGCCGAGCCGCACCGCGGGCCGCCCCCATACGACGTACATCCGGCCCAGGGTCTCCTGCACCAGGTCCTCGGCGAGATGTGTGTCGCCGCTGGTCAACAGGCACCCGGACCGGTACAGCTGACCTGTGCGCGCCTCGGCGAACTCGCGGAAGGCCCCTTCGAGCGACCGTCTCATCCCCGGTGTCCTCCCCCAGTCGTTCCCCTACACCTGATAGATGCGGCGACCCCGGCGAAATGTTGCACGGGCCCGGGAACGGGCGGACGAACGCGGCACGCGGCACGGGAAACGTGAGTGGCCCCGCTCCCAGGAACTCGTCCAGGAAGCGGGGCCGCCACGACCTCACCGATCTCTCGGCCTGACGTCAGGCCGATGTCAGGCCGACGTCATACCGGTCTCAGTCTCAGTGGTCGTTCCTCAGTGGTCGTTCCTCAGTGGTCGTTGAGGAACTTGTAGTCCTTGCACTCGCCATCGGGCGACCGGCAGAACTTGAAGCCGATGTAGGTGTTCTCCGGCAGGTTGTACGAGCCACCCATCGACGCCTTGCGCGTGTTGGTGTTGCCCTCGCCGCCGACGCTGAACGAGTAGCGCGGGTTCCCGGTCGGGGAACCGACGTACACGTTCATCGTGACACCACGGCCGTCGGCGTCGTTGTCCTTGATCGTTACGACGTCGCCGTTCTCATTGAAGAAGCCGGTTCCGCTCCAGTCGACACCGGGAACGTCTCCCCAGGCATCGCCCGTGCGCATGGTGTGGTCAGCAGCCATGGCGGAGCTGGAGATCCCAAAGACGAGCACAGCGCTCGCGGCGGCTACACCGGCTATACGTGCCAACTTCAAGTGGTTCCCCCTGTTTATGCTTTGCCCTCCGCAAACGCGGAAGTCGGCGCGATCGTAGGTCGCAATGATCACCCGAGGCAACCCGTGCGCCTTACCGCCTGCCGAACGTGAGGTCTCGACGTCGGTCAGCGCATCAATCTGCTGATCACTCATCATGGTGGTCCGTTCTTCGACGCAGAACCTTGAGTCGGCGCCAGGAGTTCCCGATCTCGGCACACTCCGCCGCAACAAGGGCCGTTCATGGACATGCGCTCAACAGCCCGGACCATCGCAACTCTCGCTGCCACAGCAGCACTCGCCGTCTTACCGACATCGCCGGCACACGCCACCGCCGTCGGTTCCACTCCCGTCGCCACCTTCGACTACCAGGTCGGAGGCGTGACCATGAAGGTCCCGACAGGCTGCGTGTTCACCCACATCATCCGCGGCGGCGGCAAGAAGATCACTTATCAGAACGCCGGGGTCGACTGCGGTTTCGTCGGCGCTCTGAACAGCGGCTTCTGCAACTGGCACATCGACTTCACCTACGCGAACACGAACAACAGGACGTACCGCACCTCCAGGGGCAGGACCCACACCGAGTGCAAGATCGACCCGATGCGGAACAACGCGCCGCAGAGACTCCCCCGCTACGGCAAGGCATGCGCTCACCTCGTCGTCAACGGCGTGCGGCGAGTCAGCCAGTGCCACCACATCACCAAGTGAGCCGCACATGACCCCCGATTCCCCACCCCGAGACTCCACCCAAGAAGCGAAACACCACCGCGCCGGCCTCATCGCCTTCGCCATCGGCGCCGCCGCCTCGCTCTTGTTCTTCGCGTTCTGCCCCGGCCTGCCCCACGTCATCGACTGGGGCGCCATCCTCGTCTCCCTCGCCGTCGGCGCCCTCGCACGCTGGGCCTGGCAAGCCCGGACGCGGAGGAGGCACACCAGCGAGGGGTAACTCGGCGCGCCCCCTCCCACAACTGACGCTGCCACGCGCGTAGGCGCCCGCCGAGCCCGTCCCCCTCAAGCCGGACCCGATGTCCAGGCTCGCCTGCACCCCCACAGTCCGGCTGTGCAGGCGAGCCGCTCTAGGGCATCGGCCGCGCCCTACTTGGGAGGCCAGTTGCCGGCGGCCCGGAGGGCCAGGTACTCCTCCGTCGGTGGGTACGTCGGTGCGAAATGCGCCGGTGAGCCGTCATGGGGGACGACGATCAGCGAGCTGAAGGGTGCTTGGGCGAAATCGCCTGTGTCGATGTGCTCCTGGAAGTCGAATCGCACGGTCCAGGCATACGGGAAGTCGTTCGCCGTTTCCGGCAGCATCACCACGGAACCAGCCCGGTCCGGATATGCGACATTCTTCAGGAACTTCTCTGCGGCCGTCACGGCCTCGTCCTTGGTCACCATTTATGGAGTTCCGTATCGGTAGGGAACATGCAATCCGTCGCTGAAGGCATCGGCGTGCGCGGGAGCGCAGGCGGGCAACAGCTCGACGAGCCCGCCGTACACCTCACCGAGCCACTCGGTCGCGCGCTGAGCGGGGCCCGCCAGGCCGGGACTCGTCATCGTTTCGCCTCCCTGCAGGTCAGGCGGCATCGTCCCAGACAGCAGCCAGCGCGCTGATGCGACCCTCGTACTCCAGCGCCTCGCGCCACTCCGGCGGCCAGTACGTGAGCCCGTACCTGGCACCGGCGAACGCGCCTGCCAGCGCGGCGATCGAGTCCGAGTCGCCGGACGAGTGCGCGGCGCGCGCCACCACCCCGCGTGCGTCGCCGCCGCCGACGACAAGGAAGCAGTACAGGGCCGTAGCGAGGGCTTCCTCGGCGATCCATCCGGCGCCGACCGCCTCCGACGGATCACGGCTCACGTCCTTCACGCGCAGGGCGGCAGCAGCGGTGTCGAGAGCGCGCAGGCATTCGTCCCAGCCGAAGGCGATGAAAGCGCGCGGATCAGGGGCGCCGGACCGGGCGGCCAGGTCGCCCAACCACTCCGCGTGGTACGTGTGCCGGGAATCCTGTGCGTAGGTCCGCAGCCTGGGCAGCAGGTCACCGAGTTCACAGCCGTGCGCGAGCAGCCACGTGGCGTGGGCCGTCAGGTCGCTGGCCGCGAGCGCCGTGGGGTGGCCGTGAGTGAGTGCCGCCTGCAACTGTGCGATGCCCGCGCGCTGTTCGGGGCCGAGGCCGGGGACGAGGGCGACAGGCGTGACCCGCATGTTGGCGCCGCAGCCCTTGGAGTCCATGACCGTGGCGTCCTGCCAGCGAATGCCGCGTTCGAGAGCCGCGCATGCGCGGAGACACGTCTGGCCGGGGGCCCTGTTGTTGTCGGGGTCGTGCAGCCAGGCGACGAAATGCTTGCGCAGCGCGGCTTCGACCGTGGCAGGAGTGAGAGCGGTCGCGGCAGTGTTCACCCCACGAGGCCTACGGGCGCCCGGCTCACCGGCACCGGCCTCCACCAGTGCCTCACCGACGGCCAGTGCCATCTGAGTGTCATCAGTCACCCGAACGACGTCGCCCGCGGAAAGCGGCAGCCCCATCCTCTCCCACGGGCCGAACTTGGCGGTAATCTGCGCCATGTTCAAGAACTCAGTGGGATAACCCATGGCGTCACCGATGGCCAGACCGAACAGGGACCCGGCGGCTGTCTTCCAGACGCGCTTCACCGTGGAGTGGCCTGCGAGCGCCTCCAACGCCGCCGAACTCCTCGCCTCGGCGAGAGGGCCCCTGACGATGTGGGTGGACCCGGCAGTGGGCCACTGCTCGATCAGCTCGGACACGGTTTGGGAGGGTGTGAGGCCGCGGGCCTTTCCCGCGTCCAGGCGGAAGGTCCATACCGCCCCGAGGCTCCTGGCGCGTGCGCCTCCCGATGCGAGCGGCGTCCAGTCCGCGGCATCGTCCTCGTCGTTGAACCAGAGGTAGCCGAAGACCTCGCCCTGGTCGTCGGCCAACTCCACGAACTGCACGGGATGGTCCGTGTCGAACGCGTAGCGCGGCGGCCCCCCGGGCACGACGACCCCGGGACTCTCCTCGAAGTGAGGGCTGGTGACCCGCTTGACGAATCGGGGTGCTGCGTCATCGCGCTCAAAGTTCATGTGCCCAGCATCCTCACACTCGCGCGTTGCCGATCGCAATCAGACAAGGCGAAGCCCGGATGCCGGGTCGCAGTGTCGCGGGCGGTCGAAAGCCTGCCCGCCGAACCCCCAGCTGGTCTCGCCAGCTCCATCGCGGCCTGCGCCGTCAGCCTGCACCGTCAGCCTGCGCCGGCCGTCCCTCGTACCCGGGAGTTCTCGTTCCTACCCGCCGTAGTCGCCTGACAGCGCGTCCCACGGTGCGCACGTCGAGGGGCCCTCCGCGCTCATCCGCAGAGGGCCCCTCCATACCGAGAAAAAGCAAAAGCCCCAGATCACGGCGAGTGAGTTCTGGGGCTTCCACAGAGCCGCCTTCGGGATTCGAACCCGAGACCTACGCATTACGAGTGCGTTGCTCTGGCCATCTGAGCTAAGGCGGCGCCGCCGCGCGCACCGGAGTGCGTCAGCAACGTCGCCAATCCTACACGCTCCCCCGGGATGCTCCGCCCACCCTTTTGTCGCCCAGGACAGGCGGCGCCGCCGCGGGCACACCCATCACGAGCAGCGCTTTCCGTCCTTCGGTGGGGTGCCGGTGAGCAGGTACGTGTTGATCGCGCCGTCGATGCAGTCGCTGCCGCGCCCGTACGCCGTATGGCCGTCGCCGTCGTAGGTGAGGAGGTGGCCGGAGGAGAGCTGGCCCGCGAGCGCCTTGGCCCAGGGGTAGGGGGTGGCCGGGTCGCGGAGGGTGCCGACCACCACGATGGGCGCGGCCCCCTCGGCGGTGATGCGGTGCGCCTCGCCCGTCGGCTTCACCGGCCAGGAGGCACAGTTCAGGGAGGACCAGGCCAGGCCCGCGCCGAAGACAGGGGACGCCTTCTCGAAGGAGGGCAGGGCGTCCTCGACCTCCTTCGCGGAGGTGAAGGACGGCGCCTGGTCGAGGCAGTTCACGGCGGCGTTGGCGAACATCAGGTTGGCGTACGTGCCGTCGGGGTCGCGCTCGTAGTAGCTGTCGGAGAGGGCGAGCAGGCCCGCGCCGTCGCCCTTCTTCGTCGCCGAGGTGAGTGCCTGTCGCAGTTGTGGCCAGGCCCCCTCGTCGTACATCGCGGCGATCACGCCGGTCGTCGCGAGGGCTTCGCCGAGCTTGCGGCCGTCGGGGTCGCCGGTGCCGATCGGCGCCCGGTCGAGCTTGGTGAAGAACGACTTCAGCCGCCCGCCCGCCTGGTCCGGGGTGCCGGTGCCGAGGGGGCAGTCGGCGCGGGCCACGCAGTCCTTCGCGAAGGAGGTGAACGCGGTCTCGAACCCGGCGGTCTGCTGCCGGTTCATCTCACGGGCCGGCAGCGACGGGTCCATCGCCCCGTCGAGCACGAGCCGCCCGACGCGCTCCGGGTAGAGGCCCGCGTAGGTCGCGCCGAGGAACGTGCCGTAGGAGGCGCCGACGTAGTTCAGCTTCTCGTCGCCGACAGCGGCGCGCACGAGGTCCATGTCGCGGGCGGCCTCGACGGTGGAGACGTGCGGCAGGATTCGGCGGGAGACCCGGTCGGCGGTCTGGCAGCCGGACGCGAACTTGTCGAAGGCGGCGGTGAGTTGCTTCTGCTCACCGGCGTCGTCCGGGGTGACGTCGGTCTGCGTGTACGTGTCCATCTGCTTGCCGTCGAGGCAGGTGACGGGCGCGCTGCGGGCCACGCCGCGCGGGTCGACGGCCACCATGTCGTAGCCGGCCCGGATCTTCTTCGGGTAGCCGATGCCCGCGTACGACTGGAGGTAGCCGACGGCGGAGCCGCCAGGGCCGCCCGGGTTGACGAGGAGCGAGCCGAGGCGCTTTCCCGGGCCCGTGGCCTTCTTGCGGGAGACCGCGAGGTCGATGTCGCCCGAGGTCGGCTTCTCGTAGTCCAGCGGCGCCTTGAGCGTGGCGCATTCGAAGCCGGGGGCGCCGCACTTGCGCCACTTCAAGGTCTGGCCGTAGTAGGAACTCAACCGCGTCTGGTCGGAGCTGGGCAGCGCGGCGAGCGCGACGTCAGAGGAGGCCGAACTCCCCGGAGAACAGGCCGAGATGCCTGCCAGCAGCAGTCCGGTGGCGGCGGCGAGCAGGGGCGTGCGGGAGCGGGCGGTGAAGAGGTGGCGCCTGAAGTCCATCGAGCGAGCGTAACGCTCCGCGCGCGCCGGGTCACTTTAAGTGCCATGAAGCTCCTGGCGGCTTCCCCCTCGGCGTGGGTACCAGCAAGCTCCTGGCCGCTTCAACGTCGGCCTGGGCACCGCCACGCCCCCGAAGGGCCCTGTGCGCGTCCGCCTACCCGGCGCGCAGTGCCAACGTCATCGCCTCGACCGCGAGCAGCGGAGCCACATTGCGGTCCAGGGCGACCCGGCAGGCCCCGATCGCCTCGATGCGTCTGAGCGTCGACTCCGGTGACGTGTTCCGCGCCAGCCGGTCCAGGGTGTCCTGGATCTCGGTGTTGGCGAGCGCCACCCGCGAGCCGAGCTGAAGGGCGAGCACGTCCCGGTACACGCCGGTCAGCTCGGTGAGCGCCAGATCGAGCGAGTCGCGCTGCGAACGCGTCCGGCGCCGCTTCTGCTTGTCCTCCAGGTCCTTCATGATTCCGGCCGTGCCGCGCGGCATCCGTCCGCCGCTCTGCGCGCCGAGCGCCGCCTTCAGCTCGTCGGTCTCCTTGGTGTCGACCTCCTCGGCGAGCTGCTTGGAGTCCTCCGCCGCCGCGTCGACCAGCTCCTGCGCCGCCTTGAGGCAGCCCCCGACGTCCTCGACGCGCAGCGGCACCTTCAGCACCGCGGCTCTGCGCTCCCGCGCGCGCGGGTCGGTCGCCAGGCGCCGGGCCCGGTCGATGTGGCCCTGAGTGGCGCGGGCGGCGGTGGCGGCGACAGCGGGCTCGATGCCGTCGCGCCGTACGAGCATGTCGGCGACGGCGTCCACGGCGGGGGTGCTCAGGGTCAGCAGACGGCAGCGGGAACGGATCGTGGGCAGCACGTCCTCCACCGAGGGCGCGCACAGCAGCCACACCGTGCGCGGGGCGGGCTCCTCGACGGCCTTCAGCACGGCGTTCGCCGACTTCTCGTTGAGCCGCTCGGCGTCCTCGACGAGGATCACCTGCCAGCGGCCGGTCGCCGGTGACGTGTACGACTTGCGGACGGTGTCGCGCATGTCCTCGGCCAGGATCTGCGTACCGACCGCGGCGACGGTCGAGACGTCGGCGTGCGTGCCGAGCAGGGCGGTGTGGCAGCCGTCACAGAATCCGCAGCCCGGGGCGCCGCCGAGCGCCCTGTCCGGTGACACGCACTGCAACGCCGCGGCGAAGGCGTGCGCGGCGGTGACCCGGCCCGCTCCGGGCGGCCCGGTGAACAGCCAGGCGTGCGTCATCCTCGACCCGGCGGGCGGCGGCGTCCCTGATCCGGCCGCGGTCACCAGGGCGTCCGCGTCCCGCGCGGCCGCGTCCAGCTCCGCGATCGTGCGCTCCTGACCGACCAGGTCGTCCCATACGGCCATGTGGACACCGCCCTTTCTCGTGCTCCCGCCATTGTGCCGGGCGCCACTGACAACACCGTCCGCACCGGGTTGGCTACGCGGATGACTGATCTCCGTATCGAGACCCTGAGCGGCGACCCGGGCGCCGGGGGCGACCGTGCCCTGATCGCCGACTGGCAGCACGTGCACAACACGATCGTGCCGGTCGCCTCGGCGTACCTCTCCCTCGACGACGTCACCGAACGCGCCGGGCGCAACGTCCTGGAGGTCGCCTACGACGGGGATGTCCTCGTGGGCTGCTCCACCGTGCGGGCCCCGCGGGACGGGGTGGCCACGGTGATCTCACGGGTGCTGCCCGAGCACCGCGGGCGCGGATTCGGCAGGGCCCTGTACGAGCGCGGGCTCGGCAAGGCCCGCGCTCTGGGCGCCGAGCACATCGAGACGGTCGTGCTCGGCTCGAACTCGGCGGGGCTGCGTTTCGCGGAACGGGCCGGGTTCACCGAGGAGGTCGACCGGTACCGGCTGGCCGGCGACACGGTGGACTGGGTGGAACTCAGGCTGGCCTGAACTCCACCCAGCCAATCGAAACAGCTACCGCCACGGCCGACTACCGACGCCGCCCCTTCCGGCCCTTGCCGTTGTCGTCGTCCTTGCCCCGCGCCTCGCCCTGAGCGTCGTAAGCAGCGTCGGCGTCGTCAGTGGCGTCGGTCTCGTCGGCCGGTACGCCCAGCAGCTCGTCCGCCAGCGTCGGCAGATCGTCCAGCGGCGTCTCCTCCGCCCAGTCGGGGCGGGGGCGACGGCGCGGTCGGCCCTCCTCGTCGAGCTGCGGCAGCTCCGCCGTACGCTCCGCGCCGCTCTCGGCGGGCGGTGCGGCCTGCTCGTCGCGGAAGTACCCCCGCGGCGCCCTGTCCCTGGGCGCGTCGGAGAACTGCGGCAGGACCGCCGTCTCATCGGCGGCACCGGCCGGCGGCCGCGGCAGCTGTGCCGTCTCCTCGGCGTCCCGCACGGGCGGCAGCACCGCGGTCTCCTCGGCCTCGGACGGCGTCTGCGGCCGCACGATCGGCGTCGGCTGCGTCGTCTCGTTGTCCGGCACGGACGGCACGGACGGCGCGGACGACGCGGACGACGCGGACGGCGCGGACGGCGCAAAAGGCTTCTCCGACGCAGCCGACCCGGCAGCCGCAGCCGACCCGGCAGAGGCACCGGACGCCTCAGGCGCGTTCGGCGCGGCCGGAGCGGCAGGCGCAGTCGGCTTCCGCAGATTCGCGGCCGCGGCGCGCGCGGCCGTACTGGCCCGCGCCACCTGCGCGGCCTGAGCCGCCTGCGCGGCCTGGGCGGCGAGCCGTCGCGCCTCTTCCGCGCGCAGCAGGGCCTCTTCGGCCTTGCGCTGCTTCTCCACACGCCGTTCCTCGGCCTCCGCGCGGAGCCGCGCCTCCTCCTCGGCCTGCTTGCGGCGGCGCTCCTCCTCGACGGCGCGGGCCTGCTCCTCGGCGAGGAGACGGGCCTGCTCGGCCTCGGCCTTGCGGCGGGCCTCCTCGGCGCGCTGCCGGGCCTCCTCCGCCTGGCGCTCGGCCTCGATGCGCTGCGCCTCCTCCAGCTCGCGGCGCTTGCGCTCCTCCTCCTCGGCGCGCAACTTGGCGAGCTGCTCCTGGCGCTCGCGCTCGATCCGCTCTTCCTCGGCCTTGCGCGCGGCCTCTTCCTCGGCCTTGCGCCGCGCCTCTTCCTCGGCGGCCTTGCGGGCCTCTTCCTGCGCCTTGATCTCGGCTTCGGAGAGCGGCAGGAGGACATCGAGACGGTGGCGCAGGACAGTCGTCACGGCCTCCGGCTCCTGGCCCGCGTCGACCACCAGGTAGCGGCCGGGGTCGCCCGCCGCCAGCGTCAGGAAACCGGAGCGCACGCGCGCGTGGAACTCCACCGGCTCCGATTCGAGGCGGTCGGGCGCCTCGGTGAACCGCTCGCGGGCGGTCTCCGGGTCCACGTCGAGCAGCACCGTCAGATGCGGTACGAGCCCGCTGGTGGCCCACCGGTTGATCCGGGCGACCTCGGTCGGCGACAGGTCGCGGCCCGCGCCCTGGTAGGCGACGGACGAGTCGATGTAGCGGTCGGAGATGACGATGGCGCCGCGCTCCAGGGCGGGCCGTACGACGGTGTCGACGTGTTCGGCGCGGTCGGCTGCGTACAGCAGGGCTTCCGCGCGGTGCGAGAGTCCGGCGGAAGAGACGTCCAGCAGGATCGAGCGCAGCCGCTTGCCGACGGGCGTCGCCCCGGGCTCGCGCGTGAGCACGACCTCGTGTCCCTTGCCGCGGATCCACTCGGCGAGCGCTTCCGCCTGCGTCGACTTCCCGGCGCCGTCGCCGCCCTCCAGGGCGATGAAGAAGCCGGTGGCGGCGGGGGCCTGCGCCGGGTCGTTGCCGCCGAGCAGCGCGTCCTTCAGGTCGTGCCGCAGGGGTACGCCGCTGCGGTCGTCGGCCTTGGCGAGGACCAGCGCGGCGACGGGCAGCAGCAGCGCGCCCACCAGCATGAGCGTGAACGCGGCGCCGCCGTGCGCGAAGACGAACTTGCCGTTCTCCACGCGGTGCGGACCGATGAGCGCGGCGAGCACGGGCGCCACCAGGGCGCCGAGCGCGACGCTGACACGTACGACGGCCTGGAGGTGCTCGGTGACGCGGGCCCGCCGGTACTCCTCGCTCTCCTGGTCGAGCAGCGTGTGCCCGGTGTTCGCGGCGATGCCCGCGGTGACACCGGCGACGGTGACGACGAGGATCACGGTGGTCACGTCCGGGACGAGCCCGGCGGCGAGCAGCGCGAGGCCGGTCAGCGCGATGGCGAGGGCGAGCAGGCGGCGCCGGGACAGCGTCGGCAGCACGGTCTGCGCGGTGCGGATGCCGACGACGGTGCCGCCGGTCAGGCCGAGGACGAGCAGGCCGAACGTCACCGGGCCACCGCCCAGGTCCTTGGCGTGCAGCACGGACACGGCGACGGCGGCGGCGATCGCGGCGGCGACGGCGGCGCAGGCGAGGACGAGCAGCGGGATGGCGCCGGTGCGGCCCTTGTCGACGCCGCTGCCGGTCTTCGGGCGGCGCAGCCCTTCGAGCGGCGACCGCGCGCGGGGGGTCTGCGCGCCGGGCAGTTCGAGGAGGAAGACGACGGAGAGCGAGGCGGCGAACAGCCCCGCGCCCACGTAGGAGGCCAGCGCGACCTGGTGCTGCGCGAACCAGTCGACGCCCGCCCCGATCAGGTTCTCGATCAGCGTCACGACGACGAGTACGGCGGCGGCCAGCGGGATCGCCACGAAACCGGTCCGCAGCGAGAGCCGGCGCAGCGCGTCCATGTGGTCCGGCAACGGCCGTACGGCCGCGCCCTCCAGCGGCGGCGCGGGCAGCAGTGACGGCGCCGCGCTCTCCTTGGCGACGGTCCAGAACCGCTCGGCGACCCCGGCGACGAACGCCGTCACGAGGATCAGCGCCGGCGCGTTGTCCGGGGTCCAGTCGATCCACAGCGGCGCGACGATCAGCAGCGCGGCGCGCAGCCCGTCGGCGCCGACCATGGTCCAGCGCCGGTCGAGGGGCCCGCCCGGGGCGGTCAGCGAGGTCAGCGGTCCGAGGAGGACGGCGCCGAACAGCAGCGTCGACAGGATCCGCGCGCCGAACACCGCGGCGACGGCGAAGGCCACACCCCGGTACCCGCCGCCGAACGACCCTTGTGTGATGGCCGCCTGGAGCGCGAGCACGACGAGCACAAGCAGCCCGAGCGCATCACCCACCCCGCCGACGAGCTGCGCGGACCACAGTCGCTTCAACTGAGGTACGCGCAGGAGGGCGCGCACGGCGCGCTCTCGGGAGTCCGCTACCAGGGCGTTGTCTGGGGCCGTGTGGGGGGCCGTTGGCTGCTCGGCACGGGTCATTCGTCCAGCCTATCGGGACGGACCGACAGTCCGGGCGCCCACCCGAACAAATGGACGCCTCCGGGATCGGATCCCGGAGGCGTCCCCTCCACATAAGCCGCGAACCGCCGCCCGCTTCCTGCCTACTGCTCAGCCGGGGCCGTCTTCTTGGCGGGCGCCTTCTTGGCAGCGGTCTTCTTGGCGGTGGTCGTCTTCGCCGCGGTCTTCTTGGCAGCCGTCTTCTTGGCGGGGGCCTTCTTCGCGGGTGCCTTCTTGGCGGCCTTCTTCGCCGTCTTCTTGGCAGGTCCCTTGGCCCGCTTCTCCGCGAGAAGCTCGTAGCCGCGCTCGGGCGTGATCTCCTCCACGGAGTCCCCGGAGCGCAACGTGGCGTTCGTCTCCCCATCGGTGACGTACGCGCCGAAGCGGCCGTCCTTCACCACGACCGGCTGCCCGCTGACCGGGTCCGCGCCGAGCTCCTTCAACGGCGGCTTGGCGGCCGCGCGCCCGCGCTGCTTGGGCTGGGAGTAGATCTCCAGCGCCTCTTCGAGCGTGATGGTGAAGAGCTGGTCCTCGGTCTGCAGCGAGCGGGAGTCCGTGCCCTTCTTCAGGTACGGCCCGTACCGCCCGTTCTGCGCGGTGATCTCGACGCCCTCGGCGTCGGCGCCCACCACGCGCGGCAGCGACATCAGCTTCAAGGCGTCCTCAAGGGTGACCGTGTCGAGGGTCATGGTCTTGAAGAGCGAGGCGGTACGCGGCTTCACCGCGTTCTTGCCGGTCTTCGGGGTGCCCTCGGGGAGCACCTCGGTGACGTACGGGCCGTAACGCCCGTCCTTGGCGATGATCTGGTGGCCGCTGGCCGGGTCGGTGCCCAGCTCGAAGTCGCCGCTCGGCTTGGCGAGCAGTTCCTCGGCGTACTCCACCGAGAGTTCGTCGGGGGCGAGGTCCTCGGGGACGTCGGCCCGCTGGTGGTTCTCGGAGTCGCGCTCGCCGCGCTCGACGTAGGGGCCGTAGCGCCCGACCCGGAGCACGATGTCGTTGCCGACCGGGAAGGACGAGACCTCGCGGGCGTCGATGGCGCCCAGGTCCGTGACGAGCTCCTTGAGGCCGCCGAGGTGGTCGCCGTCCCCGTTGCCCGCGTCGGCCGCGCTGGGGTCGGCGCTCGCGGCGGCACCGCTGTCGGAGGCCGCGGCACCGAAGTAGAAACGCTTCAGCCACGGCACGGACTGTGCCTCGCCCCGCGCGATGCGGTCGAGGTCGTCCTCCATCTTGGCGGTGAAGTCGTAGTCGACGAGCCGCCCGAAGTGCTTCTCCAGGAGGTTGACGACGGCGAACGACAGGAAGGAGGGGACCAGCGCGGTCCCCTTCTTGAAGACGTAGCCACGGTCGAGGATCGTGCCGATGATCGACGCGTACGTCGACGGGCGGCCGATCTCGCGCTCTTCCAGCTCCTTGACCAGCGAGGCCTCGGTGTACCTGGCCGGCGGCTTGGTCGCGTGGCCGTCCACCGAGAGCTCCTCGGCGGAGAGCGGGTCGCCCTCGGTGACCTGCGGAAGGCGCCGCTCGCGGTCGTCCAGCTCCGCGTTCGGGTCGTCGGCGCCCTCGACGTAGGCCTTGAGGAAGCCGTGGAAGGTGATGGTCTTGCCGGACGCGCTGAACTCGGCGTCACGGCCGTCGCTGGAGCGGCCCGCGATCTTCACGGTGACCGAGTTGCCGACCGCGTCCTTCATCTGGGAGGCGACGGTGCGCTTCCAGATCAGCTCGTAGAGCCGGAACTGGTCGCCGGACAGGCCGGTCTCGGCAGGGGTGCGGAAGCGGTCGCCGGAGGGGCGGATCGCCTCGTGCGCCTCCTGCGCGTTCTTGACCTTGCCGGCGTACGTACGCGGCTTGTCCGGCAGGTAGTCGGCGCCGTACAACTGCGTGACCTGGGCACGGGCGGCCGAGACGGCCGTCTCCGACAGCGTCGTGGAGTCCGTACGCATATAGGTGATGAAGCCGTTCTCGTACAGCTTCTGGGCCACCTGCATGGTCGCCTTCGCACCGAAGCCCAGCTTGCGCGAGGCCTCCTGCTGCATCGTCGTCGTACGGAAGGGGGCGTACGGCGAGCGGCGGTACGGCTTGGACTCGACCGAGCGGACGGCGAACGCCGTGTCCTGGAGGGCGGCGGCGAGCGCTCGCGCGTTCGCCTCGTCCAGGTGCAGGGTGTTCGCCGAGTTCCCGCCCTTGATCTGGCCGAGCGAGTCGAAGTCGCGGCCCTGTGCGACACGCTTGCCGTCGACGGCGCTGAGGCGCGCGACGAGCGACGACGGGTCGGAGGGGTCACCGGCGCGGCCGGTCGCGAACGTGCCGGTCAGATCCCAGTACTCGGCGGACCGGAAGGCGATGCGCTCGCGCTCCCGTTCGACGACGAGCCGGGTGGCCACGGACTGGACGCGGCCCGCCGACAGCTTCGGCATGACCTTCTTCCACAGGACCGGCGAGACCTCGTAGCCGTAGAGGCGGTCGAGGATGCGGCGGGTCTCCTGCGCGTCGACCATCCGCTTGTTGAGCTCGCGCGGGTTGGCGACGGCGCTGCGGATCGCGTCCTTGGTGATCTCGTGGAAGACCATCCGGTGGACGGGGACCTTGGGCTTCAGGACCTCCAGGAGGTGCCACGCGATGGCTTCGCCCTCGCGGTCCTCATCGGTGGCCAGGAAGAGCTCGTCGGAGTCCTTCAACAGCTCCTTGAGCTTCTTGACCTGTGCCTTCTTGTCGGCGTTGACGACGTAGATGGGCTGGAAGTCGTTGTCGACGTCCACGCCGAGGCGGCGCACCTCACCGGTGTACTTCTCGGGGACCTCGGCCGCCCCACTGGGGAGGTCGCGGATGTGCCCGACGCTCGCTTCGACGACGTACCCAGGGCCGAGATAGCCCTTGATCGTCTTCGCCTTGGCGGGCGACTCGACGATGACGAGTCGGCGGCCGCCCTGTGCGGTCTCGCTGGTCGGGGACAACTTCGCTCTTCTCTCCGGTCGGCGGTTGAGGCTGTTTTTTTGACGGTGCTCCGTCGGTGACTACAGCGCTGCTGCGGAGTGTGACGGTACCTCCCGCCGGTGTGTCAAACGGGAAAAGCACGCAGCAGCCACTCGGAACGGTAACCCGACTCCTCGTGATCCTGCCCCCGGACCCGGGAGCGGACCCCTCGCCTCCGGGTAGCCACAAGATCACTGTGTGTGCCGCGGGGGGACACGTTCCTGTCACGAAAGTCCCTGTTGTGCCCCGGTCCCGCTCCCTCCCTCCCTTCCCTTATCTGCTCCTGACAAGATGGCGGCACGGCTGGGGGAGCCCGAGGGAAGCCCCGGCTCGTCCCCACCGGCATCCCGACCCAGGAGCAGCTCCATGTCCGACAGCAACCCCTACGGCCAGCAGCCCCCGCAGGAGCAGCCGGGCGCCAACCCGTACGGCTACCCGCAGCAGGGCGCGCAGCCCGGGTACGGCGCCGCTCCGGGCCAGCCCGGTCAGCCGCCCCAGGGCGGCCAGCCCAACTACGGCTACCCGTACCCCGGCTCCGCGCCGGCCGGTGGCGGCTACCCGCCCCAGCCCGGCATGATGCCCGCCGCCTACGACCCGTCGGCGCCGTACGGCTACGACCCCTACGGCCGCCCGTACTCGGACAAGTCGAAGATGACGGCCGGTCTGCTCAACATCTTCCTGGGCACCTTCGGCGTCGGCCGCTTCTACACCGGCCACACGGGCCTGGCCGTCGGCCAGCTCCTCGTCGGCGTGCTGACCTGCGGGATCGGCGGTCTGTGGGGCTTCATCGACGGCATCGTCATGCTCGCCGGCAGCAACACGACCGACGCGCAGGGCCGCATCCTGCGCTCGTAGTGATGGCCGAGCCGCACACCGTCCCCCGCGCCCCGGCCGCGGCGCCCCTCGCGGTGTTCGCCGCCGGGGCCGCCGGGGCCGTGTACCTCTACGGCACGGACCCGCACGAGCCGGGCCACTGGCTGCCCGGCTGCCCGTTCCGCGCGCTCACCGGGCTGCTCTGCCCCGGCTGCGGCGGCACGCGCATGGCGTACGACGTGCTGCACGGCGAGTTCGTCACGGCCTGGCACGACAACGCCCTGCTGCTGGCCGCGTCCCCGTTCGTCCTCTACGCGCTGGGGCGCTGCCTGTACGAGGGGGCGCGCGGGCGCCGGTGGCGGCCCGCTCCGCGCCCCCGTACGCAGGTCGCCCTGCTGAGTGTCGCCGCCCTCTGGGCCGTGCTGCGCAACGTGATCTGACCCCGGGACGACCGGTCCTGATAGCGCGTCAGCCCGGCTCGCGCAAGGTCACGAACGCGCCACGATCGGCGCCCTGTCTCCTGGCACCCGCCCGTCCCCCCTTACGCTTCGGACTCCCGAGGCCACGCCGTGTCCCCACCGGTGCGTCGCTCTCGGATCTTCCGCTCATTGGCCCGGCATCGCCGCGCCGATTTTTCGTCCCTAGGAGCAGCTCCCATGTCCCAGCCCTTCCCCGGCGCCACGCCCGAGGCCCCGTTCGGTGTCGACCCGCAGGGCCGCCCGTTCTCCGACAAGCAGAAGCTGGTCGCCGGCCTGCTCGGTATCTTCCTCGGCTCGTTCGGCGTCGGGCGCTTCTACGTGGGCGACACCAAGACCGGTGTCTGGCAGCTCGTCGTCTCCGTCCTGACCTGCGGCGCCGGCGGCCTGTGGGGCTTCATCGACGGCATCCTGTTCCTCACCAGCAACGACCGCACGGACGCCCAGGGCCGCCTCCTGCGCTGACGCCCCGCGCGCACGCTCCCGTACGGGGACGCACGTAGCCGTACGTTTCTGCACGCGGACGCGTATAGCTGTGCGTCCCTGAACGCGGATGCACGTGGATGCACGTGGATGCACGTGGATGCGCGTAGATGCACGTAGATGTACGTGCCTGTACGCGTCGATGCCCGCCCCGGACCGCTCCGGAGGCGGGCGTCGCCGTGTACGCCGCAGCCGTCACCCCTGCGAGAGACGCTGTCGGTTCACTCCCTCCGCGCGGCCTGCCCCGCCCCACCTGACCCCGCGTCACACCTGGCCGAAGCACCAGGCGGCGAGCGCCAGGCAGCCCAGGCCGGCCGCTCCGGCGACCACCGCCGACGCCACCGGGCGCGCGCCGTACGCCACCGGCTCGCGGTGCGCCGTACGCGCCCCCGTCCACACCACGAGTCCCGCGCCGAACAACGCGAACACCGTGCCCGCGAAGACCGCAGGTGCACTCTCCATCGCCTTGCCTCCCCGACGTCCGGGCAGCTGCCGCCGCCCAGCCCGTGACGCTGGCACGGGAAGCGGAACCCCGGGTGAACTCCCGGGCAGCACAAGGCGAAGAGGAGCTATCTGGGCTGTTCCGCGCGGCCGGCGGGCCGCAGGAAGCCCTGCTCGACCAGCGTCCGGATCTGACCCGGAGTCCGGTCGCGCAACAACACCTGCTCCTCGCCGACCAGTTGGGCGATGGCGTCCAGGATCCGCCCGGCGCTGAGCGTCCCGTCGCACACGCCCGCGAACCCGGCGCCGACCGTGTCCACCTTCGTCGCCCGGCGCATTCCGCGCCCCTGCCGCAGCACGACGTGCTCGGGGTCCTCGGCGCCCGGCAGCCCGACCTGCTCCTGCACGACCTCGCCGACGAGCAGGAACGAGGACTCCAGCAGCGCCGCGTCGTCGTGCGTGCGCAGCCAGTCGATCCGCTCGAAGTGCGCCCGCACCGTCTCGCCGAGCGGCTGTTCGACCGGGTGCGGCCACTCCTCGACGACGATCGAGGGCTCCTCGGAACCGGTCTTCCTGAGCGTGATCCACCCGAACCCGACCGCGGTCACCTTGCGCGCCTCGAACTCGTCGAGCCACGCGTCGTACCGGGCCGCGTACGCCGCCGGGTCCGCACGGTGGTCGCCCGCGTCGCGCAGCCACAGCTCGGCGTACTGCGTGATGTCCTGCACCTCGCGCTGGACGATCCAGGCGTCACAGCCGCGCGGCACCCACGAGCGCAGCCGCTCGGTCCACTCCTCCCCCTCCACGTGCTGCCAGTTGGCCAGGAACTGCGCGTAACCCCCGTCGTTCAGGTGCTCCCCCGCCTCCTGAACGAGCGAGCGGCACAGATCGTCCCCGCCCATCCCGCCGTCGCGGTAGGTGAGCCGCGCGCCGGGGGAGATGACGAAGGGCGGGTTCGACACGATCAGGTCGTACGTCGCGTCGCCCACGGGCCCGTACAGCGACCCCTCGCGGAGCTCGGCGGCGGGCACACCGGACAGCGCGAGGGTGAGCGCGGTGATGTGCAGGGCACGGGGGTTGAGGTCGGTGGCGGTGACCCTGGTGGCGTGCCGCGCCGCGTGCAGCGCCTGGATCCCGGAGCCGGTGCCGAGGTCGAGGGCCGACGCGACGGGCGTACGGACGGTGATGCCGGCGAGCGTGGTGGACGCCCCGCCGACGCCGAGCACGACGCCTTCCTCGTGGCTGCCGATGCCGGCGGCGCCGCCGACCGCGCAGCCGAGGTCGGAGACGATGAACCAGTCCTCGCCGTCGGGCCCGCCGTACGGGCGTACGTCGACGGTGGCGGCGACGGCGGTGGCCGCCCCGTCACCGCTCTCCCGCAGCCACCCGCTCTCCCGGCAGGCGTCGAGGGGCAGCACCCCGGCGACGCGCTCGCGCGGCACGGGCTGTTGCAGCAGGAAGAGCCGGACGAGCGTCTCCAGGGGCGAGTCCCCCCGGGTGGCGCGGAGCGCGGGCACGGTCTCACTGCGGGCGAGCGCCGCGTAGGCGGGCGCGCCGAGCAGTTCGAGCAGCCCGTCCGCGGTGAATTCGGCGGCGAGCAGGGCGTCGCGCAGAGCGGCGGCGACGTCGTCACGGTCAGCGGCGGGCAGGGCGGGGGCAGCGGTAGAACTCACGCCCCCATTGTGACGGCTCCCCGCTCCGCACAGGCGCTGCGCGCGGCAACGCCCTCGGAGCCGCGCGAAAGAGGCGCGGCACCGAGGGCGCCGGAGAAGGTCGGTGTGCCGGTCGGTACTAGGACCCGGACGGTGTGGCGGACGCGCTCTTGCAGCTCTCCTGCTTGGCCATCGCCTTGCCCACGTCCCCCTCCTCCAGGTTCTTCAGGGCGTCACTGCCGGACTGGCTCAGCTTGTCGAGCTCGCCCGCGATGTCCTTGAGGCCCTCGGCGAACTTCGCCTGGTCGCCGGTGTTCAACTTGTCGACCTGCTTCTTCAGGTCGGCGTACGACGTCGAGATCTTGTCCAGCTCCTTGACGGCGTTCTGCTGCTTGGTCTTGCCGTCGTCGACGTTCGGGGCGCCCGCCTTGTCGACGGCGTCACCGATCGCCTTGTACGCGTCGGACATGTCCTGGAACGCCTGCGAGTCCGTCTTCTGGACGTCGGCCGGGGCGCTGTTGTCCGACGTCTCCTTCTGGATCGCGGCGTTGGCCGACTCGATCTTCTTGGCCTGCGGCTGGACCGCGTCGCAGACCTGCTTGGCCCAGGAGTCCAACTTGTCGTTGCCGTCGTCACCACAGCCCGACAAGGCCAGTACCAGTACCGCACCGCCGGACAGTGCGGCTGCGAGCTTCTTGTTCACCGGATCGGTCCCTTCCATGGCTCTCGGCCCCGGAACTTACACGCCGAGCACACGACAATCGCATCTCAGCCGTCCTATAAGACCGCTTTATTCACCTTTAGCAGCCATTTGCACCAAGGGAGAGAAGGCTCACGGAAGAAATGGGCGGACAGCCCGTCAAGAACGGCTGTCCGCCCACCTGTTGCACGTGCCGCTAGGTATTCGCCAGGAGCGCGGCCATCTCCGGGGCCGCTACGTGCGGGACGGCGCCACCGCCGGGTCCGCCGGCTTCGGCACCTGCCCCGCGCCCTGCCCGCCGTCGCCTTCCTCGTCGTCGCCGACCGTGATGCCACGCCGTTTGGAGACGTACACCGCGCCGATGATGACGCCGAACGACACGACGGCGACCACGACCCGCACCAGCACGCTCGCGTCCTCCCCGTAGCTGAACTTGACGACCGCGGGCGCGATGAGCAGCGCGACGAGGTTCATCACCTTCAGCAGCGGGTTGATCGCGGGGCCCGCCGTGTCCTTGAACGGGTCGCCGATCGTGTCACCGATGACGGTCGCCGCATGGGCCTCGCTGCCCTTGCCGCCGTGATGCCCGTCCTCGACGAGCTTCTTCGCGTTGTCCCACGCGCCGCCGGAGTTGGCGAGGAAGACCGCCATCAGTGTTCCGGTGCCGATGGCGCCCGCGAGGTAGGCACCCAGCGCGCCGACGCCGAGGGTGAAGCCGATCGCGATCGGTGCCAGGACGGCGAGCAGCCCGGGCGTGGCGAGCTCCCTGAGCGCGTCCTTGGTGCAGATGTCGACGACGCGCCCGTACTCCGGTTCCTCGGTGTAGTCCATGATCCCGGGGTGCTCGCGGAACTGCCGGCGCACCTCGTAGACCACGGCGCCCGCGGACCGTGACACCGCGTTGATGGCGAGCCCGGAGAAGAGGAACACCACCGCGGCGCCGGCGATGAGCCCCACCAGGTTGTTGGGCTGTGAGATGTCCATCACCAGGTTCATCGGCCCGCCGTCGCCGACTTTCTCGCCCACGTCCCCCGCCGCGGTGAGAATCGCGTCCCGGTACGAGCCGAACAGCGCCGCGGCCGCGAGGACGGCGGTGGCGATGGCGATGCCCTTGGTGATGGCCTTCGTCGTGTTGCCGACGGCGTCCAGATCGGTGAGGACCTGCGCGCCCGACCCCTTTACGTCGCCGGACATCTCGGCGATGCCCTGCGCGTTGTCGGAGACCGGCCCGAAGGTGTCCATCGCGACGATGACGCCGACGGTGGTGAGCAGTCCGGTGCCGGCCAGCGCGACCGCGAACAGCGCCAGCATGATCGACGTGCCGCCGAGCAGGAACGCCCCGTACACGCCGAGCCCGATCAGCACCGCGGTGTAGACCGCCGATTCGAGGCCGAGGGAGATCCCCGCGAGCACGACGGTCGCGGGCCCGGTCAGCGATGTCTTGCCGATGTCCCTGACCGGGCGCCGGGTCGTCTCGGTGAAGTAGCCGGTCAGCTGCTGGATCAGGGCGGCCAGCACGATGCCGATCGCCACGGCGACGACCGCGAGGATCCGCGGATCGCCGTCCTTGGCCTGGATGACCTTGTCGGTGACGCCGTCCAGATCGCCGTACGAGGACGGCAGGTACACGTAGACGGCCACCGCCACCAGGGCGAGCGAGGTCAGCGCGGAGATGAAGAAGCCGCGGTTGATGGCGCTCATCCCGCTGCGGTCGGAGCGCCGGGGTGCGACGGCGAAGATGCCGATCATCGCCGTGACGACCCCGATGGCGGGCACGATCAGGGGGAAGGCGAGCCCGGCGTCGCCGAACGCCGCCTTGCCGAGGATCAACGCGGCGACCAGCGTGACCGCGTAGGACTCGAAGAGGTCGGCGGCCATCCCGGCGCAGTCCCCGACGTTGTCGCCCACGTTGTCGGCGATGGTCGCGGCGTTGCGCGGGTCGTCCTCCGGGATGCCCTTCTCGACCTTTCCGACCAGGTCGGCGCCGACGTCGGCGGCCTTGGTGAAGATGCCGCCGCCGACCCTCATGAACATCGCGATCAGCGCGGCGCCGAGACCGAATCCCTCCAGGACCTTGGGCGCGTCGGCCGCGTAGACGAGCACGACACAGGAGGCGCCGAGCAGACCGAGCCCCACCGTGAACATGCCGACGACGCCGCCCGTGCGGAAAGCGATCTTCATGGCTTTGTGCGAGACGGCGGTGAGATCCTTTTCCGGCTCGCCTTCCGCCGGCGTTGCTTCCCGGGCCGCGGCCGCGACGCGCACATTGCTGCGCACTGCGAGCCACATTCCGATATAGCCGGTGATCGCCGAGAAACCGGCGCCGATCAGGAAGAAGATCGAACGTCCGGCGCGCTGATTCCAGTCGTCGGCGGGAAGCAGCATGAGCAGGAAGAACACCACGACGGCGAATACGCCGAGGGTGCGCAACTGTCGGCCCAGATAGGCTTTCGCGCCTTCCTGGACCGCGGCCGCGATCTTCTTCATGGATTCCGTTCCCTCACCGGCCGCGAGCACCTGGCGCACCAGGACCCCGGCGACGGCGAGCGCCGCGAGCGCGACGACGGCGATGACGATCACGATCAGACGGTTGTCGTCCGTCAGGACTGCGGCTGCGAAGGTAGAGCGCTCCGCCATTCGTCCTCCTTGACGCTTGGGCTGAGCTCAAGATGTGGACGGATTGTAGGTAGCGGAACCTGATCAAAACAGTGCGCGGCAAACGTTGATGTTCTTTCTTCCGCGACGTGGCCAATAAATTCGCTAACACCCACGAGCCATTACCGAAGATCAGCGATCTAGGAATTGAAGATCGCCGGTCCGGGAAATTCGCGTATCGCCGCGTTCTCACACGCATCAGGAAACACAGAAGAGGCCCTGTTCACCACGGGGGCGAACAGGGCCTCGTCAAAGATCAGCACGGGAGCCGGGAGAACGGCTCCGGGGGCTTAAGGAAGCGTCAACGGCACGATCGGCCATGTCATCCGAAGGAGACCGCCGGACTCGTCGGCGGTGACCTCCACATCGTCCACGAGGCCACTGATGACGGCGAGACCCATCTCGTCCTCGCCCTCCGCCTCGAGCTCTTCGCCACCGTGTGCGCCGGGCGTGTCGGGGTCGACGACCGTGCGGGGCGCCTCGTCACCAACCTCGATGGAGAACTGCTTCTCCTCCTCGATCAGCGCGACCCGCACCGGCGCCGAGATGTCGCTGCTCTGGTGCAGCCCCACGGCACGGGTGCACGCCTCACCGACGGCGAGCCTGACCTCGTCGAGGACCGCCTCGTCCACACCCGCCCTGCGCGCCACGGCGGCCGCCACGAGACGGGCCGTCCTGACGTGCTCGGGCAGAGGGCTGAAGCGGAGTTCGACGGTGGCCATGCATCCCCCTCGGACGTACAGGCGTGCTCTCGGGGGACGGACCGGCCAAGGCCCGGCCCCCAACCAAAAACCGGATCAACCGGATCATGGCCGGCCAACCCGGTCCACCGGACCGGGCTGACCAACCTGATCAGCCGGTTCACCCCGCTCAGTCGGACAGACCTGCTCAGGTCTGACCCGATCAGGCGACCAGACCTGCTCAGTCGGTCGCCGCGACGGCTTCCTCGACCGAGGTGTGGATGGGAAACACCTTGGTCAGACCCGTAATCCTGAAGATCTTGAGAATGCGCTCCTGGTTGCAGACCAGGCGCAACGAGCCCTCATGGGCCCGCACACGCTTGAGACCGCCGACCAGCACGCCGAGCCCGGTGGAGTCGAGGAAATCCACGCCCTCCATGTCGACGACAAGGTGGAAACTGCCGTCGTTCACCAGCTCGACCAGCTGTTCGCGCAGCTTGGGCGCGGTATATACATCGATTTCGCCACCGACCTCGACGACCGTACGATCGCCGACGGTACGGGTCGACAGGGACAGGTCCACGGATCCTCCAGCACCTTGCTATCGAGCGGTCGCCCCGCAGGGATACCTCGGCTTGATCCCCGGGACGGTTCGCCAGCCGCGATGGCATTCAATCACTTACCGGCAGGCGTGCACGACGCCTTGGGAGCATTGTCCGTCACGCCAGTGACACACTCGGTGCCGATGGCCAAGAATCACCGACCCGATCGACCCCTGCCGTCCGCTGCCTCCCGCCCCACTCCCAGGGCGGTTCTGGAGCGGCTCGCCTCGGGTCCGAACAGGGCTGCGCGCATCACTCATACGGAGCACTTGCCCCCTCGCCCGGGCCGTCATGCAGTCTGGCCGGATCGGATCCGATCCGAGGTCATCGCGGCGGTGCAGGAAGCGGGCATCGAACACCCCTGGGCCCACCAGGCACGCGCGGCGGAGCACGCCCTGGACGGCGAATCAGTGATCGTCGCCACCGGCACGGCCTCCGGAAAGTCCCTCGCCTACCTGGTCCCGGTCCTGTCGAAACTGCTCGAGGGCTCCGAGGCACCCAACGGGCGCGGCGCGACCGCCCTGTACCTCGCCCCCACGAAGGCCCTGGCCGCGGACCAGTGCCGATCGGTGAAGGAACTTTCACAACCTCTGGGCACGTCGATCCGCCCCGCGGTCTACGACGGGGACACCCCGTTCGAGGAACGCGAGTGGGTACGCCAGTACGGGAACTACGTCCTGACCAACCCCGACATGCTGCACCGCGGGATATTGCCCTCCCACCCGCGCTGGTCCTCCTTCCTGAAAGCCCTCAAGTACGTCGTCATCGACGAGTGCCACACCTACCGCGGCGTCTTCGGCTCGCACGTCGCCCAGGTGCTGCGCCGCCTGCGCCGTCTCTGCGCCCGTTACGGCTCCTCCCCCGTCTTCCTCCTCGCCTCGGCCACAGCGGCCGAACCCGCCGTCGCCGCCGGCCGTCTGACCGGTCTGCCGGTCGTCGAGGTCGCCGACGACGCCTCGCCCCGCGGCGAACTCGTCTTCGCCCTCTGGGAGCCCCCTCTCACCGAGATGCGGGGCGAGAAGGGCGCCCCCGTCCGCCGCACCGCCACCGCCGAGACCGCGGACCTGCTCACCGACCTGACCGTGCAGGGCGTCCGCTCGGTCGCCTTCGTACGCTCCCGCCGGGGCGCCGAGCTGATCTCGGTCATCGCCCAGGAACGCCTCGCCGAGATCGACCGCTCCCTGGTCCGCCGCGTCGCCGCCTACCGCGGTGGCTACCTCTCGGAGGAGCGCCGCGCCCTCGAAGCCGCCCTGCACTCCGGCGAACTCCTCGGTCTCGCCGCCACCACCGCCCTCGAACTCGGCATCGACGTATCAGGACTCGACGCCGTCGTCATCGCCGGCTACCCGGGCACGCGGGCCTCCCTGTGGCAGCAGGCGGGCCGCGCGGGCCGCTCCGGGCAGGGCGCCCTCGCCGTCCTCGTCGCCCGTGACGACCCGCTGGACACCTACCTGGTGCACCACCCCGAAGCCCTCTTCGACCAGCCGGTCGAGTCGACGGTCCTGGACCCCGACAACCCGTACGTACTCGCCCCCCACCTGTGCGCCGCCGCCGCCGAACTACCGCTCACCGACGCCGACCTGGACCTGTTCGGCCCCGCCACGACGGACCTCCTCCCGCAGCTGGAGGCGGCGAGACTGCTGCGCCGCCGGGTGAAGGCCTGGCACTGGACGCGCCGCGAGTCCGCCGCCGACCTCGCCGACATCCGCGGCGAAGGCGGCAACCCCGTCCAGATCGTCGAAGCCGCCACCGGCCGACTCCTCGGCACCGTCGACGCCGGCTCCGCGCACACCACCGTCCACGACGGAGCCGTCCACCTCCACCAGGGCCGCACGTACGTGGTGAAACACCTCGACCTCGACGACGACGTCGCCCTCGTCGAACCCGGAAACCCCACGTACTCCACCACTGCCCGCGACACCACGGCCATCTCCATCCTGGAGACGGACGTCGAAGTCCCCTGGGGCGAAGGCCGGTTGTGCTACGGCTCTGTCGAAGTCACCAACCAGGTCGTCGGCTACCTCCGCCGCCGCCTCATCACCGGCGAAGTCCTGGGCGAGACCAAACTCGACCTCCCCCCTCGCACCCTGCGCACCCGCGCCGTGTGGTGGACGGTCACCGAGGACCAGCTCGACGCCGCCCGCATCAACCCCGAGATCCTCGGCGGCGCCCTGCACGCCGCCGAACACGCCTCCATCGGCATGCTCCCCCTCTTCGCCACGTGCGACCGCTGGGACATCGGCGGCGTCTCGATCCCCCTCCACCCGGACACGCTGCTCCCCACCGTCTTCGTCTACGACGGTCACCCCGGCGGCGCGGGCTTCGCCGAGCGCGCCTTCCACACCGCCAAGGAATGGCTGACCGCCACCCGCGCGGCCATCGCCTCCTGCGAATGCGAGGCCGGCTGCCCCTCCTGCATCCAGTCCCCCAAGTGCGGCAACGGCAACGACCCGTTGCACAAGCGGGGTGCGGTACGGCTCCTTTCGATATTGCTGAAGGGGGCGGAGGCGGACGCGGGGGCCGGGCAGGGCGGGGGGCCGAGCGAGGCACCCGGGGCGGGCCCGAAGCAGGCCGGGGCGCCCGGCAGGGTCTGAGACCGGCGCAGGCGTCCGGGGTGGGTCTGAAGCCACCCGAGGCGCCTCGGGTGGCCTGAGGTCGTCCGAGGCGCCCCAGGGCGGTCTGAGGTCGTCCGAGGCGCCCGGCGGGGTTCTGGGGTCGCCGTAGGGGCCAGGCGAGGACTGAGGCCGCCCCAAGGGCCCGGCGGGGTCTCGGGGTCGGCGCAGGAGCCCGGCGGGGTCGGGGCCGGCGCAGGAGCCCGGCGAGGACTGAGGCCGCCCCAGGAGCCCGGCAGGGTCGGGGCCGGCGCATGGGCCAGGCGAGAGCTGAGGCCGCCCCAGGAGCCCGGCGGGGTCGGGGCCAGCGCAGGAGCCCGGCAGGGTCGGGGCCGGTCATGACGGGGCCCGTGCCCTCGGCGCCGCTTGAGGGTCCCAGGGCCCGGCGGGTTCGCCGGAGCCGGCACGACCGCCGGGCAGAACCGAACCACCGGCCCCTATCGACCCCGCAGGCCCCGCAGCTTCTGCAGGCCCCGCTCGGGCCCTGACCTGTGCCGTGAACGCCCAGGTGCCCGCCGACGCGGTGACGTCGGACACCTCCCCGAACACCGCGCACCGCACGATCGTCGCCCCCTGGGCCCGTGCCACTCGCCCGGCGAGGGCGCACGCGTCCGCTGTTCCCTCCATCCAGTGATCGGCCGCCGCGAGCGCCGCCAGATCGGCGGCGCCGCCCGCGCTGTGCCGTGCCTCGACCGCTCGCCCCAGGGCCAGCACGCCACCGAAGAGCGACCCGATCGCGGCCAGCGCCACCGCCACCCACACCGTCGCGGATCCCCGGTCCGAACCCGCCCGGCCGGGCCACCACCTCCGCCTGCCCCGCCTTTCGCTCAACTTCATGCCTCCCCCACCGTCTCCTCCGCGGCCGCCACGGCTTGCGCGCCGAGTTCGACGCCCAGCGGGCCCGGGCCGGTCGAGCGTGCCCGTACCGTCACCCGCACCAGGTCGCCCTCCCGCCCCACCTCGATCCGCGCGCCCGACGGAGCCGCCTCGCGCGCGGCGATGATCGCGGCCTCCCTCGGCTCCTGCCGGGCCACCGCTCTGGCCCCGGCCCGCGCCGCGTCCACGCATCGGATCTGCGCCGACGCCGCAAGGAGCGTCCAGAGCAGCGCCATCGTGAACGCCACCAGCACCGGCAGCACCACAGCCGCCTCGGCCGTCACCATGCCCCGGTCACGCCGTCGCCCGAGCACCGCCTCAGAACGACCCATGGAGCGCCTTCGCCACCAGGGACTGCAACGCCGACTGCACGACATCGCTCGTCACCACCTGGTAGAGCAGCCCGGCGAAGCCCACCGCCGCGATCAGCCCCACGGCGTACTCGGCGCTGACCATGCCCGCATCCCGGCGTGCCGTCCGCACTGTCCGCACCCAGCGCGCCACTCCTGTGCGCAGCCGCCCGTACGTCCGTTCCCTACGCGTTCCTGACGTCCCCATCACAACCCCTCGATCCCTTTGCCGCACAACGTTGTTCACCCCTCGCCCGTACGGTCGGGCCACACCTCCGGGCGTCGGCTCAACGCCCGCCCAGCACCCCGTCCGCCAGGCCGATCACCACCGGCAGCACACCGATCACGAGGAACGCGGGCAGGAAACACAGCCCCACCGGCGCCGTGATGACCACCGCGGCCCGGCGCGCCACGGCCGTCGCCCGACGCCCGCGCTCGGCTCTGCACTCCGCGGCGAACCGCGCCACGGGGACCGCCGCCGGCGCCCCGGACTCACGCGCCCGCTCCAGCAGCCGGACCAGCGCACCCGCTCCCTGTATCGCGGCCAACTC
This sequence comes from Streptomyces sp. NPDC030991, assembly GCF_055571235.1. Classification (NCBI taxonomy): domain Bacteria; kingdom Bacillati; phylum Actinomycetota; class Actinomycetes; order Kitasatosporales; family Streptomycetaceae; genus Streptomyces; species Streptomyces sp. NPDC030991. Next base: position 39,234 of record NZ_JBVIFR010000004.1, read on the forward strand.
CCGCCACGCCACCGCCGGTTCACCGCCGAGCCGCACCTGCGCGGCGCCCCGCGCCATGGCCCGACCCACCGGTCCGCCCACCGATTCCCCGACGGCATGCGCGGCTCCCACCGGTTCCGCGCTGGCTGCGACGCATGCCGCCAACAAGTCGGCCAACAGGGGGAGTTGTCGGGCCGCCTCGGCACGCTCGGCAGCGCTCACCGTCGTGGCTGCTCCCGCCCGCGTCTCTCTGCCGTGCCACCAGCGCCACACGACGCCACCGGCGATCGCCCCGACCACCAGCCCGGCGGCGCCGCCGACGAACACGTACCCGGTGCTCACCGCCCCGGCCACCGGAGCCCAACGCCGGACCACCCCGGGCAGTCGCCATGTGCGCGGCCCGGGCCGACCGGGCCGCTCGGCGACCGCCGCCAGTACGAGCCGGACCCGGCGCCGCACTGCCCGCTCCCGCCGGCGCGCTCCGACCTCCCCCACCAACCAGGCCACCAACGCGGCGACACACAGCACTACCCCCAGCCTGTGGAAAACCTCCATCGCCCCTCACTCCCTCGATCCACACATCGCCGCCCTCACGCCTCCGCCCCCCGCACGATCCGCACCGCCCACCACATCCCCGCCGCCTCCAACGCCCCGCCCACCACCAGGCACCCCGCCCCGGCCCCTGTGTGCAGGAGCACCCGCAGCGGATGGGCTCCCAGCGCCGAGCCGAGGAGCAGCCCGAGCGCCGGCAGGCCCGCGAGCATCACCGCGGTCGACCAAGGGCCGGCCAGCTGGGCTCGCAGATCGGCCCGCTGGTCCCGCTCCGCCCGCAACGCCGCCGCCAACCGCTCCAGCCCGGCCGCGAGCCCGGCGCCCCGGTCCACGGCCACCCGCCAACACGCCGCGAGTCCGTGCAGCCCCTCCGCCCCGGGCTGTCCCGCCGCCTCCCGCAGGGCGCCGGACACATCCCCGCCGAACCGGGCCGCCGCCACCACGGCCGCGCTCCCCGCGCCGGGCAACGCGGCCGACTCCCGCACCGCGACGACCAGCGCCTCTCCCGGCTGCCGCCCCGCCCGCACCTCGCCCGCCATCAGCCCGCACAACCGGATCACCGCGTCCCCGCGCCGCTCCCGTTCCCGTCGCGCGTCCCGGGCCCGCCGCACCCGCGCCGCACCCGGCACAGCGCAGACCCCCATCGCGAGCGGCACCAACGAGGCGCCGACGAGCCCGATCACCAGCCCGGCGACCGCACACCCCCATTCGGGCCGCGCCCGGCCCCGCCTCCACCACCGCTCGACCACACACCGCCACCCCGACGCCCTCTCACCCGGCACGACGCCCATCACCGCCCGGGCCCGCCGCACCTCGGCGTCCCGACGCCCGGCGGCCCACAGCACAGCCACCACTCCCAGCACCCCCACGGCCGCTCCCGCCACCACCCCGCTCCTCACGGCGACCGCACCCCCAGCAGCTCCCCGAGCCGCGGCCACCCGTCCCCCGGCACGAACCCCCGTTCGCCCCACTCCAACGCCGGCACCGTCCGCACCCACCCCGCCGCGTCCCGCTCCAGCACATGGACCTGCGCGATCCGACGCCGCCCTGCCCGGTCCCGTACGAGGTGCAGCACCACCGACACCGCGGCCGCCAGCTGGCTGTGCAGCGCCGCGCGGTCGAGCCCCGCCGCCGTCCCCAGCGCCTCCAAGCGGACCGGGACATCGCTCGCCGCATTGGCATGCACGGTCCCGCAACCCCCTTCGTGCCCGGTGTTGAGCGCGGCGAGCAGCGAGACGACCTCGGCTCCGCGCACCTCTCCGACCACGAGCCGGTCGGGGCGCATCCGCAGCGCCTGACGGACCAGGTCCGCCAGCTCGACGGCCCCGGCGCCCTCCTGATTGGCGGGCCGTGCCTCCAGCCGCACCACGTGCGGATGATCCGGCCGCAGCTCGGCGGAGTCCTCGGTCAGCACGATCCGCTCCTGCGGCCCGACCAGGCCGAGCAGCGCGCTCAGCAGCGTCGTCTTCCCGCTGCCCGTACCGCCACTGATCAGGTACGACAGCCGCGCGTCGAGCAGAGCCCGCAGTACCCGGTCGCCGCCCGGCGGCACGGTCCCCGCCGCCATCAGTTCCTCCAGGGTGAAGGCCCGTGGCCGTACGACCCGCAGCGACAGACAGGTGCAGCCCCCCGCGATCGGCGGCAGCACCGCATGGAGCCGGGTCCCGTCGGGCAGCCTCGCGTCCACCCAGGGGCGTGCGTCGTCGAGGCGTCGCCCCACCACGGCCGCGAGCCGCTGTGCCAGCCTCCTCACGGATGCCGCGTTCTCGAAACGCACCCCTGTCAGCTCCAGGGCACCGCCTCGGTCGACCCACACCTGATCCGGCGCCGACACCAGGACGTCCGTCACCGACGCGTCGGCGAGCAGCGGCTCCAGCGGCCCCGCTCCCACCAGTTCGGACCGCAACTGCCCTGCAGCACCCAGCACTTCGGCGTCGCCCAGGATCCGCCCCTGCGCCCGTAGCGCCTCGGCCACCCGGGCGGGCGTCGCCTCCGCCCCGTTCTCCGCGAGCCACTGACGTACCCCGTCCAGCATCCGCGCCCCGACCACGCCGCTCACCCCGCTCACCCCGACCACTCCACACACCCCGCTCACCCCGCTCACCAGCCATCCCCCGCACTCATCTCGAACACCACCCGCATCACAACCACCCCATCCACCTCGGCCACCACCCAGCCACGACTCCGACTCCGACTCCGGTCACTTCGACCACCACCCAGCCACCACTCCGGTCACTTCCACCCCGGCTACCACCCCCGGCCGCACGCTCCATCACCCCGCCACCACTCCGGTCACCCCCCTCATGGCCCCCCGCCCTCCTCCGACCCCGACCCCGACCCCGACCCCGCCGGCAGCCGCCCCCAGAACTCCGCGCAGAACCGCCCCAGCGGCCCCCCTGAGCCGAGCCCCGGCCCCGCGCCCGCCCCTCTGTCCATGGGCAGTTCACCGGCGAGCGGCAGTCCGAGCAGCCGTGCCACCTCGTCCCCGTCGAGCACCCCGGGCCCCGCACCCGGACCCATGCCGGGCACCGGCGCCGTCACCACGCGAAGATCCCGCAGCACCATCCCCACCGCCCCGGCCACCCGCCGGGCAGCCGCGACGGCCCGTAGCTCCGGTGGCACCACGAGCAGGCCCAGGTCGAGCTGGGCCAGCGCCTCGACCGATCCGGCGTCGACCCGGCGCGGGAGGTCCACCACGACGACGCCGCCCCTGCGCCGACCGGCCGCGAGCACCGCCCGTACCGCCTCGGGGGGTACTGCCGCCAGCTCGCCGCGGTCCCAGCTGAGCAACCGCAGATCGTGCAGCCGGGGCAACGACTCCTCCAGCGCGGTGCTGCCGACGCGCCCCCGTGACTGGGCGAACGCCGGCCAGCGCAGGCCGTCCACCGCCTCCCCGCCGAGCAGTACGTCGAGCCCGCCGCCGAGCGGATCCGCGTCGACCAGGAGCGTGCGCCGACCGGCCCGCGCGGCGGTCACCGCCAGCGCGCAGGCCAGGGTCGAGGCTCCGGCGCCGCCTCGGCCGCCGATCACCCCGACGGTCAGCGCGGGTCGTCCCACGCCTTCGGCCACATCCGCGATCCGGTCCATCAGCCACTGCTCGCCGTCGGGCAGCATCAGCACGTGGTCGGCGCCGATCTCCACCGCCCGCTGCCACACCCCGGAATCGTCCTGATCGCGCCCGACGAGGACGACGCCCCGCCGTCGGGCCGCCCCGCGCAGTCGTCCCGCGGCGTCGTCCCCGACCAGCACCAGGGGCGCCGCCTCCCAGCTGCCTCTGTCCGCGGGCGCCCCGTGCCCGACCTCGGGCCGCACACCTGCCGCGGCGCACAGCCGCAACAGGTCGTCGAGCAGCTCCACGTCCTCGGTCACGATCAACGGTGCGCGCCGCACGGCCCGCGCCTCACACGCCACGGCTTCCGCCATGATCCGGCCCCCTTCTCTCCACACAGGCCCGCACCCGCGGGCCGTCCGATCCGTCGCGAAGCCCGGGCACCGAGGCGCCGAATACCAGCCGCCCCGGCACGGCTCGGCCATAACGAACCGGCCATGAACACCGATCCGGACTTCGCGTGTGGAATCACCGTGCAGCGATCCCGTAAATCGTGTGGATCTTGGTCAATAACTGTGGACGCGAGAAGGCTTGTGAATATCCCCATCACTCATACCGGTGACACAGTGAAGTCGGGGCGGAACTGAAGTGGAACCTCCGCAGAGCACCCTCTCGGTCACACAGCGTGACGATCTCGGTGCGCGCCGACTCCCGGCCCGCAGAGCTGGAACCAGCCGGGATCATGGCGAGAAGGCAAGAAAAAAGGACCCGAAAACGGGTCCGGACATGCGACGACCCCCGCCGGGGGGGAGAGCGGGGGTCGTCCCCTCGGTCTGACTCGGGGGGGGAGGAGCCAGACCGGGGTTAGCACGGTCGCGAACGATCCGTGACTTCCATGGTGTACCCGAGAGGCTTCTCAAGCAAACCCACGCGCCACAGCTTACGCCGAATGGTGGGCGCCTATGCTCAAACTCGTGGAAATCCAGTCCTTGAACCACTCCATGCCGCGCACAGCGGCCTTCTTTGACCTGGACAAGACGGTCATCGCTAAGTCGAGCACGCTCACCTTCAGCAAGTCGTTCTACCAAGGCGGGCTGATCAACCGCAGGGCCGTGCTGCGTACCGCGTACGCGCAGTTCGTCTTTCTCGCCGGCGGCGCCGATCACGACCAGATGGAGCGGATGCGCGCGTACCTCTCGGCCCTGTGCCGCGGCTGGAACGTGGAGCAGGTGAAGGAGATCGTCGCCGAGACGCTGCACGATCTGATCGACCCGATCATCTACGACGAGGCGGCGTCCCTCATCGAGGAGCACCACACCGCCGGGCGCGACGTCGTCATCGTCTCGACCTCGGGCGCCGAGGTGGTCGAGCCGATCGGCGGGCTGCTCGGCGCGGACCGGGTGGTGGCCACGCGGATGGTCGTCGGCGCCGACGGCTGCTTCACGGGCGAGGTGGAGTACTACGCGTACGGGCCGACGAAGGCCGAAGCGATCAAGGACCTGGCCCGCACCGAGGGGTACGACCTCGCGCGGTGCTACGCGTACAGCGACTCAGCGACGGACGTGCCGATGCTGAGCGCCGTGGGGCACCCGCACGCGGTCAACCCGGATCGGGCGCTGCGGCGCGAGGCGCTCGCGCGCGAGTGGCCGATTCTCGATTTCCACAAGCCTGTGCGGCTCAAGCAGCGGCTGCCGAACCTCTCCGCCCCGTCGCGTCCGGCCCTGGTCGCCGCGGCCGCCGTGGGTGCCGCGGCGGCCACCGCCGGCTTCGTCTGGTACGCCAGTCGGCGCCGGACGCCGACCGCTTCCCGGTAGGGCCATGGAGCGGTCCAGTGGGGGCCGCCCGTTTTACGACTGTTTGATCGTAAAAGTAAAAAAGCGCATCCAGGGCTTCCGCTTCCCCGAGGGGCGGAGTACAAAGGAGTCAACGGCCCGCGAGACCAAGGACATCCGAGAGGATCACCTTCAACCGCAGTAAGGCCCCACGGACCGAAGCATGAACGCCGGGCACCCACGCGACGTCGACCCGTCGATTACGGGCCAGCCGCACCAGGCCACGGGCAACGTCCCGACCTGATGGGCATATATCGAGGACGCTTGGTAACCCGGCGCGTCATGTTGGCGGCGGTACGAGGACTCGTACCGCCGCACTCTTGTCTCAGAGACTTCCCGGACGTCTCAGGCGGCGCCGCGCTGGAGTGCCTCGCACACCGCGGTCGACTCCCTGACGCCGAACACGACCGCCTTGCCGCAGTGGGCGATCCAGGCCGCCATCCCCTCCGGCGTGCTGGACACATAGCCTTCGAGCGCGGCGGCGTACGCCGCACGCCCCAGCTCCGCGTGGCCCACCTCGGCGGGGCAGATCGACTTCGGGTCGAGACCGCTGCCCACCAGGACGACGCGTTCGGCAGCGCGCGCGACCAAGCCGTTGTGCGAACCGAAGGGGCGCAGTGCCAGCAGTTCGCCGTGGACCACGGCCGCGCTCACCAGGGCCGGCGCCGCGCTCCCCCCGATGATCAGCTGCGAGAGTCCTTCGAGCCGGCCCGCCACCTCGTCCGCGTCCGGCAGCGGAAGCTCGATGAGCGGCTCGTCGACCTGCTCGCCCCGCGTACGCGGGCGCCCGACGGCATCGCCGCGGTCGGCCGCCGCGACCAGGTGCAGCCGCGCGAGCACCCGGAGCGGCGACTGCCGCCAGATGGACAGGAGCTGCCCCGCCTCGGCGGTCAGCCGCAGCGCCGCGCCGACCGTGGGAGCCTCGGCGTCGCCGTCGCCGCCGCTGAAGTCGGTGCGCCTGCGCACCTCTTCGAGCGCCCAGTCGGCGCCGGACAGGGCCGCGCTGCCCCGCGCGCCGCGCAGTGCGGCCTCGGAGGTGACCTCGTTGCTGCGGCGCCGCATGACCCGGTGCCCGTAGACCCGGTCCACGGCCTTGCGCACGGAGTCCACGGAGTCGCTCACGCCGGGCAGCGTGCCGAGCGTGGCAAGGGGATCGGCTGTCGTACTCATGAGTACGACCCTACGGGCCGGGGGCCTCCGCCCCACGAAGGAGTGGTCTTCTTCACGCGCGTGAAGCACGTGACGCGATCACCCCACTACGCTAGGTGAACATGAAGATCGCTTTCGTGGGGAAGGGCGGCAGCGGCAAGACCACGCTGTCCTCGCTCTTCGTCCGTCACCTCGCCACCACCGGATCCCCGGTCATCGCCGTCGACGCCGACATCAACCAGCACCTCGGAGCCGCGCTCGGGCTCGACGAGGACGTCGCCGCCGAACTGCCCGCCATGGGCGCGCGGCTGCCGCTCATCAAGGACTACTTGCGCGGCTCGAACCCGCGGATCGCCTCGGCCGACACGATGATCAAGACGACGCCGCCCGGGGAGGGCTCACGGCTGTTGCGCGTGGGCGAGAACAACCCGGTGTACGACGCCTGTGCGCGGCCCGTGGAACTCGACGGTGGCGCCGTACGTCTGATGGTCACCGGCCCCTTCACCGAGGCCGACCTCGGTGTCGCCTGCTACCACTCCAAGACCGGAGCGGTGGAGCTCTGCCTGAACCACCTGGTCGACGGCAGAGGCGAGTACGTGGTGGTCGACATGACCGCGGGCTCCGACTCCTTCGCCTCGGGCATGTTCACCCGCTTCGACATGACGTTCCTCGTCGCCGAGCCGACCCGCAAGGGGATCTCCGTCTACCGCCAGTACAAGGAGTACGCCCAGGACTTCGGCATCGCCCTGAAGGTCGTGGGCAACAAGGTGCGGGGCGAGGACGACGCCGACCTCGACTTCCTGCGCGCCGAGGTGGGTGACGACCTGCTCGTCACCGTCGGCCAGTCGGACTGGGTGCGCGCCATGGAGAAGGGGAGCCCGCCCCCCTTCGAGCTCCTGGAGGAGGCCGACAGGGACGCTCTGCGGACCCTTCAGGCCGCGGCCGACGCGACGTACGAGGCCCGCGACTGGGAGCGGTACACGCGCCAGATGGTGCACTTCCACCAGAAGAACGCGCAGAGCTGGGGCAACGAGCGGACCGGGGCCGACCTGGTGGCGCAGATCGACCCCGGTTACGTGCTTCAGGAGAGCGTCACGGCGCCCGCCTGACCCCGGATCACGGTTTGGCGGCCCGCGTGCCCGGCGCCCCCTTGGGTGCCGGGGCCGGCTTGTCGTCGAGGAAGGCCGCCCAGCCGTGTTCGGGTGCCTTGCCCACCTCCAGGCCGGTGAGCTTCTCCAGGACCTTCGGGTCCTGCGCGTCGAGCCAGTCGGCGAGCTGCCGGAAGGAGACGCACCGGACCTCGGGCTTGTTGCAGACCGTCTGGACCGTCTGCTCGACGGCGCGCATGTAGACGCCGCCGTTCCAGGACTCGAAGTGGTTCCCGATGATCAGGGGCGCGCGATTGCCGTCGTAGGCGCGCTTGAAGCCCGCGACCAGGCTGTCACGCATCTGGTCGCCCCAGAACTGGCGCTTGCCGGGGTCGCCCTGCGTGGCGCCGCCCGACTGGTTGACCATGAAGTTGTAGTCCATGGTGAGCTGCTCGTAGGAGTGCCCGCGGAAGGGGACGAGCTGCATGGACAGGTCCCACAGGCCGTGCTTCTTCTTGGGCCACAACTGGGTGTTGACGCCGCTGGTGTCGTAGCGGAACCCCATGTCGTGCGCGGCGCGCATGAAGTTCTCCTGGCCTTCGAGGCAGGGAGTGCGGGCGCCGACGAGCTCCTTGTCGTAGTCGAAGGGCAGCGGGTCGGCCTTCTTCAGGCCCGTGTTGGTCTTCCACGCCTTCACGAAGGACTTGGCCTGCTGGATCTCGCTCTTCCACTCGCCCACCGACCACTGGCCGACGCCCCCGTCGCTGCCGCAGAAGTGGCCGTTGAAGTGGGTGCCGATCTCGTTGCCCTCGAGCCAGGCGCCGCGCAGTTGCCGGGCGGTGTCGCGGATTCCCTCGGCGTCGTTGAAGCCGATGTCCGAGCGGCCGGGCGAGTGCTGCGGCGGGTGGTACAGGTCCTTCTTGGCCCCGGGCAGCATGTAGACGCCGCTGAGGAAGTACGTCATGGTCGCGTTGTTCTTCTTGGCGACCTTGCGGAAGTACGAGAACAGCCGCTGGCCGTCCTCGCCCGCGCCGTCCCAGGAGAAGACGACGAACTGCGGCGGTTTCTGGCCGGGTCTGAGCCTTTCGGCTCTCGGCAGATGCGGCTGCTGACCGGTGTACGCGGTCGAGCCGTCCCCGATCAGCCGGACCGCCTTGTGCGGGGCGGCGGGGACGGCTTTTCTCGGGCCGGGGGCGCCGGGGTCGCGTTCGGCGCCCGTGTGACTGTTCGCGCATCCGGCGAGGATCGTGGCGCATGTCGCGGCGGCGCCGATGGCCGCGGTGATCCTCAGGGTGGCGATCCTCTGGGTGGCGGCCATCTTCCGCCCACCTACTTCCTTGGAGTCGGCCTGCAAGACGGTGAATGCCAGAAATGCCCGCTATGCGCGGGTGGCACCGTCAACATCGCACGAGATCTCCGCACGATTTGTACGACAAGCCGACCAATATTCTTATTCACTCCTCGGAGTGAATTCTTACCCCATTTGCCTGATTAATCCCTCCACAACCTTTACTCTGCATTACGATCCATTTACCGAGCGTTGTATTTCATCCCGCCGCTGCACGCCGTGAACCACGGCCGCGATCGACCCCCACCCACCGCTGAGGGGTCCCCCCACATTCCGCGACCGCGCTGCACCCCGGAGGAGACGGGAACATGTCAGCCTGCGTACCCACCCGATCCAGCGACCCCAACCGGACGGACGAGCCGACAGCCGCCGCCCGCAAGGCGCACAGTCCCCCACCGGCGCCCCGCCGCCGCTTCCGCGTCGCGGGCGCCGACCTCTCGGCGTCCATCGCGGTCTTCCTGATCGCTCTCCCCCTGTCCCTCGGCATCGCCCTGGCGACCGGCGCCCCACTGGAGTCGGGGCTCGTCGCCGCCGCGGTCGGCGGGCTCGTCGTCGGCCTGGTGGGCGGCGCACCGCTCCAGGTCAGCGGCCCGGCCGCGGGCCTCACCGTGGTCACCGCCGAGCTGATCCAGCGCTACGGCTGGCGGACCACCTGCGGGATCACCGTCCTCGCGGGCCTCGCCCAACTCGGGCTCGGCTGCCTGCGAGTGGCCCGTACGGCGCTCGCCGTCAGCCCCGCCGTCGTGCACGGCATGCTCGCCGGCATCGGCATCACCATCGCCGTCGCCCAGCTGCACATCGTCCTCGGCGGCACCCCCGAGAGCGCCGTGCTCGACAATCTGGCGTCGCTGCCCGCCCAGCTGGCCGCCGCCCAGCCCGCCGCCTACGGCGTGAGCGCCCTCACCCTCGCCGTCCTCTTCTCCTGGCCGCGCATCCCGGGCCGGGCCGGCCGCATCGCGCGCAAGGTGCCGGCCGCGCTCGTCGCCGTCACCTCAGCGACCGCGGTCACCGCCCTGTTCGGACTGACCCTGCCCAAGGTCGACCTGCCCTCCTGGAGCAGCCACGCGCTGGCCGGGCTCCCGGACGGGCCCGTGCTCGGGATCGCGGCCGCGGTCCTGACGACCACCCTGGTGTGCAGCGTGCAGTCGCTGCTCGGGGCCGTCGCCACCGACAAGCTGGCCTCCTCCCGGACCGACCTGCCGCCCGGGACCCGCCGCTCGAACCTGAACCGGGAACTGCTCGGTCAGGGCACCGCGAACATCGTCTCCGGATCGCTCGGCGGACTGCCCGTCGCCGGGGTCGCGGTGCGCTCGGCGGCCAATGTGAACGCGGGCGCCGTGAGCCGGAACTCCACCATGCTGCACGGCGTTTGGGTAGTGGCGGCCACCCTGCTGCTGGTCCCCGTGCTGGAGCTGATCCCGCTCGCCTCGCTCGCCGCCCTGGTGATGGCGGTCGGCATCCAGATGGTGTCCCTGCACCACATCCGCACGGTCACCCGCCACCGTGAGGTCCTGGTCTACGTCGTGACCACCCTCGGCGTCGTCGTCCTCGGCGTCCTGCAAGGCGTGGGCCTCGGCGTCGCGGTCGCCGTCGCCGTCGCGCTGCACCGCCTCACGCGTACCCGCATCACACACGAGGAGGACGCGCGCGGCACGCACCGTGTGCGCGTACGCGGCCAGTTGACGTTCCTCGCCGTACCTCGGCTCAGCCGGGTGCTGCATCAAGTCCCCCAAGGAGCCACCTGCGTCGTGGAGTTGGACGGATCATTCATGGACCATGCCGCGTACGAGGCGTTGCAGGACTGGGAGAAGTCGCATGCCACCCAGGGCGGTCAGGTCGAACTGACCGGGCGCGGCGGGCAGCGGATCGCCGAGCCCGCCCGTGCGAGCCACTCGTGCTGTCGGCCCTGGACGCCGTGGCGCAATCACCACTGCGACCGGCCCTCCGACCCTGCGCCGGAGACCGCCGCGCCGCGCGGCGGGCATCACCTGGCCAGTGGGATCAGCGCGTTCCAGCGCAACACGGCACCGCTGGTGCGCGACGAGCTCGCGCGGTTGGCGAGAGAGGGGCAGAAGCCCACGCAGCTCTTCCTGACCTGCGCGGACTCACGGCTCGTCACCTCGATGATCACGTCCAGCGGCCCCGGCGACCTCTTCGTCGTACGGAACGTGGGCAATCTCGTCCCCCTGCCCGGTGCCGAGAGCGGGGACGACTCGGTCGCCGCCGCCATCGAGTACGCCGTCGACGTGCTGAAGGTGCAGTCGATCACTGTGTGCGGGCACTCCGGATGCGGGGCCATGCAGGCGCTGTTGAGCAGCCCGCCCGACGGGGCCGGCGCGCTCACCCCGCTCAAGCGGTGGCTGCGGCACGGCGCGCCGAGCCTGGAGCGGCTGTCCGGCACCGGCCTGCCGGGGGCGCGGCTCGCCGGGCGGGCGCCCGCCGACACCGTCGAGCAGCTCTGTCTCACCAACGTCGTACAGCAGTTGGAGCACTTGCGGGCGCACGAGTCGGTGGCCCACGCCGTCGCGCGGGGCGCGCTGGAGCTGCACGGGATGTACTTCCACGTCGGTGAGGCGCAGGCATATCTGCTGGAGGACCTGCCGGAGAGCCCCGATCCCGTCTTCGGACAGGTCACGGCGGCCTCCTTCGACGAGACCGACGGCGCGCGCGCCTGAACCTTCCCTTTCCCTTCCGCGTGGAACAGATGAGAACGTACGGCTCCCGGCTGCTTCGGCCGGGAGCCGTCGACAGGTCTAAACCAATTTGCCGACCCCCCTTGTCACCAGGGGTCGGCGTCTGATGAGCTGTGGTTTGGGACACAACGGGCGCCCGGCAAAGCACCGTAAGGGAGATCTCGTGAGCAACGAAAGCCTGGCCAACCTCTTGAAGGAGGAGCGTCGCTTCGCGCCGCCTGCCGACTTGGCCGCGAACGCCAATGTCACGGCGGAGGCGTACGAGCGGGCCAAGGCTGACCGGCTCGGTTTCTGGGCCGAGCAGGCCCGCCGCCTGAGCTGGGCCACCGAGCCGACCGAGACGCTGGACTGGTCGAACCCGCCGTTCGCGAAGTGGTTCAAGGACGGCAAGCTGAACGTCGCCTACAACTGCGTGGACCGGCATGTGGAGGCCGGCAACGGCGACCGCGTCGCGATCCACTTCGAGGGCGAGCCGGGTGACAGCCGCGCGATCACCTACGCCGAACTCAAGGACGAGGTCGGCCGGGCCGCGAACGCGCTGACCGAATTGGGTGTCCAGGCCGGCGACCGGGTCGCGGTCTACCTGCCGATGATCCCCGAGGCCGTCATCTCGATGCTGGCCTGCGCCCGCATCGGCGCCGCGCACTCGGTGGTCTTCGGCGGCTTCTCCGCCGACGCCATCGCCAAGCGCATCGAGGACGCCGACGCCAAGGTCGTCATCACCTCCGACGGCGGCTACCGCCGCGGCAAGCCCTCGGCCCTCAAGCCCGCCGTCGACGAGGCCGTCAGCCGCGTCGAGGGCGTGGAGAAGGTCCTCGTCGTCCGGCGCACCGGGCAGGACGTCGCCTGGAGCGAGGGCCGCGACGTGTGGTGGCACGACGTCGTCGGCCGCCAGTCGCCGGAGCACGCGCCGCAGGCGTTCGACGCCGAGCAGCCGCTCTTCATCCTCTACACCTCCGGGACCACGGGGAAGCCCAAGGGCATCCTGCACACCTCCGGCGGCTACCTCACCCAGGCGTCCTACACCCACCACGCGGTCTTCGACCTCAAGCCCGAGAGCGACGTGTACTGGTGCACGGCCGACATCGGCTGGGTCACCGGGCACTCCTACATCACCTACGGGCCGCTCTCCAACGGCGCCACCCAGGTCATCTACGAGGGCACCCCGGACACCCCGCACCAGGGCCGGTTCTGGGAGATCGTGCAGAAGTACGGCGTCACCATCCTCTACACGGCGCCGACCGCGATCCGCACGTTCATGAAGTGGGGTGACGACATCCCCGCCAAGTTCGACCTGTCCAGCCTGCGCGTCCTCGGCTCGGTCGGTGAGCCGATCAACCCCGAGGCGTGGATGTGGTACCGCAAGAACATCGGTGCCGACACCTGCCCCATCGTCGACACCTGGTGGCAGACCGAGACCGGCGCCATCATGATCTCGCCGCTCCCGGGCGTCACCGCCACCAAGCCGGGCTCCGCCCAGCGCGCCCTGCCCGGCATCGCGGCCACCGTCGTCGACGACGAGGCGAACGAGGTACCGAACGGCGGCGGCGGCTACCTCGTCCTGACCGAGCCGTGGCCCTCCATGCTGCGCACCATCTGGGGCGACGACCAGCGGTTCATCGACACCTACTGGTCCCGCTTCGAAGGCCGGTACTTCGCCGGGGACGGCGCCAAGAAGGACGAGGACGGCGACATCTGGCTCCTCGGCCGCGTCGACGACGTCATGCTCGTCTCCGGCCACAACATCTCCACCACCGAGGTCGAGTCCGCGCTCGTCTCCCACCCGTCCGTCGCCGAGGCCGCCGTCGTCGGCGCCGCCGACGAGACCACCGGCCAGGCCATCGTCGCCTTCGTCATCCTGCGCTCCACCGCCAACGCCGAGGACCCGGACCTCATGGCCGCCCTGCGCAACCACGTCGGCACCACGCTCGGCCCGATCGCCAAACCCAAGCGCGTCCTGCCCGTCGCCGAACTCCCCAAGACACGGTCCGGCAAGATCATGCGCCGCCTGCTGCGCGACGTCGCGGAGAACCGCGCCGTCGGCGACGTCACCACCCTCGCCGACTCCTCCGTCATGGACCTGATCCAGACCAAGCTGCCCGCGGCACCCAGCGAGGACTGACCCGGCACGGGGGAACGGGCACTCGGCGAGCGCGCCGGGTGCCCGTTTCGTGCGTATCGTGATGATCACCAGGCACGTCCTGCGTACACCCGGTAGGGTGAACGACGCGTCAGGAACGCGTCAGGAAGTCCACAGGGTGCGCCGGGAAGTCTGGTCGGCAGAGTGATCAGCCGTACCCGACCGGAGGTTCCCCCGCGTGAGCGCGCCCCAGAAGAGCGACCGCAAAGCACTCGGCCATCTGTCCCTGCCCGAGCGGAACTTCGTGGCCGAGGCCCTGCGGACCGAGACCGTCGGCGGGATGCTCCTCCTCGTCGCCGCCGTCGCGGCGGTCGTCTGGGCCAATGTCCCGGCGATCAGCCACAGTTACGAGACGGTCCGCGACATCCATGTCGGGCCCGGCGCTCTCGGCCTCGACCTCTCCCTCGAACACTGGGCCGCCGACGGCCTGCTGGCCGTCTTCTTCTTCGTGGCCGGCATCGAACTCAAGCGCGAACTCGTCGCCGGTGACCTGCGCGACCCCAGAGCCGCCGCGCTCCCGGTCGTCGCCGCCGTCTGCGGCATGGCCGCGCCCGCCCTCGTGTACACCCTGGTGAACGTGGTCGGGGGCGGCTCGACGGACGGCTGGGCCGTGCCGACCGCGACCGACATCGCGTTCGCCCTGGCCGTCCTCGCCGTCCTCGGTACGTCGCTGCCGGGCGCCCTGCGCGCCTTCCTGCTGACCCTCGCCGTCGTCGACGACCTCCTGGCCATCCTGATCATCGCGGTCTTCTTCACCGATGAGCTGAACTTCGCCGCGCTCGGCGGCGCCGTCGTCGGCCTCGCCGTCTTCTGGCTGCTGCTGCGCAAGGGCGTACACGGCTGGTACGTCTATGTGCCGCTCGCCCTCGTCATCTGGGGCCTGATGTACAACAGCGGCATCCACGCCACCATCGCCGGTGTCGCCATGGGCCTGATGCTGCGCTGCACCCGACGGGACGGCGCGGAGCACTCTCCGGGCGAGCGCGTCGAGCACCTGGTGCGACCCCTGTCGGCCGGACTGGCGGTGCCGCTGTTCGCCCTGCTCAGCGCCGGTGTGGTGGTGTCGGGCGGCGCGCTGGGCGACGTGTTCGGCAAGCCCGAGACGCTCGGTGTCGTACTCGGTCTCGTCGTCGGCAAGGCCCTCGGCATCTTCGGCGGCACGTGGCTGACGGCCCGTTTCACCAAGGCGTCGCTCTCGCAGGAGCTGGCCTGGCCGGACGTCTTCGCCGTCGCCTCCCTCGCCGGCATCGGCTTCACCGTCTCGCTCCTGATCGGCGAACTCGCCTTCTCCGACGACCCGCTGCTCACCGACGAGGTCAAGGCCGCCGTGCTCATCGGCTCCCTCATCGCGGCCGTCTTCAGCGGCGTACTGCTGAAGACGCGGAACGCGAAGTACCGCTCGCTGTGGGAGGCGGAGGAGCGCGACGAGGACCTCGACGGCGTCCCCGACATCTACGAGAAGGGCGACCCGGACTACCACCTGCGGATGGCCGCGATCCATGAGAAGAAGGCCGCAGAGCATCGAAGGCTTGCCGAAGTGGCGGGCGGGGAAGGCGCCGGGGGCGAGCGTCCGGCATGATCTGACAGCAAGTCCGCACATCCGGAGCATCCACAGCTTCTCAAGGAAATCAGGGAGAAACGCGATGAGCGCACCCGACGGCAGCACGGTCAGCGCGGTCGGCACGGTCGGCGCCGAACGCAGCATCGGCCAGCTGTTCGCCTCGGCGACGACCGAGATGTCCGCACTGGTGCACGATGAGATCGCCCTCGCGAAAGCGCAGCTCAAGCAGGACGTGAAGAAGGGCGCGGTCAGCGGCGGGTCGTTCTCGGCGGCGCTGACAGTGCTGATCTTCTCGCTGCCGATGCTGAGCTTCGCGCTCGCGTACGGCATCAACGCCTGGACCGGCGGGCACAACGGGAACGGCGGCTGGAACCTCGCCTGGTGCTTCCTGCTCTCCTTCGCCGCGAGCGTGCTCTTCGCCGGTCTCCTCGCGCTGATCGGCACCGTCTTCGCCAAGAAGGCCAAGAAGGGCAAGGGCCCGCAGAAGGTCGCCGCGTCGGTCAAGGAGTCGGCGGGCGTACTGCAGAACGCCAAGCCCCACCCGCGCCAGGTGACGCCCGGCGGCCGTGTCCCCGAGGCCATCGAGGCTGTGGGACGCTCGTCTGCATGACGGACCCCGCCACTCCTTCGGCCCAACCGACTTCCTCTGTCGTACGTCGCGGCATCCCCGGTGGAAAAGAGGTGACCCACCGGGACGTCGCGGCCAACGGCGCGCGCTTCCACATCGCGGAGCTGGGTGACGGGCCGCTCGTGCTGCTGCTGCACGGCTTCCCGCAGTTCTGGTGGACGTGGCGGCACCAGCTCGGCGCACTCGCCGACGCCGGGTTCCGGGCCGTGGCCATGGACCTGCGGGGCGTGGGCGGCAGCGACCGAACACCGCGCGGTTACGACCCGGCGAACCTCGCGCTCGACATCACCGGCGTGGTGCGCTCGCTCGGCGAACCGGACGCGGCGCTCGTCGGCCACGACCTCGGCGGCTATCTCGCGTGGACCGCGGCCGTGATGCGGCCCAAGCTGGTGCGCCGGCTCGCCGTGTCGTCGATGCCGCACCCGCGGCGCTGGCGCTCGGCCATGCTGTCGGACGTCAAGCAGACGACCGCCGGCTCATACATCTGGGGGTTCCAGCGGCCCTGGCTGCCGGAGCGTCAACTGGCGGCGGACGGCGGGGCGTTGGCCGGGCAGCTGGTCCGGGACTGGTCCGGTCCGCAGCAGCCCGACGACGAGGCCGTCGAGACGTACCGGCGCGCCATGTCCATCCCGTCGACCCCGCACTGCTCGATCGAGCCGTACCGGTGGATGGTGCGGTCGTTGGCCCGCCCCGACGGCATCCAGTTCAACCGGCGCATGAAGCGGCCGGTCCGGGTCCCGACCCTGCATCTGCACGGCTCGCTCGACCCGGTGATGCGCACGCGGAGCGCCGCGGGGTCCGGCGAGTACGTCGAAGCGCCCTACCGCTGGCGGCTGTTCGACGGCCTCGGCCACTTCCCGCACGAGGAGGATCCGGCCGCCTTCTCCAAGGAACTGGTGAGCTGGCTCCAGGACCCCGAGCCCGATCGGTGAGCCATCGGCGGGCGCCCGGTGTGCCACTGGCGGCCCACCGGTATCCGGGCGGGAACGCCTGTTCTACGAACGGCCAAATGCCCGACGCATACGCCAATTTGGGGGCCATGGGGGCGATTACCGACCATGGGGCCCGGGCACACGTCGGTGTATGGGCTGGACGCACGACTACAGTGACGCAGCACGCAATCGCCGCCCAGCGATGACGCTGGGCTCTCCCCAGAGGGGCGCACCGCAGGAGTACGCGGCGCACGATCCCCGACTGGGCATTCCGCGCATCCTGCGGCGCCGGGCCCGGTGGGTGTCGGCCCGGCTGCGCCACAGCGGGCGCGGCTGACACGTTTCCCGGGCCCTGTCTCCAGGGCCCGACCCGGTACCCGCTCAAGACCCTCGCGGGCGGCTGGGCCTCAGAGCGCGCAGGCGTCCGTGTCCACCTGCTGGACCGCGGTACGGCCCTGGGTGATGTCGGTGTTGATCTCGTCCCTGGTGAGCGCGTAGCCCGTCTGCGAGTTGTCCAGGGACTTGGCGAAGACCACCCCGTAGACCTGGCCGTCCGCGGTCAGGAGCGGCCCGCCCGAGTTGCCCTGCCGGACCGTCGCGTACAGCGAGTAGACGTCGCGCTGGACCTTGCCGCGGTGGTAGATGTCCGGGCCGTCGGCCGTGATGCGGCCACGGACCCGCGCGGGGCGCACGTCGTACGCGCCGTTCTCCGGGAAGCCCGCGACGATCGCGCCGTCGCCGCGCCGTGCGTCCGTGGACGTGAACCGCAGCGGTGGCGCCTTGAGTTGTGGCACGTCCAGGACCGCGATGTCCCGCTTCCAGTCGTAGAGCACGACCTTCGCGTCGTACTTGATGCCCTCGCCGCCGATCTGCACGGTCGGCTCGTCGACGCCGCCGACCACGTGCGCGTTGGTCATCACACGGCGGTCGGAGAAGACGAACCCGGTGCCCTCCACGACCTTGCCGCAACCGGGCGCCTGGCCCACGACCTTGACGATCGAGCGCTTCGCGTTCCGCGCGGCCGCGCTGCCGGCCAGCGCCGGGTCGGGGGGCTGGACCTCGGTGATCGGCTCGTTGGCGAACGGGCTGAAGACCTGGGGGAAACCGTTCTGCGCGAGCGTGGAGGAGAAATCCGCGAACCAGGTGTCGGCCTGGCCGGGCAGCGCCCGCGAGACCCCGAGCAACACCTTCGAGCTGCGGACCTCCGTGCCGAGCGTGGGCAGCGTCGTACCGGCGAGGGCGGAACCTATCAACCAGGCGACCAGGAGCATCGCCCCGACGTTGACGAGGGCGCCGCCCGTCGCGTCGAGCGCGCGGGCCGGGGACCAAATGATGTACCTGCGCAGCTTGTTGCCCAAGTGCGTGGTGAAGGCCTGGCCCACCGAGGCGCAGACGATCACGACGACCACGGCGACGACCGCGGCGGTCGTCGTGACCTGGGCGTCGCTGGTGGCCGCGCCCCAGACGAGGGGCAGTGTGTAGACGGCGACGAGACCGCCGCCCAGGAAGCCGATCACCGACAGGATGCCGACGACGAAGCCCTGGCGGTAGCCCACGATCGCAAACCAGACGGCGGCCGCGAGCAGCAGAATGTCCAGCACGTTCACCGAATTCTGGCCTCGCCTCGCATCGCCGGTTTCCACTTCCGCGCCGGAGTCACGGGGTCGGTCCCCAGGACGGCACGGCACGGGGCCACCCTGTCATGTGCGCCAGTCGAGTGGGACCGTCTTCTCCCGGTCCCAGGGGCGCTCCCACCCCGCGTAGTGCAGGATCCGGTCGATCACACCGGCCGTGAAACCCCAGACCAGGGCGGATTCCACGAGGAACGCGGGGCCCTGGTGGCCGCTCGGATGGACCGTCGTCGCCCGGTTGTCCGGGTCCGTGAGATCCGCCACCGGGACCGTGAAGACGCGGGCCGTCTCCGCCGGGTCGACGGCCTCGACCGGCGTCGGCACCCGCCACCAGCCGAGCACCGGCGTCACCACGAAGCCGCTCACCGGGATGTAGAGCCGCGGCAGCACGCCGAAGAGCTGGACGCCGCTCGGGTCGAGGCCCGTCTCCTCCCACGCCTCCCGCAGCGCGGCGCGCAACGGGCCCTCGGTGTACGGATCACCGTCCTGCGGGTCGAGGGCGCCGCCGGGGAAGGACGGCTGGCCGGCATGGGATCTGAGCGAGCCCGCCCGCTCCATCAACAGCAGCTCGGGGCCGCGGTCGCCGTCGCCGAACAGGACCAGCACCGCGGACTGTCTGCCCGCTCCGTCCTCGGGGGGCAGGAAGCGGCTGAGCTGGTCCCCGCGGAGAGTGCGGGCCGCTTCGGCGACGGGGCTCAGCCAGCCGGGCAGCCCTTCGGTGCGGAGCGCTACGTCGGGGAGGTGCGGGGTGCTGCCGGGCGCGGGGGCAGCGTGCGACATACCCGGGGCGGGCGTGGCGTGCGGGATGCTGCCGGGCGCGGCGCGCGGCGTACCCAGGGCGGGCGGGGTGTTGCCGGGCGCGGGTGTGGCGCGCGGCGTACCCGGGGAGGGCGGGGTGTTGCCGGGCGCGGGCGTGGCGTGCGGCGTACTCGGGGCGGCCGTGGCGTCGCCGCCCCGGGCTGTCCCGTCACCGTCCCCGGCCGTCCCGCCGCTCATCGCATCGATCTCGCTCACGTGCTTCATCTCGCCGCCCCCGTACCCGTCGTGATTCGCCCAACGCCTGACCGCCCCCGTTTCGTTCCGCCACCGCGGCATGTCACCCGGTCGTGTCACCCGGGGTGCCGCCCAGCGGCGGGGCCGGGACACCGCCCGCGTCCAGGTAGGACTGCGGGGGCTTGAGACGCTGGCCGGGGAAGCCGCCCTTCTCGTACTTGAGCAGCTTCTTCGCCTTCTCCGGGTCCGTCTCGCCCTCTCCGTACGCCGGGCAGAGCGGGGCGATCGGGCAGGCCCCGCAGGCCGGTTTGCGGGAGTGGCAGATGCGGCGGCCGTGGAAGATCACGTGATGGCTGAGCATGGTCCACTCGCTCTTCGGGAAGAGCTCGCCGACGGCCTTCTCGACCTTGTCCGGGTCGGTCTCCTCGGTCCACTTCCAGCGGCGGACGAGCCGTCCGAAATGGGTGTCGACAGTGATGCCGGGCCGCCCGAACGCGTTGCCCAACACGACGAAGGCCGTCTTGCGGCCCACTCCGGGCAGCTTGACGAGATCTTCGAGCCGGCCGGGCACCTCGCCCCCGAAGTCCTCGCTCAGCGCCTTGGCAAGGCCCATGATCGACTTCGTCTTGGCCCGGAAGAACCCGGTCGGCCTGATCAGCTCCTCGACCTCTTCGGGGTTGGCCGCTGCCAGGTCCTCGGGGGTCGGGTACTTGGCGAACAGCGCCGGGGTCGTCTGATTGACCCTCAGGTCCGTCGTCTGGGCGGACATCACCGTGGCGAGGACCAGCTGGAACGGGTTCTCGAAGTCCAGCTCCGGGTGTGCGTACGGGTACGTCTCCGCGAGCTCCCGGTTGATCTTCCGCGCCCGGCGGACCAGCGCCGTGCGCGACTCGGGCTTGGCCGAGCCGGTCGCCTTCGGGCCGGTCGCCTTCAAGGCGGTGTCGGCCCCCTTCGTAGCGGAGCCGGTCGCCTTCGTAGCGGAGCCGGTCGCCTTCGGGGCGGAGCTGGTCGCCTTCGTGGCGGAGCCGGTCGCCTTCGTGGCGGAGCCGGTCGCCTTCGTGGCGGGCTTCTTCGCGGGCATGAGCTGGGCGGCCTTTCCCTGTACGGAGACGGTGCGCGGAGTGCGGAGACGGCGCGCGGAGTCGGTGTCCGGGGCCGGTGCGTGAGACGGTCCGGGGCGGAGTCCTGCCGGCCGGGCGGAGATCGTCCCGCCCTGTTCGCCCACAGCGGAATCACGGTCACCCGTCACCGCTCCAGCCCCTTCCGCCTGTGTCGTCACCGGCTTTTTGGACACTCGGCCAGCCTAAAGCCCGACACTGACATTCGCCCCGGAGCCATCGGATCGGCCCCCGATTGGCCCCCTCCCCGTCGGGTTGCGACGCAGGTGCGGCAGACTTGTGTCTGAGTGACTGATCACACTGTTTGGACCGTCCGGCAAAATGGGCGGCGGGAACAACCGTCCCCCGCAGTGCAGGCGACATAGGAGAGAAACTCGTGGACGACGTTCTGCGGCGCGCCCCGCTCTTCGCGGCGCTCGATGACGAGCAGGCCGCGGAGCTCCGCGCCTCCATGAGTGAGGTGACCCTCGCGCGCGGTGATGCCCTGTTTCACGAGGGCGACCCCGGCGACCGCCTCTACGTGGTCACCGAAGGCAAGGTGAAGCTTCACCGCACATCCCCCGACGGCCGCGAGAACATGCTGGCCGTGCTCGGCCCCGGCGAGCTGATCGGCGAGTTGTCGCTCTTCGACCCCGGCCCGCGCACCGCGACCGCCAGCGCGCTGACCGAGGTGAAGCTGCTCGGCCTCGGCCACGGCGACCTCCAGCCGTGGCTGAACGCACGACCCGAGGTGGCCGCCGCCCTGCTGCGCGCCGTCGCCCGGCGTCTGCGCAAGACCAACGACCAGATGTCCGACCTGGTCTTCTCCGACGTGCCGGGCCGTGTGGCCCGCGCGCTGCTCGACCTGTCGCGCCGCTTCGGCGTGCAGTCCGAGGAGGGCATCCACGTCGTGCACGACCTCACGCAGGAAGAGCTGGCCCAGCTGGTCGGCGCCTCCCGCGAGACCGTGAACAAGGCGCTGGCCGACTTCGCGGGCCGTGGCTGGCTCCGCCTGGAGGCCCGCGCGGTGATCCTGCTGGACGTGGAGCGCCTCGCGAAGCGCTCGCGCTGAGTTCCGCGAGGCCGACACGCCTCTTGTACGCGGACGGGTCCCGCCACACCTCGTGGCGGGACCCGTCCGCGTAGAGGCACGGCACGACATGGCGGGGCGTGGCAAGGCACTGCGCGGCATGGCATGGCAAGGCACAGAAATGCCGTGCCCTGCGCGGTACTTCGCTGCACAGTTACCCCATGGCCATCCCCAACCGTGGGCTCGACGCCCACGGACACATCGCGCGCGAGGGTTCTTTGGACCGCGTGACAGAACCGTTCCGCCCCGTCGTGACCGCCGCGCGCGAGCGGCTGCTCGATGTCTTCGGGACCCGTATGACGGGCGCGTACCTGTACGGTTCCGTGCCCCGGGGCACCGCAAGGCCGGGCCGCTCCGACCTCGATCTGCTGCTCACCCTGCGCGCCGAGCCCAGCGAGGCGGACGGGGCCGACGCGGCCGCGCTCGACGAGGCGCTCGACAAGGAGTTCGCGCAGATCGACGGCGCGGGCACGCTGCTGACCGGCCGGGCCACGGTGCTGAGCGAGCTGGAGAGGCACGACCTGGGCTGGTTCGTCGCCTGTCTGTGCACACCGCTGCTCGGCGAGGATCTGGCCGGGCACCTGCCCCGCTACCGGCCCACCTCGCTCCTGGCCCGCGAGACCAACGGCGACCTGTCCCTGGCCCTGCCGCGCTGGCGCGAACGGATCGCCGCGGCCGGCACCGGGGAACTCCCCGGCCTGGAGCGGGGCATCTCCCGCCGCCTCGTCCGGACGGGCTTCACGCTGGTCATGCCCCGCTGGAACGGCTGGACCAGCGATCTCCACGAGATGGCCGAGGCGTTCGGGACGTACTACGCGCGGTGGGCCCGCCCGATGCGCGCGGCGGCCTCTGCGGCGTACGCCCCGACCGGGGACCGCGAGACGCTGCGGACGTACACGGAGGAGATCGGGCCGTGGCTGGCGGCCGAGTACGCGCGCGTGCACGGCATCAAGAACCCGCGTCCCTGAAAGCGCCCTGCCAGGGCCGTCAAGCACCCGCACACCACATCCCCGGAGGGGAAACCGGCATGACGCAGTCCCCGTCACAGTCCGCGACCGATCTGGCCACCCGGTTCGAGGCGGAGCGCGGCCGTCTGCGGTCCGTGGCGTACCGCATGCTCGGTTCGCTGAGCGAGGCGGAGGACGCGGTCCAGGAGAGCTGGCTGCGGTTGCAGCGCGCCGACCCCGAGGCCGCCACCGTACGGAACCTGAGCGGCTGGCTGACCACCGTCGTCGGCCGGATCTGCCTCGACATGCTGCGTACGCGCGCGTCGCGCCGCGAGGACCCCCTCGACCCGGGTACGGCGGAGACCCATGTCCCGGATGTGGTGGTGCGGCCCGCGGACCCGGGCCAGGAGGCCGAACTCGCGGACTCGGTGGGGATCGCACTGCTCGTCGTGCTCGACACGCTCGCGCCGGCCGAGCGGCTCGCGTTCGTGCTGCACGACATGTTCGCGGTGCCGTTCGAGGAGCTCGCGCCGATCGTCGAGCGCACCCCGGCGGCGACCCGGCAGCTGGCCAGCCGGGCGCGGCGCCGGGTGCGGGGCGCCACCGTGCCCGCCCCGACCGATCTGGCCCGGCAGCGCGAGGTCGTCGACGCCTGGCTCGCCGCCACCCGCGCCGGGGACTTCGAGGCGCTGCTCGCGCTCCTCGACCCCGACGTGCTGCTACGGGTCGACGCGGGCCCGGGCACGGCGTCCAAGCTGGTGCGCGGCGCCCTGGAGGTGGCCGGCCAGGCGACGTTCTACGGGCGGATGGTGCCGACGGCGATCCCCGCGTACGTGGGCGACGGCATGGGCATCGTGCAGGCGCCCCGCGGCCAGGTCGTGTCGGTCCTCGCCCTCTCCTTCCGGGACGGCAAGGTCGTCGGCGTCGACATCATCGCCGATCCGCGGCGACTCGCCGCGATGGGCGTCACCTGGCCCCTGGCAGCCCGGGACGACGGCCTCCAAGCCCCTCCGGGCCGGGACGACCGCGCCTAGGGGCCTGGCGTCACGTTCCCTCCCCGCCCCCTCCCCCGCCAGGCGGACGTCAGGCCGACGCCGGATGAGGGTGCCGACAGGACCTAGATCAAACCGTGTTCCCGCAGGTAGTCGAGCTGGGCCAGGACGGAAAGTTCGGCGGCCGGCCACAAGGAGCGGTCCACGTCGGCGTAGACGTGGGCCACGACGTCGGACGCGGCCGCGTACCCGTTCTCGACCGCCGTCTCGACCTGGGCGAGGCGGTGGGCGCGGTGCGCGAGGTAGAACTCGACCGCCCCCTGCGCGTCCTCCAGGACGGGGCCGTGTCCTGGCAGCACCGTGTGCACCCCGTCGTCGACGGTCAGGGACCGCAGGCGGCGCAGCGAGTCGAGGTAGTCGCCGAGGCGGCCGTCCGGGTGGGCGACGACGGTGGTGCCGCGGCCGAGGATCGTGTCGCCGGTCAACACCGCCTGGTCGGCGGGGAGATGGAAGCAGAGCGAGTCGGCGGTGTGCCCGGGGGTCGGCACGACGCGCAGCTCCAGGCCGCCCGTCCGCACGACGTCCCCGGCGGCGAGTCCTTCGTCGCCGAGCCGCAGCGCCGGGTCGAGCGCCCGCACCTTCGTGCCCGTCAGCTCGGCGAACCGGCCCGCGCCCTCGGCGTGGTCGGGGTGCCCGTGGGTGAGCAGGGTCAGGGCGATCCGCTTGCCAGCCTGTTCTGCGGTGGCGATCACGTGCGTCAGGTGGGCGTCGTCCAGCGGGCCTGGATCGATGACGACGGCGAGGTCGCTGTCGGGCTCGGCGACGATCCAGGTGTTGGTGCCGTCGAGGGTCATCGCGGAGGCGTTCGGCGCGAGGACGTTGACGGCGCGGGCGGTGGCGGGGCCGGACAGCACCCCGCCGCGCGGCTGCCCGGGCAGAGCGGCGGCTTCGGTCATCAGCGGGCTCCCCCGGTGCGCGGGTTCGAGGCGGGCGGGTTCGAGGCAGGCCCCTTCGAGGCGGGCCTGTTCGAGGCGGGCCCCTTCGAGGCGGGCGGAATGTGTTTGGTGAACTCCTCGTGCCCCGGCCAGGACAGCACCAGCTCGCCGTCCTCCAGCCGTGCCTGTGCCAGTACGGGGGTCAGGTCGCGCTCCGTCGAACCGGCCAGCGCGCTCTCCACCGACCCGTACGCCGCGAGGGTCCGCAGCGTCGCGATGGTCGGCGGCATCATCGTCAGCTCGCCCTGGTCGTACGCCGACGCGGCCCGCCCGGGGCGGATCCACACGGCGCGGTCGGCCTCCGAGGAGTCGTCGCTGGTGCGCTGGCCCGCGGGGAGCGCGGCCACGAAGAACCAGGTGTCGTAGCGGCGCGGTTCGAACTCGGGGGTGATCCAGCGCGCCCAGGCGCCGAGCAGATCGGAGCGGAGCACGAGCCCGCGGCGCTCCAGGAACGCGGCGAACGACAGGTCACGGCCGATCAGCGCCTGCCGGTCGGCGACCCAGTCGGCGCCCGTCGTGTCGTCGACCACCGTGTCCGGGGTGGGGCCGGCGAGCAGCACGCCCGCCTCCTCGAACGTCTCGCGCACCGCGGCGCAGACGATCGCCTGGGCGTCCTTGTCGGGTACGCCGAGGCGCGCGGCCCACTCCTCGCGCGTCGGCCCGGCCCAGCGGACCTGACGTTCGTCGTCGCGGGGGTCGACACCGCCGCCGGGGTACGCGTACGCGCCGGCGGCGAAGGCCATGGAGGTGCGCCGCCGCAGCATGTGCACCTCGATGCCGTCGGCGCCCGCGGAGCCCGTGGCACCCTCGGCGCCCACAGCCTCCGCAGAACCCGTGGCACCCTCGGAGTCCTCAGCGCCCCCTGAGCCCTCGGCACCTTCGAGTCCGTCGGCGTCCCTGACGAGCATCACCGTCGCGGCGCGCCGGGGCTCGGCCGGCATCAGCGTGCCGGCGGCGAGGGCGCGGATGCGGTCCGGCCACTCGGGGGGATACCACTGCCCGTTTGCCATGGCCGGAGGCTATCCGGTGACGGTCGGATGTTCGAGAGCCCATCCGTCGTCACCGGCACCTCACCCCGTCCTCGCCCTACGCCTCGGTGAGCTCCACCTGGAACTCGACCTCGACCGGCGCGTCCAGCGGCAGCACCGCGACGCCGACGGCGCTGCGCGCGTGCACGCCCTTGTCGCCGAGGACCTCGCCGAGCAGTTCGCTGGCGCCGTTGATGACGCCGGGCTGGCCGGTGAAGTCGGTGGCGGAGGCGACGAACCCGACGACCTTCACCACGCGCGCGATGCGGTCCAGGTCACCGGCGACCGACTTGACCGCGGCCAGTGCGTTCAGCGCGCAGGTGCGGGCCAGCTCCTTGGCCTGCTCGGCGGTGACCTCGTCGCCGACCTTGCCGGTCAGCGGCAGCTTGCCGTCGACCATGGGCAGCTGCCCTGCCGTGTACACGTACACCCCGGACTGCACGGCCGGCTGGTAGGCCGCGACCGGCGGGACGACGGGCGGCAGGGTCAGGCCCAGCGACGCCAGCTTCTCCTCGACGGCGCTCACGCCGCCTTCTCCCTCTTCAGGTACGCGACCAGCTGCTCGGGGTTGTTCGGCCCCGGTACGACCTGCACCAGCTCCCAGCCGTCCTCGCCCCAGGTGTCGAGGATCTGCTTCGTCGCGTGCACGAGGAGCGGCACGGTCACGTATTCCCACTTCTTAGCCATGGGGGCGACTGTATCCGCCATATCCGGGGTCGTCGTTCCGGAGGCTCCTGCGTGATCGGGCCGCTCACTGGTTAGGCTCGAATACGTGAGCAGGCTCCAGGTCGTCAGCGGCAAGGGCGGTACCGGAAAGACCACGGTCGCCGCCGCACTCGCGCTAGCCCTCGCGACCGAGGGCAAGCGCACTCTCCTTGTGGAGGTGGAGGGCAGGCAAGGCATCGCACAGCTCTTCGAGACGGAAGCGCTCCCCTATGAGGAGCGGAAGATCGCCGTCGCCCCGGGCGGCGGGGAGGTGTACGCGCTCGCCATCGATCCCGAGCTGGCGCTGCTCGACTACCTCCAGATGTTCTACAAACTGGGCGGCGCGGGCCGCGCCCTCAAGAAGCTGGGCGCCATCGACTTCGCGACCACGATCGCGCCGGGCCTGCGGGACGTACTCCTGACAGGCAAGGCGTGCGAGGCCGTACGCCGCAAGGACAAGCAGGGCCGATACGCGTACGACCACGTCGTGATGGACGCGCCCCCGACGGGCCGCATCACGCGCTTCCTCAACGTGAACGACGAGGTCGCCGGGCTCGCCAAGATCGGCCCGATACACAACCAGGCGCAGGCGGTCATGCGCGTCCTCAAGTCCCGCGAAACGGCGGTGCACCTGGTGACGCTGCTTGAGGAGATGCCGGTGCAGGAGACCCTCGACGGTCTCGGTGAACTGCGCGCCGCACAGCTCCCGGTCGGGCGGATCATGGTGAACATGGTGCGGCCCGCGCTCCTCGGGGAACCCGCACTGGCACTGAGCCGCGACCCCACGGTCCGGCCCGCCGTCACCGAGGCCCTGGCGGGGGCCGGGCTCGGCGGCGCGAAGAAGCTCGTCGGGCCGCTGCTCACGCAGGCGGAGGAGTACGCGGAGCGGTACGCCCTGGAGGGCGCCCAGCGCGGGCTGCTCACCGAGGCGGGGCTGCCGCTGCACGAACTGCCGTTGCTCACCCAGGGGTTGGACCTGGGGGGCCTGTACAGGCTCACCCGAGAACTGCGACAGCAAGGGATTTAGGGGACCGCTCCGATGACGCTGGATCCTGAGAGCACGCTCGACATCGACCCGCTGCTCGACGACCCGGCCACCCGCATCGTGGTGTGCTGCGGCAGTGGCGGCGTGGGCAAGACGACGACCGCCGCGGCCCTCGGGCTGCGCGCCGCCGAGCGCGGCCGCAAGGTCGTCGTGCTCACCATCGACCCGGCTCGCCGGCTCGCCCAGTCCATGGGCATCGACTCGCTGGACAACACGCCGCGCCGGGTGAAGGACATCGACGCCTCCGGGGACGCGGCGGGCGGCGAGCTGCACGCGATGATGCTCGACATGAAGCGCACCTTCGACGAGATCGTCGAGGCGCACGCGGACAAGGAGCGGGCCCGGGCGATCCTCTCCAACCCCTTCTACCAGTCACTCTCGGCGGGCTTCGCGGGCACGCAGGAGTACATGGCGATGGAGAAGCTGGGCCAGCTCCGCGCCCGCGACGAATGGGACCTCATCGTCGTCGACACCCCTCCCTCGCGCTCCGCGCTCGACTTCCTGGACGCGCCCAAGCGGCTCGGCTCGTTCCTCGACGGGAAGCTGATCCGGGTCCTGATGGCGCCGGCGAAGGTCGGCGGGCGCGCGGGCATGAAGTTCATCAACGTCGGGATGTCGATGATGACGGGGGCGCTCGGCAAGCTGCTCGGCGGTCAACTCCTGCGCGACGTACAGACGTTCGTCGCCGCGATGGACACCATGTTCGGCGGTTTCCGCACCCGCGCCGACGCCACGTACAAGCTGTTGCAGGCGCCCGGGACCGCGTTCCTCGTGGTGGCCGCGCCCGAGCGGGACGCGCTGCGCGAGGCCGCGTACTTCGTGGAGCGCCTGGCCGCGGAGCGGATGCCGCTCGCCGGTCTCGTGCTGAACCGGGTGCACGGCAGCGGCGCCGACGAGCTCTCCGCCGAGCGGGCCCTGGCCGCGGCGGAAAATCTTGAGGAGCGCCGCATTGTGGATCAGACGGACGGGAAGGACACCGTTCGTACGACTCCCACGGCCACTCCCGCGACAGGCTCCCCCGCCGCAGCGGAACCACTGTCCGGTCCCACCGCCGGGCAGCCGGGCGCCGAGCACTCCGACCCGGAGCAGCACCCCACCGCACAGCAGCTGTCCGCGGCGCTGCTGCGTCTGCACGCGGAGCGCATGCAGGTCGTCGCGCGCGAACAGCGCACGCGTGACCGCTTCACCGCGCTGCACCCCGAGGTCGCCGTGACCGAGGTCGCGGCGCTGCCCGGTGACGTACACGACCTGGCAGGTCTCCGGGCCATCGGAGAACGGCTCGCGGCCGGTGACACTCCGGCCGGAGCTGTGTGAGCCGTACGTACTGCCCGGCAGGTGCGGGGCAGTACCAGAGGTGCGGGGCCGGCTAACCGACGGCCGCGTACCTCTCGTACGTCTCGTCGTCCTCAAGCTCAGCGGGCAGCAGGCCCGCGCCACGCTCGTACTCCGTCCGTGCCGTCTCAAGGAGCCGGCGCCATGAGGTGACGGTCGGACGCCTGCGCAACAGCGCGCGCCGCTCCCGCTCCGTCATGCCGCCCCACACGCCGAACTCGACGCGATTGTCCAGCGCGTCCGCCAGGCACTCGGTCCGCACGGGGCATCCCGTGCACACCGCCTTCGCCCGGTTCTGCGCTGCTCCTTGTACGAACAGTTCATCCGGATCGGTAGTGCGGCAGGCCGCCTGCGCACTCCAGTCGACTACCCAGCCCATACCGGCGCCGTCCTCTCCCGAATCGAGGCTCCCCCACGGCGGCAGCGGCATATTCACCGCCGCCAGTTGAGGACGTTACGGAAGGCGGGCACAGCGCAACACCCCCTTCGGGCCCAATCTTGAATGGCCCGAACGGACTATGCGTAAGCGGCAGATCACCCGACGGAGTGACCGGGGGACATGCGTAATAACCCCGGCAAACCAGGACAGTTCACTTGCGCCACAACGGACAGCGCGTGACACACCGGCGGATTCGGACACCTCGCGTACCCTGCGCGGGAAGCCCGCCGGAGGGTACGGAAATGACTACAAGAGGCACACAAAAGATGCCGGGAACGATTCGGGGTCGTCCCACGTCTTGATACGAGACCGCACTGCTGTGACAGTTGAGTGCAGCTTAGGCCAAGGCATATACGGCTGTCCGGAGAATCAGAACGTAGGCTGCCCTGCATGGGAAAGAAGCGCTCGGCCGGTAGTGGCGGCGGACAGTCGCCGGCTCAACAGGCCGCCAAGTTCCTCGGTGTCAGCGTGCTCGCAGGGGCCGTGCTCGCCGGCATCGCACTGCCCGCCGCGGGCGCGCTCGGCCTCGCCGCCAAGGGATCCGTCGAGGGGTTCGACGAGATCCCCGCCAACTTGAAGACGCCGCCGCTGAGTCAGCGCACCACGATCCTGGACAACCAGGGCGGCAAGATCGCGACCGTCTACTCCCGCGACCGCACCGTGGTCCCGCTCTCCGCGATCTCCCCGTACATGCAGAAGGCGCTCGTCGCCATCGAGGACTCCCGCTTCTACGAGCACGGGGCCGTCGACGCGAAGGGCATCCTGCGCGCCATCAACGCCAACGCGCGCGACGGCGGCGTCTCGCAGGGCGCGTCCACCCTCACGCAGCAGTACGTGAAGAACGTCTTCATCGAGGAGGCCGGCGACGACCCGACCAAGGTCGCCCAGGCCACCCAGCAGACGATCGGCCGCAAGGTCCGCGAGCTCAAGTACGCGATCCAGGTCGAGGACGAGCTGGGCAAGAAGAAGATCCTCGCCAACTACCTGAACATCACGTACTTCGGGCAGCAGGCTTACGGCGTCGAGGCTGCCTCCCAGCGCTACTTCTCCAAGCACGCCAAGGACCTGAACGTGCAGGAGTCGGCGCTGCTCGCCGGCATCGTGCAGTCGCCGAGCCGCTACGACCCCGTCAACGACGAGACCGAGGCGACGAAGCGCCGCAATACCGTCCTCCAGCGCATGGCCGAGGTGCACGACATCTCGCAGGCCGACGCCGACAAGGCGAAGAAGACCCCGCTCGGCCTGAAGGTCAGCAGGCCGCAGAACGGGTGCATCACGGCGGTGAAGGGGGCGGCGTTCTTCTGCGACTACGTCCGCGAGGTCTTCCTCACCGACCCGGTCTTCGGCAAGACGAAGGAGGACCGCGCCAAGGTCTGGAACCGCGGCGGGATGACGGTGAAGACCACCCTCGACCCGCAGGCCCAGAACTCGGTGCAGGCCTCCATCAAGGAGAACGTCTACCGGACGGACAAGGTCGCGACGGCGGTCACGCTCGTCGAGCCCGGCACCGGCAAGGTCCTCGGCATGGGCCAGTCGAAGCCGTACGGCACGGACAACGACAAGAACGAGACCGTCCTCAACTACTCGGTCAACGCGGCGTACAACGGCTCGGGGTACGGCTTCCCGACGGGTTCGACGTTCAAGCCGTTCCTGGCGGCGGCGGCGCTCGAACAGGGCACGCCCATCACCCAGGAGTACCCGGCGCCGTTCAGCATGCCGTACCCGAGCAAGGTGCAGACGTGCAGCGGCAAGCCGTGGGTCAACGACGACGGCTACAAGGTGGAGAACGAGAACGAGTCGGAGGTCGGCCCCTATCGCCTCAAGGAGGCGATGGAGAAGTCCATCAACACGTACTTCGTGCAGATGCTCGGCGACGTCGGCATGTGCCCCGTCGTCAAGATGACCGACAAGCTGGGCGTGGTGCAGGGCAACGGCACGAAGGTCGACCAGGTGCCGTCCTCGATGACCCTCGGTTCGACGGGTCTGTCGCCGCTGACGATGGCCTCCGCGTACGCCGCGTTCGCCAACGAGGGCACGTACTGCACGCCGGTCGCCATCGGATCGATCACCGGCCCCGACGGCAAGTCGCTCGGCGTACCGAAGACGCGGTGCTCGCGCGCCATGTCGACGGAGACCGCGGACAAGATCAACACGCTGCTCAGCGGGGTCACCGACTCCGGTACGGGTAAGCAGGCCGGCCTCCAGGACCGGGACAACGCCGGCAAGACCGGTACCACGGACGCCCGCAAGAACGCCTGGTTCGTCGGCTACACGCCGAACATGTCGGGCGCGGTGTGGGTCGGCAGCCCGCTGCAGAACGTCGAGATGACGGACATCACCATCGGTGGCAGGTACCACGACGAGGTCTTCGGCGCCGACACTCCGGGCCCGATCTGGAAGGCGGCCATGGTCGGCGCCCTGTCCGGCAAGCCGTCGCCCGGGTTCAACAAGGTGGACATCCCCGACCTGGACAAGGGCAAGGGCGGGGGCGGGGACCGTGACAACGGCGACGACGGCAAGCCCGGTGGCAACGGTGGGGGTACCGGGGGCGGTGGCACGGGTGGCACCGGTGGTGGTGGCACCGGAGGCGGTGGCGGTGGCGGCGACGACTCGCTGCCCGGCATCTCCATCCCGCCGGGCCTGTTCGGCGGGAACGGCAATGGGGGTGGCCGGGGCCGCTGAGCCTCGGTAACTCGGGGTGCCGGTGCCGATGACTGGCGCCGGCGCCGGTGCCGGCCCCGGGCTTCTCGGGAGAGGCACGCGGGATGTGAGAAGGGGCGCCCCCGGGTGGGGGGCGCCCCCTTTTCATGCTCTGCGGTGCTCTACGGTGCGGTGCTCTGTGATGCTCTGTGATGCTCTGCGGTGCTTGGTGATGCTCTGCGGTGCTTGGTGATGCTCTGCGGTGCTTGGTGTGCGGCGGGGCGCCGCGCCCGGCTCCGTCAGCCGCCGGCCAGCAGCCGCTTCACGGTCGCGGCGACCCGGCCGCCCTCGGCCCGGCCCGCGATCTTCGGGTTGGCGATCTTCATGACCTGGCCCATGGCCCGCGGCCCCTCGGCGCCCGCCGCCTTGGCCTCCTCGACGGCCTGCGCGACGATCTGCTCCAACTCCGCGTCGCTCAGCGGCTGCGGCAGGTAGACGGCCAGGAGCTCCCCCTCGGCCAGTTCACGGGCGGCGGACTCGGCGCGGCCACCCTTCTCGAACGCGTCGGCCGCCTCGCGGCGCTTCTTCGCCTCCTTGGCGATCACCTTCTGCACCTCGTCGTCGGAGAGCTCCCGCTTCTCCTTGCCCGCGACCTCCTGGTTCGTGATCGCGGAGAGGGTCAGCCGCAGCGTCGAGGAGCGCAGCTCATCGCGCTCCTTGATCGCGGCGTTGAGGTCGTCCTGCAGCTTCGACTTGAGCGTGGTCATGCCTTGATTGTCGCAGGTGCGCAGGGCACGGCGCCCGCCGATTTCCGGGCCGCGGCGGGTCTGACACGATGGGCTCATGCGCGTGCGATACGAAGCTCCTCTGCAAACTTCGCTGGCTACTTCGCTGAAGACCCCGCTGAAGGTTTCCTTGAAGGCGACGGCCGGCATCGCCGCGGTGGGTGCCCTCGGAGTGGCCTACGCGGCGGGCTTCGAGGCCCGGTCCTTCCGCCTCCGACGGGTGACGGTCCCCGTCCTGCCGCCGGGTATGCGCCCTCTGCGCGTCCTTCAGGTCTCCGACATCCACATGGTCGGCGGCCAGCGCAAGAAGCAGCGCTGGCTGCGTTCGCTGGCCGGCCTGCGCCCCGACTTCGTCATCAACACGGGCGACAACCTCTCGGACCCCGAGGCCGTCCCGGAGGTCCTGGACGCGCTCGGCCCGCTGATGGAGTTCCCGGGGGCGTACGTCTTCGGCTCGAACGACTACTACGGGCCCAAGTTCCTCAACCCCGCCCGGTACTTGGTGAACAAGACCCGGGGCAAGCACGGCCTGAACGGCAACGCGCCCGCTGTGGGCGT
Organism: Streptomyces sp. NPDC030991; assembly: GCF_055571235.1. Lineage (NCBI taxonomy): Bacteria > Bacillati > Actinomycetota > Actinomycetes > Kitasatosporales > Streptomycetaceae > Streptomyces > Streptomyces sp. NPDC030991. Next base: position 72,462 of record NZ_JBVIFR010000004.1, read on the forward strand.
GATCCACAACCCGTGGGAGGGCCTGCGCGACGGGTTCGACGAGGCGGGCTGGCTCAACCTCACCAACACGCGGGGCGTACTGAAGGTGGCCGGCCACGAGATCGGCCTGACCGGCGTGGACGACCCGCACATCAAGCGCGACCGTTACGCGGAGGTGGCGGGCGGCCCGCTGACCGGCCCCGACTTCTCCCTCGGTGTCGTGCACGCGCCGTACCTGCGCGCCCTCGACGCCTTCACCGCCGACGGCTACCCGCTGGTCCTCGCCGGGCACACCCACGGCGGGCAGCTCTGCATCCCCTTCTACGGCGCCCTCGTCACCAACTGCGACCTGGACACCGACCGCGTGAAGGGCCTGTCGACCCACACGGCCGAGGGCAACACGTCGTACCTCCACGTCTCGGCCGGCTGCGGCACCAACCGCTACACCCCGGTCCGCTTCGCGTGCCCCCCGGAAGCCTCGCTCCTCACGCTGACCCCGGCGCCCCGCAACGGCTGACGTCCTTTCGCACCACTCCGCGCGCCGACCTACGGTGGACGGATGATCGACCCGAGCTCCTCCCGTGCCCTCAGGGTCCACGCGGTACCGGCGGAGGCAGTCGTCCCGCCGCGCCGTCGCCCCCTGGCCGCCGTCCTCCGCGCCCTGATCGCGCTGGCGGCGGTCGCGGGCATCGTCATCGACCTGGCGATCAGCGACAGCGCGCTGCGTGTCCTCAGCTACTTCACGATCCAGTCCAACATCCTGGTCGCGGTCGTCCTCGCCCTCGCGGCCCGGCGCGCCTGGACCGGCCGCCCGCCGCTGCCCGCGCTGGTGACGGGCGGCGTCCTCCTGTTCATCTGCATCACGGGCCTCGTCTACCACGTCATCCTGGCCAACGACGCCAGCGGCTTCTCCATGACGGACGACCCCGACCACGCGATGACAGGGGCCCGTCAGGTCTCCAACCAGCTCCTGCACACGGTCACGCCCATCGGCGCCGTCCTCGACTGGCTCCTGCTGACCCGCCCCGGCGCCCTGCGCCTGCGCCACGCGGGCATCTGGCTCGCCTACCCCCTGGCCTACTTCGGCTTCGCCCTCGTCCGCGGCGCGATCATGACGCCGGGCACGCCGGCGCGCTACCCGTACCCGTTCCTGGACGTCGACGCCCACGGCTACGCGGGCGTCCTCGGCAACGCCGTCATCTTCGGCCTGGCCTTCTACGCCCTGGCCCTGCTCCTGGTCACGGCGGACCGCTTCAGGCCGGAGTTCCGGGGCCCCGGAAACCGGATTTCGTCTCAGGCCGCCGGTCCGCTAAAGTAATCGATGTCGCCGCGACCTACAGCACAACTGGAGGAAGCGGAGCAACGACATCGGGGTGTAGCGCAGCTTGGCAGCGCGCTTCGTTCGGGACGAAGAGGTCGTGGGTTCAAATCCCGCCACCCCGACAGCTGAAACACCAGGTGAGGCGCCTACTCTTGAGAGTAGGCGCCTCACCTGTTTCTATGTGTGTCTATCTGCGTGACTACGGCTCCAGATCCCGCCTGAAGATGCCGTCCATGACTACCGCACCAGTCTGGCTCACGGGCCGGATCTGCTTCCGGTAGACCTCCTCGGTCACGGCCGTCCCGGAGTGCCCGGCGAGCCGGGAGATCTCCTCCAGGGGTACGCCACTGTCGGAGAGCAGCGAGACGAAGCTGTGCCGGAGCTCTCGGGGCGTCCACTCGTCGGCATCGATTCCCTCCGCGTCCTTGAGGGCCACCCGGAAGGCACGGCGGACATTGGTCGCATCCAGCGGCTTGCCGACAACCGAGGAGAAGACGAGCCCGTTCTCCTCCCAGTCGTCACCGGCGGCGAGACGCTCCCAGCCCTGGTCCTCGAACCGGGCCCACAGGACCTCCACGCAGCGCGCAGGCAGAGCGAGCGTGCGCCGGGACTTACGCGTCTTGGTGTCCCCGCCACGGCGGACCAACCGCCACACAGCGATGTGCGGAGGTTGCGGCGGATTGGCATCCGGCCTGCCCTTGAGGAACACGTGATCCCAGGTAAGTGCGCGCAGCTCCTCGGTACGGGCCCCGGTCAGCAGGGCAACGACAATGTACGCGTACATCGAGTTCCCCTCAGCGGCCTTGAGCACGGCCTCCGCCTGGACCAAGGTGAGCGCCTTGGAGGGGCGCCCCGGGCGGCCAGCCGGAATGGCGCACAGCTCGACGACGTTGCGCTTCACCTTGTCCCGCGCCATGGCCCGCTTGACCGACCGGTTGAGGCAGGAGTGCAGGCCCTGCAGAGTGCGCGTACTGAGCGTCTGGGCCTTCACCGCCAGCCACCGGTCGACGTCCTCCGCGCTGAGATCGCGCAGCTTGCGCGCCCCCAAGCCCGGGATCACGTGGGGCCGGCTCAGCCCGGTGACGGTCTCGATCGTGCCCTCGTCACGCCCCGCCAGGCCGTACGTGAGCCAGTCGTTCACTGCGTCCGCCACGGTGTAGTTGGTGGGCGCGATGGCAAGCCCGTCCTCGTGATCACGCAACACCTCCTTGAGCTTGTTCTTCGCTTCTGTCTTGGTCCTGCCACTCCCCCGGGTTCGTGCGGACTACCCTGCCGCACAACTTGGCCACTCGTCTGTACGAGTATGCATGCTGAGGTGTACGAGTTCGGAAAGCCTCGCGGGCCGGGTCAGTGTCAGACCCCTCCGGCATGCTCTGCCCAGGCTGACTGCGACCAACGGTCGGGGCACCGTAGAGAAGCGCCCTTCGAAGCGGAAGATAGGAGTGATGCTCGCTGACCTGGATCAGGGCGATCACCTGATTCTTGAGCGGCAAGACGAGAGCCAGGAAGGCGACTGGTACATCCAGGTGCTGTTCCGCGAGAACAACACCTACCAGCTGGAGTACCGAGACGGCGCTCCCGTAGAGCACTACCAGACGCAGACGGTGTCGCAGGAGAAGGCCCTGCAAGCACTCCTCGGCTGGGTGACCGACAAGCCCGCGTGGCGGGAGGACTTCATGTGAACCAACATCGGCCACTGGTTCACTCCGGCCCCTGAGAATGAGGACGATCCGACCCTCTAGGACTGCGCCGCCGCCCATGCGATCAGGTTGCCGGGAGCTGGTACGACAGGACGTATGCGTCCGCCGCCATGACCGTGTCACAGACCTCGACGGCCCGCCCATCGGTGTCGAAGGCGGTACGGACCAGGTGGATGACGGGCACGCCGGAGGCCAGCCGGAGCGTCTTGACCTCGTCCGGCGAGGGCATCCGGGCCCGGATCTCCTCCTCGAAGTGATCCAGGCGGTGGCCGAGTTCTTCGAGGCGGGCGTAGATGCCGCCGGGCCCGGGGTTGGGTTCGGCGATCTGCGTGCCGCGCGCGATGTCGAGGGGGAGGTAGGAGGTGGCGAACTCGACCGGCTTCCCGTCCAGCAGGTATCGGCGCCGGCGGGCAAGCACACGCCGTACGGAACCGAGCCGGGTGGAGATGTCCTGACTGGCCTTCTCCTCCTTCACCTCCAGACTGTCGACCTGGGGATGACTTCCGACCGTGTCCGCCTCGACGATGAACGCGGACTTGCCCTGCTCGCGATGCCGGCGGGCGAATCGGTCGGAGGCGAGCCGCCGTACGGGGGCCGGGGCCGGACGAAGACGCCCTTGCCGTGCTCGGCATGGACGAGTCCTTCGCCCTGAAGGATGGAGAAGGAGTTGCGGACGGTCATCCGGGATACCCCGTAGTGGTCCACTAGCTCCGCCTCGGAGGGCAGCTTCTCGCCCTCGCTGAACCGTCCGCGGTCGATGGCCTCGCGCAGCTGGTCGGCGATCTGCCGGAAGACCGCACGATCACTCGTGGGGTCGAGATCACCGAGTTGGCCGGAGGGAAGAGCAGGGGTCACGGGTGCGCTCCTTTAGATATCTAGACGTGTGGGCGAGTGTTGTTGCTACGGTGGAGAGCCTAGCCATCCGAGAGGGCCGAGGAACGTGAGCACAGAACGCCCCCACTCCGTCAGCGTGGCCGGAGTCGTCGTCGACGACTTGGGCCGGGCCCTCCTGATCCAGCGCCGGGACAACGGCAAGTGGGAGCCCCCGGGCGGTGTCCTCGAACGCGAGGAGACCATCCCCGAAGCTCTGCAACGCGAGGTCCTCGAAGAGACCGGCATCAAGATCGCCCTTCCGGCGACTCTGACCGGCGTCTACAAGAACATGACGGGCCTGATCGTCTCCCTGGTCTTCCGCTGCCAGGCCGCCGACGGCACGCCCACCACCGGCGACGAGACCCGCGCACTGCGCTGGGCCACCCGCGAAGAAGTCTCCGAGCTTGCCGACGAGGCATACGCCATCCGCGTTCTGGACGCGATGGACGCGGCGTCTCCACCTGTCATCCGCGCCCATGACGGCGTGAAACTCGTCTAGCCCGAACCCGCTGCACATGGCGGCCTACCAGCACGAAGGAACTTGTATGCACGAGTATACGGGTACGGCCCGGGTCTGGGGGCTCACTTGCCCAGGTTTCCCGGAAGAGGTCAGCCGGGCCCGCCGCTGGACCCGCGACATCCTGCGCGGATCGCCATGGGCGGAGGACGCCGAGCTGATCGTGAGCGAGCTGAGCGCGAACGCGATCCTGCACACCGCCAGCGGCCAGGACTCGGGCAGCTTCCATCTGGCTCTGGCGGTGTCGGGCCAGGCAACTGCGCTGTCAGTGACGGACGACGGAGGCGCCGGCACGGCCCCGAAGATCGAGCGTCATGACCAGGACGCCGAGCACGGCCGAGGCTTGGGCATGGTCAGCGTGATCGCTCACCGGGTCGTGGTCCACGAGAGCGACGGCGGCCACACGGTCACCGCGGAGCTGTTCACGGATCCGCCCACGGGAGGCCACCCGTGCTGATGGACAAGCCGCAGCGGGGCTACTGGTGCGAGTGCTGGACCGAAGACAGCACCGCGGAGACGCGACCGGTCCTACGGGCCTCCTTCGAGGCGTATTCGGCACCGCAGGCCGACAGATGGGTAGCGGTCGCACTCCGCACGATCTCACCGGCGCTGGATCCCGACGCGTCCCAGGAGGCGTGGGAGTGGCTGTACGACGGCCGCATCGCGACAAGGAGAGCCCTCGTACGCGCCGAGGCATGCACGATGTCAGTCACCCAGGCCGGCACCCGCATCACCTGGATCATCCGGCCAGTGACCTTCCTGCCCCTCGCACACCGCCAGAGCATCGATCTCCCAGCCTGCGCACATGCCTACACGCCGCAATCGCCCCAGCAGGCCGACTGAGTTACAACTTTCTCTACTGGTTCAAGGCGGCTCGCTCCGCTCCCCGTGCGCGGCCCGGCCCCCGGCCGGGCCTGCGCTCCTGTCTCCGCCCCGCTCCAGCCCGGCCGGCGCCCGTGCCGCGCTCATGGCAGTCAGCCGCCTGATGCCAGAGAAGGGGCACGTCGTGGCTGGGGCGGTCGGCTCCACGGCTTTAGCCACCTCCCCGGTCCGGGTCCCGCGTCGAGCAAGATCAGGGGGCCACTCGTGCTAATTGCGGCCAGGCCCAAAGCCTGCCCGAGTTGCCAGTCAGCGTACGGCCCCCTGATCATGCTCGACCCCAGACCGGGCAGGCCACCGACCAAACCCGCTCCGCCGACCGGTGGTCCCCCAACTCATGACCAGCCGGAGCAAGTCCCACATAGACCTACGAGTCTCACCCGCCAAGCCTTAATATGAACACGTGCGAAACGACGCTCAGACCAGCAGTGAGTCGAAAGCAGCCAGCCCGTATTCAACGGGCGGCGGTGGCACTGTGCTGGAGCATCGTTACGGAGCGATCCTCCTCAGTCATCTCCTAACGGGTGACCCTCTAACGGAACTCGGGGATGACGTTTTCCCGCGCCAAATTTTCTTCCAAGCCAGCTCCTTTAGCCCGGTAGATGATCTCGTCGTGACCGGAGAAGCAACAGATGGAACTGACCGCACGGTATCGATAGGAGTAAGGCGCGATCCGTCATTCACACCCAGTGACCAGTCAACAGTCCGCCTTGTCGGCTCCTATCTTCGCCTTCTTAAGCAACATTTTCCGGACGTTAAATCGGGGGCCTGGAGGCTCGCCCTGGTCGTCGCGAGCCCTAATCCGCACGTGCGACAGGTGCGAGAATTGTGCTCGATCGCGAGAGACGTTGTCGATGAAAGTCAATTTCGTGCAGAAGTAGCTCGACCTGGGCGCACGACTCGGAACGTTCGAGACAGACTGAAGCAACTCGACGAGGTAATTGCTGCTGCAGCAAAGGGCGCCGAGATCGACACAACAAAAACGCCCGCGCGGGCGTTGACGTGGCATCTACTGACCGCCCTGCACCTCAGGGAAATTCGCCTAGAAGGAGTCGACGAAACTGACCGAACACAAGCAGTAAGCCGACTAAGGCAAGCAACAGCTGACGGCATGGCGACATATGCAGACAGGCTATTCAGTCGACTATGTGAACTAGTGGGGCGCTATGCTCCGGCTTCAGCAATAAAAGATGAGCCCTCACTTCTGCGCGACCTGCACGGGTTTCCCCTTTTGAAAACCAGTAAGACTTTCCCGTCTACCCTTGATCGAATGCCAAGGCAAACAGGCGACGAATTAATGCAGTCTGATCCACCGGTGCGTTCGAATTACGCATCCCAGGTTCGAAGGATTGCGCCCGACCAATTGTTGGGTCGCCAACATGAGCTTAGGTATCTGGCAGACTTTTGTACGGCTACTGACTCGAAGCCCTATTTGTGGTGGCGGGCGAAAGCGTGGGCTGGCAAGTCAGCGCTACTATCTTCGTTCATTTTGAATCCGCCATCCAACGTTCGGATAGTCTCATTCTTCATCACGGCTCGTCTGGCTGGCCAAGCGGATCGCGTGGCATTTTCCGATGTTGTACTCGAACAACTCCTGGAAATAGTCGGTGAGCCAATGCCTCCGCTGCTCAGTGATGCTACGCGAGAAGCGCATTTGCTCGGCTCGCTGGATCGAGCAGCCAGGATTTGCAAGCATAGGGGCGAGCGGTTAATCCTGGTCGTTGATGGACTCGACGAGGACCAAGGAGTCACTGGGGGACCTGACGCCCATAGCATTGCAGCGATGCTTCCCGCCGATCCCCCAGCGGGTATGCGGGTGATCGTAGCCAGCAGATCCAATCCGCCTATCCCTGCTGACGTACCAGACAACCACCCATTGCGGCGACGGGTGATAGTACGATCGCTAAAGGTTTCTCCTCATGCTGATGTGGTGCGCCAAGACGCAGAACGCGAACTCAAGCGGCTTCTTCACGGAACTGCAGTCGAGCTGGATTTGCTTGGGCTCCTAACAGCTGCCGGGGGCGGACTTTCTGAGGCAGACTTTGCTGAGCTCACAGGTCTATCCGTTTGGGAAATTGAGAGCCATCTCAGTGCCGTATCTGGTCGAACATTCACGTCACGGGCCGCACGCTGGCGCTCCGACACCATCTATGTGATGGGCCATGAAGACCTGCAGCAGCAAGCAACAAAATTTCTCGGAGCAAGACGGCTGGAGTCCTACCGAGAGAGATTGTTTGGTTGGTCGGATGAGTACCGAAGGGGAGGCTGGCCTGCAGATACTCCAGAGTATCTGCTGCGAGGTTACTTCAAGCTTCTGCAGGCCATGGGTGACCAAGCACGTATGCTTTTGTGTGCTACGGACCCGGATCGGCATGACAGAATGCTCGACATTATTGGTGGAGATACCAGTGCGCTCGCCGAGATCACAATAACTCAAGAACTCATCGCCAGTCAGGATCCTCCAGACCTTTTCGCGTTCAGTCGGCTTTCGATTCATCGGGCCAGGCTCTCGGCGCGGAATGACAAAATTCCTGCAACCCTACCTGGAGTCTGGGCTCAACTTGGGCGCCCTGGCCGCGCTGAGGCGTTGGCACGCTCGATCACCGCGCCGTCTCGTCGAGTCCAGGCGCTGGCCGCAGTGGCACGCAAGGTGGCTGCGACTGGGAATCTTGCCCATGCTCGAATAGTAAGCAGCCAAGCCGAACTTGCTCTAGACGATATCGCTGATGAGTACGAGCATGCACATGCCTTGGCCGTAGTAGCGCGTGCAGTCGTGGAGTCTGGAAATTCTAGTCGAGCTGGCATCCTAGTCGGGCGGGCTGAAATAGAAACCAGCTTCCTTACGGACGCATCTCGTCGAGCCCATGCCTCAGTCGCGGTCGCACGTGCCACAGCCTGTCTCGGAAATGTGCACCATGCTAGTAGAATTTCTCAGAGTATTCCCGGCTGGTCTGAACGCGCACTCGCTCTTATGGGAGTCGCCACTGAGCTAGCCCACTCAGGTGATCTCAAATCGAGTCGCAAGATTGCCCAGTCTATTAGGAGCCGCTCTGAGCGCGCACAGGCCCTCGCAGTGGTGGCTCGCGCAGAAAGGGTGGGAGGTACTGAGCAAAGGGCCATTCAAACTGTCGAAATGGCTGAATCGACGGCGCGTGCGATCCGTAATCCGAGCAGACAGGCGTGGACGCTTGTGCCTGTCGCCCAGGCTTACAATGACATCGGACAACATAAGAAGTCCGCCGAAATACTAAAGCACGCCGAGCAGCTTATCGATGGAATTAGCAGAGCATCTGACCGTGAGGATGGCCTGATGGCCATCGCACGCGTGACGGCGATGGCCATCAACCCTGACGGAGCGGAGAGGATCGCTCGAAAAGTTACGAGCTCAGCTCGGCGGGCGAAGGCGCTTGCTGCTCTCGCGTCTGGACTGGCATCGGCCGGCTGCGACCTTCAAGCCGAGCGCATTGCAGGCGAGGCCGAGATCATCGCTCGCTCAATCAGCGGCTCGTCCCAATCTGTCAAAGGACTGGCTGCGCTGGCACAGGCCGTTGCCGCAGCAGGCGATGTCGACCGAGCCGAGCAGATCGCCATTTCAATCTCTGATGCACCCCATCGAGATCGGGCGTTGACCGTTGTCGCAGAGGCTGCTGCACGAGCTGGCGCCCTGAATCGCGCGGTATCAATTGCCGCCTCGATGGCTGACGAACCCCAGCAGGATAAGGCGCTGTCCCTTGTCGCAATGACGGCTGCCGCCATCGGCAACCTTACGCAGGCTAAGGATATTGCTAAGTCGATCCATGAACCCGCGAAGCAAGAAAAGACCCTTGCAGCACTCTCACGGATAAAGCCGAGCTCTACGGAATCAGACAGGGGTGACATAGAGGGAAACCGCGTCGCCAACCCCCCGCAGCCAGCCTTTCCGGAAGAAGTGCGGGCTGAGCTAAGCAGTGGAAATTTCTCCGCTGCAGAGAGAATCGCTTCAACGATCGAGCATCCCTATCGACAATTCAAGGCATCGGTCGCCGTGGCGCACGCTGTAGCGTCGGAAGGTAATATAGATTTGGCTGACAGGTGTGTCAGCTCAATTCACAACGTACCGCTGCGGGCTAAGGCATTTGCATCCGTAGGGGTAATTCTGGTTCAGCTCGGGAATCGGACCGCCGCGAGGAAATTCCTTGATAATGCGGTGAAAATTTCCGAATCCATAGCGAGCCCGACGTACAGGGATCAGGTTTCTGCACACATCGCCCAACAGGTTGCATCTGCAGGGTACCTGGATCGAGCCGAAACCATAGCGCGATCCATCGCTAGATCTCCTATGCAACAAAAAGCCGTATCATCTGTCGCGGTAACGGTGGCCAACTCCGGTGGGCTCGACCAAGCGCAAAAGATCGCCGAATCAATGTTTGCCTCGCAAAGGAAGGCGAAGACGCTTGTCGCCATTGTGCAGGCGGCGGTGGATTCGGACGAGCTAGAGAAGGCGGAAAACGTTGCCCGCTCGGTTACCGAATCCATCTTTCAAGCGCAAGCGTTGAAAATGGTTGCTCAAGCCTTCGCTAATGCCGGGCGAATTCACCATGCCGAAGAAGTTGCGCATTCGATTGGACACCTTCCCGAACGAGCCGCTGCGCTGGCGGCTCTAACATCCGGCTTGACGACTGTCGAAGCGCGCCACCTCCTTGCGCAGGCCCTAATAATCGGGCACTGGCAGATTTGTCTCTCGGCGTTGGTGCGCCATGAACCGGATGTAGTTTCCGTCATGGCGAAAGAGTTCCTTCGGACAACCTCGCGAGCCCTCGCATAGCGAGACTGTGGGAAGGTCCGCACCTCCGAACGTGACCGCGACACCAAATACAGTGTTGGCTGCCACGCTGCAGCGGCCTCTGATCAGACCAGGCCGACTGGCGCATAAGGCGAGCATGGAGGATCAGATGGCTCCTGACATCAACGACGCCAGAGGGGGAGCAACTGGCGACTGTGCTCGGCCATAGCATCAGCCGAAAGCCGCCGGAGGGGGCGCAGAACGAACTCCTTAAAGCGGGTGTCGCAGGTCCGTATCCTGCCGGGGACCAGGGGAACAGCCGGGCCGATCAGGGTCCGTAGCTTTCAGTCCTCACCCACCTGCAACAACACCACAGCGAACTGACCGCCAACCCCTGCAACGACACCATCGAAGGTGTGCCGGGTGACCGGGTTCCATGCCCGTGATCGGGGCGTGAGGTTGGTGATGTTGGTGTACCAAGCGGACTCATAGCCCAGCAGACGGACAACACGTTCCGCCGCTCTACGGGCATGGGTGCGGTCCCGGCGTTCTGAGCTCGGGAACACCAGGTCATCGGCCGCCAGGTAAGTCAGGAGCTCCACTGCGCGCTCAGTCTCGATCTGCACGAGTGCATCGGCGATCTCTGCTGGTGTGTCCGGGCCGACTGCGCCCTCCACTGCATAGTGCTTCCAAGCCTCTTCGGCCTCGGCGGCCACTCGGCGGACGAGTTCCGGAACAGGTCCGTCGGCCTCCTCGACCACACGGCCGAAAACCCCCTCTTCTCGCGCCAAAGAGCCCGTAAGAGCCCGCAGTTCCGCAGCAACGTCCACCGTGCCATTCTCTACTGCATCAACCCAGGCCAGACCATGCCCTTGCCGCACCGTGCGATCGGGCGGTGAGTGTTTAACTGCGTGACAACGCCGACGAACAACGGCGGACGAGCGCGAACGTCTGCGGACCGTCAGCGCAGGTGAGACACACAGCACCCCAAGGCAGCTCCCCCACACAAGTTGCTTCGGGACGAAGAGGTCGTGGGTTCAAATCCCGCCACCCCGACAGCTGAAACACCAGGTCAGGGGCCTGATCCGCATCGCGGGTCGGACCCCTGACCCGTTCCCGGAGATCGTTTGGGAGAAATCTGGGAGAAGATCTTGGTCGGCTTCTCCCGGACGGTCCTGCATCTCGAAGCCAGCGACCAGCAGCCATCACGCGGCTGACCCTGTGCACTCGCCAATCTGTATCCCCAGTGCCCGGCAGCTGAGGCGCCCAGAGACGGGCCGCGGACGCGGTATTCCCTCGCCCCTCCGATCGCACTTATCCTCGCGATCACGCAACCGGGGGGTGGGCATGGCTGCTGAGGCAACAAGCTGGCAGAAGGAACAAGTCAGTCGCGCGTACGTGCATGCCTTAGCAACGCAAGGTGGGTACACGATCTGCGACTGGAACGTGGACAAAGACGGGGTCGACGTCACGCTCCGCTCGCGCGGCCTCATGGTCGATATCCAGCTCAAGTGCACACAGAACCCACGCACCATCAGAAGCGGCTACAGCTTCGACCTGGACATCGAGACCTACGACAAGTTACGTGACCCTGAGCGCTCAGCGCCTGGTCACCTTGCGCTGCTCATAGTCCCACCCGACATCGGCCGCTGGGTGATCCACCAGCCGGATTCGATAGTCCTTGCTTGCCACGGCTACTGGTCCTCCCTGTACGGGATGGGACACGCCCCTGGTGGATCAACTACTGCGATCCACCTTCCTGAGCACCAAGAGCTCAATGTGAAGGCCATGGGGACCATGTTCGATGCTGCGCGACGCATGACCAACAGCGCTGGTCTGGGGTTGAGCTGACATGGCGGACACCACCCCGGACTTCGGGCCCGAAGAGATTCGCAGCTACCTCAAGGTCACCGGCTGGGCCCCGGTATCGGGCGGGGACGTAGCCGAACTCTGGAGACTCCCAGGGCCAGCAGACGAAGTCGTCCTCGTCCCCATGAAGCCCGGCGCACCAGACTTCGCCAAGAGGGCACGGATCCTCGTCCAGGACCTGGCGAGAGTCGGAAGCGAAGACGTTCAAACAGTCCACGACGCCATCGCAACGGTCTACAACGACGTCACTGACCTCCGGGCCTCCCACCCATCAATGAGCGACGGATCAATCCCACTCGAATCCGGGTATGAGCTCTTCGTCTCCGCGAAGCGTCTCCGAGTGGCCTCTGCTGCGGCGACCATCCGACGCCAAGGGCACTTCCGGAACTTCCCGACTCGGGCACGTGACCAGGCAAGGGAAGTCCGCCTGGGCCAGACCCGTCGCGGCTCTTACATCGTGCCCATCATCAGCCAGGCACGCTCCCCCGAGGACGTCTACTCACCCCGGCAGGATCACATCGACGTGCAGATCGAGGAGACTCTCTTTGACCGCCGGGTGACAGCCACGATGTCTCGCGCGCTGGGCGTGCTGGAAGACATGGCGGGCGCCGAACACGCACCCACCGCAAGCGAGATCAACGACTCCATCGGTGAAGGCGTCTCCTACGAGCTATGCCAGGCTCTCGCCAAGGTCGTGAACACAGAGTCCGTCAACGCGCTCGACATTGCTTTCAACTGGTCCCGCGTGGCCGCGCCACCTCCCGGCACGCCAGCCCATGTTGAGTTCAACCGCGAGGCGATCGAGATCGTCGACCTGGTATCCGAACAGCTGAAGACCAAGGTCTACACGCGAGAGCACCTGATCTACGGCGTGGTCACAGACCTCAGTCGCCACCCCGATGACGACACCGGCCGAGTCGGAGTCCAGACGCTCATCCAGCGCCGCAGCCGCACGGTATGGATGGACCTTGCCGACAGGGACTATCACGCAGCCGTGCACTGTCACGATGCCGGAATACCGGTCCGCGTGAGCGGCACGCTGACCAGTCCACCCGGTGGACTCGCCCGCATGGTCGTCACTACCTTCGGCCCTGACCCGTCGCTGGGAGCAGACGACTAACAGCCCAAAGTTGGCGAGGTGGGACTGCCTCAACGACAGTCCCACCCCTCGGCCCAACGCAGCCCTCCGGTCTATCCCCCCGGCCTCAGCAGGCGATCGAGAACTCGAACCGGTGAGCTGGGGCACAGGGCGCGACGCGCATCGAGCGCGGCCTTCCACTGCTCAGTCAAGCCGAGCATGAGGCGCCGGCGCATGCCCGGCGTGACGTGGGCATAGCGCGCCGAGACCGAACCGTCGATGTGGCCCATGCGCTCGTCCATGAGGACCTTTTCGGTGCCGAGGTCCTCCATCATCGTCCGGTGGGTGGGGCGCAGGCCGTTAGGTGTGAGCCCCTTGGCGATGGGAAGCCAGCAGGCGTTCGCCCGAGCAGTAGCTCCTCGCCCCGGGGCCGGGATACCGGGCCACGGTTCGCCGAGGATCGGCACCGGGCGAGCTTCCTGGGGTGCCTTCTTCGGGTACCAGTCGGAGGCCGCCGGGGTGAATAGCCTGGTGGCGAAGCCGTTGCGGCGCCAGTGCGCGGCGTGCTCAGACGTGGCGCCTCCCCGTACGAACCCGAGCTCTTCGACCGCGAGTTCGACACGTACACGGGTGTCCTCGCGTACCCGGTCGGGATGGTTGAGGACGTTGGAGACCGTGCCCGTGGAGACTCCGGCACGGCGGGCGACATCGACGAGCTTCGCGCCCTGGTGGCCGCCGGCGCGCGCCGCACCCTGGCCGCGGAAGACGTAGGTCCTGCCGTGGCAGGGGCATGGTGTCGGCTTCGTGCGGGCGATGTGGTTGAGGACCAGGGCGGACAGCCAGTCCATCGAGTCGATGGTGCGGTAGCTGTCGTCCTCGTCCTTGGGTGGGCAGCGCACCAGTTCGCCCGTGTCCGGTTCATACAGCTGCCACTCGATACGGAGGGCATTGGGCCGGACGAACTCCGTTTCCAGACCGACGATTTCGCCCCACCGATTGCCGGTGTAGCCCTTGAGGACCACGGCCACGAACTCGTCGTCACGTCCGGACAGCAGGGCCGCCCGCTCGACGGTCAGCAGGATGCCGGCGCGCTTGCCTCGACCGCGGCGCCTCGCTGCTGGGTTGGACGTGAGCAGGTCTGACCGGGGCATCCGCGCTGCGGTCCGCTCGCCGGTTGGACCCCGGCACCCGTGACGGAGTGATGAACTTGGATCACTCACGATTCATTCACGCTCACCAAGTGTCGCGGAGCGGGGCTTCGATGGACGCGCACAGCGAGGAGATCACCGTCGAGCAGGCGGCCGAGGACTTCGCGGCCGAGGTAGCCAGATGGCGGGGAGTACGCGGCATGTCCAAGCGGGCATTAGCGCTGGCCATGGGCTTCGACCCGTCCTACGTCAGCCACGTCGAGTCCGGACGCCACAAGCCCACCGAGGCAGTTCGCCCGGCTCGCCGACGAGCATCTGAACGCCGGTAAGGCGATCTGGCGGCGCTGGTGCGACTACGAGCAGGCCCGCACGAGGTCCCGGCGCCCACCGACGGCCCCTCCGGCTCAGCGCAGGCCCGAGCAGCCGTATGCCCGATCTGTTCGCCGCGATGGAACGGATCGGCCGGGTCCACCCCTTCGCTAAGGGCATGGGCATCGCCGACCCACAGATCGGCATCGGCCGCTCCACAGCCGCCGTCCAGCTGGCCTGCTTTACACCGCCCGCATGTGCACCGGATTCGATCCGATCCCCGCCGAGAAGTACCGACAGATCGGCAGGGCCTGGGCATGCGAGCAGTAGCCATCAACTTCAGGGGGGCGAGATACAGGCTCGCGGCCTACCAGCATCGCGGCGTGCTCGGCGCTGCCGAACTCGCCTGCCGCTCCCGCGAGGCGCCGTTATGGGAACCGTAACGTTCCCCTCGAGAAGATGCGTCCGCAGATGCTGCACACCAGCTCGATCCGCAAGCCGCCTCACGCCACCGCATCAATTCGCTCAACACACACATCTCGAATTATCTTCAAGTCAGCCAACGCCTGAACCCGGGCCTCCTCGTGACCGGGCCGCCCGCTGTTCACCTTCTCAACCGCTTCGCCGATTGCGGATATGATCACTTTCGGGGCGAATCGCATACCGAAGACGTAGCCAGTATCCACGCGAGTTCGCAAATCCAACTCCACCACCTCCCAGGCAGCCATAAATTCCGAATTCGCTCCGGCTCCGGACGATTGCTCCAGCGCCCGGATCAGAGCCTGGATGTTCTTGTACGCCTGCGTGCACAACTTGCGGTAGCGGGTCCACATTTTGTGCGTGGCCACCACGGTGGCAACTGCGACAGTGACCGCTAGAGCTGGTAGCACCTTGGTGTAGTCACGAGAAATTGTCGGCAGTACGGCATATAGCAAAATAGCCACACCGCATGCTCCGTTAAAGTTCCCGACCGTCCGGCTGACCATGGCTCGAAGGACACGCCCCTCCAGCCGCTCAAGGAGTCTGTCCTTCGGCTCAAACCAGTGCGCCAAGTAAGGAAAGAGGAGGCAGAAGGCCAGCATCTTCTGCGCGTCCCCGTAGCGGGCGATGAATTGCTCTGGAGCTGCGATGATCCTGTCAGCCACATTGAGCGGATAGAAGGATATCTTGAACGCGATAATCCCCCAGATCACCACCTTCACCTTCTCTCGACGACTCAACCATACGGGCGTATGGAAAGTCGTTGTCAACCACTGACGCAGCCGACTAAGTATGCGGCGTATAGGCTTCGGCGCCCGCAAACCAGGAGAGATCTTTCGCCAGTGACGTCCCGCCACAACAATGAGGGCGATGCTGAAGACAAAGATCACGGCCCCAACGGCCTGGCGCCCCGCCTCATAAAGCT
This sequence comes from Streptomyces sp. NPDC030991, assembly GCF_055571235.1. Classification (NCBI taxonomy): domain Bacteria; kingdom Bacillati; phylum Actinomycetota; class Actinomycetes; order Kitasatosporales; family Streptomycetaceae; genus Streptomyces; species Streptomyces sp. NPDC030991. Next base: position 88,302 of record NZ_JBVIFR010000004.1, read on the forward strand.
GGTTGCCCCAGAGGTTCAGCACAACCCCAACCGGCAAGAAGGCGAGCTTCCAGTGGGCGCGTACAAGACCAACAGGCCGGTACCAAGTCGACATACCCCCATGCTCCGGCTCAGTCTCGGCGCGGCGGACTGGTTTGATGGAGATCAGAGGTTCGACGTCATGAAGATCTGAGGGGCCAGGGTCAACCGGGTCACTAGAAGTTCGGCGGTTCTGCTCATCAGCCCCACCCCGGGGAGGGGCACGCGACCACTACCATGCCCCGGCATGGACTGGCTGGAGCGCGTCGCGAAGTTGAGGCAGTGGAGCAGGGACGGGGCGCGCGCTCCGCACAAGCCGTTGTTGTTTCTGTATGCCCTCGGGCGGTTTCAGCAGGATGCCGGAGACGCGCTGCGTTACAGCGCGGTCGAGGGGGATCTCAAGCGGCTGCTGGATGAGTACGGTCCGGGCAACAGGACCACTCCCGCCTACCCGTTCCACCACCTGGTGAGCGACGGCGTGTGGGAGGTGCGTACCGAGCGGGGGCCGGGCAGTCCCGGCAGTGGTGTCCGGGAGTTGCGGGGTCTGGGAGCCGCGGGGCGGCTGGCGCCGGAGTTGCGGGGCGCGTTGCGGCGGGATCCTGCGCTGCTCGGCCGGATCGCGCGGGTTCTGCTCGATCTGCACTTCCCGCCCTCGCTCCACGGTGACCTGTGCGAGGCCGTCGGTCTCGATCTGGAGCCGGCGGAGGCCGGGCCGCTCGTCCCCGTACCGAGGAGGCGGCGGGATCCGCGGATGCGGGAGCTGGTTCTGACGGCCTACGAGTACCGGTGCGCCTTCTGCGGCTACGACGGCAGAATCGGCGCGGTGCCGGTCGGGCTGGAGGCGGCACACGTGCGCTGGTGGGCGTTTGGCGGGCCCGACGACGTGGACAACGGTCTGTGCCTGTGTTCGCTGCACCACAAGCTCTTCGACAAGGGCGTCCTCGGCATCGGAGACGGTCACCGCATCCTGGTCTCACAGCGTTTCGTCGGGCACAGCGACGCCGCCCGCGACCACGTCACCGGGCTGGCCGGGCGTCCGCTCATCGGGCCGCAGCCAGGTGTCCGGCCCGTCGCGGCGGATCATCGCTCCTGGCACACCAGCCAGGTCTTCCACGGCGACCCCCGTCCGGCCCCGGCCATCTGACCCGCCCGGCTCCGGCCATCTGATCGTCCTGTCCCGGCCGCTCGATCCGCCCGGCCCCAGTCGCCTGAACACCCCGCCCCGCCATCCGACCCGCCCCCACCACATGCCCACCCGCCGCCCCCACAAGCCCCGCCCCCGGCGCCCCGCCATGTACCCTTGACCTGCAAGCGAAGGGGAGTAGCCCCGCGAACCGGTCGTCGACACACTGGAGCCCTCGGGTTCCCGGTGGCCGGGCTCGGGCCGTTTTGGGCGGTTCGGGTGGGCGAGACCTTCGACCAGGCAGAACGACAGACGCGTAGGGCATACGTGTCTTGGTTGCCGGGTCGAGTGGTCCTCTCCGCGCGGCGGGTGGGTTGCGCGGACCCGGCCCGTACAGAAAGCACCCGCTGATGCACCTCGACCCCCTGGCGATCGTCACCGCTTTCGGGCTGATCTTCCTCTCCGAGCTGCCGGACAAGACCATGTTCGCCTCGCTGGCGATGGGCACCCGGATGAAGCCCCTCTATGTGTGGTTCGGGACGTCCGCCGCCTTCATCGTGCACGTGGCCATCGCGGTCGGCGCCGGATCGCTGCTCGGGCTGCTGCCGGACTGGATCGTGAAGGTCGTCTCGGCGCTGCTCTTCGCCTTCGGCGCCTTCATGCTGCTGCGCGGGGGCGACGACGACGAGGACGACGAGGCCGGGGCCAGGACGGTCACCGGTTTCTGGCCGGTGTTCGGTACCGCGTTCATGGCCGTCTTCATCAGCGAGTGGGGCGATCTGACGCAGATCACCACCGCCAACCTCGCCGCCACCAACGGCACCTGGTCCACCGCCATCGGCTCCGCCGCCGCGCTGATGTCCGTGTCCGCGCTCGCGCTGGTCGCCGGGCGGTTCATCGCCAAGCGGGTGCCGCTGAAGACCGTGCAGCGCGTCGGTGGCGTGTGCATGCTGTTGCTCGCCGTGTGGACGCTGGTGGAGATCTTCGTCTGATCCAGGACCGGAGCGCGGGCGATACCGGCCGGCCCCCTGTCGATACCGGCCGGCCCCTTGTCGATACCGGCCGGCCCCTTGTCGATACAGGAACGTATCGAATACGTTCCTGTATCCGATCTAGGAGGCGCGGATGCCCGCCACCGGCACCAGCACGGCCACCGGCACCGGCACCAGCCCTGTCCCCCTCAGCAAGCGGCGTGCCCGCACGCGGCAGCGGCTGCTCGAAGCCGCGCTGGAGGTCTTCGCCGAGGTGGGGTTCGGGCGGTCCACCGTCGAGCAGGTCTGTGAGCGGGCCGGATTCACCCGGGGTGCCTTCTACTCGAATTTCTCCTCCCTGGACGAGCTGTTTCTCGCCTTGTGGGAGGAGCGGTCGGCGCGGATGCTCGGCGATGTGCGCCGCGCTCTGGCCGACCTCGATCCGGCCGACCCCGAATCCGCCGTGCGGGCCGCGATCGCCGCGACCCCGGTGGACGACGCCTGGTACCGGATCACCGCCGAGTTCACCGTGCACGCCCTGCGCAACCCTGGGCTGCGCCGGGTGATGGCCGCGCGGGAGCAGGCGATCCGGGACGCGATCCTGCCGGTCTTCGTGAGCGCGCTGCGGCGGCTCGGGCGGCGGGTGAGCGACGAGGGCGCCCTGGGGGACGCGCTCGTCGCCGTGCACGACGGCACCACCGTGCAAGTTCTTCTGCAGCCGGACGACGCGGCCGTACGGGCCCGTCGCGAGGCCCTGTTCCGATACGTACTCGACGCCTACAGCACACCCATGGAGAGCGCATGAGCGAGACCAGGGGCACCGGAGACAGTGCCGACGTCATCGTCGTGGGGGCAGGGCTCGCCGGGCTCGTCGCCACCTACGAACTGACGCGTGCGGGCAAGCGCGTCGTCCTCGTCGACCAGGAGAACGAGGCCAACCTCGGCGGTCAGGCGTTCTGGTCGCTCGGCGGTCTGTTCCTCGTCGACAGCCCGGAGCAGCGCCGCATGGGCATCAAGGACAGTTATGAGCTGGCGCTCTCCGACTGGCTCGGCTCCGCCGGTTTCGACCGGGAGCGGGAGGACCGGTGGCCGCGGAAGTGGGCCGAGGCGTACGTGGCCTTCGCGGCCGGGGAGAAGCGCGACTACCTGTACGGGCTCGGCCTGAAGGTCACGCCGAACGTCGGGTGGGCCGAGCGGGGCGCCGGGACCGCGACCGGGCACGGGAACTCGGTGCCGCGCTTCCACCTCACGTGGGGCACGGGCCCCGAGGTCGTGCGGGTGTTCCGGGAGCCGGTGCTCGACGCGGCCGCCCGGGGGCTCGTGACCTTCAGGTACCGCCACCGCGTGGATGAGCTGATCGTGGAGGGCGGGGCGGCGGTCGGGGTGCGCGGGGCGCTGCTCGAACCGTCCGGCGAGGCGCGCGGCGTCGCCTCGTCCCGGGAGACCGCCGGGGACTTCGAACTGCGTGCGCAGGCCGTCGTCGTCACCTCGGGCGGGATCGGCGGCAACCATGAACTGGTCCGGAAGAACTGGCCGGTGGACCGGATGGGGCAGCCGCCCGCGTCGATGGTGACCGGCGTTCCCGCCTACGTCGACGGGCGCATGCTGGAGATCAGCGAGGGGGCCGGTGCCTCGATCGTGAACCGCGATCGCATGTGGCACTACACGGAGGGGCTGAAGAACTGGGACCCGATCTGGCCCGGGCACGGCATCCGGATCATCCCGGGCCCGTCGTCGCTGTGGCTGGACGCGACGGGCAAGCGGCTGCCCGCGCCCCTCTTCCCCGGGCACGACACGCTGGCCACGCTGAAGCACATCACGGCGACCGGGTACGACCACACCTGGTTCGTGCTGACGCGGGCCATCGTGGAGAAGGAGTTCGCGCTCTCCGGGTCCGAGCAGAACCCCGACCTCACCGGCAAGGACCTGAAGCTGGTGCTGCAACGGGTGAAGAAGGGCGCCCCGGGGCCGATCCGGGCGTTCCTGGAGCAGGGCGAGGACTTCGTCGTCCGGCGGGAGCTGAAGGATCTCGTCGCCGGGATGAACGAGCTGACGCCCGCGACGCCGCTGGAGTACGAGCAGGTGGAACGGGAGATCCTGGCCCGTGACCGGGAGGCGGGGAACGGCTACTCCAAGGATCTCCAGCTGATGGCCGTGCGGAACGCGCGCGCGTACTGGCCCGACCGGATCACCCGGGTCGCCAAGCCGCACCGGCTGCTCGACCCGGCGCAGGGGCCGCTGATCGCCGTACGGCTGCACGTGCTGACCCGTAAGACGCTGGGCGGTCTGGAGACGACGCTCGACTCGCAGGTCGTCCGGCCCGACGGGTCCCTCTTCGACGGGCTGTACGCGGCCGGGGAGGTCGCCGGGTTCGGCGGCGGCGGCGTGCACGGCTACAACGCGCTCGAAGGGACCTTCCTCGGCGGCTGCATCTTCTCCGGCCGGGCGGCCGGACGCGCGCTCGCCAGGAGCCTGGCGTGAGCGGGACCGGGGCGGGCGGGGCCGCGGCAGGCGGGGCCGGGGCGGGCGGCGGGCGCGGTACGGCGCTGGTGACCGGGGCCTCGTCGGGGATCGGCGCGGCGGTCGCCGCCGCGCTGGTGCGGCGCGGCTACCGGGTCTACGGCACGAGCCGGAACCCGGAGAAGGTCAACTCCCCGGTCGCCGGGGTGACTTATCTGGCGCTCGACCTCGCCGACGAAGCGAGCGTCGAGGCGTGCGCGGCCGCGGCGGGCGCGGTGGACGTGCTCGTGAACAACGCGGGTGAGTCGCAGAGCGGGCCGTTCGAGGAGCTGCCGATGGACGCGGTCCGGCGGCTGTTCCAGCTCAACGTCTTCGGGGCCGTGCGCCTCAGCCAGCTGCTGCTGCCCGGGATGCGGGAGCGGCGCCGCGGCCGGGTCGTCATGGTCGGCTCGATGCTGGCCAGTTTCCCGCTCGCCTACCGGTCGTCGTACGTCGCGTCGAAGGCCGCGGTCAAGGGGTTCGCGAGTGCGGCGCGGCGCGAGTACACGCCGTACGGGGTCGGCATCACGACCGTCGAGCCTGGCTCCATCGCCACCGGGATCAGCGAGCGCCGCACCCAGTACGTGGGTGAACACTCGCCCTTCCGCGGCGCGTACGACACCATGCTCGCCGCGCTCAACTCCAATGAGGCGAAGGGTATTTCGGCCGAGAAGGTCGCGGCGAAGATCGTCGCCGCGATCGAGGCGCCGCGGCCCAGGCCGCTGTACGCCGTCGGCAGCAACGCGCCGGTGGCGTTCGCGCTGCGGCGGCTGTTGCCGCGGGGGGCCAGTGAGCGGATGGTGGCCCGGCGGCACGGGCTGCGGTAGCGGGGCGCCGCACGGGCGGGTGCCTCAGGGCCTGTCTTTCAGCGCCGCCAGGCGCTGTAGGACAGCACTTCGCCGGTGGTGGCCGAGGTGACCTCCATGCCGAGGACGGTGGCGTCCGCCGGGTCCAGAATCAGCATCCGGCGGACGGCAGCGGCTCGGTCCTCGGCCGCGTACGCCTGTCCCCGGCGGCCCAGCCGGTCGGTGACCGGGCCGGCCGGGCGCAGCCCTTCGGTGTCGGCCAGGAGCCGCGCGAGGGCGGCGGTCTCCTCGGCGCCGAGCGTCCAGTGGTCCAGCAACTCGGCGGTCGCGCGCAGGAGTTGTGGAGCGCCGGGGTTCTTGTCGTGGTGCGGGGCGGACAGGTGGCGGCGCAGGCCCGCGGTGTCGTGCGGCGGTGGCCGGTGGGCCGGACCGGGGACCGGGTTCACGGTGCGCTCCTGGGGGCGGCCCCGGCGGTGTTCGAGCGTCCAGGTGCTGAGGTGCGTGCCCCGGCGCAGGCGCGGGCGGCCGTCGGCCGCGGCTCGTTCCGCGCGGGCGGCGAGTTCGGTGCGGGGTACGGCCGCGGAGGCGGCGCCCGGGTCCAGCGGGGCCGGGGCGGCGGTCGCCGGGGGCGCGGCGGCGTACGAGAGGGCGAGCACGAGGAGCGCGGCGAGCGCGCACACGGCGGCCTCGGCGCGCAGCACGAGGGTGCGGCGGGCCCGGGAGCCGTGCAGGAGCTGGTTGAGAGCGCGCTCGGCGTGGTGGTTCAGGGGGCCGTCGGCGTATCGGGGGCCGCCCGCGGGGACCGGGTCGGCGGCGCGCAGCAGGGCCAGTTCACGGTCGTCCGCGGCGTCGAAGGAGGCATGCGGCGCCGGGGCCGCATCGGGGAAGTCACGCACCGGGACCGCGTCGTAGCTGTCACGCGCCGGGGCCGCGTCGAAGGAATCACGCGCCGGAGCCGCGCCGGGGAAGTCACGCGCCGGGACCGCGTCGTAGGGGTCGCGCGCCGGGGCTGGGTCGAAGGAAGTACGCGCCGGGACCGCGTCGTAGGGGTCGCGCGCCAGGGCTGGGTCGAAGGGGTCAGGCACGGTCGTGGCCTCCTGCGGGCGCGGTCATGTTCATCCGGTCGATCTCGGCGCGCAGTCGGCGCCGGGCGCGGTGCAGCCGCATCGCCGCCGCGTTCCTGCCGCACTCCAGGGCGACGGCCAGCTCGTCGAGCGTGAGCTCCTCCCAGGTGGTGAGGCGGAGCGCTTCCTGGTCGGCGGGGTTGAGACGGGCCAGCGCCTCGTGGACCCAGGCGCCGGGCCGGTCCGCGTCGGGGCCCGGCACGATCTGGCGGCGGTGGGCGCGCTCGTGGTGGCCGATGCGGTCGAGCAGCCGGCGTCTTCGGCCCTGGCCCCGGACGGTGTTGGCGAGGCAGTTGCGGGCGACGGCGTACAGCCAGGGCAGCGGCGTCTCGGGCGGGAGGTCCGAACGCCGCCGCCAGGCTATGGAGAAGACGTCGGCGACCACCTCCTCGACGTCGTGGGCGGCGCCCGGGTCGAGTCGGCGCGCCACGAAGCGGCTGACCGCCCAGTAGTGCGCCCGGTAGGCCGCCGCGAAGGCGTCGTCCGTCGTGCTCATGCTGCGTAGGTGTCCGGCACGGCCCCGATCCTCACAGGCGGGGCGTGTGATCTTTCCGGCGGGTACGGCGGTGAGGCGCGGGGCGCGTCCGGACACGTACGGGGCATGAAGTCCTCGAAGGAGCACCAGTGGGTCACGTGGCTGACCACCACCGACCACAAGACGATCGGCACGCTCTATCTGGTCACGGCGTTCGCGTTCTTCTGCCTGGGCGGCGTGCTGGCGCTGTTCATGCGGGCGGAGCTGGCCAGGCCCGGTCTGCAGATCATGTCCAACGAGCAGTTCAACCAGGCGTTCACGATGCACGGCACGATCATGCTGCTGATGTTCGCGACACCGCTGTTCGCCGGGTTCGCGAACTGGATCATGCCGTTGCAGATCGGGGCGCCGGACGTGGCCTTTCCCCGGCTGAACATGTTCGCGTACTGGCTCTATCTCCTGGGTTCGCTGATCGCGGTGGGCGGGTTCCTCACGCCGCAGGGGGCCGCGGACTTCGGCTGGTTCGCGTACGCGCCGCTCTCCGACGCGGTGCACTCACCCGGGGTCGGCGGCGACATGTGGATCATGGGTCTCGCCCTCTCCGGGTTCGGCACGATCCTCGGCTCGGTCAACTTCATCACGACCATCGTCTGCATGCGGGCGCCCGGCATGACCATGTTCCGCATGCCGATCTTCACGTGGAACGTGCTGCTGACCGGCGTCCTGGTGCTGCTGGCGTTCCCGGTGCTCGCGGCCGCGCTGTTCGCGCTGGAGGCGGACCGGAAGTTCGGGGCGCACATCTTCGACGCGGCGAACGGCGGGCCGCTGCTGTGGCAGCACCTGTTCTGGTTCTTCGGGCACCCGGAGGTCTACATCATCGCGCTGCCGTTCTTCGGGATCATCTCGGAGGTGATCCCCGTCTTCAGCCGGAAGCCGATGTTCGGGTACTCGGGTCTGGTGGGCGCGACCATCGCGATCGCGGGGCTGTCCGTCACCGTGTGGGCGCACCACATGTACGTGACGGGCGGGGTGCTGCTCCCCTTCTTCTCCTTCATGACGTTCCTGATCGCGGTGCCGACCGGCGTGAAGTTCTTCAACTGGATCGGGACGATGTGGCAGGGCTCGCTGTCGTTCGAGACGCCGATGCTCTACGCGGTCGGGTTCCTGGTCACGTTCGCGTTCGGCGGGCTGACGGGGGTGGTGCTGGCGGCGCCGCCGCTGGACTTCCACGTCGGTGAGACCTACTTCGTGGTGGCCCACTTCCATTACGTCATCTTCGGCACGGTCGTCTTCGCGATGTTCTCCGGATTCCACTTCTGGTGGCCGAAGTTCACCGGGAAGATGCTGGACGAGCGGCTCGGGAAGATCACCTTCTGGACGCTGTTCATCGGCTTCCACGGGACGTTTCTGGTGCAGCACTGGCTGGGGGCCGGTGGGATGCTGCGGCGGGTCCCCGACTATCTGGCCGTGGAGGGTCTTGCCGGGCTCAACACGGTCTCGACGATCTTCTCGTTCGTACTGGGGATGTCGTTCCTGCCGTTCCTCTACAACGTGTGGCGGACGGCGCAGTACGGGGTGCCGGTGGGGGTCGACGACCCGTGGGGGTACGGGCGTTCGCTGGAGTGGGCCACGTCGTGCCCGCCGCCGCGCCACAACTTCGTGGCGCTGCCGCGGATCCGGTCGGAGTCCCCGGCGTTCGACCTGCGGCACGCCCCCGCCGCCGTGCCCGAGCCCGAACCGGCGGCGGTGGCGCGGTGATCCGGGAGATCGAGGGCTACCTGATGGTGGAGGCGGCGCGCTCCGAGGGGCGGACCGCGGCCGGGCACTTCGTCGAGCGGCTGCCCTGGCTGACGGAGTCCCAGGCGGCGGAGGTCCGGGAGGCGTACGCCGACGCGTACGTGGGGCTGCGCCGCGAGACCTGGCTGTGGTGCGCCCGGCGCGTGGTGGAGCTGCGCGGGGAGTACGAGCGCCGGTACCGGGGGGTGCGGCGGCGGGTGTGCGGGTGGGTCTGCGCGGGGGTGGCCGTGGGCGTGGCCGTCGTTGCCGTGGTGGCCCGGCGTTGATGTTCCTGGCGGGGGGCGGCCGTGGGCGTGGTGGCCCGGCGTTGATGTTCCTGGCGGGGGGCGGCCGTGGGCGTGGTGGCCCGGCGCCGGCGATCCCGGCGGGGGCGGTCGCGGGACTGGTCGTCGTTGCCGTGGTGGCCCGGCGCTGACCAGCCTCCCGGGGCGGTCGCCCTCAGTCCCCGGCGGGGGAGGACCCCGAGCCGGATGCCGGGCCCGGGCCCGCGGGGCCGTTCGCCGGGTCCTTCGCGCCCGGGCCGGCCCCGCCCCCCGTACCCTTCCTGTCCTCGTGGCCCGGCCACCACGCCGCGTGGCCGATCAGGGCCGTCAGCGCCGGCGTGAAGACCAGGGCCATCACGAACGCCGCGATCACGATGCCGAACGACAGGGCGAAGCCCATCTGGGAGAGGGTGGAGTTGCCGGCCAGCATCAGGGTCGCGAAGGTGCCGGCCAGGATGACGCCCGCGGAGGCGATCGTCGGCCCCGAGTGGCGGACCGCCGTGCCCGCCGCGGTGTGCGGGTCCTTGCCCCGGCGGGCCTCCTCGCGCAGCCGGGACACCATCAGGATGTTGTAGTCCGTGCCGAGCGCGACCACGAACAAGTACATGATCACCGGCAGCATGAACATCAGTCCTGGCTGGCTGCCGATCCGGGTGAAGAGGAAGGACGTCGCGCCCAGCGTCGCGCCGAAGCCGAGCGCCACCGACAGCATCAGGTACCAGGGCGCCACCAGGCTGCGCAGCAGCAGGCCCAGGATGACCATGATGCAGACGGCCGCGACGGGGAAGACCACCGAGTAGTCGCGGTCCACGGCCTTGTTGATGTCGACGTAGACGGCCGTGATGCCGCCGACCGCCGCCCGCGTACCGTCCGGCGCGTGCGCGCGGGCCGCCGGGCGCAGGTCGTCCTTGACGGTGGACATGGCGGCCTCGGAGGCCGGCGGGTCGTCGAGGATCACGCTGTACGCGGCGGCCGTGCCGTCCTCGCTCCGCGTGGCCGCGCCGACCGTCCCCACGCCGTCGGCCCGGGTGAGGGAGCGCCGGAACTCCGCCGTCTGCGCCACGGTCAGCGGGGTGCTCGCCGTGGAGGTCAGATAGACGCTGGTGGGGTCCGTCGTGCCGGCGGGGAAGCCCTTCTCCAGATCGCTCAGGGCGACCATGGACTCCTTCGTCCTGGGCAGCGAGGAGGACGACAGGTCGAAGTTGGGCCGGAAGCCGAGGGCGCCGAGCGCGAGGACTCCCATGACGAGGGCCGAGACCACGGCCCAGACGGCGGGGCGGCGGCCGATCGACGTGCCGAGCCGGGCGAATCCGGTGCCCTGCGGCTCCCGCTGCCAGGACTTGGACGGCCAGAAGACCTTCGTGCCGAGCAGCGAGACCACGGCCGGGACCAGGGTCAGGCCGGCGCACAGGGTCACGAACACGGCGATCGCCAGCGCCGGGCCCATCGACTTGAGCATGCCGAGGGTGGACAGGGCGAGCGCGGCGAAGGCCACGATGACCGCGCCCGCCGCCGAGGTGATGGCCTCCCCGACCCGCGCCACGGCGTGCACCATGGCGGTCCTGGAATCCTCGCCGTCGCGGAGCGCCTCCCGGTACCGGAAGAGGAGGAACAGGATGTAGTCCGTGCCCACGCCGAAGAGGACGACGGTGAGCAGCTGCTGGATCGAGGAGTCCGCCTTCATGTCGAACGCCTTGTTGGCGGCGGCGATGAGGCCGGTGGCCAGAGGTGAGATCAGGCCGATCAGGACTACGGGGAGCAGCGCGATGATGGGGCTGCGGAAGATGATCAGCAGCAGCACGATGATGATGACGACGGTGCCGACGCCGACGAGCATGCCGGCGCGTTCGGACGCGTCGGACTCGTCGAGCGCGGTGGCCGCGGAGCCGGTGACACCGGCTTTCAGGTCCGTTCCTTCGACCTGCTGGCGGAGGGCGCCGCGAAGTGTCTTGACGGCATCCTGTTCGGAGGTGTCGGACGGGTCGGTGAGCTTGGGCATCGCGACGGCCGACGTCTGCACGAGCCGGTTCGGCGACGGCTTGCCGGGCGCCACCGCCTCGACCTTCGGAATGTCCTTGGCCGTCAAGTCCTTGGAGACGCGGATGACTTCGGCGGAGTCGGCCGCGGTCAGCCTCTTGCCGTCGGACCGCTGGAAGACGATCACGGCGCCGATGTTCCGCTGCTGCGGGAACCTCGACTCCTGGATGTCGGAGGCCCTGATCGACTCGTAGGAGCCGGGCAGGAAGCTGGCCTCGTCGGTACTGGAGGTGAGCTTGGGCGCGGACGAGATCACGGCCGCCGCCACGATGACCCAGGCGAGGATCACCCACCACGGCCTGCGGACGACGAAACGACCCAGCGCTGCGAACATGGACCACGCCTCCCGTTGCCCCCGGCTCACCCCGCCAGCCTCACCCGCCCCCCGCTCCTGTGCCACTCGGAGCGGTCGGGGGTGCGGGCGCGGGCCGGATGCCGGATGCTGGTGGCCGGGACTGTCCACCGCGCGTCCGCCACCGGGTGGCACCTACCGCGGGGCTCCTGCCGCGGGGTGCCTGCCGCGGGGCTCCTGCCGCGGGGTGCCTACCGCGAGGCCGACCGGGGGTGCGCGCCCTCGTCGCGGGTCGCGTGCGCCGTCGTGCCGGCCGCGCCGAGCGCGGCGACGGCGAGGGCGCCCGCGACGATCGCGGTGAGCAGGGTCCTGCGGACGCGCACGGGAACCTCACGGCAAGTCGACGGTAAGTTGCTGATTAAGCGGAATTAACTCGGCTTAACTGAGCGCACAATGTAGGGGGTTGGCGGGAGGCGAGGCAAGAGGCGAAACTCACGGGACCCCTCTACGCACGTGAAAGGCGGCGCCGCGCGTCATGCCGGACGAACCACCAGACGAAACAGCGGAGCACGTCGGACGCCGCGTCCTGCGGCTGCGCACCGAACGCGGCCTCACCCAGCGCCAGGTGGCCGAGCCCGCCTACACGCCCGCCTACATCTCCACGCTCGAAGCGGGCCGCGTCCGCCCCTCGGAGTCCGCTCTGCGCCACATCGCGGAGCGCCTCGGCGTCACGTACGAGGAGCTCGCCACCGGCCGGCCGGCGCATCTGGCCACGGACCTGCGGCTCCGGCTCACCGAGGCGCAGCGCGCCCTGGCGACCGGCGCCGCAGCCGAAGCGGCCGGGCTGTACCAGGAGTTGGCCACGGAGGCCGCGGCGCTCGGCCTCGCCACGGAGCACGCCGCGGCCGAACTCGGTCTCGGCGAGTGCGCCCTGGAGACCGGCGAACTCGGCCAGGCCCGCGCCCACTTCGACGTCGCGGACGCCGTACTGACCGGGGCCGGGGCGCCGCTCCCCCAGCGCGCCCCGGTGATCCGGGCCCGCGCCGTCGCCCACTACCTCTCCGGCTCCCTGCGCTACGCCTGCTACCTGCTGGAGTCCGCCCTGGACGAGCTCAACACCGGCGGTCTGCACGACCCGGACGCGCTCGTCCTGCTCTACACCGCGTCCATCGCCCCGTACATGGACATGGGCGCCCACGCGCGCGCGGCGCAGGCCGCCGAACTCGCGCTCGCGCTGGCCCCGCGCGTGGGCGACCCGGCGCTCGTCGCCCAGATGCACCGCTCGGTGGCCCGCACACTGCTCGCCGAGGGGAAGGTCGCGGAGGCCGACGCCTCCCTGACGAAGGCGGCGGAGCTGTACCAACAGCTCCAGATCCGTACGGAGTTGGCGCACTGCCACTGGATGCGCGGCTATGTCCACGCGCAGGCGGGGCGTCTCACCGACGCGGAGGCGCAGTTGCGGACGGCGCGAGACATGCTCTCCGCCAAGCGGGCCGCCCTGTACACGCAACAGGTCGAGGTGGAACTGGCCGACGTGCTGCGCCGGCTCGGCCGTCCGCAGGAGGCGGCAGACCTGCTGCGCTCCCTGCTCGGCGAGATCGGCCCGGAGCGCGGCGCCGTGCACGCGGCGGGCGCGCACCGGCTGCTCGGTCTGATCGCGCAGGAGTCGGACGCCGTGGAGGAGGCGGAGGAGCACTACGTCAACGCTCTCAGCCTGCTCGAACGGGCGGGCGCGGCGGGCGACCTGGCGGACCTGTGCCAGCTGCTCGGTGATCTGTACCGCCGCTCGGGCCGCATCGAGGCGGCCCTCGACACCTACCGGACGGGGCTCGGCCACCGGGCGGCGCCCGGCACGACGACCCTCGGCCCGGCCCCGGCACGGCCGCCTCTGTGACCCTGCTCCCCTTATAGGCGTAGATATATGCGCGGGGTATTCCGGGCCGGGATCGATGGGCGTAGATTCCCCACACCGTCGCCGCTCCGGGGCGATCGGATGAACCGCGTCGGCGCAGCTCATCCTCCCCCTCCCCGCCCCGGCACGCCGACGGACGGCAGGCACAGCTCAGCACAGCGGGAGCACCTGCGTGGCGGACCCGGCCATCCCCTCGGTGGCACGCCCCCGGCCGGGTCACGCCGAACCTGTCGCCTCCCCGGCGGCGCGGGAGACCGGGTTGCCGGAGACCTGTCGCCAGAGACCCGTTGGCCAGAGACGCGTCAGCCAGGGACCGGGTTGTCCACAGGGAAGTTATCCACAGGCTGGGGACCCCGTCAGCGGATGCGCGGTCCGGGCGGGCACTATGGGGCCATGACTGAGAGCATGCCGTCCACGCCGTCCGTACCGGACTGGGAGAAGCGGTTCCGTGCGCCGCGGGTGTCGCTGCCCGACTGGGCGGAGGACGCCCCCGACCGGTCCCTGTTCGTGTCGAACGCGACGGGGACCTACGAGCTGTACGCCTGGGACAGGGCCACCGGCGAGCAGCGCCAGGTGACGGACCGGGCGAACGGGACGACGGACGGCGTGCTCTCCCCCGACGGCGAGTGGATCTGGTGGTTCAGCGACACCGACGGGGACGAGTTCGGCGTGTGGCTGCGCCAGCCGTTCTCCGGCGGCCCCGACACCGAGGCCGTGCCGGGGCTCGCCCCCTCCTACCCCGCGGGGCTCGCGCTCGGCCGCGACGGACGCACCGCCGTGGTCGGCCGCTCCACGGACGAGGACGGCACGACCATCCACGTCGTGCACCCCGGCGCCGCCGGCCCCGTCGAGATCTACCGGCACCGTGAGTCGGCGGGCGTGGGCGACCTCAGCCACGACATGACGCTCGTCGCGATCGAGCACACCGAGCACGGCGACGCGATGCACTCGGCGCTGCGCGTGGTCCGCCTCGACGGTTCGACGGTCGCCGAGCTGGACGACACGAAGGGCGGCGAGGAGGAGCTGGGCCTCGAGGTCCTCGGCTTCGCCCCCGTCGCGGACGACACCCGGCTCCTCGTCGGGCACCAGCGGCGCGGCCGCTGGGAGCCGATGGTCTGGGACGTGGTCTCGGGCGAGGAGACCGGCCTGGCCCTCGACCTGCCGGGCGACGTGTCCGCGGAGTGGTACCCGGACGGTTCGGCGCTGCTGATCGTCCACGAGTTCGAGGCCCGCGCCGATCTGTGGCGCTACGACTTCGCGACGGGCGCGCTCACCGCGGTGGAGACCCCGGCCGGCTCGGTGTCGGGCGCCTCGGCCCGCCCGGACGGCAGCGTCGAGTACCTCTGGTCGTCGGCCGCGGAGCCGCCGGCCGTCCGCTCCACCACGGGCGACGTCGTCCTCGACCCGCCCGGCGCGAAGGCCCCGGCCTCCGTCCCCGTCGAGGACGTCTGGGTGGACGGCCCCGGCGGCCGCGTCCACGCCCTCGTCCAGAAGCCGGCCGGGACCGCGGGCCCCCTGCCCACGGTCTTCGAGATCCACGGCGGCCCCACCTGGCACGACTCGGACGCGTTCGCGGCGGGCCCGGCGGCCTGGGTCGACCACGGGTACGCGGTGGTCCGGGTCAACTACCGCGGCTCGACGGGGTACGGCCGGGAGTGGACCGACGCGCTCAAGCACCGCGTCGGCCTGATCGAGCTGGAGGACATCGCGGCCGTCCGCGAGTGGGCCGTCGCCTCCGGCCTCGCCGACCCCGAGCGCCTGGTCCTCGCCGGCGGCTCCTGGGGCGGCTACCTCACCCTGCTGGGCCTCGGCACCCAGCCCGGCGCGTGGGCGGTGGGCCTGGCTGCGGTGCCGGTCGCGGACTACGTGGCGGCGTACGAGGACGAGATGGAGGCCCTCAAGGCCCTGGACCGCACGCTCTTCGGCGGCTCCCCCGAGGAGGTCCCGGACCGCTTCACGGTCTCCTCGCCGCTCACGTACGTGGACGACGTGGTGGCCCCGGTCTTCATCTCGGCGGGGGTCAACGACCCGCGCTGCCCCATCCGCCAGATCGACAACTACGTGGACCGGCTCGCGGCCCGCGACGCGCCGCACGAGGTGTACCGGTACGACGCGGGGCACGGCTCGCTCGTCGTGGAGGAGCGCATCAAGCAGGTCGGGCTCGAACTGGACTTCGCGAGCCGCCACCTGCCGCCCCGCTCGGCCTGAGGCCGGGCCGGTCCCGCCACCCGGGGGTCGCGGGACCGGCCTTTACATCGGACCCGTACCGTGGAGGGCGTGTACCGGTTCCTGCTGACGCCCCGCTGGTGGGGGATCAACATCTTCGTCCTGCTGGCGGTCCCCGTCTGCGTCTTCATGGGCTCCTGGCAGCTCAGCCGCTTCGACGACCGGGTGCAGGACCACCGGTCCGCGTCCGAGCGGACGGTGGCCAACGAGAAGGCGGCCGCCGAACCCCTCGCCACCCTGCTGCCGGTGGACAAGAACACGTCCGGCAAGCGCGCCGAGGCGACCGGCCGCTACGACAAGCAGCTCCTGGTGCCGGACCGCGACCTCGGCGGGCGCACCGGCTTCTACGTCGTGACCCTGCTGAAGGTCGACGGCACCGGCAAGGCGCTGCCCGTGGTCCGCGGCTGGCTGCCCGGCACGGCGTCCGCCGCGAAGGCTCCCGCGCCGCCGAAGGGCGACGTCAGGGTGGTCGGGGCGCTCCAGGCGTCGGAGTCCGCCGGCTCGGACGGCGTGACCACGGCCGGCGGCCTGCCCTCGGGACAGGTCGGCATGATCAGCGCGGCGTCCCTGGTCAACCTGGTGCCGTACGACGTGTACGACGCGTGGGTCACGCTCGACGACGCCGACGCGAGGATGACGCCGGTCCCGGCCGGGACCCCGCAGGGCAGCGGGCTCGACCTGAAGGCGTTCCAGAACCTGGGCTACACCGGCGAATGGTTCGTCTTCGCGGGCTTCGTACTCTTCATGTGGTTCCGCCTGGTGCGCCGGGAGGCCGAGGCGCTCCGCGACGCGGAACTGGGTCTGGCCGAAGAGACGGCCTAGGACAACCCCAGGGCCGTCCTTCGGGCGCCGCCGGGAAGGGCCGGGCAGGGGCGCGGTCGGGCAGGGTCGCCCTAGGAAGCCGGCAGTACGCCCGTCCGGTACACGGTGCCCGCGCACGCGTCCGGGATGGTCGCGGCGGCGCTCGGCGCCCCGGGCTCCGCCGTGTGCGACACGACCACGCTCCCGTCGGCCGTTTCCTCGCTGCCGGACTGCGCCGAGAGACCCGAGTCGGAGGTGGCCGTCTCCGAGGACGAGTCCGGGCTGCCCGAGGGCGTCGGCGCGGGCGTCTCCCCGCCGCCGGTGCTGCCTCCGGTGCTGCCGCCCGTCGCCGGGCAGGACCCGGTCGGCACCCAGGCGAACCGCACCTCGTAGGCCATGCCGGGCTCCAGGATGAGCTGGCTCGGCTCGGCCGACGGGTCGGGCAGTCCGGTCGCGCGGTCGCCCGCCGTGTGGTCGACGACGCTCACCTTGGTGGGGTCGGCCGCGCCCTCGGCGAGGGTGACCACGCTGCCGGGGCTGTCGACCGTGCAGTTGGCGCCCGAGCCGTTCGACACGCGGAACGAGCCGTAGACCGTGCCGCTGGCGTCGGGCTGGCCGACGGTCGCCACCGGGTTGCTGAGATCGCTCGCGTCGCAGACCGGGGAGCTCGCGGCGGCGGTGGACGCGGGGCCTGGGCCGCCGGTGGCGCCGCCGCCCGCGCCCTTCCCCCTGCCGTCCTTGCCCTTGTCCTTCTTGCCGTCCTTGTCCTTGCCGTCCTTGGCGTGCGAGGGCGAGCCGCCGGGCTCCCGGCCGCCGCCCCCGTCGGACTTGTCGGAGTCGGTCCCGCCGTGGGTGGCCTCGCTGTGTCCCGCTATGGAGGGGCGGTCGCCGGAGGAGCCGGAGTTCGCCACGTGCAGCACCGCGGGCACCGCCATCGCGACGAAGACCCCGGCGGCGACGGCGCCGACGAGGGCCTGCCGCTTGCGGGCCCGGCGGGCGGGCACCGCGCGGCGCAGCCGGTCGAGGGCCTCGTCCGCGGGGTCGATCTCGGCGACGGCCTGGCGCATCATCCGCCGCAGTTCCAGCTCGTCGTCGGCCTCCGCACCGGCCGGACGACGGGGTCCGTCGTTCACAGTCTCGTTCCCAGCGTGCTCGTCCTGCTCGTCCTGCTCATGGTGCCTGAACCGCTTGTCGGGCCCGTGGTTCGAGGGGCTCATGCCGGTGCCTCCATGGCGATGCGCAGGGCCGCGATCCCACGGGACCCGTACGCCTTCACCGACCCCAGTGATATCCCGAGCGCCTCGGCGACCTGAGCCTCCGTCATGTCCGCGAAGTACCGCATGACGAGCACCTCGCGCTGGCGCCGCTGGAGCCCGCGCAGCGCCGCTTTCAGGGCGTCGCGCTCCAGCAGGTCGTACGCGCCCTCCTCGGCGCTCGCCATGTCCGGCATCGGCTTGGTGAGCAGCTTCAGGCCGAGGATGCGCCTGCGCAGCGTCGACCGGGAGAGGTTGACGACGGTCTGGCGCAGATAGGCCAGCGTCTTCTGGGGGTCACGGACGCGTTTGCGCGCGGAGTGGACCCGGATGAACGCCTCCTGGACGACGTCCTCGCAGGAGGCGGTGTCGTCGAGGAGGAGCGCCGCGAGCCCCAACAGGGAGCGGTAGTGGGCGCGGTACGTCTCGGTGAGGTGATCGACTGTCGTGCCTGTCGCCGTCACGTCGTCAACGCCCTGCTGCGCCGGAAGCTGCGCCGGCCGCGCTGCGGGCATGGGGGCGATCACCGGCATGCCACCGGTCGCGCCCCGCCGGGGACGCCGGGTCCCCAGGGGTGCGAGTGATGCGAGAGGGGGCCGCAGCGCCGCGCCTCTCGCCTGTACCACTGTGAAGTCGAGTACCTCTGCCACGCCTGTTGGACACACTTCCCCCCGTCAGGGTTGTACGCGTCCGGCAGCTCATTTGCGAGAGACCTCGCCATCCCCACCGATGACGACCCGTCAAATGCCGACATGCGTACCTGCTCTTCCCCTACGCCCCAATTGCCCACTGCGTTCGGTCGTCCCCGGGGACGACCGCCCCTGAGGACGACGACAGAGACGCTCCCCGCCCTGCGTGCGGTTGCGGGACGGGGAGGGAATCTTCGAACGATTCAGAAGGCCGGTTCACCTGGTGCGGACCAGTGGTGTGGACCACTGGCCTCCACAGAACTTACACAGATCCTACGAGGCAATCCGAATATGGGAAGAGGGTGATCGTCAGACGGACGGCAGGAGAGGCGCAGATCACGCGCGGTGCTCAGACCCCGGTGAATTCGGCGGCGACCAGCTCCGCGATCTGCGCCGTGTTCAGTGCGGCGCCTTTGCGGAGATTGTCCCCGCAGACGAAGAGTTCGAGCCCCGCCGGGTCGTCGAGGGAGCGCCGCACCCGGCCCACCCAGGTCGGATCGGTGCCCACCGCGTCGGCGGGCGTCGGGAACTCACCGGCGGCCGGGTTGTCGAAGAGGACGACACCGGGCGCGGTCGCGAGGATCTCGCGGGCCTTGTCCACGGTGACCTCGCTCTGGAAGCGGGCGTGAACGGTGGCGGAGTGCGTGGTGACGACCGGCACCCGCACACAGGTGACGGCCACCTTGAGGCCGGGCAGCCCGAGGATCTTGCGGGTCTCGTCCCGCACCTTCATCTCCTCCGACGACCAGCCGTCCTCGCGCAACGAACCGGCCCACGGCACCACGTTCAGGGCGACCGGCTCCGGGAAGGGCCCGGTCCGGTCACCGACGGCCCGGCGCACATCGCCCGGGCTCGTCCCCAACTCCGTACCGGCGACGAGGGAGAGCTGGGCGCGGAGTGTCTCGACCCCGGCGCGGCCGGCCCCGCTCACCGCCTGGTAGCTGGAGACCACCAGCTCGCTCAGGCCGAACTCGGCGTGCAGCGCGCCGACGGCCACGATCATCGACAGCGTCGTGCAGTTGGCGCTGGAGATGATGGAACGCGGGCGCACGCGCGCGGCGTGCGGATTGACCTCGGGGACGACGAGCGGCACTTCCGGGTCCATCCGGAAGGCGGCCGAGTTGTCGACGACCACGACGCCCTTGGCCGCGGCGAGGGGCGCCCACTCGGCGGCGACCTCGTCGGGCACATCGAACATGGCGACGTCGACCCCGTCGAAGACGGACTCCGCCAGGGCCAGGACCTCGACCTCCTGGCCGCGCACGGAGAGCTTGCGCCCCGCCGAGCGCGCCGAGGCGACGAGCCGGATCTCACCCCAGACGTCCGCGTGCTGCGACAGGATCTGCAGCAGCACGGCGCCGACGCTCCCGGTCGCTCCCACGACCGCGAGCGTCGGACGCCTTGCGGGGTTCCGGTCCATCAGCGGCCGGTGCCTCCGTAGACCACGGCCTCGTCGGAGTCCGAGTCGAGTCCGAAGGCGGAGTGCACGGCGCGCACCGCCTCGTTCACGTCGTCGGCGCGCGTCACGACGGAGATGCGGATCTCGGAGGTGGAGATCAGCTCGATGTTGACGCCCGCGTCGGTGAGCGCCTCGAAGAACCCGGCCGTGACACCCGGGTTCGTCTTCATGCCGGCGCCCACGAGGGAGATCTTGGCGATCTGGTCGTCGTAGCGCAGCGAGTCGAAGCCGACGCTGGCCCTGATCCGCTCCAGGGCGTCGATGGCCTTGCGGCCCTCGGTCTTGGGGAGCGTGAAGGAGATGTCGGTCAGTCCGGTCGACGCGGCCGACACGTTCTGGACGATCATGTCGAGGTTGATCGCGGCGTCCGCGACGGCGCGGAAGATCTTCGCGGCCTCGCCCGGCTTGTCCGGCACGCCGACGACGGTGACCTTCGCCTCGGAGGTGTCGTGCGCGACACCGGAGATGATCGCCTGTTCCACGGTCTTCTCCCCTTGCTTGTTCTTCGCGATCGGCTCGTTGCTGACCCAGGTGCCCTGGAGTCCGCTGAAGCTGGACCGCACGTGGATCGGGATGTTGTAACGCCGGGCGTACTCCACGCAGCGGTGGAGCAGCACCTTCGACCCGGAGCTCGCGAGCTCCAGCATGTCCTCGAAGGAGATCCAGTCGATCTTCCGCGCCTTCTTCACGACGCGCGGGTCGGCGGTGAAGACACCGTCGACGTCGGTGTAGATCTCGCAGACCTCCGCGTCGAGCGCGGCGGCCAGGGCGACGGCGGTCGTGTCCGACCCACCACGCCCGAGGGTCGTGATGTTCTTGCCCTCCTGGCTGACGCCCTGGAACCCCGCGACGATGGCGATGTTGCCCTCTTCGATGGAGGTCCGGATGCGCCCCGGCGTGACATCGATGATCCGGGCTTTGTTGTGGACCGAGTCGGTGATGACGCCTGCCTGGCTGCCCGTGAACGACTGGGCCTCGTGGCCCAGGTTTTTGATCGCCATGGCCAGCAGGGCCATGGAGATCCGCTCCCCGGCGGTCAGCAGCATGTCGAACTCCCGTCCGGCAGGGATCGGCGATACCTGCTCGGCGAGATCGATCAACTCATCCGTCGTGTCACCCATCGCGGACACCACGACAACCACCTGGTTGCCGTTCTTCTTGGCGTCCACCACGCGCTTGGCGACCCGCTTGATGCCCTCGGCATCGGCTACGGAGGAGCCTCCGTACTTCTGCACGACAAGGCCCACGTGCGCTCCTCGCTCAGTCCGTCTGTCACCACATGTACGTATGCGTACTGCGGTCGGCTCAGTTTAACGAGCGGCCGAAATCCGCCCCGGCTGTGTCGCATCGTGAGATGTCCCGCTCACGAAGTGATCACCGAGTGTTCGGTTGCGGGGTTTCCGGCCGCCCGATCAAGCGCATGCCCGGGCGTCACCGGGGGCAACCGGAAAAGTGGGGCAGGTCACTTGACGGGGCGCAGGCCCAGCGGGCCCGCGATCTCCTCCACCATGACCTGGCCGGCCTCCTCCGCGAGGGCGTCCTCGGTGCGCGCGAGGTCCTCGTCCGTGTCCAGCCCGTCGAGGTCGTCCAGCGGCTGGTTCAGCCGCACGTGCGCCACCAGGGACTGGAGCGCGCGCAGGGTCGCGGAGGCGGTGGAGCCCCAGTTCGAGAAGTACGAGAACTGCCACCACCACAGCGCCTCGCTGACGCGGCCCGCGCGGTAGTGGGCCAGGCCGTGGCGCAGATCGGCGACGACATCGGTCAGGTCGTCGGAGATCCGGGCCGCGACGCGGGGCTTGCGCGGCTCGTACGGGTCGAAGACCTCGGAGTAGACGTCGACCGGTTCGAGCATCGCGGCCAGCCGCTCGCGCATCTCGTCCACGTCCTGCTCCGGGCCGAGGTCCGGCTCGTAGCGCTCATCCGGGACGATGTCCTCGTGCGCGCCGAGCCGGCCGCCCGCGAGCATCAGCTGGGAGACCTCGAGCAGCAGGAACGGGATGGCCGAGTCCGGCTCGTCGCCCTTGGCGATCTCGGTGACCGCGACGATGAAGGACTCGATCTGGTCGGAGATCTGGACCGCGAAGTCGTCCGGATCCGGAGCGGTGGCGTGCAGCGTGGCGTCAGACATCTAGGAGTCGTCTCCCCTCGAAGGCCCGGCCGAGGGTGACCTCGTCCGCGTACTCCAGGTCGCCCCCGACGGGGAGGCCGCTGGCCAGGCGGGTGACCTTCAGGCCCATGGGCTTGATCATGCGGGCGAGGTACGTCGCCGTGGCCTCGCCCTCCAGGTTCGGGTCGGTGGCGAGGATGAGCTCGGTGACCGTCCCGTCGGCGAGGCGGGCGAGCAGCTCCCTTATCCGCAGGTCGTCCGGGCCCACGCCCTCGATCGGGCTGATGGCCCCGCCGAGCACGTGGTACTTGCCGCGGAACTCGCGGGTGCGCTCGATCGCGACGACGTCCTTGGGCTCCTCGACGACACAGACGACGGTGAGGTCGCGGCGCGGGTCACGGCAGATGTTGCACAGCTCCTCCTGCGCCACGTTGCCGCACGTCGCGCAGAACCGGACCTTCGCCTTGACCTCCATCAGGGCCTGGGCGAGGCGCCGTACGTCCGTCGGCTCCGCCTGCAGGATGTGGAAGGCGATCCGCTGCGCGCTCTTGGGACCGACGCCGGGCAGCCTGCCCAACTCGTCGATGAGGTCCTGGACCACGCCTTCGTACACGGCTCGAACGCCTTCCGTAAATGCTGCTCTGGTGCCTGGTACGTACGGTAGTCGGCACCGGTCCTAGAAGGGGAGGCCCGGGATGCCGCTGCCGCCGCCGAGGCCCTGGGTGAGGGGGCCGAGCTTCTGCTGCTGGAGCGTCTGCGCGTTCTCGTTGGCCGCCTGGACCGCCGCGACCACCAGGTCGGCGAGGGTCTCGGTGTCCTCCGGGTCGACCGCTTTCGGGTCGATGACGAGGCCGCGCAGCTCGCCCGAGCCGTTCACCGTCGCCTTGACGAGTCCTCCGCCCGCCTGGCCCTCGACCTCGGTCCGCGCCAGCTCCTCCTGGGCCGTCGCGAGGTCCTGCTGCATCTTCTGGGCCTGCTGGAGCAGCTGCTGCATGTTGGGCTGGCCACCACCGGGGATCACGATCAGCTCCTGTTCCGTCTCGTCACGTCACGTTCGGTACGTCGTCCTGCGGGCGCGTCCGCGGGGGCGCGCCCATGAAACGAGCCTACGTGGTCCGCAAGGCGCTCGCCCTGGCACCCGGCACTGCACTCTTTCGAGTGAGGGGCGCCGCTTTCCTATACCTGATCAAGGCCCACTTCTGAGCGGAAAACCCGTGAAATCGGGCCCTCGGCCACCCATTGGGCGGTAGGAAGATGCTGCACATTCAGCCCCACCCGTCACCAGTCGAGGGAGTGCCGGTGAGTCAGCCGGAGATGCAGCCCGAGGGACCGCCCCAGGAGGGGCGGGGTGAGGGCCGCAGCACCTCGGACGACCTCACGGGGCGCACGTTCCCGCTCGGCGACTGGGGCGAGCCGGCCGAGCGGCTCGACGAGCTGTACCGGTGGGTCGAGCAGGGTGCCCTGCGGACCGCGGGCTGGTACCTCGCCGACCGGGTGTGGAAGCGGCGCGGGGCGCGGGCGATGCGCGGCGGGGCCCTGCTCGGGGCGCTCGCCGCGGGGGTGCTGCCGCTGCTCCAGCTGACCGGCGCGGTGGCCGGGGCCGCGCTCTGGGGGTATCTGGCGCTGCTGCTCGCGGCGGCGTGCGTCGGATGCGACCGCTACTTCGGGCTGACGTCGGGCTGGACGAGGGACGTCGCCACGGCGCAGGCCGTGCAGCGGCGGTTGCAGGTGCTCCAGTTCGACTGGGCGTCGGAGTGCGTCCGTGAGGTGCTCGGCCCGGCCGAGGGCACGGCGAGCGAGGCCGCCGAGCGGTGCCTGTCGGTGCTGCGGCGCTTCTCGGAGGACGTGACCGAGCTGGTGCGCTCCGAGACCGCGGACTGGATGCTGGAGTTCCGCTCCGGGCCCGCGCCGCTGATGACGCAGTCCGCGATCCCGAGCCCGGCCCGGCCGGCGGACCCGCCCCAGGGCCGCTTCCCGCTCCCCCCGGGCGCCCGCCCGAACATGCCGAGGCAGCGGCCGCCCGAGCCGCGGTAGGGGCATAGTGTTCGAGCGGAACACCCGCCTCGAACATCTACCGCCAGCCGAACCCGGGGGACCCCGACCGTGCCCGCTTTCGACGGCCCCGCCGTCACCCGTAACACCCTGCGCCGGCAGATCGCGGACGCGCTGCGCGACGAGATCCTCGCGGGGCGCCTCTCCCCCGGCCAGGAGTTCACGGTCAAGGAGATCGCCGAGGGGTACGGGGTGTCGGCCACCCCGGTGCGCGAGGCGCTGGTCGACCTCACCGCGAAGGGTCTGCTCGACTCCGCCCAGCACCGCGGCTTCCGCGTCCACGAGTACTCCCTCGCGGACTACCGCGCCATGATCGAGGCCCGCAGTCTCGTCGCCGACGGGATCTTCCGCGGCCTGGCCGCGCTCGGCCCGGCCGAACCGCACTCGCCCGCCGCCCTCGCCGGGGTGCGCCGCCGCGGCGAGGAGGCGGCCCGCGCCGCCGGGGCCGGTGACCTGAACGTCCTGATCGGCTACGACCTGCGGTTCTGGCGGGAGCTCTCCGCCCTCTTCGGCAACGCGTACCTCTCCGACTTCTTCCACCGGCTGCGCGTCCAGTCCTGGATGTGCGCGGTCCCGCACCTGCGCCGGGCCGGCGACCTCAGGGGCAGCCTGTGGTCCGGCCACTGCGATCTGGTGGACGCGCTGGCCCGCCAGGACGCCCCGGCCGCGCACGCCATCGTCGCGGCGTACAACGCGGACTCGCTCGGCCTGATCGAGCGCCTCGCGGGTGGTCAGGGGGGCTGAAGGCGGGTACTCACAGGGCAGGAAGGACCGGCGGTACGGGCGGGACGGGCAAGAGGCAGTGGCGACAGGCCGCCGCACATTACCCTGGCCTACGCCCTACGCCGAGTACTCGCCGCGCAACCGGAGTCCTAAGGAGCCCCCTTGGCCTGTGACCTGTGGCTCGTCCCCCTCGTCGACGTGCTGTGCCACAGCCCCGACAACCCGTTCGCGGAAGAACTCGCGCTCTACGACAAGGCGTTGCACGCGGCGGGTCTGCCCGCGGTGCCGGTCTACGCGTACATGCCGGGCCTCTCCGGCGACGTGGCGCCGGTCGCGGGGTTCGACTACGACGCGCTGCACTTCTTGCGCCGGGCCTATCTGCTGCAGATGTGCGGGCTCGCCGTCACGCCGGTGGACGAACTGGGCGGCGACTACGAGCAGTTGCTGGAGATGTTCGAGCCGACGGCGCAGTCCTCGCACCTGGTGTGGCACTACGACCACGCGGGCGCGTACGTTCCCGTGGACTTTCCCGCGCCGCTGTCCAACGACGAACTCCTGGAGGGCGGCGGCCCGTTGGGCTCGTCCCACGCCCTGCTGCGCGAACTGGAGTACGTGGCACCGGCCATCGGGATCGACCCGGCGAACCCGCCGCTGCCGCCGACCCCGCCCCCGGCGCCGACCGCCCTGGAGGAGCCGGCCGCGCCCGTCCCCGCGGGCGAGGGCCCCTTCGCCCGGGAGCGCCATGTCTGGCTGGGTCTGCACCAGGCCGCGACCCGCAGCCTGGCCCAGGGTTCGATGATCGTCTTCAGCTGATCCGGTTCACGGTCCGCCGGCGCCGCGGCGCCGGCGGGCCCTGCGGCTCCTACGCCACGTGCTCGTCCGCCACGCCCAGCGCCGCGTCCAGCGCGGCCAGGCCCTCCTTGGCCTCGGCCTCCGTGATGTTCAGCGGCGGCACTACATGCGTGCGGTTCATGTTCACGAAGGGCCACAGCCCCTGCTTCTTCGCGGCGGCGGCGAACGCGGCCATCGGCGCGTTCGCCTTCCCCGTCGCGTTGTAGGGCACCAGCGGCTCCCGTGTCGCCCGGTCCCGGACGAGGTCGAGCGCCCAGAACATGCCGACGCCGCGCACCTCGCCCACCGACGGGTGCCGCTCGGCCAGCTCCCGCAGGCCCGGCTCGATGACCTCGGAGCCCAGCTTCGCGGCGTGCGCGACGATGCCCTCCTCCTCCATCACGTTGAGGGTGGCGACGGCGGCGGCGCAGGCCAGCGGGTGCCCGGAGTAGGTGAGGCCGCCCGGGTAGGGCCGCTCGGCGAACGTCTCGGCGACGGCGGCGGAGATCGCCACACCGCCGAGCGGCACGTACCCCGAGTTGACGCCCTTCGCGAAGGTCATCAGGTCCGGCACCACCCCGTACAGGTCGGCGGCGAACCAGGTGCCCGTACGGCCGAAGCCCGCCATGACCTCGTCGAGGACGAAGACGATGCCGTACCGGTCGCAGAGCTCGCGGACCCCGGCGAGGTAGCCCTCGGGCGGCAGCATGATGCCCGCCGTGCCGGGGACGGTCTCCAGGATGATCGCGGCGATCGTCGAGGGGCCCTCGAACTGGATCGTCGCCTCCAGGTGCTCCAGCGCCCGCGCGCACTCCTGCTCCTGCGTCTCCGCGTAGAACCGCGAGCGGTAGAGGAACGGCGCCCAGAAGCGGACGACGCCGGCCGTGCCGGTGTCGTTGGCCCAGCGGCGCGGGTCACCGGTGACGTTGACGGCCTGCTGGGTGCCGCCGTGGTACGAGCGGTACGCGGAGAGGACCTTCGGGCGGCTCGTGTGCAGGCGGGCCATCCGCAGGGCGTGCTCGACGGCGTCGGCGCCGCCGTTGGTGAAGAAGATCTTGTCGAGGTCGCCGGGGGTGCGCTCGGCGATGAGGCGTGCGGCCTCGGAGCGCGCCTCGACGGCGAAGGCGGGCGCGAACGTCGTCATCGTCGCGGCCTGCTCCTGGATCGCGGCGACGACCTTCGGATGCTGGTAGCCGATGTTCGTGAAGACGAGCCCGGAGGCGAAGTCGAGGTAGCGGTTGCCGTCGTAGTCCCAGAAGTACGAGCCTTCGGCGCCGGCGACGGCGAGCGGATCGATGAGCTCCTGTGCGGACCAGGAGTGGAACACGTGCGCACGGTCCGCGGCCTTGACGGCGGCGCCGACCTGGGGATTCGGCTGAGGGGTCATGGTGCCGAGGGTAGAGGCGCGCGGCACGGGCACACCATCGGCGTCCTGTCTGCGGGACGCGGACGAACACGACAGTCTGTCGCCCGCCGGGCCACGCCCGCCCCCTACCGCCCTACCGCGCCCCCCGCGGGAACGCCTGCCGTGCCGTCCGGGTCCAGCGGCCGCCGCCCAGCTCCGGGCGGAGCGCCGTGAGGCCGCCGCAGTACTTCGTGAACTCCGACGCCCGCACCCCGAACCGGTGCAGCAACCGGTCCGCCTCGCACCGCTCGCCCCGCGTCTTCGTCTCCACGAGCACCAGACCGCCGTCGGCCCGCACGGAACGCCCCTCCGGGCCCGTCTCCCGCACCACGAGCCCCGCGTCGCAGGTGATCCGCTGCCCGTCGGCGACGAACGTGGCCCGCTGGTACTCGGTCACCAGGGACGGCCGCAGCCCCGGCGGCGCCTCGACGCCGAGGACGCCGCCCAGCACCCCGTCGAGGAAGCCGCGCCCGGCCGCGTCGAGCGCCCGCTCCTCGCCGGTCAGGGGGTGCCGGTGCTTGACCGTCTCGCCCCGCGCGTTGCTCAGCTTGATCTCGAACTGCCGCTCCCCGCTGTCCTGGTAGAGCCGCTCGCGGATCTTGTAGCGGAGCCGGTGCCCCTGCCGGTGGGCGTGGTACGTGCGCAGGTCGGCGGTGTCGTAGTAGGTCGAGCGGTAGGTGAACCAGCGCCGGCCGCCCAGCGACAGCGCGCGGAACGGGCCGCCCGACCGGCGCGGGTCCGTGAGCAGCGCCGCGAAGTCCGCGAAGACCTCGACCGGTACGAGATAGCGGTGGTCGCGGCGGGCCAGCAGCTCGGCCCTGCTGTTGAGTTCGTCGAGCGAGAGCGGCCGGGCGGCGAGCGCGGCGCGGCCGATGGCACGTACGGCGGGGATCACACGGTCTCCTGACGGTAGGGGGCTGCGGACGTCGGCGTACGGGGAGAGGCGGGCGGGCGGGGCGTATGGAAGGGACGTACGGGGGACCTGCATCGTTCCCGGACTTCCGGTGACCGGAAACCAACTTCCGGCCGTTACTCTCCGCTTCCGTTACGGAACCGAAGAAGCCGCCGCGGGTCTCTTCGTCGTATGTCCGCACTATTCTCGGTTTGTTGGTCACGTACGGGGGAGGGTGGCGCGACATGGAGAGGCTCGAGTCGTTGGGTCCGGGGGACCCGCAGCGGATCGGCGCGTACCGGCTGCTCGGCCGGCTGGGCGCGGGTGGCATGGGACAGGTGTATCTGGCGCGATCGGAGCGCGGCCGCACCGTCGCGGTGAAGCTGGTCCGCCAGGAGCTGGCGGAGCAGGAGGAGTTCAGGACCCGGTTCCGGCAGGAGGTGCGGGCCGCGCGGCGGGTCGGCGGCGCCTGGACGGCGCCCGTGCTCGACGCGGACACCGAGGCGGAGATCCCCTGGGTGGCGACGGGGTACGTCGCGGGCCCGGCCCTCCAGCAGGTCGTCTCGCACGATCACGGCGCTCTGCCGGAGCGTTCGGTGCGCATCCTCGCGGCGGGCCTCGCGCACGCGCTGAAGGACATCCACGCGGCGGGGCTGATCCACCGCGACCTCAAGCCGTCGAACGTGCTGGTCACCATCGACGGCCCGCGCGTCATCGACTTCGGCATCGCGCGCGCCCTGGAGACCGTCACCGACGGCGGTCTCACCCGCACCGGCGCGCTGGTCGGCTCGCCCGGCTTCATGGCGCCCGAGCAGGTGCGCGGCGACCGGATCACCCCGGCGTGCGACGTGTTCTGCCTCGGCTCGGTCCTGGCGTACGCGGCGACGGGCGCGCTGCCCTTCGGCACGTCCAACAGCGGGGTGCACGCCCTGATGTTCCGCATTGCCCAGGAGGAGCCGAACCTCTCGGGGCTGCCGGAGGGGTTGCAGGATCTCGTCCGGGACTGCCTGCGCAAAGAGCCGGCCCGGCGCCCCTCGCTGGAGGAGATCCTGGAGCGCACCGGCGCCGAGGACACCCTGGGCGACGGCGGCCGCACCCGCGATCCGTGGCTGCCGGGCTCGCTCGTTGCCCAACTGGGCCGCCACGCTGTGCAGTTGCTCGACTCGGAGGACCCCGCCGGCGCGCAGTCGGCGGAGGGCCCCGCCCAGGGCCCGGTGCCACCGCCCGGCAGGCCGGGAGCGGCCCAGCTGAACCACCTGCCCACGATGGTGGTGGGCCAGCAGGCACCGGCCGCGGCGCCGGGCGCGGACCGGGCACCCGCAGCGCCCTCCGCACCGCCGGCGCTCAACCCGCCCGTGTACGGCTACCCGCACCAGCCACCGCCGCCCGGTTACGGCTATCCGCAGGGGAGTTGGAGCCACACCCCGCCGTACGGCCCGGGGACCGTGCCCCTCGTCGCCCACCAGGAGCCCGCGCACCGGGGCCGCTCCACGGCGGCGCTGATCGTGGTCGCCCTGATAGTGGCGATCGGCGCGGGCGGCTCGGTGTACGCCCTGATGCAGGAAGACGGCAAGTCGAGCGCGAAGGCCGGCGACACCACCCGGTCACCGTCACCGACGGCCCCCGCGCAGCCGGGCCCCGACACGCCGACGCCCACTCCCCCGCCGTCCACCGCGCCGGAACAGACCCCGCAGGCCGGGGCGGGCGAGGTCCCGACGGCGCTCCTCGGCACCTGGACGGGCGCGATAGACAACGACAACGGGCACCACCCGCGCCGCATCGTGATCCAGCAGGGCGAGCCGGGTGACACGGTCCTGTCCATGACGGCCGACGGCTACCAGAAGAACGGGGCGCCCTACCACTGCGTCTTCCAGGGCACCCTGGAGTCCGCCACGGACAACACGCTGAGCATCAGCGGCACCGATCCGGTCGTCGCCGAGCCGGCCACCGCCTGCACCCCGGGCGACCCGAGCACCGTCAGCCTCACGGCGGGCGGCAAGCTGGAGCGGGTCATGACGGTGGACGGCAAGTCCGCCACGTACGACAAGGCGGAGTGAGCGCCCGGCGGCGGGCGGGCCGGGCGCGCCTGTGCCCCGGCCCGCCGGAGCGGACCGGGGCACAGGTGCGGAGCCGTGTCCCTACAGGAACGAGTTGACCTCGATCGTCTCGTCGCGGCCGGGGCCCACGCCGATCGCCGAGATCGGGGCGCCGGACATCTCCTCCAGCGCCTTGACGTACGCCTGGGCGTTCTTCGGGAGGTCACCGAAGGTCTTGGCCTTGGTGATGTCCTCGGACCAGCCCGGCAGCATTTCGTAGACCGGCTTCGCGTGGTGGAAGTCGGACTGCGAGTACGGGAGCTCCTCGACGCGCTTGCCGTCGATCTCGTAGGCGACACAGACCGGGATCTGCTCCCAGCCGGTGAGGACGTCGAGCTTGGTGAGGAAGAAGTCGGTGAGACCGTTCACCCGGGTCGCGTAGCGGGCGATCACCGCGTCGAACCAGCCGCAGCGGCGGTCACG
This sequence comes from Streptomyces sp. NPDC030991, assembly GCF_055571235.1. NCBI lineage: Bacteria > Bacillati > Actinomycetota > Actinomycetes > Kitasatosporales > Streptomycetaceae > Streptomyces > Streptomyces sp. NPDC030991. Next base: position 118,576 of record NZ_JBVIFR010000004.1, read on the forward strand.
GCCGGTGGTCACACCGCGCTCGCCGCCGATGCGGCGCAGCGCCTCGCCGTCGTCGTCGAACAGCTCGGTGGGGAACGGGCCTGCGCCGACGCGGGTCGTGTACGCCTTCAGGATGCCGATGACGCGGCCGATCTTCGTCGGGCCGACGCCCGCGCCCGTGCAGGCGCCGCCCGCGGTCGGGTTGGACGACGTGACGAAGGGGTACGTGCCGTGGTCGATGTCGAGGAGCGTGCCCTGGCCGCCCTCGAAGAGCACGACCTTGTCGTCGTCGAGCGCCTTGTTGAGGATCAGGGTGGTGTCGGCGACGTAACCCTTGATCTGCTCCGCGTAGCCGAGGAGCTCCTCGACGACCTGCTGGGCCTCGATGGCCCGCCGGTTGTAGAGCTTGGTCAGGAGCTGGTTCTTGACCTCGAGGGCCGCTTCGACCTTCTGGGTGAGGATCGACTCGTCGTAGAGGTCCTGGACGCGGATGCCGACGCGGTTGATCTTGTCCGCGTACGTCGGGCCGATCCCGCGCCCGGTGGTACCGATCTTGCGCTTGCCGAGGAAGCGTTCCGTCACCTTGTCGACGGTCACGTTGTACGGCGTGATGATGTGCGCGTTACCGCTGAGCAGGAGCTTGGACGTGTCGACGCCGCGCTCGTTCAGACCGCTCAGCTCGGAGAGCAGGACCGACGGGTCGACGACGACACCGTTTCCGATGACCGGCGTGCACTCCGGCGAGAGGATCCCGGAAGGGAGGAGATGCAGCGCGTACTTCTGGTCGCCCACGACGACCGTGTGGCCGGCGTTGTTGCCACCTTGGTAGCGCACTACATAGTCCACGGATCCACCGAGCAGGTCGGTGGCCTTTCCCTTGCCTTCGTCACCCCACTGAGCACCGAGCAGCACAAGTGCGGGCACAGGCGTACACCCCTTCCGGGCGGGGCATGTCCAAGGTCAGGGGCCGCAGCCACTGAAGAATGCGTAAGCCTTGGGGTGCCCCGGAATAGACGAAGCCCCTGGCGCAATAGCGCAAGGGGCTCTTGCACAAAGATGCTACCCGAGGAAGCGAGGCAAGGCCGAGGTGGCGGCTTTGGACCATCCCATTGACCGGGCGGACGAGGGGCTGTCACGGCAGGTTCTGGTGCTCGTGGACCCCCTCGCCCGGCGCGCGGACGGGGAGTCCGTACGGATCGCCAAGGACGTGCTGTGTGCGGGCGCCAGCGTCCGCGTGTGCCTGCCCGAGAGCCCGGAGGAGTTCGCGAAAGCGCTGGCCAGACGGGGTGCGCGGCGCCCTGTCGTGATCGGTGACGACCGGGCGCTGCTGCGCGCGGTGTCGCTGTTGCACCGGGAGCGGGAGCTGTCCGGAGCGGTGCTCTCGCTGGTCCCCGTGGGCGGTGCGGTCTCCCTCGCGCGCTCGCTCGGAATTCCCGCGCAGACGGTCGCTGCGGCGCGGGCAGCGCTGGACGGGACGGAGCGCCGGCTCGATCTGCTCGTGGACGACAGCGACGGGGTGGTGCTCGGGGAGCTGCGCATCCCGTCCGTCATTGAGCCCTCGGGTCCGGCCGGCGCGGCGCGCCCCTGGCTGCGTACGTGCCGCTCGCTGGCGCGCACGCTCGCGGCGCGGCCCGCCCGCCCCGCTCCCTGGGCGCCCGGGCCCCCGGTGCGGCTGCGGGTCGAGGCGGACGGCGTGACGCTGGCCGACCTCGACCAGCCGGTGGCGGGCGTCTCGGTGGGCCCGGCCACGGGTACCGGCCTCGCCCGCGTCGAGGTGCGGCGGACGGCGGGCTCGGCGCCGCTGCGGGCGACCGCCCGTACGGTCACCGTGACGGGGGCGGACTTCCGCTACCGGGCGGACGCGGTGGCCCTCGGCGGGCCGGTGCGCAGGCGGACCTGGACGGTCCGGGTGGCGGCGTGGGGCCTGGCCCTTCCCTGAGGCGACGGCCGTGAACGCCGCCCCTCTGCCCGGTGGGCGGCGCGGACGCCGGGCGCTGCTCACAGCGCGACGGGCAGGCCCGCCAGGCCCCTGATCACGAAATGGGGCTTGCGGGACGGCTCCGCGGCGAGGCGCAGCGCCGGTGCCCGGGTGAGCAGCGCGCGCATGGACGCGGCCAGCTCGATCCGGGCCAGGGGTGCGCCGATGCAGTAGTGGATGCCCGCGCTGAAGGAGACGTGGGGGTTGTCGGCGCGGGTCAGGTCGAGGCGGTCCGGGTCGGGGAAGACCGCCGGGTCGTGGTTGGCCGAACCGAAGAGGAGGGCCACCTCGGAGCCGCGGGGGAGGGTGACGCCCGCGAGTTCGATGTCGTCGAGCACCCAGCGTTCGAAGAGCTGGAGCGGGGTGTCGTAGCGCATCAGCTCCTCGATGGCGCCGGGGACCAGGGTGTGGTCCGCGCGCAGGGCCGCCAGCTGGTCCGGGTGGCGGAACAGGGCCCACCAGCCGTTCACGGTGGCGTTGACGGTGGCCTCGTGCCCGGCGTTGAGGAGGAGCACGCAGGTCGAGATCATCTCCTGTTCGGTGAGGCGGTCGGTGCCCTCGGCGTGTTCGTCGTGCGCCGCGATCAGCCCGGAGATCAGGTCGGTGTCGGTGGGGTGGGCGCGCCGCTCGGCGATGAGCCCCCGCAGGTACTCGGTGAACTCGGTGGAGGCGCGGACCGCGGCGCGGGCCGTCTCCGCCGGCGGGTTCAGCTCGTACATCCCGCAGATCGCCGCCGACCAGGGGCGGAGCAGGGGGCGGTCGCTCTCCGGGATGCCGAGCATCTCCGCGATCACCGCGACCGGGAGGGGTTCGGCGACGGCCGTGAGCAGGTCGCCGCCGCCGTCCGCGACGAGGCCCGCCACCAGGTCGTCCGCCAGCTTCTCCACGTACGGCTTCAGCCGCTCGACCGTGCGCGGGGTGAACGCCTTGGAGACGAGGCGGCGGATGCGGGTGTGGTCCGGGGGTTCGAGGTCGAGCATGCCGTGGTCGTTGAGGGTGTGGAACGGTTCGTGCTCGGGCGGCGGCGCGGTGCGGCCGAACTCCTCGTGCGTGTACCGGTGCCGGTAGGTGCGGCCCAGTCGCCGGTCGCGCAGGAGCGCCGAGACGTCGGCGTGGTGCGGGACCAGGTACTGGCGCGTGGGCTCGAACCGGTGGACCCGCCCGGCCTCGCGCAGCGCCGCGTACGCGGGGTACGGGTCGGCGACGAACCGGGGACCACGGGTCGAAGGCGGAGAGGGCCGCGTTGGCATCCATGCGGGGACGATAGGGCGTGTTGCCTGAGTCCCTCTAGGGCGTGTCGCGTAAGTCCCTCTAGCCCTCCCCCACCGGCATGACCAGGTCCTCGCGGTTCGGTGCGGGCTCGCTTTCGGTGGTGTTCCGCAGTGCGAGCAGGACGAGCAGCGCCGCGAACAGGGCGGCGCCTCCGCACACCGCGAACCCGATCGAGTAGCCGTGCCCGAGCGCGTCGAGGGCGAACGAACGGGCCCCTCCGGGTGGTGAGTTCGCGGGTACGGAGTTGAGGGCGAGCGGGCCGCCCTCGTCGATCACCTCGTGTGCCGCCTCCTTCGCTTCGGCGGACAGGGACGAGCCGGGCAGCGCGCCCGTGACCCGGGACGCGGCCTGGCTGAGGGCGACGGCGCCGATGACGGCGGGGCCGAGTGTGAAACCGAAGTCGCGCAGCAGGTTCGTGGAGGCGCTGGCCATGCCGGCGAGGTGGACGGGGACCGTGTTGACGGCCGTCGCCGTGATGGAGGAGACGGTGAGGGCGAAGCCGGTGCCGACCAGGCCGAGGGGGAGGATCAGCGAGGTGAGGGCACGGTCGTCGACGTCGAGCGTGGCCGCGGTGAAGTCGCCCGCGGCGATCAGCGCGAGCCCCGCGGTGAGCAGTGTGCGCGCCGGGACGCGGGCGAGCAGCCGGGAGGTCAGCGGGGTCAGGAAGGGCGTGATGCCGTTCAGGAGCAGGAACGCGAAGGCCGTCCGCATGGGGCTCTGGTGCTGGATCGGGCCGAGTCTGATGCTCGCGGCGTACGCGGTCCCCAGGAAGCTGAACATGCCGACGACGGCGACGACGGAGGCGACGGCGAAGGCGCGGTTGCGGAACAGGTCGAGGCGCAGCAGTGGCGACCGCGCCCGGCGCTCGGCCACCACGAAGAGGGCGAGGAAGACGGCCGCGACGACGAACGCGGCCACGACCGGCGCCGAGCCCCATCCGTCGGTCGGGCCCTGGATGACGGCGTAGAGCAGCGCGAAGAGGCCGACGCCGATGGTGAGCTGCCCGCCGATGTCCAGCGAACGGCCCTGCGGCGCCGAGGAGTCGGTGGCGCACACCAGGCTGACCAGCGCGCTCAGCGCGGCGACGATCGCCACGACCACGAAGGACCAGCGCCATGAGCCGTAGGTGCCCGTGATGCCGCCGAGCAGCGGTGCGAGGAAGCCGCCCGCGGAGAGGCAGGACGCCCACAGCGCGATGGCGCGGGCGCGCCGGGCGTGCCCGGTGGTGCCCGCCGCGATCATGGCGAGGGAGGTCGGGAAGAGCGCGGCGGCGCCGAGTCCGGCGAGCGCCTGTCCGGCCCACAGCTGGTGGATGCCGCCGCTCGCGGCGGCGACCACTTCGCCCGCGCCGAGCAGCACGGCGCCGCCGACGAGGAGCCGTTTGCGTCCGAAGAGGTCGCCGAGTACGCCGAACGACAGCTCCAGGACGGTGACGGGGAGCAGGAACGCGTCGGAGATCCAGGTGAGCTGGGAGCCGACCGGGTGCAGGTGTTCCTGGAAGAGGCCGTTGAGCGTGGCCGGGATGGCGATGCCGATCTGGGCGAGGCAGACGGCGAGGCAGCCCGCGACGAGCGTGCCGAGCGCGAGCCGGGGAGCCGGGAGCGTCTTCTCCGCGGGCTCCGGCACGGCTGATGCGTCCATGGTGGAAGGTCCCTACGTCGTCGTCAGCGCTGGGCGGGTGCGGCGGTGCGGGTGGTGCGGGTGGTGCGGGTGGTGCGGCCCACCGTCAGCTCGTCGGGCCGGTAGGGGACGTACGCCGCCCCGTCCAGGCCGAGGGCGAGCGCCGCCCGCTGGAGCGCGGCGGGGTGGGCGGCGGCGCCCCAGTGGCCGGTGTCGACGCGCTGTTCGACGGCGTGCACGGCGGCGAGCGTCTCGGCGGTGGTGAACGCGCAGTGGCCCTGCCGTTCGACGTACGCCTGGCGCAGCAGCGCGCCGTCGCCGCGGGCGCGGACGCGGTCGGCGAAGCGGTTCTCCTGTTCGACGGGGACGAGGTTGTCGGCGGTGGTGTGGAGGTCGAGCAGGGGTACGGCGAGCCCCTGGCCGGCCGACGAGGTGCGGGCGGCCTCGCGGACGGCGTCCGGGTCGGCGGTGACGGTGGCGCCCGCGGTGAGGGCGGTGAGGTCGGCGCGCAGGTCGAGTCCGGCGGCGCGGTACAGGGCGCGGACGCGCGGCGCGGCCGGGGACCCGGCGAGCAGCGCGGCGTAGTCGACGCCGCGGTTCCAGGAGTTGTTGCCGCCGACCGACTGTTCCATGGCGTACCGCCCGCCCTCGATGAAGGCGAGCAGGCCCTGGGCGAGCCAGGCGTACTGCTGCTCCTGCTGTCCCTGCCAGTCGTCGGCGGCGGGCCTCTCCTTGCCCGGCGCCCAGGCGGGCACGTTGAGGTAGGCGGCGGCGAGGGCGATGCGGGCGCGTCCGGCGGGGGTGGCCTGGGCGGCGGTGACGGCGGCGGTGAGCCGGTCGGCGGTGGCGGTGGCCTGGCTCTGCGAGTCGAAGTCCACGAGCTTCGGTTCCGCGCCGGGGAGCAGGAGCCGGGCGATCGTGTACTCGGCGTCGAGCTGGTAGTTGTCGAGGTCGGTGCCGCCCGCGACGAGTCCGCACAGGCCGAGGGCGCCGTCGACGCGGCCGGCTCCGTCGCGGGCGATCTGCGCGTTGACGAGGCCGCCCATGGACTGGCCCACGGACAGGGTGCGGCGCGGCTCGCCGGTCCGGGCGGTGACGGCGTCGAGGGTGGCGAACTGGTCGCGTTCGGCGCTGGCCAGTGCCCATGGGGACCCGTTCGGGTCGTAGGAGGACCCGGCCAGGGCGTACCCCTCGGCGAGCAGGGCTTCGCGGGCCGCGTCGGAGGGGGCGTTGCGGGCGACGGTGGGCCCGAAGCCGTGGCTGAACAGGAGCAGGGTGCCGTTCCACCGGCCGGGCTCGGGGACGTCGGCGATCCAGGTGGCGCCGTCGGCGAGGACGCCGGTGAGGTGCTGGGCGCCTGCCGCGGCGGGCTCCGCGGTGTCGGCGCGGGCGGCGCCCGGCGCGAGAAGGCAGAGGGCGGCGGCTACGAGGGCGGTGGTGGTGCGGAGACGGGCGGGCATGGCGGGGGCTCCGATCTGCGGGCAGGAGCGCGGGGGGACGAAGGATGCTCAGTGCACTGAGAGCCGGTGCGGGGGTGGGCGGGGTGACCGGGAACGGCTCGGAATGTAGGGCAGTTTCCGAACGCCCGTCAATGAATTGCACAACATCAACTGTCGGCGGAGCCCCGGTCCCACCCGGGAGGGGTCACGCCTGCGCGCTCACCGGCACCGTTTCGAGCACGCGCCGCGCCGCGTCCTTGGCGGGCCCGTCGAGCCGCTCGTGCACCGCACGGAACAGCTCCTGCGCCGGGCCCGCGGGCCAGTCCGCCGGCAGGTGCTCCACCGGCAGCCGGGGGTCGCCGCGGATGACGCCGAGCCAGTCGGCCGCGAGCCGCAGCCGCAGCGCGAGCGCGTCCTGGTCGCAGGGCACGGCCCGGCCCGCGTACGGCCGCCACTGCTCGGTGAACCCCCGGTAGGAGTCGGCGAGCCGGCCCAGGTCCCAGGTGTCGTGGATCATCTCGGCGACGTCCATGCCGAGGTCCGCCGTGGCCCGGAACACCTTCACGTGCGCGGCGAGGCCCAGCTCGGCGACGATGCCGGAGACGTCCACCGCGCCGGGCGCGATCCACAGGCCGCTGAAGAGCGGGCCGAACCCGGCCCAGGTGAGCTGCGCGCGCAGATCGTGCCGCCTGCGCTGCCAGGAGTCGGGCAGCGAGAACCCGAGCAGTGACCAGGTGCCGTCCCAGGCGTCGTTGACGGCGCCGGTCTGCCAGATGCGGCGCTCGCCGTCGCGCAGGATCTCCTCGGAGCGGCCGGTGAGCCCGAAGTACGTGCGTCTGCCCTCGCGTTGACGGCGCAGCAGTCCGCGGCCCGTCATCCGGGTCAGCGTCGACCGGGTCGCGTGCTCACCGACGCCCGCCCGCGCGAGCACCTCGATGACGCTGCCCGAGTACACGCACACCCCGCGCCCGAGCACCTGGTCGCCGAGGAAGCTCAGCATCAGGGACTGGGGGCGGGGCGTGGTGTCGGTACTCACCCGGGTACGGTAACCGCCGCTCAGCCGGGGGTGACGAGCCGCGCTTCGTAGGCGAACACCGCGGCCTGGGTGCGGTCCCTGAGGCCGAGCTTGACCAGGATCCGGCTGACGTGGGTCTTGATCGTCGACTCGGCGACGACGAGCCGCCCGGCGATCTCCGCGTTCGACAGCCCCTGCGCGATGAGGACGAGCACCTCCGTCTCTCGGTCGGTCAGCTCGCCGTACGCGTCCGGGTGCTGCGCCGCCGGCAGCTTCGGCGTCTCGGACAGCTTCGAGAACTCGGTGATCAGCCGCCGCGTGACCGACGGCGCGAGCAGCGCCTCGCCGCTCGCCACCACCCGTACGCCGTCGGCGAGTTGACGGGCGGACGCGTCCTTGAGGAGGAAGCCGGAGGCGCCCGCGCGGAGCGCCTGGTACACGTACTCGTCGAGGTCGAACGTGGTCAGGACGAGGACCTTCGCGCCCTCGTCGGCGGCGACGATCTCGCGGGTCGCCTCGATGCCGTTCAGCTCCGGCATGCGGATGTCCATGAGGACGACGTCGGGGTGGAGCTCGCGGACCTTGGCGACCGCCTCGACCCCGTTGACCGCCTCACCGACGACCTCGATGTCGGGCATCGCGCCGAGCAGGACCGAGAACCCCTCGCGCACCATCATCTGGTCGTCGGCGATCAGCACCTTGATCATGCGCCGGCCTCGTCGTGCTCGTCGCCGCGCTCGCGCTGCTCCGGTGCCGGGGCGGCGACCGGCACGAAGACCATGATCTCGTAGCCGCCGTCCGCGGTCCGGCCGGCCGTCATCTCGCCGCTGAGCATCGACACGCGCTCCCGCATGCCGGTGATGCCGTGCCCGGCGCCCGGCGAGGGGTCGGCGGGGGTGCTCGGCCTGCCGTTGACGATGCGCAGGCCGAGGCCGCCGAGGACGTACGACACCTCGACCGCGGCGTCCGCGCCCGGCGCGTGCCGCAGGGTGTTGCTGAGCGCCTCCTGCACGATCCGGTAGGCCGACAGTTCGACGCCCTGGGGCAGCTCGCGGACCGCGCCCGTCACGGTCCTGGTGACGCTCAGGCCCGCCTCCCGCACGTTCTCCAGGAGCTTGTCCAGGTCGGCGAGGGTGGGCTGCGGGGCGTCGGGCGCCTCGTAGCCCTCGACCCGTACGACGCCCAGGACGCGGCGGAGTTCGGTGAGGGCCGCCACCGCGTTCTCCCGGATCGTGACGAACGCCTTCTCCAGCTCGGGCGGCGGGTTCTCGACCCGGTACGGCGCCGCCTCCGCCTGGATCGCCACCACCGACATGTGGTGCGCGACGACGTCGTGCAGCTCGCGGGCGATGTTCGTGCGCTCCTCCAGGAGCGTGCGCCGGTCCCGCTCGACGGCGGTGACCGTGCGCTCCTGGACGACCTGGCGCTTGGTGGTGCGGTTGGCCTGGGCCAGGGTGACGATCGCGACCGCGACGCCGGAGAAGACCATCATCGGGACGGAGACGCCCGAGTCCAGACCGCCCATGAACTCCCCGGCGAAGACCGAGTAGAGCGCGCTGAGGACCCATATCCAGGCCGCCGTCCGCGGCCGGGTGCGCGCCGCGACCACCGTCATCACGACCGTGTGGCCCACGATGCTGCCGGCCGACCACGGGTAGAGATCGCCGTGGGTCAGCACGACGAGCACGGGCGCCGCCGCGAGCGACAGCCACCAGGCGAGGACCGGCCGCAGCAGGGTGAGCGCCACCGGCACCGCCGCCATGAGCCCGGTCAGCAGGGCGAGGAACGCGTCGTCGAAGACGGTGTAGGCCGCCATGCCCACGAGCAGCGTGAACAGGGCGAGGCCCAGCACGACCGCGTGCGGCAGGTACCCCAGGTGCTTGCGGAGGCCGGCCGGGAACAGGCGGGTCCACGGGCCGTCCGCGGCGGCCCTGGGCAGCGGCCGGTAGGCGCGCACGTCCCGGAACAGGTCCTCGCGCAGCCCTTGCAGCGCCGACTGCGCGAGGCTGAACTCGGGGCTGCGGTCTCTGGGCGCCCCGGAGATGGTGGTCGTCTCGGTCATGCGTCGACGGTACGGCCCGGGGCGGGCCCCGGTCGTCCCCAGTCAGACGGGTCCTGGCCGTCCGCCGTGAGTACTACGCGGCCGCGGCGGGCCGGGGCGGCCGCCGCTCACCAGGCCAGTTGTGCGATCTCCTCGGCGACCACCGCGCACGCGTCCGCCGCCGGATCGATCAGCGGGAAGTGCCCGACCCCCTCCAGGAACGTGACGCCGACCACCTCGCCCGCCCTGGCCGCCGCGTCCGCGTACGCCTCGGCCACCGCGTAGGGCACCGTCGTGTCCGCACGGCCCTGGACGAGGGTCGTCGCGATGCCGGTGGGCAGCAGCTCGGCCGGATCGGCGTACGGCAGCCGCGCCTCGAACAACTCGTCCTCGCCGCCGAGGAGTTGGGCGCTCGCGCCGTCGCAGACGCCGAGTTCCTGCGCGAGTGCGAGGTCCGCGACGGGGGCGAGCGCCACGACGCCGCGCAGCGCGGGCGGGGCCGGGGTGCGCCAGGGCGCGTCGGCGGGCAGTACGTGCCGGGCCGCGGCCCACAGCGCGAGGTGGCCGCCCGCCGAGTGGCCGGTGATCACGGTGCGCCGCGCGTCCGCGGTGGGCAGGTGCTCCGCGACGAGCGCGGGCAGCGCGTCGAGGGCGGCCGCCACGTCGTCGAAGGTCTCCGGCCAGCGCCCGGCCACCGGCCCCTTCGCGCCCTGGTGGGGCAGCGAACGGCCGCGCCGGTACTCGACGCTGGCGACGGCGAGACCGCGCCGGGCCAGGAAGTCGGCGAACGGGCTCAGGTGCGCTCTGTCGTACGGGGCCCGCCACGCGCCGCCGTGCAGGGCCACGACCAGCGGGGCCGCGGTCGCGCCGTCGCGGGGCGCGTGGAAGTCGATGACCTGATCCGGGTGATCGCCGTACGCGACGGTGACGTCCGGCGCGACGACGGGGTGCGAGAAGACCGATGCCTCCTCCGCCTCGTCGCGTGCGGCGGCTTCGTCCGGCATGCTCCAACCTCTCGACGTCGCAATGGAATTGCGCGACCCCATGCGGAAAAACAGCGAACCTGCGGGGTTCAACGGGTAAACGGACGCTACCAGCCCCGTGACGTGCGTCGACACACACAGTGACCGAGTAAACGGTCCCGCCGTTCCGTTACCCTGGCGGTCATGAGCAGCGAACCCGAACCCGGCACGCTCCGCCCCGGCGGCCGCACCGCCCGCGTCCGCGCCGCGGTGCTCGACGCCGCGGGTGACGTACTGGCCGAGCAGGGCTTCGACCGGCTCGACCTGGCCGACATCGCGCGCCGCGCCGACGTCGGCAAGACCACCGTCTACCGGCGCTGGTCCACCCCCACCGGTCTGGTCGCCGACCTGCTCGCACAGATGGCTCAGGAGTCACTCCCGCGCTCGGCGACCGGCACGCTCCACGGCGACCTGACGGCCAACGCCCAGCTCGTACGGCGGACGCTCGCCGATGCCCGGCAGGGGCCGCTCTTCCGGGCGGTGATCGCGGCGGCGACCTGTGACGCGCGGACGGCCGACGCGCTGCGCCGGTTCTACGAGGTGCGGGTCGCCGAATGGGCGCCCGCCGTCGAAGAGGCCGTGGCCCGGGGCGAGTTGCCCGCGGGCACCGACGCCGCCGAGGTCGTCCGGGCGGTGTCGGCCCCGCTCTACTACCGCCTGCTGACGACCGGGGCCGCGCCCACCGGGGCGGACGCGGACCGGGCCGGGGGGGGGGGGGGGGGGGGGGGGGGGGGGGGGTCGGGGGGGGGGGGGGGGGGGGGGGGGGGGGGGGGGGGGGGGGGGGGGGGGGGGGGTA
>NZ_JBVIFR010000004.1:129745-499443 GCF_055571235.1 Streptomyces sp. NPDC030991
AGGGGGTCACCCAGGTGCGTGTCAAGCCACCTCACTCTCCTTCCCCCCCTCCCCCCCCCCCTCCCCCCCCCCCCCCCCCCCCCCCCCCCCCCCGGCCCACCCCCCCCCTCCCCCCCCCCCCCCCCCCCCCCCCCCCCCACGGCCGGGGTCTACGTCACCTGAACGTGCGCCCGGCGACACCCGGGCAGGCCGCGGCGCCGGTCACCCGAGCGTCTCCGCGAGCACCCTCGCCGCCCGCTCCACCTCCGCGAACCCCAGATACAGCGGCGTGAACCCGAACCGCAGCACATCCGGCGCCCGGTAGTCACCGACGACGCCCGCCGCGACGAGCCGGCCCATGACCTCGCCCGCGTCGGCGCACCGCAGCGCCACCTGGCTGCCCCGCTCGGCGTGCGCGGCCGGTGTCACCGGCTCGACCCGCCCCGCCGGGACGTACGCGGCGACGCACTCCAGGAAGAAATCCGTCAGGGCGAGTGACTTGGCGCGCACCGCGGCGACGGAGACGTCCGGCCGCGACCACACGTCCAACGCCGCCTCCAGGGCCAGCATCGACAGGATGTCCGGCGTCCCCACGCGACCGCGCAGCGCGCCCTGCGCGGGCTCGTAGGCCGGGCGCATCCCGAACGGCTCGGCATGCGAGTTCCAGCCCGGCAGCGGCGAGTCGAAGGCGGCCTGGTGCTCCTCGCGCACGTACAGGTAGGCGGGCGAACCCGGGCCCCCGTTCAGGAACTTGTACGTGCAGCCGACGGCGAGGTCGACGCCGTGCTCGTCCAGCCCGACCGGCAGCGCGCCCGCGCTGTGGCACAGGTCCCACACGCTCACGGCGCCCGCCGCCCGGACCGCCGCGGTCAGGCCCGGCAGATCGTGCAGCCGCCCGGTGCGGTAGTCGACGTGGTTCAGCAGGACGGCGGCCGTACGGGAGCCGACCGCCCCCGCCACCTCGCCCGGCGCCACCGCGCGCACCGAGCACCCCGTCATTCGGGCCGCGGACGCGGCGATGTAGCCGTCCGTCGGGAAGGTGGCGGCGTCGACGAGGACCTCGTCCCGCCCCTCCCCGGCCAGCCGCACCGCACCCACCAGCGCCTTGAACACATTGACGCTCGTGGAGTCGCCGACCACGATCTGGCCGGGCGCCGCACCCACCAGCGGGGCTATCCGGTCACCGATCCGCTCGGGCGCCGTCCACCAGCCGGACTCGGTCCAGGAGCGGATGCGCAGCTCGCCCCACTGGCGCCGCACCACGTCCTCCACGCGCCCGGGAACGTGCGCGGGCAGCGCGCCCAGCGAGTTCCCGTCGAGGTAGACGACCTCGTCCAGGACGAACTCCTCGCGCACCGCGGCCAGTCGGTCCCCGGCGTCGAGCTTCCGCGCCCGCTCGTACAGGTCAGGGGCGTCAGACATGGGACCTCGCCGTCCACAGCTCGGGGAACACGTTCTTCTGGGCGCGCTTCTCCAGCCACGCCACACCGGCGGAGCCACCGGTGCCGGTCTTCGCGCCCATGGCACGGCGGGTGGCCACCAGGTGGTCGTTGCGCCAGCGCCACACCAGCTCGGCGACGTCCGTCAACGCCTCGCCCAGGCGCGCGAGTTCGGCGCTCTCGTCGCCCGCGTACAGCGCCGTCCAGACGGCCTCCACCTCGGGCGAGGGCTCGTAGCGCCGGGAGACGTCGCGGTCCAGGACGGCCCGCGGCACATCGTGGCCGCGGCGCGCGAGGAGCCGCAGCACCTCGTCGTAGAGGCTGGGCTCGTGCAGCGCCTTCTCCAGCTCCGCGTGGACGCGGGGCGCGCCGCGGTGCGGCACCAGCATCGACGCGGACTTGTCGCCGAGCAGGAACTCCATCCGCCGGTACATCGCCGACTGGAAGCCGGAGCCCTCACCGAGTGAGGACCGGTAGGAGTTGAACTGGGCCGGGGTCAGCCCCGACAGCGGCCGCCATGAGGCGTTCAGGGCCTCCAGCTGGCGCACCGAGCGCTTGAGCGCGGCCACGGCGACCGGCACGTCGTCCGCGGCGACGGCGCGGGCCGCCGTCTCCCACTCGTGCACGATGACGGTGAACCAGAGCTCCATCACCTGGGTCGTCACCAGGAAGACCATCTCGCCGGGGTCGTCCGAGCGAAGGTGCTGGAGGTGGGTGAGGACATCGGCCTGGACGTAGTCCTCGTAGGGCGTGGTGCCCGCGAAGTCGAGATGCGGCGCTGCGGTGGTGTCCGCTCCATGATCCGCGTCGTGGGACATCGCTGTCTCCTGATATGTACTCCGGGTAGCGGTCCGCCCTGCCGTTACCGGCACGGGGCCCCGGTCCCCGCCTCGCATCCTTCCCAATGGTCCCCCGGAACGGCAAGGCCCGCCTGACCACAGGCGGGCCTCACGCACAGTGACCGTCAGCCGAGGGTCTGCGCCGCCGCCGGCGAGGAGTCCTTGAGGAACTGCGAGCAGCGCTCGTACTCCTCCTGCTCACCGATGGACCCGGCCGCGCGGGCCAGGGCGTGCAGGGCGCGCAGGAAACCGCGGTTCGGCTCGTGCTCCCACGGCACGGGCCCGTGCCCCTTCCAGCCGCTGCGCCGCAGCGAGTCGAGCCCGCGGTGGTAGCCGGTACGGGCGTACGCGTACGACTCGACGACGCTGCCCCGCTCGAACGCCTCGTCGGCGAGCTGCGCCCAGGCGAGCGAGGAGGTCGGGTACTTCGCGGCGACGTCCGCCGGGGGCGTCCCGCCCGCGAGCAGCTCGCGCGGCTCCGGGTCGTCGGGCAGGTGGGTCGGGGGCGGTCCCCCGAGCAGGTTCTCGTGAAGGCTCATGGTTTCCAGTCTGCGCCATCCGGGCGGCTGCTCTCCACGCCGGAGCTCAGTCACGCCCGGTGACGGTGCGCACGGCGCGCACGAGCGCGTCGATGCCCGCCTCCGCCTTGGCGCGCGGGCAGCCGACGTTCAGCCGGACGAAGCCGGGCGCCCCGTACGTGCCGCCCGGCATGACGGCGACCTTCTCCTGCTCGACGAGGACCCGCTGGAGCTCGTCGTCCGCGGTGACGCCGAGCGGCCGCAGATCGATCCAGGCGAGGTAACCGGCTTGCGGGACACGCCACTTGAGCTCGGGGAACGCCGCGTCGAGACGCTCCTCGACCATGCGCAGGCTGCCGTACGTGTACGCGCGCAGGGCGTCCAGCCAGGCGCCGCCCTCGCGGTACGCGGCGATGTGGGCGGTGAGCGAGAGCACGGCGGGGGAGGCGAGGCCCTCGCCCGTCTCCATCCGGCGGACGAACGCGGCATGGTCGCCCGGGTCGCCGATGAACCCGTAACTGCCGCTCAGCGCGGGGAAGTTGAAGGACTTCGTGGCGGAGGTGACCAGCGCCCAGCGCAGGCCGTCCGCGTACCGCGTCCACGGCAGGTGCGTGGACCCGTCGTGGGTCAGGTCGGCGTGGATCTCGTCGCTGATCACCGCCACGTCGTGGGCCCGCGCGAGGTCCGCGAACTGCCGCAGCTCGGTGTCGCTCCACACGCGCCCGGTCGGGTTGTGCGGCGAGCAGAGGAGCAGGACACGGCTGTCGGGGCGGGCCAGCTCCCGCTCCAGGGCGGCCCGGTCGTCGAGGCCGACGGTGCGCAGGTCGCGCCCGAGCCCGGTGACCGCCTTGCGGAAACCGTCGTAGGTCGGCGCGTGCACGACGACGCCGTCGCCGGCCCCGGTCCACATGCGCAGCAGCTGCGATATCTGGTTGAGGACGGAGGGGCCGTACACGAGCCGGTCCGTGTCGACCTCGGTGGCGTACCGAGTGCGGAACCAGTCGCGTATCGCACCGCGGAAATCCTCCTGCCGCCAGTCCGTGTAGCCGAACACCGCATGGGCGAGGCGGGTGTTGAGGGCGGCGAGCACCTCGGGCGCGCACGCGAAGTCCATGTCGGAGATGGTGAAGGGCAGCAGGTCCGGGGCCGGGAAGCGGTCCGTGATGCCGTCCCACTGCACGCACCAGGTGCCGTGCCGGTCGACAGGGGTGTCGAAGTCGTACGTCATGGGGAACACTCACGGACCTCCGGGCGGGGCACGGGCATGGCACGGGCCCGGCACCCCCGGGAGGGGGAGGCCGGGCCCGCACACGGTCTTGTACGGGTTACTTGATGCGCGTACCCGTCGAACGCAGGCTCTCGCACGCCTCGACGATGCGGGCGGTCATGCCCGCCTCGGCCTTCTTGCCCCACACGCGCGGGTCGTACGTCTTCTTGTTGCCGACCTCGCCGTCGACCTTCAGGACGCCGTCGTAGTTCTCGAACATGTGGCCCGCGATGGGCCGCGTGAACGCGTACTGCGTGTCGGTGTCGAGGTTCATCTTGACCACGCCGTTCTCCAGCGCGGTGCGGATCTCCTCCAGGGTGGAGCCCGAGCCGCCGTGGAAGACGAAGTCGAACGGCTTGGAGCCGGCCGGCTTGCCGTACTTCGCGGCGATGCCCTCGTTCAGGTCGGCGAGCAGGTCGGGGCGGAGCACCACGTTGCCCGGCTTGTACACGCCGTGCACGTTGCCGAAGGAGGCGGCGAGCAGGTAGCGGCCCTTCTCGCCCAGGCCGAGCGCCTCGACGGTGCGCACCGCGTCGTCGACCGTGGTGTAGAGGTTGTCGTTGATCTCGTGCGAGACGCCGTCCTCCTCACCGCCGGTCGGGGTGATCTCGATCTCCAGGATGATGTTCGCGGCCTTGGCCTTGGCGAGCAGCTCCTGGGCGATCTCCAGGTTGTCGGCGAGGGTCTCGGCCGAGCCGTCCCACATGTGCGACTGGAACAGCGGCAGGCCGCCGGCCTCGACGCGCTTGGTGGAGATGTCGAGCAGCGGGCGCACGTAACCGTCCAGCTTGCCCTTGGGGCAGTGGTCGGTGTGCAGCGCGATCTTGTTCGAGTACCGCGCGGCGGCGACGTGCGCGAACTCGGCCAGCGCCTGGGCGCCGACCACCATGTCCTTCACACCCTGGCCCGACAGGTACTCGGCGCCACCGGTCGAGATCTGGATGATCCCGTCGCTCTCCGCCTCGGCGAAGCCCTGGAGGGCGGCATTGAGGGTCTGCGTCGACGAGACGTTGATGGCCGGGTAGGCGAACTTCCCCGCCTTGGCCCGGTCGAGCATCTCGTTGTACTGATCCGGGGTTGCGATGGCCATCTGTCGACTCCTCGTGAAGCGCGCGATTGCGGGTTTGGGTTGTTCAGGTGTCTCGACCGGTGGTCCGACCCTCACCAGGCACCATGGGGTGACATCATCGTCGCCCCCATCTTTCCAGACTTGTGCGAGTGCCGGGCGGCTGCCGGGGCGCGGGCTCAGTCCAGGCCGAGCTCGTCCTTGGAGAACGCGAAGAGGTACGGCACGCCGGCCCCTTCGGTGATCTTCTCGGCGGCCCCGGTGGCCCGGTCCACGATGGTCGCCACGCCGACGACCTCGCCGCCCGCCTCACGGACCGCCTCGACGGCGGTCAGCGGGGACCCGCCGGTGGTGGAGGTGTCCTCGACGACGAGCACGCGACGGCCCTTGATGTCGGGGCCCTCCACCCGGCGCTGCATGCCGTGCGCCTTGGCGGCCTTGCGGACGACGAACGCGTCGAGCCGCTTCCCGCGGGCGGCGGCGGCGTGCAGCATCGCGCCGGCGACGGGGTCGGCGCCCATCGTCAGACCGCCCACCGCGTCGAACTCCAGCTCCGCGGTCAGGTCGAGCAGCACCTGCCCGACGAGCGGGGCGGCCTCCCCGTCGAGCGTGACGCGCCGCAGGTCGACGTAGTAGTCGGCCTCCAGACCGGAGGAGAGCGTCACCTTGCCGTGCACCACGGCCTTGTCCTTGATCTGCTGGAGCAGCGCGTCGCGCACGTCGTTCGTCGTCATGGCTACGAGCTTAAAGCCGCCGCCACGACCACGTGGTGCTGGCCTCCAGGGGCTCCACGGCGGTGACCAGACGCGGCGCGGTGTTCAGTCCGTTCGGCGGGCCGGTCTGCGGTTCCACGCACACGGCCGCCTCCTGCTCGTCGTAGACGACGGCCCACGGCTCGCGGCTCCTGACGTTCACTTCGAGCGCTCCGGGCCAGGTCAGCGTCACATCGACACCGTCGGGCATGCCGAAGCAGTCGTCCCAGGGGCCGGGCTGTACGTCGATGCGGCGGCCGGTGGGCAGGTGGTCGGCGCCGCGCTCCTCCTGCCAGGCGGCGTCGAAGGCGATCTCGACCTGGGGGCCGCCCGCGATGTCGAGGGTCCGGTTGAACCAGGGGTGCCAGCCGGCCTGCGCCGGGAACGAGTCGCCGTACGTCTCGATGCCGAGCGTCAGGGTCAGCGACTCCTCGGTGAGGGCCACGATCTGCGTGACGCGCCCCGGGTAGGGCCAGGGCTCGGCCAGGTCGTACGTGAAGACGGCCTCGCTCTTCCCGGCCCGCGCGGTGGTCCATTCGGCGTCGCGGGCGAAGCCGTGGATGGCGTGCGGCGGGGAGTTCAGCGGCATCTGGTGGACGCGCCCGCCGTCCCGGAACCGCCCCTCCTCGATGCGCCCGCACCACGGCACCATCGGGAAGCAGCCGTAGCGCTCCCCCTGGCGCAGCAGTTCCATGCCGGCGATCTTCAAGCTGCTCACCCGGCAGCCGTTGCCCGGCGCCACGGTCACTTCCGCGTCGCCCGCGGTCAGCGTCGTCTCCTGAGTCGTCACGACCACTGACCCTATGCGGCCACCGCCTACTGCCGCCTGCGCAGGGCCCGGCCGACGACGATCGCCGAGGCGAGCGCGAGGGCGGCGGCGGGTGCGGCCCAGCGCAGTGTGGCGCTCGCCGTGACGCCCTCCGGCGCGGGCACCGGCGCGTACCGGCCGCGCGGCGGCGCGTGGTCGACCTCCTCGGCGCTGCGGCCGATCATCGTGCGGCGGGCGTGCCCGGCGACGGGCTCGGACGGCAGCTCCCCGGTGCCGCCGTCGGAGGTCCCGGGGTACGTCTCCTCGTCGGACAGGGGGTCGAGGGCGGGTGGCGGCACCTCGGCGTCGTGGACGGACCCGCGCCGCGGCCGGGCCTGAGCCTCGTCGACCGCGTCGGCGGCGTCGATCCCGTCGGTCTCGTCCCCGGCGAGGTCATCGGTCTCGTCGATCTCGTCGATCTCGTCCATCGCGTGGATCTCGTGGTCCGGCTCCTCCGAGCCGGGCTCCTGCCCCGCCGACCCGAGGTTCCCAGCGAAACGGTTCAGCAGCCGGTGGCCCGCCGCGGCCACGGCCGGCCCCGGGAGGTCGGCCACGCGTCCTTCACCGGAGGCGGTGCCGGTGAAGGTGAGCGCGGAGCCGCCGTCGGCCGCGGTGACCCGGGCGGTCAGGGCGAACCGCACGCCGCCCGCGCCGCGCGCCTCGGTCCCCTCGCCGGTCATGGCGAACGAACCATCGGCACCCTCCACGACGCGGACGCTGCCGCGGTACGTGATGGTGTGCCCCTCGATACGCACCTTGAGGCGGCCCCCGTCGCCCGACGCGTCGCGCTGGAACCCGGGCAGCGCCCGGGCCACCCGGAGGGGGTCGCAGAGGACCGCCCGCAGGGACTCCGCCGGAACCGGAACGAACACCTCATGCTCCATACCACCCGAGCGTAGCGACTCCGTCGTGGTTGCGGGGGCCGCCCTGGCATCTGCCGGGGGCCGTCTTCTCTCGGGTGCGGGTCCGGTGGGGGCTGGTCGCGCAGTTCCCCGCGCCCCTGAAAGGCGCACTGCGTGCGCCCTCATGGGGCTCGGGGAACTGCGCGAGAAGCTCCACCGGCCCGCACCCGGCGACAAACCCCACCCCCACGGCGCTCACCCCCCATAACGCGGATGCACAAGCGTCGACGGCGCATACCCCCGCCCAGGCCGAACCACCCGCACCCCTTCCACGGACGGCGGCAGCCGCCCCCGCTCCCCCACCACGAATCCGGCCGCCCCGCCATCACCCTGGTACGCCACCACCCGCAACCCCGCGGACCGCACCGTCGCGGCGACCGTCCAGAACCGCCCCGACACGTCCCCGCCGTGCACCACCACCCGGCCCCGCCCGCTCAGCACCCGCCGCACGAGCCCGTAGAACTCCTGGGAGTACAGCTTCGCGCTGTCCGTGCGGGCAGGGCCGGGCAGATCGCAGATCACCACGTCGTAGGGGTCCTGGGCGCGGGACCGGGCGGCGTCCCGGAGCAGCGCGAACACGTCCCCGGTGGCCACCCGTACCCGCGGGTCGCTCAGCGCCCGCCGGTTCAGCGCGCTCAGCCCGGGATCGGTCCTGGCGAGCCGCACCACCCCGGGGTCGGTGTCGACGACGTCCACCCGCCGCACCGCCGGATCCCGGAGCACCTCGCGCACGGCGAGCCCGTCGCCGCCGCCGAGCACCAGGACCCGGGCGCGCGGGCCGCCGCGCAGCGCGGGGCCGACGAGCGCCGCGTGGTAGCGCGCCTCGTCGCGGCCGCTCACCCGCAGCCGCCCGTCCAGGTACAGGTCGAGGGGGCCCCGCTCGCCCCCGGTCAGGACGACTTCCTGCACCTCGGTCCGCTCGGCGACCCGGACGTGCGCCCCGAACATGGCCTGCCGCGCGGCCCGCTCGAAGTCGTCGACGAGGACCCAGGCGGCGGCGAGCAGGATCAGCACCGTGAGGTTGGCGAGGAGGAGCAGCCGGCGGCCCCGGGCGCTCAGGTCCCGCCGGAGCAGGCCGAGTACGAGTGCGCCGCCCGCCACCGCGTTGACCGCGCCTGTCAGCAGGGCGCCCGTCAGCTGTCCGAGCACGGGCAGCAGCAGGAAGGGGAAGGCGAGGCCGCCGACGAGGGCGCCCACGTAGTCCGCCGCGAACAGGTCGGCGACCGCGCCGCCCGCGTCCTGGCGTCTGATCCGCTGGATGAGCACCATCAGCAGGGGCACCTCGGCGCCGATCAGGACGCCGATGCCGAGCGAGAAGGCCACCAGCAGGCAGCGCGGGCCCTCGGACCAGACCGCGCCCCGGCCGCCGCTCCAGGCGAAGACGGCGTACATGGCTATCGCGCTGCACCCGCCGACGAGGGCGAGCGCGGTCTCGACCAGGCCGAATCCGGCGGCGGCGCGCGGCCGCAGGCGTTTGGCGGCGAGCGAGCCGAGCCCCATCGCGAAGACCATGACGGAGAGCACGACGGAGGTCTGGGTGACCGAGTCGCCCAGGAAGTACGAGGCGAGGGCGACCAGTTCGAGTTCGTAGACGAGGCCGCAGGCCGCGCAGACGAAGACGCAGACGAGCACGAGGAACCGGCCGGTGCCCGGCGTCACCGGGAGAGGGGCCCGGCCGGGCTCACCCCGGGGCCGGGGCAGGCCGGGCCCCGAGGGCGGTGCGGACACGTGCGGTTCGATCACGCGGGGAACGCTACGTCACCGTTCGACCCCGTTTCGTCACCCACACGTGTGGAACAGGCGCACCGTGCGCATAATCCGCCGCCCCCGCGACCCTGGGCCCGGAACCCGATCTAGAGGGCGGCGACGGCGGGCATCCGCGCACCCATCCGGCTGCGGGTGGCGACGAGTTGGCCGTCCTGCGGATAGGCGTGCCAGGTGCGCCATTGCACCTGGCCCTCGTGGTACTGGGCGAGCATCGCCGTGAAGGCGTGCGGGCTGCCGGGGAAGACGCCCGCCAGCCCGTTCGGGTGGTCGGCGACCAGGGCCAGCAACTCCTGGGCGCGTCCGGCGAACTGGCCCTCCGTCAAATGTTCGACGCGGGCCGCGAATTCGTACTCCCAGTCGCCGACGCGCTTCGCGACGCCGAGCGGGAGCGGGGTGCTGCTGCCGGGGATACAGGCGACGGTTTCCGAGCAGTTGCCGTGCTCCTCCTCGAGGAGCACCTGGTGGGAGGCGCCGAGTAGCCTCAACTGGAGCTTTGTACCGGCAAGTTCGAGGTCGAGCGTGGCGAGCGCGGGGAGCGGCTCGCGGCCCAGGGCCCAGGCCAGATCGGCCGCACTCGTGTCGGTGTAGGCGGTGTTCAGGGTCGTGAGCATGGGTCGGCTCCGCTGCACGCAAGGGGAGATGGGGCCGGCTACGTCAAAGGGACCGGCTCGTGCCCACGCGAAGGCGTTGAACACGCAGTACGAGGGCTGAGTTGACGGTTAAAGGGAATCATGGGCGGCGACGCCCTCACAGCGTTTTTACCCAACTTCGGAGGGTTTCCATCCCCCCGAGGGCTCCACAGTTCAACTGTTCAACTGCCGCCGTCACCTTTCGCGCCCAACTCACCACCTGCCGGGTGTCAAGGGGAACGTGCGTACGTGCGGCCCGCGCGGACCGACTGCCCCGTGTCAGTCGCCTCCGTGCGGGCCGCACGCCCCGGGTGCGGCGTCAGCTCCCGCCGCCGCACCCGCCCCCGCCCCCACACGACGAGCCGCCCCCGCACGAGGAGGAGCTGCCGCCGCACGAGGAGCTGCCGCCGCACGACGAGTGGTGCCCGCCGTGGTGCCCGGAAGAACCCGATGAACACGAGGAGCCGCCGACGACACCGCCACCGGTGCCCCCGGCCCACCAGCTGTTCCTGCTGCCCCGCGAAGCGCGCGCGCCTTTCCTGAGGGACGTACGCGGACGGCCCCGCCCGCCCGACCTGAGCGCCGGGACGACGACGACGGCGGCGATCACTGCAACGAAGACCACGATGACGACTGCTCCCATCACCGGTCCCCCTTCCTCTTCCCCCGAATCCCCCGAGGGGCGCCCCGAGCGGGCGTGACAGGGGGATGCCCTCGCCCGCGCACGGCCAAAGCAGAGTTGAGGAACTCCAGAGGTTCGGCGCAGGATGGCCGCCATGACCTCCAGCGCGCGCCCCCTGCTCAACCGCCGACTCGCCGAGTTCGGGACGACGATCTTCGCGGAGATGTCGGCCCTCGCGGTACGGACCGGCGCCATCAATCTCGGCCAGGGCTTCCCCGACACCGACGGACCCGAACAGGTGCGCGAGGCGGCGGTGCGGGCGCTGCGCGACGGGCGCGGCAACCAGTACCCGCCGGGCCCCGGCGTCCCCGAGCTGCGGGCCGCGATCGCCGCGCACCAGGAGCGCCGGTACGGTATCGCGCTCGACGCCGACCGCGAGGTCCTGGTGACGGCGGGCGCGACCGAGGCCATCGCCGCCTCGCTGCTCGCGCTGGTCGAGCCCGGTGACGAGGTCGTCGCGTTCGAGCCGTACTACGACTCGTACGCGGCCTGCATCGCGATGGCGGGCGGCACCCGGGTCCCGGTGACGCTGCGCCCGCACGACGGCTCGTTCCGCCTCGACCTCGACGAGCTGCGCGCCGCGGTCACCCCCCGCACCCGCCTGCTGCTCATCAACACCCCGCACAACCCGACCGGCACCGTCCTGACCCGCGCCGAGCTCACCGCGATCGCCGAGCTCGCCGTCGAGCGGGACCTCCTCGTCGTCACCGACGAGGTCTACGAGCACCTGACCTTCGACGACGCCGAGCACGTGCCGCTCGCCACGCTGCCCGGGATGCGCGAGCGGACGGTGACGATCGGCTCGGCCGGCAAGACGTTCTCGTTCACCGGCTGGAAGGTCGGCTGGGTCACGGCCACGCCCGAGCTGGTCACCGCGGTGCGCTCGGCCAAGCAGTTCCTCACCTACGTCGCCTCCGGCCCCTTCCAGTACGCCGTCGCCGAGGCCCTCGCCCTCCCCGACTCCTACTTCGACGGCTTCCGCGCCGACATGACCGCCAAACGCGACCTCCTCGCGGCGGGCCTCGCCGACGCCGGGTTCACGGTCTTCCGCCCCCAGGGCACGTACTTCGTGACGACCGACATCCGCCCGCTCGGCTTCGACGACGGCTTCGCCTTCTGCCGGGCCCTGCCCGAGCGCTGCGGGGTCGTCGCGGTCCCCAACGCCGTCTTCTACGACGACCGCGCGGCCGGCGCCCCCTTCGTACGGTTCGCGTTCTGCAAGCGGGACGACGTACTCGCGGACGCCGTAGCGCGGCTCAAGCGGCTCTAGGACCGGCCCCAGGGCCTGCCCCGCCCGAGGCCCGCCCGGGGGCTCGCCCGGGGACCCGGACGGGCCCCGCCGCTCGTCTGGCGGCTCCCAACTCGCGGGCCCGGCACGGGTATCGCAGGGTTCGGATGTGACCGAGCCTTCCGCAACCGTCCTCGACGGCCCCCCGGCCACCCCCGCCGGACCCGGGGCCCTGCCGCGCATGCTCGCGTCCGGGGCGGGCGGCGCCGTCGGTCTCTTCGCCGCCGCCCGGCTCACCGGGATGGTCGCCGTCACCGTCGCGGCATGGCTGAGCGGACAACGGCCCCTCACCCTGCTCGGCCGGTCCTGGGACTCGCTCTGGTACCTCCACATCGCGGGCCACGGCTACGGCCGCACCCTGCGCTTCGAGCCCGGCGTCATCCACAGCGACCTGGCGTTCTTCCCGCTCTACCCGGCGCTGATCCGCGCGCTCCACCTGGTCCTGCCGGTCGGCGCCACCACCTGCGCCCTGCTGCTCGCGTGGGCGGCGACGCTCGTCGCCGCCGTCGGCGTGTACCGCGTCGGCGAGCTCCTGCACAGCCGGGCCGTGGCCGCGCTCCTGGTCGTCCTGTGGGGCCTGCTCCCGCACTCGGTCGTGCTGTCCATGGCGTACACGGAGCCCCTGCTGACCGCGCTCGGCGCATGGTCGCTGTACGCGCTGCTGAAGGGCCGCTGGCTCTGGGCCGGCTCCCTGGCCGCGCTCGCCGGACTGGCCCGGCCGAACGGTTTCGCGGTCGCCGCCGCCGTCCTCGCCACCGCCGGGTACGAGATCGTCCGGCGCCGCGG
The DNA here is from genome assembly GCF_055571235.1 of Streptomyces sp. NPDC030991. Classification (NCBI taxonomy): domain Bacteria; kingdom Bacillati; phylum Actinomycetota; class Actinomycetes; order Kitasatosporales; family Streptomycetaceae; genus Streptomyces; species Streptomyces sp. NPDC030991. The sequence continues at coordinate 142,468 of NZ_JBVIFR010000004.1, forward strand.
CCGGGTTCCCCCCAGGCTGTGGACGGGCGCGCTGCTCGCCCCGGCGGGCTGGGCCGCGTACGTGCTGTGGGTCGGGTTCCGGAAGGGCGATCCCCTCGGCGGGTACTTCACGGTGCAGCGCGGCTGGGGGTCGCGGTTCGACTTCGGGGCCGGTTCGGTCCGGGTCGCGCGCCGGATGCTGCTGCACGGGGACCGCTTCGTCTTCCCGGCGACGCTGGTCATCGTCCTGGTGGCGGTGCTGCTGTACGCGCTGCTGCTCCTGGACCGCCCGCCCCTGCCGCTGCTCGTCTACAGCGGCGTCCTGCTCCTCGTCACCGTCGGCGGCTCCGGCTTCTTCGAGTCCAAGCCGCGCTTCCTGCTGCCCGCGTTCCCGCTGCTGCTGCCGCTGGCCTGTGCGCTGGCCAGAACGGCGAGAACCCGGCCTGCGCACACCCTCCTGGTGGTGGGCGCGCTGGCCGGGCTCTCGGTGACGTACGGGACGTATCTGATCGCCTACGCCCGTATGCCCCTGTAGCTGTGGCGGCTGCGGGGAGCCGGTCTCACTCCGAGTCGTCCTCGGGCTTCTCCTCGGCCGAGTCGACCTCGGCCTCCAGGCCGAGCTGCTCCACGAGCCAGCGGTCGAACTCGATCGCGGCGCGCACCCAGCTGACGGTCGACGACACGAAGTGCTCCAGGGAGACACCGGTGCCGATCAGCATCTGGGCCTCGCCGATGAGCCGGACCGTGCCGTCGTCGTGCGTGTGGCTGTAGACCTTCGGCCACAGGGTGCGCCGGTTCCAGTCGTCGATGGACTCCAGGAGCTGCGGCTTCAACTCGATGCCGTGCGGCCGGTCGTAGAACGTCCGCACCGAGAAGACCTGCTGGTCACCCTCGCCGCGGAACATGAAGTACGTACGGAACTCTTCCCACGGCGCGGCGAGGTCACCCTCGTCGTCCAGGACGTACTTGAGCTCCATCTGCTCCAGGAGCTGCTTCACCAGATCCTGGTCGGGGATGACGGGGCCTGCCGGTCCCGCTCCCTGCTGCGGTTCGGGCTGTCCCCCGAAATTGGGAATCGAGGACGGGTCGATGCTCACGCGCTTGGTCCCTTCGTATGGCTGAGGCCCATCCTCTCCCATCGGGCCCCCCGGGGGGCAAGCCCGGCAGCTCGTCTGCCGGGTTTTCGCCGTTCGCCGTCTGCGGACACCCCGGGGGACGGGCCCCTACAGCGTCTTGTCGGTGACGGGTCCCACGATCAGGCCGTCGCCGAACGCGTCCACCCGCACCGTGTCCCCGTCCGTGACCTCACCGGAGAGGATCTCCTTGGCGAGGCGGTCGCCGATGGCCGTCTGCACGAGGCGGCGCAGCGGGCGCGCGCCGTAGGCCGGGTCGTTGCCCTCCTCCGCGAGCCAGGTGAGCGCGCTCTCGCTGACGTCGAGCGTGAGGCGCCGCTCGGCGAGGCGCTTGGCCAGCCGCTCCAGCTGGAGCCCGGCGATGCGCCGCAGCTCGTCCTTGTCCAGGGCGGAGAAGACCACCAGGTCGTCGAGGCGGTTGAGGAACTCCGGCTTGAAGGAGGCCCGGACGACTTCGAGGACCTGCTGCTTCTTCTCCTCGGCCGAGGTGAGCGGGTCCACGAGGTACTGGGAGCCCAGGTTCGACGTGAGGACGAGGATCGTGTTGCGGAAGTCGACGGTGCGGCCCTGGCCGTCGGTGAGACGGCCGTCGTCGAGGACCTGGAGCAGGATGTCGAAGACCTCGGGGTGCGCCTTCTCGACCTCGTCGAGCAGGACGACCGAGTAGGGCCTGCGGCGGACCGCCTCGGTGAGCTGGCCGCCCTCCTCGTAGCCCACGTAGCCGGGCGGGGCGCCGACGAGCCGGGCGACGCTGTGCTTCTCGCCGTACTCGCTCATGTCGATGCGGATCATGGCCCGCTCGTCGTCGAAGAGGAAGTCGGCGAGCGCCTTGGCCAGCTCGGTCTTGCCGACGCCCGTGGGTCCGAGGAAGAGGAAGGAGCCGGTGGGGCGGTCGGGGTCGGCGATCCCGGCTCGGGTGCGGCGCACGGCGTCGGACACGGCGCGGACCGCCTCGGTCTGGCCGATGAGCCGCTTGCCCAGCTCGTCCTCCATGCGCAGCAGCTTCTGCGTCTCGCCTTCGAGGAGACGGCCCGCGGGGATGCCGGTCCAGGAGGCGACGACGTCGGCGATGTCGTCCGGGCCGACCTCCTCCTTGACCATGGTGTCCTTGGCGACCTCCTCCTCGACCTCGGAGGCTTCCTCCAGGTCCCGCTCCAGGGAGGGGATCTCGCCGTAGAGCAGCTTGCTGGCGGTGTCGAAGTCACCGTCGCGCTGGGCGCGCTCGGCCTGGCCGCGCGCCTCGTCGAGCTTCTCCTTCAGCTCACCGACGCGGTTGAGGGACTTCTTCTCCTTCTCCCAGCGGGCGGTGAGGCCGCGCAGCTCCTCCTCCTTGTCGGCGAGGTCGCGCCGCAGCTTCTCCAGGCGCTGCCTGCTGGCCGGGTCGGTCTCCTTGCCGATGGCCAGCTCCTCCATCTTCAGCCGGTCGACGGCGCGCTGGAGTTCGTCGATCTCCACGGGGGAGGAGTCGATCTCCATACGGAGCCGGGACGCGGACTCGTCGACGAGGTCGATGGCCTTGTCGGGCAGGAAGCGGGAGGTGATGTACCGGTCGGAGAGCGTGGCGGCGGCGACGAGCGCGCTGTCGGCGATCTGCACCTTGTGGTGGGCCTCGTAGCGCCCCTTGAGACCGCGCAGGATCGCGATGGAGTCCTCGACGCTCGGCTCGGCGACCAGCACCTGCTGGAACCGGCGCTCCAGGGCGGGGTCCTTCTCGATGCGCTCGCGGTACTCGTCGAGGGTGGTCGCGCCGACCATGCGCAGCTCACCGCGGGCGAGCATGGGCTTGAGCATGTTCCCGGCGTCCATGGAGGAGTCGCCGCCCGCGCCGGCGCCGACGACGGTGTGCAGCTCGTCGATGAAGGTGATGACCTGCCCGTCGCTCTCCTTGATCTCGGAGAGGACGGTCTTGAGCCGCTCCTCGAACTCGCCGCGGTACTTCGCCCCGGCGACCATGGCGCTCAGGTCGAGGGAGACGAGCCGCTTGTCCTTGAGGGACTCCGGCACGTCGCCCTTCACGATGCGCTGGGCGAGCCCCTCGACGACGGCGGTCTTGCCGACGCCGGGCTCACCGATGAGCACCGGGTTGTTCTTCGTGCGTCGCGACAGGACCTGGACGACCCGGCGGATCTCCTGGTCCCGTCCGATGACGGGGTCGAGCCGCCCTTCGCGCGCGGCGGCGGTGAAATCGGTACCGAACTTCTCCAGGGCCTTGTACGAACCCTCGGGGTCGGGTGTGGTCACCCGGCGCCCTCCCCTGCTCTTCGTGAATGCCTCGGCCAGCTTCTTCGTACTGGCCCCATTCTCGGCCAGTACGTCACCCGCGGCACCGCCCTTGGCGGCGATACCGATCAGCAGATGCTCGGTGGAGAGGAACTCGTCACCCAGCTCCTTGGCCCGCTCGGCGGCGTCGGCGACGACGGCGAGCAGTTCGCGGTTGGGCTGGGGCGGCGCCACGGTCGATCCGGTGACGCTGGGCAGCGCCCCGACGACCCGCTCGGCCCCGGCCCTGACCTGCGCCTGGTCGGCGCCGACCGCGGCCAGCAGATCAGTGATGTTCTCGTTGTCCTGGCCCCCCAGGAGAGCAAGGAGCAGATGCGCCGGGGTGAGATCCGGGTGTCCCCCGGACACGGCCCGGCTGGTGGCCGCGTTGATCGCGTCGCGGCTCCGGTTCGTCAGCTCGGCGTCCACGTAACTGTCTCCTTCTCCTCCACGTCACGGGCAACTCTGACCTATTCAGCGTACGCAAAGTTGAGTCTATTCCGCTCAAGGTGGCGGGGCGACGGGAAGGATAGATTCCAGGCCATGGCCAAGAAGATCGACCTGGACGCCCCCGGCACCTCCTTCCTCAGCTTCTGGCGGGAACGGCACCTGTGCACCCTGACGACCCTGCGCCCGGACGGCACCCCGCACGTCGTCCCGGTCGGCGTGACGTACGACGCCGGGGAGCGGGTGGCCCGGGTCATCACGAACAAGGCCAGCCGGAAGATCGCCCACATCCTGGCGGCGCCGCCCTCCGCCCCGGCCCGGGCCGCGGTCTGCCAGGTCGACGGGCGGCGCTGGACGACCCTGGAGGGCACGGCCACCGTCCGCACGGACCCGGCGCTGATCGCGGACGCCGAACGCCGCTACGCCGAGCGGTACTCGCGCGCGCCGCGGCCCAACCCGGACCGGGTGGTCATCGAGATCGCGGTGGGCCGGGGCACGGGCAACGGCGTCTTCGACGAGTAGCCCGCCCGGGCCCGCGCACACGGCCCCCGGGCAGAAAACTGCAGCGGCGCCACCGTGTTCAGGTCCACGGTGACGCCGCTGCGGGGGGAAGCACCTGCGCGATCTACTGCGACGGGGGAATCGCGTCAGGCACTGCGGGGGGTGGCAGAGGTGGTACTGCTGTGCGGAACCTCGGGCTCCGCGTCGCCGACCAGCTGGTGATCACGCTGATCGAGGTTGACGAAGATCATCCCGTACCGGACGACGGTCCGCACCGGCTGCGGGGCGCCGCGGGGGCGACGCAGACACCGGTAGGCCCGGAGGTCGTCGTCGTCGTCCCGCACCACGATGATCGGCTCCCCGAACAGGGTGACCATGAGCGAGTCACCCGGGTTCGGGATGGCCGTCACGAGGTCGATCGTGTGCCAACCGGACCGGTAGGCGATCGCCATCTCGCGGCGCAGGGATCTGTCGTCGGGCGGGGTGATCATTCGACCGCACCTGTCGGAGCCGCGTTCCAGCCAAGGTCCGGGGGGGCCGCGGCGACCGATACGGGGCTCGCCGCGGGGGCGTCGTTCCATCCGAGATCGAGTGCGCTCAGCGCACCGACGGTCAGCCCGGCGGAAAAGGCGGCGATCACCACCGAGCGAAGCATGCGCTTCAACATAGTCGGCTTCGTCCTCACTTGGTAAGTTCCTCTCCCCCGGCTGCAACAAGACGATGTCTCAATCCGGCACGTCAAAGCCACAGAGTCGATGCATCATGTTCCTGCACGTTCAGGACCCTGGGGGGTGGAGATTGTTCTCAACAAGCACCAAACCGACACATCCTCACCCCACAGCTCCGCTCTGTGACCAAGGTGCGCGTCTTTACGCGGCTGCTCTGAGCGAGGGCCGGCTGGCACGGACGAAGGCAGAGAACACACCCTGCCTCCTCGAAGCCGCGTTGCTGCACCCGGATCCGGACGACGCCAGCTGGCTCCGCCCGGTCCCCCCCTCGGCGGCCCTCGCACAGTGGCTCCTTCCGCTGGAGCGCGAGATACAGGAGCGGCGGAAAGCCGCCGTCCAGCTGACCGATCTGTTCGAACCCTTCATGGCCATCACGGCGCGAACGGAACCGACCTCACACGCCATCACTGTCCTTGAGGGTGACACTCGCATCAACGCGGCAATAGAGCGCCTCACCGCGGAGTGCCGGTCCGAGGTCCTCACCGTGCAGCCCGGGGGCGGCCGCAGCGAGAACACCCTCAACGTGGCGCTGAAGCGCGGCCAGACGGTCCTGGACCGGGGCGTCGCGATGCGCACCATCTACCAGCACACGGTGCGCCACAGCCAGGGAACGCTCGCCTACGCGGCCCGGATCCACCGGGAGAACGTACAGATACGCACCCTCGAAGAGCTCATCGACCGCCTGATGATCTTCGACGGGAGCACGGCCCTCATCCCCGTCGGCGAGGAGCGTCAGGTCGCGCTGGAACTCCGCCACCCCGGCCTCGTCGACTATCTCGCCAAGGTGTTCGAGGATCTGTGGCGGCGGGCGACCCCCCTCCTGGAGGATCCGCCCTACCCCCCGGCCACCGACGGCATCACGGGCGTCCAGCGCTCCATCGCCAAGCTGCTGATCGAAGGGCATGTGGACGAGGCCATCGCCCGCCGCCTCGGGATGAACGTCCGCACCTGCCGCGCCCACATCGCGAAGATCGCGGCCTCGCTCGGCAGCGGGAGCCGCGCGCAACTCGGTTACCTCATAGCCAGGTCAGGGATCCTGGACCAGGAGACCGGGCCGCCGACCAGAGAGAGCAGCAAGTGACAGGCGGGGCGCACAGACACGGAGTCGAGGAGTTCTGCGACGCGGGCGCACAGCTCTACGCCCACGCGTTGCATTGGGGACGTGTGCGCACGGAGGCCACCGCGGACGCGCCCTGCCTGCTGGAGCACGGCCTGCTCAAGCCCGACCCGGCGGACGCCGAGTGGATGCAGCCGGTCGCGCCCGCGGTGGCGCTGCCCGCCCTGCTGAACAACATCGAGGACGAGATCGCCCGGCAGCGTCACCGTGAGGCACGGCTGGCCAGGGCTTTCGCGCCCCTGATGAACCTGGACGCCGAGCGCGCGGCCGTGCCCAACGCGCCGATGCTCAACGTCATCATGGGGTTCCGCCGCATCAACGCCGCCATCGCCGACGCGATGCTGGCCTCCTCCCAGGAGCTGCTCACCATCCAGCCCGGCGGCTTCCGGCCCCCGGATCTGCTCGCCGATGTTCGCCCGCGCGAACAGCAACTGCTCGCCCGTGGCTGTCGGATGCGCACGCTGTACCAGCACAGCACGCGGCACTCGCCGGCCGTGCGCGCCCACTTCGAGCAACTCGAAGGCGACGTACAGGTCCGCACGCTGGACGAGGTCACCGAACGACTCGTCCTGCTCGACCGCACCGTGGCGTTCATCCCGGCCAACCCCGACCGGACCGTCGCCCTGGAGATCCGCCACCCGGCGCTGATCTCGTACCTGGTGACCACCTTCGAGCGCCTCTGGCGGCTCGCGGCCCCCATGTTCCCCGTCACGGCCCCGGAATCCGCCCCGCAGGGCGACCCGTCGAGCCGCCAGCGCACCATCGCGGCGCTGCTCATAGAGGGGCACACCGACGCCGTCATCGCTGACCGCCTCGGGGTCAACATCCGCACGGTCCGCCATCACATCGCCAAGCTGGCCGCGACGCTCGGCAGCGAGAGCCGCGCCCAGCTCGGTTTCCTCATCGGACAATCGGGGATCCTGACCCAGGAGCGCTGACCGGCAGGGACTACTGCTGACCGGCGGGGATTACTGCTGACCGGCGGGGGCTACTTGAGGCCCGCCTCCGCGCACGCCTGCGCGTACTTCGCCGTGCAGATCTCCTTCACCTTGAAGATCCCGTCCTTGATCACGGTCTGCCTGATGTTGTCGCGGGTCAGGGCGACGACGCTGACGCTCGCCGTGCGGACCTGCTTCGTCGTCGGGCTGTCGGTCCTGTCCATCGCGAGCGCCTCGAACTCGATGGTCCGGCCCTGCGCGACCCGCACCGCCATCTCGGCGGCCGTCGCGGCCTCCTCGGGGTACGGCTTGTAGACGCTCATGTACTGATCGCCCGTCAGAATCCGCTGCACTGCCGCCAGTTCGGCGTCCTGACCGGTGATGGGGGGCATCTTCGTGACCCCGGCCTCCTTGAGCGCCGCGACCACACCGCCCGCCATGCCGTCGTTGGCCGAGTAGACCCCCGCGATGTTGGCGGCGCCGATCGTGGCGATGGCCTGTTCCATGTTGGCCTTGGCGTTCTGCGGCTTCCAGGCGACCGTGTCGTAGGACTTGGCGATGGTGACGGCGTCCGCCAGTTCCGCGCGGGCGCTCTCCTTGAAGTCGATGGCGTTCGGGTCGGTCGGCGATCCGTTGATCATGACGACCTTGGCGCTCTTGGTGGCCTTGTCACCGAGGGCCTGGACGAGCTCCTTGCCCTGGGTCTGGCCGACGAGCCCGTTGTCGAACCCGACGTACGCGTCCACGGGGCCCTGGGCGAGACGGTCGTACGCGATGACGTGGATGCCCGCGTCCTTGGCCCGCTGCACGGCGGCGGTGATCACCTTCGCGTCGACGGCGTCGACGATCAGCGCGTCCACCTTCTTGGAGATCATCTGGTCGACCTGCCGGTTCTGCAACTCGGCATCCTGACCGGCGTTGGCGTACTCCAGCTGCCCCCGCCCGTCGGTCAGTCTCGCTATCTCACTCTTGATGTGCGGGTAGTCGAACTTCTCGTAGCGAGCGGTCTCCTTCTCCGGCAACAGCAGACCGATCTTGACGTCGTTGCCCTTGCGCACGGGCGCGCTGGTGTCACTGTCCCCGCCGGGCAGCACACCACCGCAGGCCGAGACCGAGGCCACTAGGACGGATGCGGCGCCGGCAAGCGCGGCGCATCGCATTCGCGTGTTCATTACGGATACCTCCCTGACGTGGCCGCGACGGTGCGGCCGAGGTGGCTCGAAGCCAACTCGGCCGCCCAAGTCGCGTCAAGAGATGAAGCGACACCGCAACGAAACCGCATCCGTTACTTCCCCACATGAAGCCAGATACGGCGAATAACGGACATGTGTACCCGGCGGTAACACCCTTGGCGTCAGAGTCCGTCAGACTCCGTCGGACTCCGTCAGATCTGCGGTGCGGGGCGGCAGGCCGGGCAGAGGCCCGGTTCGAGGGAGCGGTGGGCCCGGTCGCAGCTGTCGCAGTTCTGGAGCGGGTGCCGGGCGGGTGGTGGCGGCAGGGCGGGGCGCCGGGACGCGGGCGGCCAGGGCGGCAGGCCGGCCATCAGGCGGTGCGCGACGAGGGCCGCCGGGCTGCGGATGGGGCGGTCATCGGGCAGCTCGCGGGTGAGGGCGTGATGCACGGCGGCGGGCGTCAGCTCCCGCTCCAGCCAGGCGACGACGCCGGGGGCGAGGCGTTCGACGTCGCGGGCGGAGAGGGCGAGACGGGCGTCGGCGCGGTGGAGTCCGGCCAGGACGTCGGTGGCGGCCTCCAGGATTCCGGGCCCTGGGGTGTGTTCCGGGTGAGGAACGGCGAGCGGGCGCGGCGGCTTCGGCTTCGGTTTCGACTCCGGTTTCGGCTGGGACTCCGACTTCGGCCCCTCCGGATGCGCGGCGGAGGCGCCCGGCTTGTTGCAGGAGACCGTACGCGTACGGACCCGCCCGTCGGGGGTGCGTCGGCGCTCGCGCCGCAGGTAGCCGTGGTGTTCCAGCTCGCGCAGGGCGGCGGCGATCCGGGTGGTGCCCTCCGGGAAGCGGGCGGCGAGCGTCCTGACGTCGGCGCGGGCCCCGGCCGGGAGGGACTGGATGTGGACGGCGAGGCCGATCGCGAGGCCGGAGAGTTCGCGGTGCTGGGCGAGGTGGTTGCCGATGACCGTGAACCGGGTGTGGTGGCGGGCGTTCTCGTGAGCGATGCCGTACCCGTCCGGGGGGTTGTTGGTGGCAACGCCGGACTGGGCGCGCGAAGGCGCGCTAGGGTTCTGGGTATCCATCAGGAAGGGTCTACTTCCTCGGTGGTCAGGCCCTCGATCGGGATCGCTAGTCCCGGCCGGGGGCCGACGTATGTCTGGGTTGATCTGTCGCGGTGAGCGTAGAGGCCGCAACCGGGCGTGGCGCAAGCTGAGTTGATGATGTTCACCCGACCGTGTCGGCCGGGCCCCGGGAGGAGTCGCGGGCGGCCTCGCGGACGCTGTCGCGGGAGGTGGGGAGGGGCTTGGTCCGGGTTCTTTCCCTCTCAGTCGTTCCTTTGGTGGTGTCGTCCATGCCACCGGCGCACGGGTTCCTGGTCACCGGCCGCCGTACGAGATCGAGTTCGGCCCAGACCGTCTTGCGGGGGCTCGGCCCCGCGACGATGCCCCAGCGGTCGGTGAGTGCGGCCACCAGGACGAGACCCCGGCCCGACTCGGCGTCGGGCGCCGCCACTTGGGGCTCCGGGAGGGCGTCGCCGCACGCGTCGGCCACCTCGACGCGCAGGGCGCCCCCGGTGACGTAGAGGCTGAGCCGGAAGTCGCGGCCGGGCAGCCGGGCGTGGGTGACGGCGTTCGTGGCCAGCTCGGCGACGACGTGCGCCGCCGCGTCGAGTTCGAGGGGTAGGCCCCAGGCCCGGAGCTGTTCGACGGCGAGCAGGCGGGCGAGGCGGGCTCCGCGGGGCGTGGAGGAGAGCTGCACGGTGAAGTGGGTCGCGGGGCGCGGAAGTTCGGCGGTCTTCTGGTTCACGTCACTCAGCGTGGCCATCGCCTCGTACGCTCACCAGTGACATGCCCGTCACGTACGGCGACTGTCCATGGTTTGTCCAGGGCTGTACAGGCTGTCCAGCGGGGCGTGGGGGTACGGACGCTGACGGGACACGGGCGGGGATCGGTGCACTGGAGGGGCGCGGGATGACGGAGACGGCGACGGACGGTGACGGCTGGGAGATCGAGCCCGGCGACGAGCAGGGTGCGGCCGTGATCGCCCTGGTGGGGCGCCAGTTGAGAGCGCGGCGCGAGGCGATGGGGCTACGGGTGCCGGAGCTGGCGGCCACGATGGGGTACGGGGAGGGGATCGTCTACAAGGTGGAGAGCGGGTCGAGGATCCCGCGCCCGGAGTTCCTCGACAAGGCCGACGAGGTGTTGGGGGCGGGCGGGTTCATCAAGGCGATGAAGATGGATGTGGCGGAGGTTCGGTACCCGAAGAAGGTTCGGGACATCGCCGGGATGGAGGCGCGGGCGGTTGAGCTCGCGGTGTACGAGAACCACAATGTGAACGGGCTGCTACAGACGCCCGAGTATGCGCGTGCGCTCTTCGAGATGCGGCTGCCCGCCTACGAGCCCGCCGCCATCGAACGGGCCGTCGCTGCCCGGCAAGCCAGGAAGACCGTCTTCGAGCGCTGCCCGGCTCCCGCGCTCAGCTTCGTCCAGGAAGAGGTGACGCTCAGGCGCCCGCTCGGCGGCAGGATGGTGTTGCGTCGGCAGCTCGAACACCTGCTTGACCTGGGACAGTTGCGAGCAGTTTCCATCCAGGTCATGCCGACAGCGCGTGAGGAACATGCCGGGATGCAGGGCGAGTTGCAGGTGCTGAAGTTCAAGGACGGGACGGCCGTGGGGCGCTCCGAGGGAGCATTCGGCGGGCGGCCGGTCACGGAGGCCAAACAGCTCCGTATCCTCGAACTACGGTATGGCATGATCCGGGCCCAAGCTCTCACGCCAGGAGAGTCGCTGGCCTTCATTGAGCAAGTGCTGGGAGAGACATGATCCGCAAGGTCTCAGTCGGGGAGTCGTCCGAACTGGTCTGGTTCAAGAGCAGCTACAGCAGTAGCAGCAGCGAGGCCGACTGCGTCGAGGTCGCCCACACGCCCGGCGCCGCCCACATCCGTGACTCCAAGAGCCCGGCGGGACCCCGGTTCACCGTCGGCGGCCCTGCCTGGACCCGCTTCCTGGAGGACCTGTGAACCCGTCCGAACTGGTCTGGTTCAAGAGCAGCTACAGCAGCGGCAGCAGCGATCCCGACTGCGTCGAGGTCGCCCACACCCCCGGCACCGCCCATATCCGCGACTCCAAGAGCCCGGCCAGGGCCCGGCTCACCGTGGGCGGCCCCGCCTGGGCCCGGTTTCTCGCGGGTGCGGTCGCCGGGCGCTGACCCGGGTGGTCAGCCCGCGTACTCGGTGAGGTCGATCGCGTAGAGCCGGAGGCCCCCGTCCTCGCCGGTGAAGCCCATCCCCAGCTTGTGCAGCAGCTTCGCCGAGGGCGAGTCGTCCGGGGCGGTGGCCGCGACGACCCGGTCGATGCCGCGGTCCTGGAGGGCGAACTCCAGCGTGGCCTGGGCCGCCTCCGAGGCGTAGCCCTGGTCCCAGAAGACCCGGCCGAGCCGCCACTGGATGCCGATGTGGCCCGCGAGCTTCGGCGGGGCGTCGGGGACGTACAGGCCGACCGCGCCCACCAGTTCGCCCGAGCCGAGGAGTTCGACGGCGAAGAGGCCGAAGCCCTCGTCGTCCCACTCCTCCTCCCAGCGCTCGATGTCCTCGGCGGTCTCGTCGAGGGAGCGCGGGGCGCCGTCGCCGATGCGGTGCATCACCGACGGGTCGGACTGGATCTCGGCGAGCGGTGCCAGGTCGTCGTCGGGCAGCCAGCGGCGCAGGAGGAGGCGGGGGGTGCGGATCTCGGTCATGGGTCCATCCTCCGGCATGGACCGGTGGGGCCGCACAACCCGGCCGGGGTGCCAGTTGTCGTACCGGGCATGACCTTACGCAGATCCGGCCGCATCGCGGCCACCCTCGCCCTCGGCGCCGCTGTCCTGCTCGGCGCCACCACGGCCTCCGCGTCCGCGGCCCCGCACCTCCCCGGCACCGGCACCGGCACCGGCACGGCGTACGCCGACGACCCCGCGCCCGCCGCGCCCGCCGGCCTTCAGGTGCTGTACGACCCGGAAACCGAGACCGCGGCCGTCAGCTGGAACGCGAACACCGAGGAGGACCTCGCCGGGTACCGGCTCTACCGGCGTCTCGTCGAGGACAACAACTGGACCCTGGTCAGCGGTACCGAGCCCCTGACAGCGACCGCCACGACCGACTTCCTCCCGTCCACCGGGGACGTGTACGCCTACAGCGTGCGGGCGGTCGACCGCGCCGGACACGAGTCCGAGCCCGGCATCGACGACTGGTACCTGCAGACCCCGGACTCCTCACCGCCGAGCGTCCCCGCCGACCTCACCGCGCAGGGCACCACCGCGGGCAACACCGTGCGCTGGCAGCCCTCGTCGGACCACGTGGACCACTACGAGGTGTGGGCCGCGCCGGAGGGGCAGGAGGACCAGGACGGACCGGAGACCGTGTACGGCGCCGGCTTCACCGACTCGCAGACCGCGCAGGGCGTGAGCGTCACCTACACCGTCGAGGCGGTCGACGCGTCAGGACAGCGCTCCGGCGTCTCCGCACCGGTGGCCGCCTCGCGGCCCGCGCCGGGCACGGCACCCAGGCCCTCCGGAGTGATGACGCAGGTCCGCGGGGATCGCGTCACCATCTCGTGGGATGCCTCCTCGGGCGACATGGGCCAGAGCTACCGCGTCTACGGCCACAGCTACCCCGGCCCGGCCGCCTGGTCTCTCCTCACTACCGTCCACCCCCACGGCGGGATGGTGGGTGTCCCCGTCTACTCCGGGCCCTTCTACGTGGTGAGCGTCGACGACGAGGGCAGGGAATCGGCCCCCGTCTACGCGTACGCGTACGCGAGCTGAACACACCACACCACGCGAGAGGGGCCCGGGGTTCACGAACCCCGGGCCCCTTCACCTGTTCCGAGCGGAGCGGCTACTGCTCCGACGACCGCTTGGGCCGCCACACCACCAGCGCGCTCGTCTGCTTGACCTCCTGGTACGGGACCAGGTCACGGCGGTACGAGGCGTGCACCGCCGCCTCACGCTGCTGCATGGCCGAGGCGGCACCCTCCACGGCGGCCGACAGCTCGGCCACCCGGGACTGGAGTGCGGCGACCTGGTTCTCCAGCTCGATGATGCGCTTGATGCCGGCGAGATTGATCCCCTCGTCCTGCGACAACTGCTGCACGTTCCGCAGCAGTTCGATGTCGCGGGCCGAGTAGCGGCGGCCACGCCCGGCCGTGCGGCCGGGCGAGACGAGGCCGAGGCGGTCGTACTGGCGCAGCGTCTGCGGGTGGAGGCCGGAGAGCTGGGCCGCCACCGAGATGACGTACACCGGGGTTTCCTCGGTGAGTTCGTACGGGTTGGTACGCCGCCGACCGGGGTGTCCGTCCATCTCTCTCAAGCTCCCTTCGCGGCCTGAAACAGTTCTGCCCGCACGTCGGTGTCCTCAGTCGCCTCGCGGAACGACTCCAGGGCCGAGCGGGCCTCGTCGGAAAGGTCCTCCTCCCGGGGGACGGCCACCTCGACCGTCACCAGGAGGTCTCCGCGGGTGCCGTCCTTGCGGACCGCGCCCTTGCCGCGGGCCCGCATCGTCCGCCCGTTCGGCGTGCCCGGGGGCAGCTTCAGGGTGACGGCGGGACCGCCGAGTGTCGGCACCTTGACCTCGCCGCCGAGCGTCACCTCGGTGAACGTGACGGGCACGGTCACCGTGAGGTTGTCGCCCTTGCGGCCGAAGACCGGGTGCGTGTCGACATGAACCACTACGTACAGGTCGCCCGCGGGCCCGCCCCGCTCACCGGGGGCGCCCTTGCCACGCAGGCGGATGCGCTGCCCGTCCGAGACGCCGGCCGGGATGCGGACCTGCATGGTGCGGGACGACTTGGCGCGGCCCGAGCCCTTGCAGACCTCGCAAGGAGTCTCGGCGATGAGGCCGCGGCCCTTGCAGTCCACGCACGGGTCGGTGAGGGAGAAACCGCCACCGCCGCCCCGCGAGACCTGCCCGGTGCCGACGCAGGTCGGGCACACGCGCGGCGTGCCGTTCTTGTCGCCGGTGCCGGAGCACGCCTTGCAGGGGGACTGGGACGACATGCGCAGCGGAACCGTCGCGCCGTCCACGGCCTCGGTGAAGCTCAGCGACACCTCGGACTCGATGTCCTGGCCGCGGCGCGGCTGGGTACGGGTCCCGGCCCCGGCGCCGCCCCGGTTGAACAGGCCGCCGAAGACATCGCCGATGCCGCCGCCGAACCCGCCCGAGCCGCCGCCGCCCTGGCCCTGGGCGCCGCCTCCGAAGAGGTCGCCCAGGTCGAAGTTGAACGAGCCGCCGCCGGGTCCGCCGGGTCCCGGACGGAACCCGCCGTTGCCGAAGAGGGCGCGTGCCTCGTCGTACTCCTTGCGCTTCTTGGGGTCCCCCAGGACGTCGTTCGCCTCGGAGATCTCCTTGAAGCGATCCTCCGCCTTCTCGTTGCCCTTGTTGGCGTCGGGATGGTTCTCCCGGGCGAGCTTGCGGTACGCCTTCTTGATCTCGGCGTCGGTGGCGTCCTTGGGGACGCCGAGGACCTTGTAGTAGTCCTTCTCGATGAAGTCCTTGGTGCTCATCGGCCTCGACGTCCCTCCTCACTCACATCAGTTATTACGCGGATCACGTCAGCCCTCGTCCGGGCCACCGCTCTCCTTCTCCGCCTCGGCCTCCGGGGCGTCGGCGGCGTCGGACGTGCCCGCCTGCGCGCCCGGCTGCGGCTCGGCCACGGCCACCCGCGCGGGGCGGATGGTGCGCTCGCCGATCCGGTAACCCGGCTGAAGGATCGCCACACAGGTCGTCTCGGTGACGTCCGGCGCGTACGAGTGCATCAGGGCCTCGTGGACCATCGGGTCGAAGGGCTCGCCCTCCTTGCCGAACTGCTGAAGGCCCAGCTTGGCCGCGACCGTCTCCAGCGACTCGGCGACGGACTTGAAGCCGCCGACCAGCTCGCCGTGCTCACGGGCCCGGCCGACGTCGTCGAGGATGGGCAGCAGCTCGGTCAGGAGGTTCGCGACGGCGATCTCCTTGACCTGCACGCGGTCCCGGTCCACCCGGCGCCGGTAGTTCTGGTACTCGGCCTGCAGGCGCTGGAGGTCCGCGGTCCGCTCGGCGAGCGCACTGCGTGCCTGGTCCAGCTGGGCCGTCAGGGCCACGTCGTTCGTCGCTTCCTTGCTCGCGTCCCCGGCCGGGGCCGCCGGGCCCTCCTGGGTGGAGGGCTCGGGGGCCTTCGGCGCGGCGTCATCAGCGGTGGCGCCGGAGGGGACGTCGGGCTGCTCGGCGCTCTCGCCGCCGAGACCCGGGGTCTCCTCCGTCATCAGGCAGCGCCGCCCTTCGCGTCGGGCTTCTCGTCGTCGACGATCTCGGCGTCGACGACGTCATCGTCCTTGGACATGTTCGGCGCCTCGGCGTCGGGGCCCGCGCCCTCGGCGCCACCCGCGGCCTGGGCGTCGGCGTACATGGCCTGGCCCAGCTTCTGCGAGACGGCGGCGACCTTCTCGGTGGCGGTGCGGATCTCGGCCGAGTCGTCGCCCTTGAGCTTCTCCTTCAGCTCGGTGACGGCCTCTTCGACCTCGGTCTTGACGTCGCCGGGGACCTTCTCGGCGTTGTCCGCGAGGAACTTCTCCGTCTGGTAGACGAGCTGCTCGCCCTGGTTGCGCGACTCGGCGGCCTCGCGGCGGGCGTGGTCCTCCTCCGCGTACTTCTCGGCCTCTTCGCGCATCCGGTTGACCTCGTCCTTCGGCAGCGAGGAGCCACCGGTGACGGTCATCTTCTGCTCCTTGCCCGTGCCGAGGTCCTTCGCGGTCACGTGCATGATGCCGTTGGCGTCGATGTCGAAGGCGACCTCGATCTGCGGGACACCGCGCGGGGCCGGCGGCAGACCGGTCAGCTCGAACATCCCGAGCTTCTTGTTGTACGCCGCGATCTCGCGCTCGCCCTGGTAGACCTGGATCTGCACGGACGGCTGGTTGTCCTCGGCCGTCGTGAAGATCTCGGACCGCTTGGTCGGGATCGTGGTGTTGCGCTCGATGAGCTTGGTCATGATCCCTCCCTTGGTCTCGATGCCGAGGGAGAGCGGGGTGACGTCGAGGAGCAGGACGTCCTTGACCTCGCCCTTGAGGACACCGGCCTGGAGGGCGGCGCCGATGGCGACGACCTCGTCCGGGTTCACGCCCTTGTTCGCCTCGTTGCCACCGGTCAGCTCCTTGACGAGCTCGGCGACGGCGGGCATACGGGTCGAGCCACCGACGAGAACGACGTGGTCGATCTCGGAGAGCTGGATGCCCGCGTCCTTGATGACGTTGTGGAACGGCGTCTTGCAGCGCTCCAGCAGGTCGGACGTGAGCTGCTGGAACTGGGCGCGCGTGAGCTTCTCGTCCAGGTGCAGCGGGCCCTCGGCGGAGGCCGTGATGTAGGGCAGGTTGATCGTGGTCTCGGTCGAGGACGAGAGCTCGATCTTCGCCTTCTCGGCGGCCTCGCGCAGACGCTGGAGCGCCATCTTGTCCTTGGCGAGGTCCACGCCGTGGCCGTTGTTGAACTGCTTGACCAGGTAGTCGACGACGCGCTGGTCCCAGTCGTCACCACCGAGGTGGTTGTCGCCGTTGGTGGCCTTCACCTCGACGACGCCGTCACCGATCTCCAGGAGGGACACGTCGAAGGTGCCGCCACCGAGGTCGAAGACGAGGATCGTCTGGTCGTCCTTGTCGAGGCCGTACGCCAGGGCGGCGGCCGTCGGCTCGTTGACGATACGCAGGACGTTCAGGCCCGCGATCTCGCCGGCCTCCTTCGTCGCCTGGCGCTCCGAGTCGTTGAAGTACGCCGGGACGGTGATGACCGCGTCGGTCACCTTCTCGCCCAGGTAGGACTCCGCGTCGCGCTTCAGCTTCTGCAGGATGAAGGCGCTCATCTGCTGCGGGTTGAAGTCCTTGCCATCCAGGTTGACCTTCCAGTCAGTGCCCATGTGGCGCTTGACGGAGCGGATGGTCCGGTCCACGTTCGTGACCGCCTGGCGCTTGGCGACCTCGCCGACGAGCACCTCGCCGTTCTTGGCGAAGGCGACGACGGACGGCGTGGTCCTGGCACCCTCGGCGTTGGTGATGACGGTGGGCTCGCCGCCTTCGAGAACGCTGACGACGGAGTTAGTCGTGCCCAGGTCGATGCCGACCGCACGTGCCATTTCGATTCCTCCAGCTGATACTTGAGTGGAACTGACTCAAGACTGCAACACCATCCCCCTCCTCGTCAACAGACATGAGCCGATCCCACTCAACTTTTATCCTGCGCTTATGGGCAGCCTTGGCTTCGTACGCCCCTGACCTGCTCTTCTACTGCCCCTCTACCCGCCCTCCAGCGAGCCGCGTGACGTAAGGAGCCTCCGTGGAACTGCCCCGGGTAGCTGTCGTGGCCGTCCTGATGACCACCCACAACCGCCGCGCCTCCACGCTCGCCGCCCTCGACGCCCTCGCCGCACAGCGCGATCTGCCGGCCGGTACGCACGTACGGGTGCACCTGGTCGACGCGGGTTCCAAGGACGGCACCGCCGAGGCCGTGCGCCGCGCCCACCCCGAGGTCCAGGTGACGGTCGTCGGCTCCGACGTCTACTGGGGCCACGGCATGCGCCTGGCCAGCCGCAACAGCCGCGCGGCCGGTATCCCCGAGCCCACGCACCAACTGTGGCTCGACGACGACGTCCGGCTCGTCCCGGACGCCCTGGCCCACCTCCTGGAGGTGTCGGCGGAGTTCGACGAGGAGGCCGTCGTCGTGGGCGCCGTCCGGCACGACGGCGCCACCACCCACTCCGGCCGCCGCCGCCACGGCCGCACCCTCACCCTGGTGGAGCCGGCCGACAGACCCGAACCCTGCGACACCTACGACGGCGACGTGGTCCTACTGCCCTGGGCCGTGCGCGAGCGCGTCGGCGACATCGACAAGGTCTTCCGGCACGGCATGGGCGACTACGACCACGGCTTCCGGGCGCGGCACGCGGGCGTCGCCGCCTACGTCGCCCCGCGCCACGTCGGCGACCGCCCGGCGGACCCGGCACCGCACGCGTCCCGCGAACCCGGCATCGGCGTGCGCGAGGCGCTGCGGCGGCGGGTGTCCCAGCCGGAGCTGCCGGTCCGGCAGTGGTGGGTGTACTGCTGGCGCCACGGCGGCGTCCGCGCGCCGGTGCTGATGGTCTCCCCGTACGTGGTGACCGTCGTGCGCGCGGTCACGGCCGGCCGCGCCACCCCGTAGAGCGTTACCCGTACGTCGATCGCTCTCGCGGAGTTCCCGGCAGGGGGGTGAGGGCGGAGTTCCCGGCAGGGGGCGAGGGCGGAGTTCCCGGCAGGGGGTGAGGGGGTTGAGGGGGTGAGGGGGTGAAGCCCGGCCCGTCGTCAGCGGCCCTCAACCCGGCAGAGGGTGAGGCAGGCCCGTCGTCAGCGACCGTCAGCGACCGTCAGTGGCCGTCAGTGCCCGTCACCCGGACGGCCGTGCGCCGCCGCGCGGATGACGGACGCGTACAGCTGCTCCGTCCGCTCGACCCACACCGCCTCCCCGTACCGCTTCGCGTACACCCCGCGGCAGTGCTCGCGCAGGGTGGGGAAGATCCGCTCGGCCGCGTCCAGAGCGGCGGGGAGCGGCGCGTCCCAGGCGGCGACCGTGCCGGTGCCGTCGGCCCGCACGGCGCGCGGCGCGGCCGATCCCTCGAAGGCGAGCACCGGCAGCCCCGCCGCGAGGGCCTCCGGGTAGACCAGCGGCACGGCGCCCGCGACCCAGCGCCCGGGCAGGACCAGGCCGC
This sequence comes from Streptomyces sp. NPDC030991, assembly GCF_055571235.1. Taxonomy (NCBI): domain Bacteria; kingdom Bacillati; phylum Actinomycetota; class Actinomycetes; order Kitasatosporales; family Streptomycetaceae; genus Streptomyces; species Streptomyces sp. NPDC030991. Next base: position 161,475 of record NZ_JBVIFR010000004.1, read on the forward strand.
GGTAACCGGGCAGCGCCCGGCGCAGCGCCGAGCGCTCCAGGGCGCCGAGGAACCGTACGGACGCGGGCGCCGCCGCCCGGCACGCGTGCTCCAGCGGCCCGGCGCCCAGGACGTCCAGGCGCCGCCCGGCGGGCCAGCGGCGCAGCAGGTCGAGGATGTTCCCCCCGGGAGCGAGCCGCCCGACGCACACCCAGACGTCACCGCCGCCCGCGCCCGACTCCCCCGCCACCGGCACCCGCACCGGCACCGGCACGTAGTGGGGCACGACCGCGAGCCGCTCCGGTGGCAGACCGGCCCGCTCGTACCTCTCCCGGCTCAGCTCCGAGAGCACGATCACGCGGTCGGCGCGCCGCAGCAGCGGGTCCTCCCGCACCCCGCCCCGGGACGCCCGCGGGAGCGGCGGCGACGCGAGCCCCGCGCCCCGACGGCAGATGCGGCGGACCCCGGCCCACCGGTCCCCCGCGCCCTCCGCGTCGTCGGCCCCGTACACCGAGCCGTGGTCGTGCAGGGTCGCCACCAGCGGCCGGGTCCACTCGGCGGTCCAGGAGCGGCCGAACCCGGCGGGCAGGTGGTGGACGTGCACCACGTCCGGCGAGAAGGCACGCAGCGCGGAGAGCGGGCCGTCGCCGCGCCGGGTGGCCGCGCCGGCCGTCGCGGCGCACCGGACGAGACGGACCTCGTGACCGGCGCGGTCGAGGGCGGCGGCCTGGTCGAGGACGGCCTCGTCCGCGCCGCCGGACCCGGACGGGCCCCGGAAACCGTGGACCAGCGCGACCCTCACGCGAACACCGCCGCCCGTACGACGCCGGTCCGCACCAGAGCCAGCTCGCCCCCGAACTCGCCCGCCCCGGCCAGCACTTGAGGCAGCTCCGGCTCCGAGTCGACCTGGAGCAGCACCCGCTCGCCGGGCGCCACGACGTCCTCCCACACCCCGTCCAGGCGCCGCAGCCACGCCCCGTCGCGGTGCCCGAGCGCGTACGGCAGCACCCGCCAGTCCAGGTCACGGGCCGCGGCCCTGCGCACCCCGGCCCGGGGCCCGCCGAACGGCTCGAAGGAGACGATCCGCCCCCGGTAGCCGCGGCGCCGCAGCGCCCGCCCGAAGGCGCCGTCCTGCCCGCCGGAGTCCAGCACGAGGTCGATCTCGCAGTGGGCGATCTGCCGCACCAGCTCCCGCATCCGGCCGAGACCCGTCATCCGTCTGCTCCCTTGCGCGTACGTGTCCGTGTGCATGCCTGTTCCTGCGTACGTGGGGTGGGCGCGGATGCGGAGGTGGGCGCGGGTGGGCGAGTGGCGAACCGGGCCGGGGCCGCCTCCCGCGCCGGGCGCGCCATGACCGGGGCCGGGGCCGGGGCCGCCTCCCGCACCGGGCGCGCCGTGACCGGGGCCGAGGCCGCCTCCCGCGCCGGGCGCGCCGTGACCGGGGCCGGGCCCTGCGCGCCGGGCACCGCCCGCATCAGGCGTCGGTCCGCAGCACATCGGCCCCCAGCACATCGGCCCGCGCCCCAGCGGCCTGCGCCACGGCGGCCCGCGCCACGGCGGCCCGCGCGGTCCTGGTCGCCCGGGGCCGTCCGTGCCCCCCGTACACCGGCACCCGCAGCAGCAGCGCCACAGCCATCAGCGCGGCCCCGCCCAGCCACCACGCGGCCGACGCCGGCACGGTCCCGCGGTGCAGCAGTACGCCGGTGGCCGCGCCGAGCCCCGCGGCGGCGCCGAGCACCACGGCCACCCCGGGCACGGTGAGCCCGAGCCGGCGCAACCGGTGCGTGATGTGGTCCGGGCCCCGCCGCAGCACCCCGCGCCCGGCCCGGTGCCGGTCCACGACCACCAGCACCGCGTCGGCGGTGGCCACGACGGTCATCGCGAAGAGCGCGGCCGGCCCCGCAGGGCCCTCATGGCCGTCGTTCACGAGCAGCGCCGCGCAGGCCACCAGGAACCCGGTGAACATCGATCCGCAGGCGCCGGGCAGGACCCGGGCCGGATACCAGTTGTGGGTCAGGAATCCGGTGAGGGAGGCGGCGAGCAGGCCGAGGGCGAGGGCGAGCGAGCCGTTCCCGGCCGCCCCGGCGCAGACGCACAGGCCGAGCGCGGTGACGGCGCCGACCACGCCCATCGCCCCGTCGGAGTCGTCCGCAATGGCGAAGGCGTTCGTGACGAAGAGGATCCACAGCACCGCCAGCGCCCCGGCCACCAGGCCGAGTTGAGTGCCGTGCACCACCACGGTGGCCGCCCCCGTCTGCACGACGACCCGGGCCCGCGCACCGGTGGGCCGCAGGTCGTCGAGGAGGCCGAAGAGGGCGACGGCGCCCGCGGCGAGCAGCAGGGTACTGGTGGCGGAGCCCAGCGGGACGAGACCGGTGGCGGCCCCCGCCCCCGAGACGACGGCCGTGGCACCGGTCACCGCGACCCCGCCGAGGTACGGCGTGGGCCGGGTACCCGCCGGGCGCCCGCCGGACGGCACCCCGAGCCGCCCGTCGAACCGACCCCCGAACCGAGCCCCGAACCGACCCCCGAGCTGCCCGCCGGCCCGCCCGCCGGCGCGGAACGAGGTGTGCAGGGCCAGGGCACGCAGGGCGGCCGTCAGCGCGGCGGCGAGCAGCAGGGCGGTCGCCGCGGCGGCGATCCCGTACAGCACGCTCAGACCCGTGCCGGAGCGGGAACGCCGTCGGCCGCGACGGCCCCCTCGGCGCCGCCGATGTCGACGACCCCGCCGGGCGCGTCCGGCCGGGCGAGCAGCCGCAGGAGCGCGTCGACGACGCCCACCGCGTGCGTGACACCACCCGCGGCGTGCGTGACACCGCCCGGGGTCTGCGTGACGCCGCCCGCCATGTACGTGACGCCACCCGTGGTGTGCGTGAGGCGGGCCACGGTGACCGGGGGAAGTCCGTGCTCGCGGTGCGCGTCGAGCACGAAGGTCTCGTCGCTCTCGCACGACGGGACGAGCAGCAGCGGGCGCCCGTATCGGTGGGCGGCCTCGATGACGTGGCGGGCCTCGGCGGCGGCCAGGTGGATCACCGCGTCGCAGCGTCCGGTCAGCTCGGCGAGGAGGCGGGCGTCGAGGACGGAGCCGCGTACGAAACGCAGCTTCGGGTCGGGCCAGACGGCGGTGAGGTGGGCGTGCCTGCCGGTGGAGAGGTCGTCGAGGACGACGACGGTGTGGCCGTCCGCCAGGAGCGCCTCGGCCAGGTGCGGGCCGATGCAGCCCGCGCCTCCGGTGACCAGGTACGTCAGGGGTGCGGGTGCGGACATCGTGGGCCCCTCCGTTGTGGTGCGGTGCCCTGCCAAGCTATGCCGTTATGTCCCAATATGGCGCGAATAACACGATCTGCTTTTGGCGAGGGCGCGCGCGGACCCCCCTCAGCCACGCAGGGTCCCCTCAGCGACGCAGATCACGACCCCGGCGACTACATTGCGATCGGGTAAGTGGGTAGTCTCAGACGGACTGCATAAGTTACCGCTTAGTAATCAGTACTGGTGAGTCGCTGGTACGCCCCAGTACGTCAAAGAAGAGACCACCTCGCAGGCCCGAGGAGCCCCCAAATGCAACTCGCCGCGATCATCGTGTCGCTGGTTCTGATCGTGGTCGGCGTGGCCCTGTTCGCCCGCGCCCTCCTGCAGATCTACAACTTCATGCGGCTCGGCCAGAACGTGCCCGCGGGCACCCGCACCGACGAGCCCGTTCAGCGCACCGTCACCGTGGCCAAGGAGTTCCTCGGCCACACCCGGATGAACCGCTGGGGCATCGTCGGTGTCGCGCACTGGTTCGTGGCGGTGGGCTTCTTCTCACTGCTGCTGACGATCGTCAACGCCATCGGCCAGCTGTTCAAGGCCGACTGGCTGCTGCCGGTCATCGGCGAGTGGGCGCCGTACAACGTCTTCGTCGAGTTCATCGGCACCATGACGGTCCTCGGCATCCTCGTGCTCATCGTGATCCGCCAGCTGAGCCTGCCGCACAAGCCGGGCCGCAAGTCCCGCTTCGCCGGCTCCAACTTCGGCCAGGCGTACTTCGTCGAGGCCGTCATCCTCATCGTCGGCGTCTGCATCTTCATGCTGCACGCCCTCGAAGGCGCCCAGCACCACGTGGACAGCTACGAGGCGTCGTTCTTCATCTCGTACCCGGTGATCAACTGGCTCGAGGGCATGGACGTCTCCACGCTCCAGAACCTCACCTACTTCTTCGCCGGTCTGAAGATCGCGACCTCCTTCATCTGGATGATCACGGTCGCCCTGAAGACCGACATGGGCGTGGCCTGGCACCGCTTCCTCGCCTTCCCGAACATCTGGTTCAAGCGCAAGGCCGACGGCGGTACGTCGCTGGGCGCGCTGCTGCCGATGACCTCGCAGGGCGAGGCGATCGACTGGGAGGACCCGGCCGAGGACGCCGTCTTCGGTGTCTCCCAGGTCGAGCAGTTCTCCTGGAAGGGCCTGCTCGACTTCTCCACCTGCACCGAGTGCGGCCGCTGCCAGTCGCAGTGCCCCGCCTGGAACACCGGCAAGCCCCTCTCCCCCAAGCTCCTCATCATGTCGCTGCGCGACCACGCGCACGCCAAGGCGCCCTACCTGCTCGCGGGTGGCGGCAAGGACATGGAGGGCAACGAGAAGGCGACCGAGGAGCAGCTCAAGGACGTCCCGGCGGCGGCGATCGCCGAGGCCGAGCGCCCGCTCATCGGCACCCTCGAAGAGAACGGCGTCATCGACCCGGACGTCCTGTGGTCCTGCACCACCTGCGGCGCCTGTGTCGAGCAGTGCCCGGTCGACATCGAGCACATCGACCACATCGTCGACATGCGCCGCTACCAGGTGATGATCGAGTCCGCGTTCCCGTCCGAGGCGGGCACGATGCTCAAGAACCTGGAGAAGAAGGGCAACCCCTGGGGCCTGGCGAAGAAGCAGCGCCTGGAGTGGCTCAAGGAGCTCGACTTCGAGGTACCGGTCGTCGGCAAGGACATCGAGGACCTCACCGAGGTCGAGTACCTCTACTGGGTCGGCTGCGCCGGCGCCCTGGAGGACCGGGCCAAGAAGACCACCAAGGCCTTCGCCGAGCTGCTCCACATCGCGGGCGTCAAGTTCGCGATCATGGGCGGCGACGAGAAGTGCACCGGTGACTCCGCCCGCCGCCTCGGCAACGAGCCGCTGTTCCAGCAGCTCGGCCAGGAGAACGTCATGGCACTGAACATGGCGTTCGGCGAGGAGCTCGACGACGACGGCAAGGTGACCGCCGAGTCCCGCAAGCCGAAGTCGGCGAAGAAGATCGTCGCCACCTGCCCGCACTGCCTCAACACGATCGGCAACGAGTACCCGCAGCTCGGCGGCGACTACGAGGTCATCCACCACACCCAGCTGCTCCAGCACCTCGTCGACGAGGCCAAGCTCGTCCCGGTCACCCCGGTCGAGGGCCTCATCACGTACCACGACCCGTGCTACCTGGGCCGCCACAACAAGATCTACTCGCCGCCGCGCGAGATCATCGGCAAGGTGCCGGGTCTGCGCAACGAGGAGATGCACCGCCACAAGGAGCGCGGCTTCTGCTGCGGCGCCGGCGGCGCGCGGATGTGGATGGAGGAGCGGATCGGCAAGCGCATCAACAACGAGCGCGTCGACGAAGCCCTCTCCCTCAACCCGGACATCGTCTCCACCGCCTGCCCGTTCTGCCTCGTCATGCTGACCGACTCGGTCAACGGCAAGAAGAACGACGGCAAGGCCAAGGAGTCCGTCCAGGTCGTCGACGTGGCCCAGCTCCTGCTCGACTCGGTGAGGACGCCGTCCGACCCGCCCCCCGCGGGCGAGCCGGAACCGGCCGACGCGCCGGAGCCGCAGCCGGTCAAGTAACCGGCTCCTGTACGCCGTTGAGGGCACCCCGCGTTGCGCGCGGGGTGCCCTTTCCGCTGCCCGGGGCCGCCACCGCCCACCGCATTGGTTCCGCGTTCATACAACCTTCATCCGGTCTCGCCGGTCTGAGTCGCCGGTCGGAACACCCCCGATCATCGACCCGTCCGAGGAGCGTCATGCCCAGCGCCGTACCAAGATCCCTGCCCGGCTTCGCGATACGTGCCGGCTGCGCCGCCCTCGCGGCAGGGCTGCTGGCGCTCGGCACGGCTTCGCCCGGCCGGGCCGCCGACGGCGATCCCTCCGTGGAGTTCTCCTTGCCCAGTCACGAGGACGGGATCGTGACCGCCGAACCGTTCCAGGACTACTCCCATGGGTTCCTCGTCCAAGGACGCAACGCCGGTGCCCAGGACGTGAAGAACGTCACGGTGACCATCGACGCGACGGCCCTCAAGGGCCAGATGACCATGGAGAGTGAGTCCTGCACCAAAAAGGGCGACCTGGTGGTCGTCTGCGGGCCGGACAAGGTGAACCAGGGCAAGCCGGTCGCGCCGGGCGCCAAGTTCTACGCGGCCACCCTCAAGTTCACCGCACTGGATGGTGCCCGGCCCGGCTTCACGGGTGAGGTCCGGGTGTCCGCCGAGTCGGGTGGCGCCCTGATCGGGGAGAAGACCTTCAAGGCCGCCGTGGCGGACCTCGGCCTGTACTCCGACCGCAACGCCCCCGACGACGGCGGCTCCGCCCCCAAGCCCAAGCCCGGTACGACGGTCCAGCCCGTGGTGGGCTTCAGGAACTTCAGCACCCGCACCATGAACGACGTCTACTTCTCGCTCCACCTCACCCAGGGCCTGAAGTTCGCCGAGGAATTCAGCAACTGCACGTACGGCAGCCAGTACCTCCCCGAGGACACAGCCATGGTGTGCCACATCAAGGGGACCGTCGAACCCAACGCCGCCTACGACCTGGATGTGTCCGCGCTCAAGGTCGGCGCCACGGCCTGGGCCGAGAACTGGAGCGGGACCATCACCGACAAGGTCCTGACCGGCACCTCCCTCACCGACCCGCACCAGGGCACCGGACGCGAACTGAAGTTGACGAAACGTGCTCAGGGACCCGCGCTGCCGTTGAGCCTGGAGGTGTCCGGCTCGATCCTCGCGGACACCTTCAGGGACGCGGCAGCGGTGGGAGCCACCGTCGACGGCAAGCCCGGCCAGGTGGTCAGGGCCGAACTGGGCCTGCGCAACAGCGGACCCGCCACGTTCAAGAACTGGGGCGAGGAACCGGGGGACGACGCCACCAGCGGCCTCTCGGTGACCCTCCCCCGGGGAACGACCGCGGTGAACGTCCCGCATGACTGCAATCTGATGACCCCCTCCACCAGCGCCACCACGCGCTACTCGTGCCACCAGGACTTGAAGGACTTCTACTTCAACGCGGGCCAGACGACACCGTTCGTCTTCGACCTGCGCATCGACAAGCCCGAGGCCCTCGCCCCGGGGACCGCCAAGGTCATCTACGTGAGTGACAAGCACCCCAAGAACGACTCCGCGCCCATCACCGTGACCGTCGACGGCAAACTGGGCAACGGCTCCACTCCCCCCACAGGCGGTACCGGGGGCTCGACGTCGGGCGGCTCCACGGCCTCCCCCGGCACCAGTGACTCGCCGGCCTCCCCCAGCAGCGGCAGCTCCGCCACCACGGCCTCCGCCGGCACCGGCAACGAGCCCATGGCCGACACCGGAGCCGGCGCCCTCCGCTGGTACGCGGCCGCCGCGGCCGTAGCCCTGGCCGCGGGCGCCGCGCTGTTCACGGTCGCCCGCCGCCGCAAGGCCGGCCGCGCCTGACTCAGGTGTCAGCGCGTGCCGGGCAGCACCGGGCCCGGTGCTGCCCGGCGTCCGGGCGCTCGTTCGTACCCGGCGCTCGTTCGTACCGGGCGCCCGTTCGTACCCGGCGCTCGTTCGTACCGGGCGTGGGAGTGCGGCAGTTGACCCCTAGGGCCTGTCTTCGAACTCCCGTAGGGGATGTCACAGGTCAGCCGCAATGCCGGGTCCAAGCCCCCGGGCCAGGCATTCCCCCCGCCGAAAACAGGTACGTTCGATACGTGGCTGGATTCAGGAACGGACGCGGCCGGGACAACCGCGAAGCGCCGCAAGGACGACCGCAGCAGTACGGGGGCCATCAGTGGCCCCAGGGCGGCAACGGGCACGGTGAGCCGGAGTACTTCGGCGACCCCGGCACGCCCCAGCACCCGCAGGGCGGCTACGACCCGTACGCGGCGAACAACCCGGGCCACACCCAGGCGTTCTCCGTGCACGAGGACCCCTACACCCCGGGCGCCACGTACCAGGCCGGTGCCGCGGCGCCGGGCCCCGTAGGCCCCCGCCTGCACTGGAAGCAGCTTCTGCCCGGGATCGTCCTGCGGCCCGCCCCGACCTACCTCCAGATGCGGGACTACGCGATGTGGGCCCCGGCCCTCATCGTCACGTTCCTCTACGGCCTGCTGGCGGTCTTCGGTTTCGACGGCGCCCGCGAGGACGTGATCGACGCCACGCTCGGCACGGCGATCCCCTACGTCCTGTTCACGGGCGTCGTGATCACGCTCGGCTTCTTCGTGCTCGGCGTGGTCACCCACACGCTGGGCCGCCAGCTCGGCGGCGACGGCGCCTGGCAGCCCACGGTCGGCCTCTCCATGCTGATCGCGTCCCTCACGGACACGCCGCGCCTGATCGTCGGCATGTTCCTCGGCGGCGACGAGGGCTTCGTCCAGATCCTCGGCTGGGTGACGTGGCTGGCGGCGGGCGCCCTGCTCACCACGATGGTCGCCAAGTCGCACGACCTGCCGTGGCCGAAGGCGCTCGCGGCGAGCGCGATCCAGCTGATCGCGCTCCTGTCGATCATCAAGCTCGGCACGTTCTGACCGCTTCGGGGCCGACCTCCCTGCCCGGCCGGAACCGGGCAGGGACACGGATCACCGAGCGGTCGAGTTCTGGTACAGGAGGTCCTTCAGCGGCCGCGAGGTGTGCAGCGAGGCGCTGAACTGCGGGTAGTCCACCGGGTCCATCCCGGCCTCCTTGCCGCGCAGCCGGACCACTCCGGGCACCTCGGCGCTGGCCTTCCGGCCGTCCGAGGGCAGTACGGTCGCCGAACCGTCGCCGTTGTCGTCCCACAGGGAACCGACGGTCACGTCGGCCCGGTGGTCACCGGTCAGGTCGTTCATCAGCAGGCCCGAACCCCACCCCCTGCCGGACTGCCACCCGCCGGGGACACCCGGGCTCGCCTGATGGAAGTACTGAACACGGTCCGTGGTGTCGACACCCTCGGAGTCGCCGTACAGCAGCGTGACCGAGCCCTTCCCGTAGTACATCCGGCCGTCGCTGCCCCGGTAGTCCTCCTGCTGGGCGCCGACCGCCAGGTCCATCCTGCCGTCACCGTCGATGTCACCGAGCGCGACAGCAGCCCCGAACTTGTCCCATTCCTCCGAGTCGCCGGGTATGTTCCCCGACTCCTGCGTGAGGGTCTCCGTACGGTCCGAAACGCCCTTGGCGGAGCCGTAGTTGATGACGACCCGGCCGCCGATCGGGCCGTCCGCCGTGGTCCGCCCCCAATAGGCGCCGATGGCGATGTCGCCGAAGCCGTCGCCGTCGATGTCACCGATGGCCTGGCTCTCACCGCCGGAGAGCCGCTTGCTGCCGACCGCGGTCAGGCCGCTCGGCGAACCGGGCAGGTAGTAGTTGGTGTTGTGGTGGACGCCGGCCTCGTCCGCCTTGTCGCTCAGACCGTCCACGACCAGGTCCGTGCGGCCGTCCTTGTTGACGTCCCCGGCGGTGAGACCCAGGATCCCCGCGTCCGCGGCGCCAAGCAGCGGCAGAGCGCGCGAGGCGATCTCGCCCGGTGTGCCGTCGCGGGTGATACCGCCCTTGTAGATGTCCAGGGTGGCGGAGGAGGAGCCGACCACCAGGTCGGTCTTCCCGTCCCCGTCGAAGTCACCGGCGGCGAGCGCCGCCCCGAAGTGGTCGTGCCGGGTCGGGGCGGGATCCGCGAGGACCGTTCCCCTGCCGAGGCCGTCCGGGGAGCCCCACAGGATCTGCACCTCGCCGCTGTCGACGTCGCCGGGCACGTCCTCGCGCGGCGCGGAGACCGCAAGGTCCGCGAACCCGTCCGCGTCGAAGTCACCGGTCGCGGCCGACGTCCCGAACAGGTCGTACGCCTCCGAGCTCCCGGCTCCGTCGGCCGCGTCCTGGTCCACATAGGTGTGGCGCGCGGGTGACACCCCGTCCGCCCCGCCGTAGTACGCGACGACGGCACCGGCACCGGGGATCCCGTCGCTGCCCTTGCCGAAGACCGCGCCGCCGACCCGGGTGCCCGGCGCGCCGACCGCCAGGTCCTGCACCCCGTCACCGTTGAAGTCGCTGGGGACACCGGACCCCGCCGCGACCGCCGCACCGGGCGCCACGGTCAACAGCCCTCCCGCGACAGCGGCGACGACGGATGCGGCCAGTGCGGCGCGGCGATACCTGTGTTTCACGGGAGTTCTCCTGATGTTCAGGGGACAACAACACCGGCAAGACCGCTGGGGGACGGCGATGGTTGTCCTCTACAGGAACTCTCCCTGGCGCGCGGGGCGCTGGGTGCTGGGTGCTGGGCGCTGGCGCGGGGTGCGGGGCGCTGGCGCGGGGTGCTTTGGTGCTTCAGGCGCTCCGCATGGGGGGCAACCGCTCAGGCGTCGAGCACCTGACCGTCGCGCTTCACGACGGGCTCCTCGACACTCCACGGGAAGTTGATCCAGTCATCGGTCCGCTTCCACACGTACTCACACTTCACGAGCGAGTGGGACTTCTCATAGATGACGGCGGACCGCACCTCGGCCACCGTATCGAGGCAGAAGTCGTGCACGAGCTTCAGCGTCTTGCCGGTGTCGGCGACGTCGTCGGTGATGAGCACCTTCTTGTCGCTGAAGTCGATGACGTTCGGCACCGGGGAGAGCATGACCGGCATCTCCAGGGTGGTCCCCACCCCGGTGTAGAACTCGACGTTCACCAACTGCAGGTTCTTCACGTCCAGCGCGTACCCGAGCCCGCCCGCGACGAAGACGCCCCCGCGCGCGATGCTGAGGATGATGTCGGGCTGGTACCCGTCGTCGGCGATGGTCTGGGCGAGTTCGCGCACGGCGACGCCGAACTTCTCGTACGTAAGGTTCTCGCGCACGTCACTCATGTCGCTGCTCACCTGCTGCTCACACCTGGGTCCGATGGAAATTGAGGAAGGAACGGGAGGCGGTCGGCCCGCGCTGCCCTTGGTAACGCGACCCGTACCGCTCGCTCCCGTACGGGTGCTCGGCGGGCGACGACAGCCGGAACATGCACAGCTGCCCGATCTTCATGCCCGGCCACAGCTTGATGGGGAGCGTCGCGACGTTCGACAGCTCCAGCGTCACGTGGCCGCTGAACCCGGGGTCGATGAACCCGGCGGTCGAGTGCGTCACCAGCCCGAGCCGCCCCAGCGAACTCTTGCCCTCGAGGCGCGAGGCGAGATCCTCGGGAAGCCCGATGACCTCGTACGTGGAGGCCAGCACGAACTCACCCGGGTGCAGGATGAACGGCTCGTCGCCCTCGGGCTCCACCAGCCGCGTCAGATCGCTCTGCTCAACGCTCGGGTCGATGTGCGGGTACTTGTGGTTCTCGAACACCCGGAAGTAGCGGTCGAGACGTACGTCGATGCTCGACGGCTGCACCATGGATTCGTCATAGGGATCGATCCGGACCCGCCCGGCGTCGATCTCGGCCCGGATGTCCTTGTCTGAGAGAAGCACGTAGCGAGGATACGCAGAGCGCGCGGACCCACCCAATCGGCGGCCCCACGCGCTCCGGCTACTACTACAGCTCTTGCTACTACTACTGCTGTCGCTCTGCTACTACTGCTGCTACTGCTGTCGCTCTACTACTACTGCCGCTGCTGCTGTCGCTACCGCTTGCCGGATCCCACAGGAACGGCATGCCGCAGTCGAGCACAGCGCGGACACCGGATGAGCCGGCCGGGACCAAGACGGTCGGCCTGCTGCATCGGGAACGACGCGGTGCTGAACACGTGCCCTTCGGCACAACGGACGACGGTGCGTTCCATCGAGTCCATCAAAGTCCCGGAGTCCCTTCCCCACGAGCCATATGGCCAGTTTCCTGACCGACGACGAAAGGCCACGTTACGGGATGAAAGGGACGGCATTCCAGGCGGCACTCCGCCCCTGGACAACCCTCTGGCGGTGCCCCCACCGTACGCCCCAACTCCCTTCACCCGCAGTCACATCCACACCTCACAACGCAGCCGGGCCCCGGGGTTCGAGCGCCCGGGACCCGGCATGAGGTAGAGTGACGGCCAGTACATCGCCGCTTCGGCGGGCGTACTGTGCGGGTGTAGTTTAGTGGTAGAACATCAGCTTCCCAAGCTGAGAGTGCGAGTTCGATTCTCGTCACCCGCTCCACGACTAAGGTCCTGGTCAGAGACCAGGGCCTTGTTTGTTGTCTAGCCGCCCAGGGTGCTCCGTGCCCTCCCCGTGCCCTAAGTCGCCATTGGGACGCTGTTTCGCGAGCCGTTCGCGGCCCACTCCAGGAAAGACTGATCCGGGCATCTCGGATCACGAGACGTAATCCTTGTGACCTGGGTCACCGTTCGGGCGGTCAAGCGGGAACTCTCCACTCGACATGGACAGCGGTTCGCACAGCCATGTATGAGCAGCCAGCGTCAGAGCGGAGGTCCCGAAGAGAAGAACGTGCTGATGCTTCGCGTCAGACGTGACGCCTCGTTGAGCCCATGCCGCGCCGCCAAAAACACGTATACGGCCACAGGGAAGGCCAGTATCGCCAATGGCACCATCAGCTCCGCCGGCACACCTAGCCCCGCGAGGAGCAGCGAGAAGAGCGTTACGCAGAGTACCGACCACGTGCACGCCTTCGCCAAGCGGAGGCCGTCCACCCGGTCAGGTGCCAACGAGCCCTCTCCAGATTCCCCGCTCGGGAGCAGCGCCTCCGGGAGGATTTCCTGAAAGCGATCGGCAGCGATGCTGCTCGCGGCAGTCGCGGCAAGCAGACCAAGCTTCCGCGCCGCGCCCTCGCGATCCCGCAGAAGTTCGTCCGCCGCCTGCGTAAACGTCGTCTCCACCAGCCGTACGTGGCTCACGAGTTCCTTTCGCATTGCCCGGCTAACCCCGAACGCAGATGCAGCGTCTCCGGCGACCTCCCGCAGAGGGAGACCAACTCTCCAGACCTTCTTTCGGAGTCGCCCTGCATCCGTGTAATGGCTTTCCGCCATACCGACCAGATCCCCACTGGCCGAGAGCAAGCTGAGGAGTGGGTAGAGCGGCTCGTAGCACCGCGCGATGTGCTCCGCGCGCCATGTCGACCACACGAAAACGAGGACCAACGAGGCGCAGACGAAGACCCCAGTCGCCCGCGGGTCGCCCCCGGGTCCGAGAACGTAAGCAGAGTAGGACCCGCAAGACGTGGGGCCAACATCGAGGATCCCGCCAGGTCGACAAGCCGGGCGGTAGGTAACAACGGCTGTAACGCCCAGCACCACGAAGAAGATCAGCACTCGCCGCAGTCTCAGCAGATAGGGGGCCCATCGAAATGCAAGTGCCTTGCGGACACTGTGCGTATCGAAGGCGACACCCAGATCAGCGGCAGCCTTTTCCGCCCGCCCCACATGTTTCTCAACTTGCCGATTGTGCACTCTCTGTACTGGATGCCATCGCTGCGGCGATCCTGCACCACTCACCGTTCCCCCTGTGTCCTCGGTGAGAGGCAGCGTAGATGCAACGTCTGACAGCAAGACCGAAGATGGCTATTCCGGAGGCGTATCCACGTCCGCCGCTGCGGAAGCACGCGGCACGTCGGCCGAACTCCGATACGTATCGAGCTCGGGGCTGTGTTCGGACAGCCCCGAGCCGGTCTGCTCGTTAGGCTTCGCGAGCGCTCTGCGACCCAACGACCTCCGCTGCCTTGATCCGTTGGGCACGGACCAGGTCACTGATGCCGTCCGCGACCTCCTGCTGCCGCTCTCCGTCGGAGTGCTGGTAGGTCAGCGCAGCCTTCTCCGAGGACTGGCCGGCGCGGACCATCGTGTCCTTGAGCGTGGCGCCCGACTGGGTGGACAAGGTGTGGCCGGTGTGCCGGAGGTCGTAGAAGCAGAATCCCTCCGGCAGGCCGACCTGGCTGCGGGCCCTGCGCCACTTGCGGCCGAAGGTGGACCGGCGGAAGGGGGCGCCCCTCTCACCGACGAACAGGAGCCCGTCGGGTTCCTTCTCGGCGTACCAATCGAGGTGTCGCTTCATCTCGATGTACAGGAAGGCCGGGAGGAAGACAGTTCGCCTTCCCGCGGCCGACTTGGTGTCGCCTTCGACGCGACGCCCGGTGGTCAGTCGGGGCACCGGTGTACGACCGGCATTCGCTGACGTTCTCCGCCGGGAACGTGCAGATCCACGCGATCAGCGTGGCCCTGGAGATGGGCAAGCAGGGCAAGGCGCTGGAGATAAACCGCCGTACCAGCCCGGGACTGGTGGGTTCGCTGCCCAACTCCCGCCAGGGACACCACCACATGGATATCGCGCGAGCCTGGTTGTGGGACGGGAACCGGGGAAAGGCCCTGGCCGAACTGGAGACAGCCGAGCGGATCGCGCCCCAGCTCGTACGGAACCACCCCATCGTCCGTTCGACGCTTCGCAGCATCGTCTACGCGGAAAGAGCAGCCACGCGGGAGAAGTTGCGGCGCATGTCCGACCGCTTTCACCTGGACGGATAGGGGTCGTATTCCTCCGGCTCATATTCGAGGGTTGCCCTGTCCCTAACTTCAGGGCATGACGCGACGACGTTCTCCCCCCTTCCCTCGCAGGGATCCGGGTTAGGTACCGCAGCTCCCTTCGTTCCCCGGCTTGGCGACCTCGCCACCGACAGCGCCCGCGAGGACCGTGTGGGGGTCGTGGTCGCTCTCCCCGGTGAGGGCTCCGCCACGACCTACCACCTGCGCCCGCCCGGGGGCGGGACCCAGTGGTCCGCGCCCACCGACGGGACGACGCTCAGGCCCGTGCCGGTGAAGGCCACCCACGCCACGCTGCTGGCCGGCCGGGACGCGGTCTACGACCCGAGGGCCCAGCAAGGGTCGGTTCCTGTCGAGTTCCACTTCGATGACGGCTCGACCCTCGACGGCGCGCTCATTCTCACCTCTGCTGAGCTGGAGCGGTTGTACGCGCAGACCAGCCGCCTCCTCGTCGCCCACGAACGCACCCTCGGCGGCACCTCGTGACCGGGGCACGGCGCCGCCATGCCCGAAACGGCGCGTCCAGAGCCGCACGGTCCGACCACGGCGGCCGAATCGCGCTCACGTTCCTGGCCGTCGCCGGCCTGGTCGGCCCGGCCTGGGCTCTGCGTGAGCACGCCGGCCCGCTCCTCGAAAGCGGTGGCCACCGGCCCTCCGCCGCCGCAACGGACGTGAGCCTTCCTTCCGACCGCTGAGGCCGCTCCCGGCACCGAGCCGTCTGCCTGCGCTCGGCCGCCGGAGCCTCCCACGCTGCTCTCCCGTCGAGCGGCGCTGAAGAACCGTCCCGTGCAGCTCGGCTTCGGCTGCCTGGAGCGGGACGGCCTGCACCTCATCAGCCATCTGGAACATCCACGCGTGATTCTCCAGGGAGGGATCGTGGACATCCCGTACATCGTCATCGACCAGCTCGTCCCCGCGGAGCATGCGGTCGCGGTCGTCAAGGCCGGGGCCAGTGACCCGAGCCGATGCATGCATACTCCAGTATGCTTGGGCTCATGTCCTCAACGACTCGCATCACCGTCACGCTCCCCAGCGACCAGGTGGCGGAGCTCCGCAAGCTCACGGACAACGTCTCCGGCTATGTGGCGGAAGCCGTGACCCGCCAGATCAGACACCAGCTTCTGGGCGACGACCTCCGCCGCCACGAGGAAGAACACGGACACTTCAGCGACGAGGAACTCGCCGAGGCCCGTTCGAAGATCTTCGGTGCCATCGGCTCCTCCAAGGACGCGGACGCCGCGTGAGCGAGCGCATCGAAACCGTCGTCCTGGACTCGGAAGGGCTCTCCGCCTGGATCGCGCAGGACCGCAAGCTCCTCGCCATGCTGCAGGTCTTCCACGACATGGGAGCCGACCTCGTGATCGGGGCCAACACCATCGTGGAAGTCACCCACTCCCGCACCAACATGCCTCGCCTCAACTGGGCCCTGTCCCGTGTCAAGGTGGAGCCCGTCACCGAGCAGGCGGCGAAAACGGCGGCTGAGCTCCTCAAAGGCGCCGGGCTGCACGGGCACAAGTACGCCATCGACGCCACGGTCGCCGAGGTCGCGCTCCGCCAGCCGAAACCCGTCGCCCTGCTGACCTCCGACAGCGACGACATGACCAAGCTCTGCGGCAACCAAGTCCGCAGCATCCCCCTCTGACCAGCCGGCCCGTGCCCAGCCCAGAGCGGACAGCAGTGGTCAGATACGGCTCCCAGAGACCGGGAGCCATCCACCTGCCCGTTCCGAAACCGCAGGTCAGAGCTTTTCCAACAACGTAAGAACCGTTGATTCCCAAGCTGAGAGTTCGAGTTCGATTCTCGTCACCCGCTCCAATGGCACAACCAAGGCCCAGGTCGTCGACCCGGGCCTTTTTGTTGGTAGGGGCCAAAGCGACAGCAGCACCGTTGCGGGAGGTCGCGGGCCTCGCCGTATCCGTGGCTTGAGAGCCTCGGTCGGCCGGGCTCAACAGTGCGGACGATCAGTCCAGGTCCGCTCTGCCGTTTTGGGTTCGCGTACCGCCGCGGGCAGTTCGAGGCACAGGGCAAGGAAAGTTGCGAAGCCGCCTCCACTCGTCAGAACGGCACCAGCAAAGCCAACGCCTGCCCGGGATGTCAGCAGATAGTGCCCGCCGAGCGACCGACGACGGCTCACCCATCTCACGCGCGCCCCGTCTCCTGGCGGAAGCCCACAACGAGCCCCGCCCCAGCAAGGAGCCGCGGCTCAGACCTTCTCCGCTCTCACTCGCGGGTGCCCGGCAGTGAGTATCCCGACGTCTTCCACATCGGAGGTCAGGATCGTCACCCGGCCAGGATGCTGCAGAGCGGTCGCGCACAGCACGGCGTCGATGGCGTACTTGTGGCCATGGAGCCCCGCCGCACGCAACAAAGCGGCAGCGGACAGCGCGAGGGGCTGGGTCACCGGTTCGATGCTCAGGCGGGACAGGGTCCACTTCAGCGCGGCGTCGTTGATCTTCGGGTGGACCACCTCGACCAGTACGGCGGCCGAGGTGATCACCGGCAGGTCCGCGTCGCGAGCCGCCGTCAGCCACTCGTGGATCTCCCGGTCACGCTGTACGGCCTTCGCCAGGCCCTCGCTGTCCAGAACCAGGGCACCGCTCACGCGGCCGCGCCAGCGTTCGAGGCGCCTCCGGTCAGCCGGGCGCGCTTGGCCGTCACGGCCGCGGGGTCGGCCGGGCCGTGCACCGCGTCGAAGTCCGCGATCAGCTCGTCCAGGTTGTCCCGCTCGATCTGGCGCTGGGCCGCCTTCTCCAGGTACGCCGAGACGCCTCGCTTGCCGACCCGCTCACGGATCGCCTGCAGCGTTCCGGCGGTCAGGGTGACAGAGATACCGCTGGTGGGGCCGTCGCCGGGCGGGAAGTCAACGTCGTCGTCAGTCACACGTCGAGTATGCCATTGGGTATGGCATAGCGTGCGACGAGTGGACGCATCGCTGGGCCGCCAGAGGACGTGCGGTGCGTATGTCGCCGTCCAGGAGATGAACCCCGGCTCGGGCGCTGTCGGTGCTGTCGGCGCCGTCGATCCGGATGCCCCGGACCGTGGGGTGTGGGTGGCCGTAGCGGGGAAGGCGCACAGCGCGGTTGCCGACCGGTGGCGCAGGCGACGAGGGCCGGGCTGCCGGGCCAGTCCGGTATGGCCATGCAGGACCCCGTCGTCGTCATGGGCGGATGCAGGGTCCCCAGCGCAGCTCAGGGCTTCGGCGCCCCGGCCAACACGCGTGGGACGGGGGTTCGTTGTGCGGCCCTAATCCTCGTGCGGCGTTCAACGACACCCCAGTACGATCTTCCCGCCGCTCGTACACCAGTGCCCATCAAGGCGCCACGGCGGCATCCAAAGGGGAGGGACCACTTGACCACGTTCTTCGGCGCGAGACCCCGTGCGGTTCTCGCTTCTCTGGGGACTCTCGGCCTGGCGCTGGTCGCCGCCGCGTCGCCCGCGAGCGCCGCCGACGGCACGCCCACCACGCCGACCCACTTGTTCAACGGCTACCGGCACTGCTCGACCGACGCGGCCCGACCCTCGTACCGCGCAGCCCGCGACGGCCTCGTCGTCGAGGGGATCCCCGGTCTCACCGACGCCACCGGCAACGCCCTGGTCGGCGTCCGGTACCAGGTCTGGCCGGTCGACGACCCGACCCGGATCACGACGGTCACCCGGGACCGTCTTCGCCCCGGCTTCGAGGCCCCCGTCACCCTGCCCGCCGACGCGCTCGCCGACGGACAGACATACGCGTGGCAGGCGCAGTCGGTCGTCGGGGACGCGGTCTCGGACTGGTCCGCCCCCTGTTACGTCACGACCGACAACACCCGGCCGGCGAACGCGCCCACCATCACCTCGCCGAACTACCCGTCCGACGACGTGTGGCACGAGGGCGGCGAGCCGGTCGAGTTCGAGTTGGGCGCGGGCGGGGCCGACGACGTCGAGGGGTACGAGTTCACCTGGCAGCAGGACTTCCCGGTCATCGGCACGGACATCGGTGACTACGGCATTCCGCGGCCTGTCGACCCGTACTCCGACACGAGGTACTTCAAGCGTGCCGACGCGCTCGGCGGGTCGACCACGCTCAACCTGGTGCCGCCGACCGGCTCCGGCCCGATGACGCTGTGGGTGCGCAGCCTGGACCGCGCCTACAACCCGTCGGCGACCACCAGCTACACCTTCCGCGTCAGCTCCACCGCTCCCACGGTCACCCCGGCCGTCCCGAAACCCGAGTTCGGGGAGCCGACCGGGTTCACGCTCCGTCCCGACCCCGGCCTCCAGGCCAAGAGCCCGGTCGTGAGCTACTCCGTGGAGACCATGGGCGGTCAGAACGACAGGACCTTCGAGGTCAAGGCGGGGGCGGACGGCACCGCCACCGCCGAGCTCGCCCTGGACGGCCTCTACAGCAACCTCGTCAGCGTGACCAGCCGCAGCGCGAACGGATGGGTCAGCGACGCGGGTCGGTGGAGCATCAGTTACGACACCGCTCCCACCGTCACGTCGGACACCTACCAGGAGAACGAGTACAGCGGCGGCGCCGGCGTCCCGGGCACCTTCACGTTCACGCCGAAGGTGAAGGACGTCGTCAGTTACACGTACACCTTCAACAACGGTGAGCCGGAGGTGACGGTGCCCGCCGACGCCGACCACGCCGCACGCATCGAATGGACCCCCACATCGAGCGACTGGTACGACCTCACGGTCTACGCCACAACGCGGTCCGGCGTTCAACTGGCCTCGTACGACTACTACTTCACCGTGAACTGACAGCCGCCCCCGGGTCTCGGCTCACACGGCCGGGGCCCGGTCGGCGGAGCGCCGGGTCAGGCCCGCCCTCACCGAGCCGCGGTCACCGAACCACCGGGTGCATGTGGATCGCGGTCGGGGGCGTCTTCGTGCTGTCGGCGGTGTTCAACACCGTGGCGGCGATCCTCGCGCTCGTCGGCTGAGCCCACGAGCGCCCGCTCCACACCCATAGGGCGCCTGTCCGGCCCGGCGTGGGGCCTAGCACCCCGAGCCGATCACGAGCCGATCAAGAGCCCCGGCACGGTAGCGGCGGGCGCTAAGCCCCGCCGCCTCACGCATCACATCCCCAAATTGTTCAGATATTTGATTCACGGATACGTACATGAATCTTGACGCGTCCACGACACCCCCTTACCGTCCAGCAAGAGAGCGCTTTCTACCCGCGACTCATGGTGCCGGGAGAGTCGGTCCGGTTCAGGGACAAGAACCGGCCAACTTCGGCACCAGGAGCCATCGAGCACCCCACACATGGAGACCGCACCATGGAATTGAGACCTCTCGTCGCCTCCCTCGGCCTGCTGGCCGGCACCCTCGCCACCGTGGCCACCTGCACCACCGCGCAGGCCGCTGCGCAGGCGTCCACGACGGTGTACGTGGCGCCGGCCGGGACCGACTCGGCCGCCGGTACGCTCGCCGATCCGACGACGCTGGCCTCGGCCGTCAGCCGCGTCGCCGCCGGCGGCACCATCTACCTGCGCGGCGGGACGTACGCGTACGGGCAGACCGTGACCGTGCCGGACGCCGCCGACGGAACCGCCTCCGCGCGCACCACCCTCACCGCCTACCAGAGCGAGAAGCCGGTTCTGAACTTCAGCGCGCAGAGCGAGAGTTCGACCAACCGCGGGCTCCAGCTCTTCGCCTCGTACTGGAACGTCAAGGGCATCGTCGTGGAGCGCGCCGGGGACAACGGCATCTACGTCGGCGGCAGCAACAACATCATCGAGCGGACCGTCACCCGCTACAACCGTGACACCGGGCTCCAGCTCGGCCGGATCGCCTCCACCACGCCCAAGAGCGCGTGGCCCGCCAACAACCTCGTCGTGAGCGCCGAGTCGCACGACAACGCCGACTCCGACGGTGAGGACGCCGACGGGTTCGCCGCCAAGCTCACCACCGGGACCGGGAACGTGTTCCGGTACGCCGTCTCGCACAACAACATCGACGACGGCTGGGACCTCTACACCAAGACCGACACCGGCGCGATCGGGCCCGTCACCATCGAGGACTCGCTGTCGTACTCCAACGGCACCCTCTCCAACGGGACCGTGAACAAGAACGGCGACCGCAACGGCTACAAGCTCGGCGGTGACGACATCGCCGTCAACCACGTCGTGCGGCGCTCCATCGCCTTCGGCAACGGCCACCACGGGTTCACGTACAACTCCAACCCGGGCTCCATGGCCATCTCCAACAACCTCAGCATCGACAACGCGGAGCGCAACTACTCGTTCGACAAGGGCACTTCCGTCTTCAAGAGCAACACCTCGTGCCGCTTCTCCGTCGACGGGTCGAACGACAAGACCGTGGGCAGCGCCGACAGCTCGAACCAGTTCTGGACGGGCACCAACGGCTCCCGCTGCTCCTCCTACAGCGGCGCCCTCAAATGGTCGTACGCCTCGGACGGCAAGCTCGTGACGACGCTCGGCGGCAAGGTGGTGACCCTGTAACGGCTGCCGTGGGGGACCGTCGGGGACAGGGCCGAGCAGCCCTGTCCCCGACGGCACGGGCACACGCCGAACGCCGTCACCCTTGTCGCCGCCCGGCCCGTCTGCTTGACTCCCGCCGCCGAGGCCCGGCCGACCCGGCGTCACCCCGTGTGCGGAGGAGACCGATGGAGATCACGCGTAGACGTCTGCTGAGCGCGCTGGGCGCCACCGGCATCCTGGCCGCCGTGCCCACCGGGTGGGCGAGCGCCGCCGAGGTGGCGGACGGGGTCGCGCGGCTGATCGCCAACACCGTCGCCGTGTTCGCGGGCACCGCCGCGTCCAACTCCCGCCCGGAGACCGCGGGAAAGCTCGCCGCGATCGAGAGAACGGCCCGCGCGAACCTGGCGGCCATGGACGCGGCGTCCGGTGACGGTGAACTCTTCGCCGGGGTGCCGCTCGGCACCAGCGACCCGAACCTCAACACCAGCTACCAGCGGCTGTACGAGATCGCCCTCGCCACCCGCACGCCCGGCGTCTCCCCCGATCTGTACGGGAGCCCCGCGGTGCAGAAGCGCGTGCTCGACGGGCTCGCCTGGCTGCACACGCACTACTACGGCGACCAGTCCGCGGGCTACTACGGCAACTGGTTCTACTGGGAGATCGGCCTCTCCCAGCACATCAGCAGGACGCTCGTCCTGCTCGCCGACCTCGCCCCCGCCGAGCTGGTCACCACGTACATCACCGACATGGACGCCTATCTGCGCAATGGCAAGGACGGTGACGTCGACCTCGATTCACGCTTCCACACCGGCGCCAACCTCGCCGACATCACCACCAACCGCATCCTCCAGGGGGCGCTCACCGCCGACGAGGCCCGTATCCGCAAGGCGCTCACCGACCAGCTGACCGTCTTCGCGACCATCGACCCGTACGCCCTGCGGCACGGGGTGACGGACGGGTACTACGCCGACGGGTCCTTCATCCAGCACGCCTCCGTCGCGTACACGGGCTCGTACGGGAAAGGGCTGCTCAGCCGTGTCGTACAGACGCTGAAGCTGCTCGAAGGGACCGGGTTCGCGCACGGCGGCGAGCTGGTGCCGACGGTGCACGGGTGGGTGCGGGACGGGTTCGCGCCGCTGATCTTCGAGGGCTGGATGATGGAGGCGGTGAAGGGCAGGTCGGTCGCGCGGACCGGCAGCGGGTACGCCGACGTCGCCACGATCGTCGAGGCCGTCGTCGACCTCTCATCCCTGGCCACCGGGGAGACGGCCGACGCGCTCAAGGCGTACGTGAAGCATCTGCGCGCCACCTCGCGGGCCGCGCTCGACCCGGCCGTCTTCGTCTCGCCGCTGAGCATCGTCCGCTACGCCGACCTCCTCGCCGACGCCTCCGTGCCCGCCGCCGACCTCAACCCGGCCGCCCGCTGCGTCGCCTTCAACGCCATGGACCGTACGGTGCACCGCCGGCCCGGTTACGCGTTCACGCTGGCCCGCAGCTCGCGGCGGATCAGCAAGTACGAGTACATGAGCGGGGAGAACCTGCTGCCCTGGTTCCAGGGCGACGGCGCGCACTACCTGTACCTGTCGGGGCAGGACCAGACGCAGGCGTACGGCGTCGACTACTTCACCGCCGTGTCGCCGTACGGGTTGGCGGGTGTGACCGCGCCGGTCGAAGTGCGCTGCTCGGTACCGGAGTTGTACGGCGGCAAGCTGTTCTACGACAACCCGGGCCACCCCCTGGAGTTCACGGCGTCCAGTGAGTCCCAGAACCGTTACGTCTACTTCCCGACGGCCACCCAGGACCACTCGGGCGGCGCCGTGCTCGGGGCGTACGGCGCGGCGGGCTGGGTGCTCTCCGACGACGTGCCGTGGCGCGACAAGCGGGCGGGGATCCTGCCGGACGACTTCGTGGCGTATCGCGGCGCGCGGGCGACGAAGTCGTGGTTCCTGCTCGACGACGAGATCGTGGTGCTCGCGGCGGGCGTCGGGGACGCGCCGGGCGCGGACCGGGCGGTGACGACGACGCTCGACGCGCGGATCGCGGCGGCGGGCGACCGGATCGCCGTGACCGAGGGGCGCGGCTGGGTGCGGTGGGAGAACACGACCCGGGCCGCGGCCGTCGGGTACGTGCTGCTGGACGGGCCGGCGCCGAAGGTCCGGCTCGACACGGTGACGCGCAGCCGCCGCGTCGTACGGACCACGAACCCGGACACGGCCGTCACCCGGCAGGTGTTCTCGCTGACGGTGGAGCGTCCGGCGCGGGCCCGGCCCGTCTCGTTCGCCTACGCCCTGCTGCCGAACGCCGCCGCCGACGCGGTCCGCTCGTACGACGCCGTCCGCGTCCTCGCCAACACGCCCCGCCTCCAGGCCGTACGCCATGCCGGGCTCGGGCTGACCGCCGTCAACACCTTCGCGTCCGGCGCCCATCACACAGCGGGCCTCACGGTCGAGGGCCCGGCGTCCGTCCTGGTCCGCCGGGCCGGGGACGTCACGGTCGCCGTCTGCGACCCGACGACGCTGCGCGACACGGTGACGGTGGTGCTGCGCGGGCGGGCGCTGCGGAAGGTCTCCGGTGACGGCGCGGTGCGGGTGACCCGGGTGCCGGGCGGCACCCGGGTCGACGTGACCACGCGCCACGCGTACGGGCGCACCTTCACGGTGCGGCTTCGGTAGGCCGCTGTGGCATCGTTCGCGCGGGCCCCGTACAGCCTTCCGCCTACTCGTCGGACTCCAGGTCGCCCTCGGTCTCCAGGTAGACCTGGCGCAGGGCCTCCAGGATCCGGGGGTCCGGCTTCTCCCACATGCCGCGGGACTCGGCCTCCAGGAGACGTTCGGCGATGCCGTGCAGCGCCCACGGGTTGGCCTCGGAGAGGAACTGGCGGTTCGTCTCGTCGAGGACGTAGGTCTCCGTGAGCTTGTCGTACATCCAGTCGGCGATGACACCGGTCGTCGCGTCGTAGCCGAACAAGTAGTCCACGGTGGCGGCGAGTTCGAAGGCGCCCTTGTAGCCGTGGCGGCGCATCGCCTCGATCCACTTCGGGTTCACGACGCGGGCGCGGAAGACGCGGGACGTCTCCTCGACGAGGGTGCGCGTGCGGACCGTCTCCGGGCGGGTCGAGTCGCCGATGTACGCCTCGGGGGCGGTGCCGCGCAGCGCCCGTACCGTCGCCACCATGCCGCCGTGGTACTGGAAGTAGTCGTCGGAGTCGGCGATGTCGTGCTCGCGGGTGTCGGTGTTCTTGGCCGCGACCGCGATGCGCTTGTACGCCGTCTCCATCTCCGTGCGGGCCGACTTCCCGTCGAGGCCGCGGCCGTACGCGTAGCCGCCCCACACCGTGTAGACCTCGGCGAGGTCGGCGTCGGTGCGCCAGTCCTTGGAGTCGATCAGCTGGAGGATGCCCGCGCCGTACGTGCCCGGGCGCGAGCCGAAGATGCGGGTGGTGGCGCGGCGTTCGTCCCCGTGTTCGGCGAGGTCGGCCTGGGTGTGGGCGCGTACGTGGTTCTGCTCGGCCGGTTCGTCGAGGGACGCGGCCAGCCGGACCGCGTCGTCGAGGAGGCCGATGGTGTGCGGGAACGCGTCACGGAAGAAGCCCGAGATACGCAGGGTGACGTCGATGCGGGGACGGCCCAGTTCCTCGTACGGGATCGGCTCCAGGCCGGTCACGCGGCGCGAGGCGTCGTCCCAGACCGGGCGGACACCGAGGAGCGCGAGGGCCTCCGCGATGTCGTCTCCCGCCGTGCGCATGGCGCTGGTGCCCCAGAGGGAGAGGCCGACGGAGGTGGGGTACTCGCCGCCGTTGTCCGCCTTGTACCGCTCGACGAGGGATTCGGCGAGGGCCTGGCCGGTCTCCCAGGCGAGGCGGGAGGGGACGGCCTTGGGGTCCACGGAGTAGAAGTTACGGCCCGTCGGCAGGACGTTGACCAGGCCGCGCAGGGGCGATCCGGACGGGCCCGCCGGAACGAAGCGGCCCTCCAACGCGCGTACGGAGTTGTCGAGTTCGGCGGTGGTCCCGTCCAGGCGCGGGACGACCTCGCGGGCGGCGAAGTCGAGGATCTGGTGGACGGGCGAATCAAGCCCCTCCGGCGTTCGAGGAGCGAGGTCCGGGGCGGGCGAATCAAGCCCCTCCGGCGATTGAGGAGCGGGGTCCGGGGCGGAGCCCCGTGGCGTGAGGCCGGCCGACGCCACCGCGTCCGACACCGCGCCCGGGTCCCAGCCGGCCGCCTCCATGGCTTCCACCAGTACCCGGGCCGACTCCTCGGCCGCATCCGCATCGGTGCGCGTCGCCGCGGACTCGTCCAGGCCCAGCGCCTCCCGCAACCCCGGCAGGGCCTGGTTGCCGCCCCAGATCTGGCGGGCGCGCAGGATGGCGAGGACGAGGTTGACGCGGCCGGCGCCGGCCGGGGCCTGGCCGAGGACGTGCAGGCCGTCGCGGATCTGGGCGTCCTTGATCTCACAGAGCCAGCCGTCGAGATGCATGATGAACTCGTCGAAGCCCTCGTCCTCGGGGCGGTCCTCGACCCCCAGGTCGTGGTCGAGCTTGGCCGCCTGGATGAGGGTCCAGATCTGGGCCCGGATCGCCGGGAGCTTCGCCGGGTCCATGGCGGCGATCTGGGCGTGCTCGTCGAGGAGTTGCTCCAGGCGGGCGATGTCGCCGTAGGAGTCGGCGCGCGCCATCGGCGGCACCAGGTGGTCGATGAGTGTGGCGTGCACGCGGCGCTTGGCCTGGGTGCCCTCGCCGGGGTCGTTGACGAGGAACGGGTAGACGAGCGGCAGGTCGCCGAGGGCGGCGTCCGGCCCGCAGGCGGCGGAGAGGCCCGCGTTCTTGCCGGGCAGCCACTCCAGGTTGCCGTGCTTGCCGAGGTGGATCATCGCGTCGGCGCCGAACCCGCCGTCGGCCGAGGACGCCGCGATCCAGCGGTACGCCGCCAAGTAGTGGTGCGAGGGCGGCAGATCGGGGTCGTGGTAGATCGCGATGGGGTTCTCGCCGAAACCGCGCGGCGGCTGGATGAGGACGAGCAGATTGCCGCGGCGCAGGGCCGCGAGGACGATGTCGCCCTCGGGGTTGCGGGAGCGGTCGAGGAACATCTCGCCGGGCGGCGGGCCCCAGTGCCGCTCGACACCGTCGCGCAGCTCCTGCGGCAGCGTCGCGTACCAGCGCTTGTAGTCGGCGGCCGGGATGCGTACGGGGTTGCGTGCGAGCTGCTCGTCGGTGAGCCACTCCTGGTCGTGGCCGCCCGCGTCGATGAGCGCGCGGATCAGCTCGTCGCCGTCGCCGGAGGCGAGACCGGGGATCTCGGCCGTGTCCCCGAAGTCGTAGCCCTCCTCGATGAGGCGCTTGAGCAGGACGATCGCGGAGGCGGGGGTGTCCAGGCCGACCGCGTTGCCGATCCGGGAGTGCTTGGTCGGGTACGCGGACAGGACGAGGGCCAGCTTCTTCTCCCGCGCCGGGATGTGACGCAGGCGGGCGTGGCGGACGGCGATCCCGGCGACGCGGGCGGCGCGCTCGGGGTCGGCGACGTACGCGGGGAGGCCGTCCTCGTCGATCTCCTTGAAGGAGAACGGGACGGTGATGAGGCGTCCGTCGAACTCCGGCACCGCGATCTGGCTCGCGGCGTCGAGCGGTGAGACGCCCTCGTCGTTCTCCGCCCAGTCCGCGCGGGACGAGGTCAGGCACAGGGCCTGGAGGATCGGCACGTCGAGCTGGGTGAGGGCGCCCGCGTCCCACGACTCGTCGTCGCCGCCCGCGCTCGCCTCGGCGGGGCGGGTGCCGCCGGCCGCGAGGACCGTCGTCACGATGGCGCCGACGGGGCGCAGGGCGTCGATCAGCCCCGGTTCGGGGGCGCGCAGCGACGCCACGTACAGGGGGAGGGGGCGGGCTCCGGCGCGCTCGATCTCGTCGCAGAGGGCGTGCACGAAGGCCGTGTTGCCGCTCATGTGGTGGGCGCGGTAGTAGAGCACGGCGACCGTCGGGCCGTCGGCGGTGGACGCGGCGCGCTCCAGCGGGCCCCAGGTCGGCGCGGGCGCCGGCGGTTCGAAGCCGTGGCCGGTGAGCAGCACCGTGTCGGAGAGGAAGAGGGCCAGCTGGGCCAGGTTGGCCGGGCCGCCGTGCGCCAGGTACTTGTGGGCCTCGGCGGCGATGCCGACGGGGACCGTGGAGGCCGCCATCAGCTGGGCGTCCGGCGCCTGTTCACCACTGAGCAGCACCAGCCGCAGCCCGGCGGCGGTCAGCCGGTCGATGCCGTCCTGCCAGGCGCGCACCCCGCCGAGGAGCCGTACGACGACGAGGCCGACTCCGTCGAGAAGCTCCGGCAGCTCGGTCTCGACGTCCAGCCGGGAGGGGTTCGCGAAGCGGTACGTGACCGCGGCGTCGGTGGTGTCCGCGGCGTGGGCGGCGTGGGCGGCGTTCGCCGCGCGGGCGCTGAGCAGGTCCGTGTCGGATGTCGACAGGAGCAGGATCCGCGACGGCTGAGCGGGCTGCGTGAGCTCCGTGGGGTGCTGGGGCATGCGTCGTCTGGCCTTCCTCGGGGTGTCCGCGCCCCGGGTGGTCGTTGGACGG
This sequence comes from Streptomyces sp. NPDC030991, assembly GCF_055571235.1. Lineage (NCBI taxonomy): Bacteria > Bacillati > Actinomycetota > Actinomycetes > Kitasatosporales > Streptomycetaceae > Streptomyces > Streptomyces sp. NPDC030991. The sequence continues at coordinate 189,090 of NZ_JBVIFR010000004.1, forward strand.
CGGGAGTTCCTGGCTCACCCTCTTCTCGTAAGAGGGCTCACAGTGGCGGGACCGCGCCGGAATCACACCGGGCTTCCTCCCCTGTCGCCGTCGCGGCGATGGCGGCGGGCCGGACAGGACCGCCGCGGCTCATCGTACGGGGCGGGGGCGTGACCTGGTACGGGATGCCCGTCACAGACGGTGGGTATGCTCCGTCGCATGCCCGCCTCCCCCATACCCGGTGATCCCGGTACGCCCGGAACATCCGGAACGTTCCGGGGTGACGCCTGCCCCGGCGCGCTGCGGCTGCACGCGGCGGACGACGGGTTCCTGGCCCGGGTCCGCATCCCCGGCGGGGTCCTCGACGTGGCGCGGGCGCGGGCCATCGGCGACGCGGCCCGGCGGCTCGGGGACGGCACGCTGCACCTCACGTCGCGGGGCAATGTGCAGGTGCGGGGGTTGCGCGAGGGGTGCGGCGCGGAACTGGCCCAGCTGCTCGGCGCGGCCGGGCTGCTGCCGTCCGCCGCGCACGAGCGGGTCCGCAACGTGGTGGCTTCGCCGATGTCCGGGCTCGACGGGGACGGGTTCGTCGACGTACGCGGGTGGTTGACCGGGGTCGACGCGGAGCTCTGTGCGAGTTCCGTCACTCCAGGGCTCTCCGGGCGGTTCCTCTTCGCGCTGGACGACGGGCGCGGGGATGTCGCCGGGCTCGGGCCCGATGTGCTGCTGCGCGGGGTCGCCGGGGGCGGGGCGGTGCTTGCCGTCGGGGGCGCGGAGTTCCGTGTGCGGTACGAGGACGCGGCGCGGGCCGCGGTTGTCGCGGCCGAGGTATTCGTCGGGGCGGCGCGGGGGGTTGCCGGCCGGCGGGTCTGGCGGGTCTCCGAACTCGGCTTGCCCGGGGGCGAGTTGGCCCGCCTTGTCGCTGCCCGACTGACTGAATCGGGGATCGAGGCCGGCCCCGTCAGGGGCGCGTCCGCTTCCGCCCGGGTCGAGACCAGCCCCGTCAGGGGCGCGGGGGACGCGTCCGCTCCCGCCCGGGTCGAGGTCAACCCTGCCAGGGGCGCGGGGAACTGCGCGACCAGCCACGACGCATCCGCACCCGACGACGAGAGCGCACCCGGCGCCGACGCCGAGGCCACGGGGCTCCGCCCCGGACCCCGCTCCTCAATCGCCGGAGGGGCTGAATTTTCCGAACCCAGCGCTTCCATGCGAGCGACCGGAGAGGCTGAATTTGCCGAACCCGGCACCTCCACGCGAGCAGCCGAAGGGGCCGAATTTGCCGGACCCAGCGCCTCCACGCGAGCGACCGGAGAGGCCGAATTTTCCGAACCCGGCACCTCCACGCGAGCAGCCGGAGCGGCTGAATTTTCCGGGCCCCGCGCAACGGACCGGGCCCTCCGGGTCACCGCCCCCCTCGGATCCATCACCGGCCCACAATGGACCGCACTGACCACGCTCGCCGCCCGACTACCACCCGGGGAGATCCGGTTGACCCCCTGGCGGGACATCGTGGTGCCCGGGGCCACGGCGGCGGACGCCGGGGAGCTGGCCCGGGCCGGGCTGGTGACGGATGCCGCGTCCCCCTGGGCCAGGACGGGCGCCTGCATCGGGCGGCCCGGATGTGCCAAGTCCCACGCCGACGTGCGGGCCGACGCCGAGGCCCGCCACCCGCGCCTGCCCACCTACTGGTCCGGCTGCGAACGCCGCTGCGGGCACCCCGTCGGACCGTACGTGGACGTCGTGGCCCGACCGGACGGCACGTACGCCGTCACCGACCCCTCTGCCTCCACCTCGACACCCATCTGAGAGAGCCGAACCCGTGTATGACTACGAGAAGGACGGCGCGGCGATCTACCGCGAGTCCTTTGCCACCATCCGAGCGGAGGCCGCGGAGGGACTCGCGGCGCTGCCCGCCGACGTCGCCCAGGCGGCGGTCCGCATGATCCACGCCTGCGGCCAGGTGGATCTCGTACAGGACATCGGCCACTCGGCCGGCGTCGTGGCGAAGGCCAGGGCCGCCCTGCGCGGCGGGGCGCCGATCCTCTGCGACGCGCGGATGGTCGCCAGCGGTGTCACCCGCAAGCGGCTGCCCGCCGACAACGAGGTGATCTGCACCTTGAACGACCCTGAAGTACCGGCTCTGGCAGCCGAGTTGGGGACGACGCGCAGCGCCGCCGCGCTGGAGCTGTGGGGGGACCGCCTCGACGGGGCCGTCGTCGCCATCGGCAACGCCCCGACCGCCCTCTTCCACCTCCTGGAGATGATCGGCAAGGGCGCGCCGAAGCCCGCGGCCGTGCTCGGCGTCCCGGTCGGGTTCGTCGGGGCCGCCGAGTCCAAGGACGCGCTGGCCGCGAACGAGCTCGGCCTGGAGTACCTGATCGTCCGCGGGCGTCGTGGCGGCAGCGCCATCACCGCCGCCGCGATCAACGCCATAGCGACCGAGGTGGAGATCCAGGCATGAGCGACGCATCCACGCCCAGGGGCCGGCTGTACGGGGTCGGGCTCGGGCCCGGCGACCCGGAGCTGATGACCGTCGCCGCGGTCCGTGCCATCGCGGGGGCCGACGTCATCGCGTACCACTGCGCCCGCCACGGCCGTTCCATCGCCCGTTCGATCGCCGCCGAGCACATCAGGGACGAGCAGATCGAGGAGCGGCTGATGTATCCGCTCACGGTCGAGACGACGGACCACCCGGGTGGCTACCGCGGGGCGCTGGACGACTTCTACGCCGAGGCCGCCGCCACGCTCGCCGCGCACCTCGACGCGGGCCGCACGGTCGCCGTGCTCGCGGAGGGCGACCCGCTGTTCTACGGCTCCTACCAGCACATGCACAAGCGGCTGGCGGACCGGTACGAGACGACGGTCATCCCCGGTGTCACCTCCGTCAGCGCGGCGGCGGCCCGCCTCGGCGAACCGCTCTGCGAGGACAAGGAGACGCTGACGATCATCCCGGGGACGCTCCCCGAGGACGAGCTGACCGCCCGTGTCGCCGCCGCGGACTCGGCGGTGGTGATGAAGCTGGGCCGTACGTTCACCAAGGTCCGCGCGGCGCTGGAGGCTTCGGGCCGGCTCGACGACGCGCGTTACGTCGAGCGGGCGTTCATGGCCGGCGAGCGCACCGGCCGCCTCGCCGACATCGACCCGGAGTCGGTGCCGTACTTCTCCGTCGCGGTCCTGCCGTCGCGGGTCGACGCGGAGCCCACCGAGGGGGAGCCGGGGGCCGGTCGCGGCGAGGTCGTCGTCGTCGGCACCGGCCCCGCCGGGGCGCCCTGGCTGACCCCGGAGTCGCGCGGCGCCCTCGCCAACGCCGACGACCTGGTCGGTTACACCACGTACCTCGACCGCGTGGCGGAGCGTCCGGGGCAGCGGCGGCACGGCTCGGACAACAAGGTGGAGTCCGAGCGCGCCGAGTTCGCCCTCGATCTGGCGCGGCGCGGGCGGCGCGTGGCCGTCGTCTCGGGTGGTGACCCGGGTGTCTTCGCGATGGCCACGGCGGTCCTTGAAGCCGCCTCGCAGGAGACGTACGCCGATGTGCCCGTACGCGTACTGCCCGGCGTGACGGCCGCCAACGCCGCCGCCGCGAAGGCCGGGGCCCCGCTCGGCCACGACTACGCCACGATCTCCCTCTCCGACCGGCTCAAGCCGTGGGAGGTCATCGCGGAGCGGCTGCGCACGGCGGCGGCGGCCGATCTGGTCCTGGCGCTCTACAACCCCGGTTCGCGCAGTCGTACGTGGCAGGTCGGCAAAGCCCGCGAGCTGCTGCTCGAACTGCGTCTGCCGGACACCCCGGTCGTCCTCGCCCGCGATGTCGGCGGCCCCGAGGAGAGCGTCCGCACGGTGCGTCTCGCCGACCTCGATCCGGCCGTCGTCGACATGCGCACGCTGCTGATCGTGGGCTCGTCGCAGACGCAGGCCGTCGTACGCGGCGACGGCCGGACCGTGACGTGGACGCCGCGCCGCTACCCGGAGGCGACGGCACCGGCGACCGCCTGAACCGCTACGGGCGCAACCCGGAGGTGGCGGCACCGGACACCGCCTGAACCCGTACGGGCCCTATCCAGCGGCGGCGTCGGACAGTGTCCGCACCCATGCCGCCGCCTCCTCGACGGTGGTCGCCACCGGCACGCCGCCCGGGACCTGCGGGCGGCGCACCATGATCACGGGGAGGCCCGCCTCCCGTGCCGCCGTCAGTTTGGGGGCGGTCGCGGCGCCGCCGCTGTCCTTCGTCACCAGCACGTCGATGCGGTGGCGGGCGAGGATCTCCCGTTCGCCGTCGAGGGTGAACGGGCCCCGGTCGAGCAGCAGCTCCATGTGCGGCGGGCACGGCGGCTCGGGCGCGTCGACGGAGCGTACGAGGAAGCAGGCGTCGTCGATGTGGGCGAACGCGGCGAGCCCCATCCGGCCCGTGGTGAGGAACACCCGCCGACCCGGTCCTCGTACGGTCCGTACGGCCCGCGCCGCCCCGGCCAGCGAGGTGACCTCACGCCAGTCGTCGCCCGCGCCCGGGACCCAGCCGGGCCGGCGCAGCGCCAGCAGGGGAACATGGGTGGCGGCGGCCGCCTCGGCCGCGTTGAAACTGATCGTCTCGGCGAAGGGATGTGTGGCGTCGATGACCGCGTTCACCGCGTGCTCGCGCAGCCAGGCCGCCAGGCCCGCCGCCCCGCCGAACCCGCCGATCCGCACCTCGCCGGGCGGCAGCCGCGGCGCGGCGACGCGGCCCGCGAGCGAGCTGGTGACGCGGGGCCCGTCCGGTGCGTGCAGGGTCCCGGCGAGGCGCCGGGCCTCGGTCGTGCCGCCGAGGACGAGTACGTGCATCGGGGAGCTCCATGGGTGACATGCCTGAGGCGAAGGGCGGGCGCGGCGCCCAACTCAAGCACACCGGTCTGCGGCCCGGCTGGACGACCGGGGCCTGTGCGACGGCGGCGACGACCGCCGCGTATACGGCGCTGCTCTCCGGCGCGTTCCCCGACCCGGTGACGATCACCCTCCCGAAGGGCCAGACCCCGGCGTTCGCGCTGGCCGTCGAGTCCCGCGACGGGGAGTCGGCGACGGCGGGGGTGGTGAAGGACGCGGGCGACGACCCGGACGTCACGCACGGGGCGCTGGTGCGGGCCACGGTGCGGGCGCTGCCCGCCGGGTCGGGTGTGGTCTTCCGGGCGGGCCCGGGGGTCGGCACCGTCACCCGGCCGGGGCTGCCGCTCGACGTGGGGGAGCCCGCGATCAATCCGGTGCCGCGGCAGATGATCCGGGAGCACGTGGCGCGGGTCGCGGCGGCCTGCGGCGGCACCGGCGACGTGGAGGTCACGGTCTCCATCGACCACGGTGAGGAGATCGCCCGCTCCACCTGGAACCCGCGCCTGGGCATTCTCGGCGGTCTGTCGGTCCTCGGCACGACGGGCATCGTCGTGCCGTACTCCTGCTCGGCGTGGATCGACTCGATCCGGCGCGGCGTGGACGTGGCCAGGGCGGCGGGCCGTACGCACCTCGCCGGGTGCACCGGGTCCACGTCGGAGAAGACGGTCGTACGCGAACACGGCCTGCCCGAGGACGCGTTGCTGGACATGGGTGACTTCGCGGGCGCCGTCCTGAAGTACGTCCGGCGGCATCCGGTGGACCGCCTCACGATCTGCGGCGGCTTCGCGAAGCTCTCCAAGCTGGCGGCGGGCCACCTGGACCTGCACTCGGGCCGCTCCCAGGTCGACAAGGGGTTCCTCGCGGAGCTGGCCGTGCGGGGTGGTGCGGGCCCGGACCTGGCGGCCCAGGTCTCGGCCGCCAACACGGGGCTCGCCGCGCTCCAGTTGTGCGCGGCGGCGGGCGTCCCCCTGGGTGACCTGGTCGCCGCGGAGGCCCGGGACCAGGCCCTGCTCGTGCTGCGCGGGGCACCGGTCGCGGTGGACGTCATCTGCATCGACCGCGCCGGAAACGTGGTCGGCCGAACCTGAACAGGAAGTACCCCGTCCGCGGGCCGACATCGAGCCCCTCCGGCGATCGAGGAGCGGGGGCCGGGGCGGAGCCCCTGGGGTCAGGGGGTGTGCCGGGGGCGCTCCGTGGAGTACAGGTGGCTGTCCCTGAACTGGGAGGCGGCCAGGGTGCGGCCCACCAGGATCACCGCCGTGCGCAGGATGCCGGCCGACTTCACCTGGCCCGCGATGTCCCCGAGGGTGCCGCGCAGCACCAGCTCCTCCGGGCGGCTCGCGTACGCCACCACCGCCGCCGGGCAGTCGGCGCCGTAGTGCGGGGTCAGCTCGGAGACGATCCGGTCGACATAGCGGGCGCCCAGGTGCAGCACGAGCAGCGCCCCGCTCGCACCGAGCGTGGCCAGGTCCTCGCCGGGCGGCATCGGCGTGGCCTGCTGCGCGACGCGGGTGAGGATGACGGTCTGGCCGACCGTGGGGACGGTCAGCTCGCGCTTGAGCGCCGCCGCCGCCGCCGCGAACGCCGGGACACCGGGCACCACCTCGTACGGGATGCCGTGCGCGTCGAGGCGGCGCATCTGTTCCGCGACCGCGCTGAACACGGACGGGTCGCCCGAGTGCAGGCGGGCGACGTCGTGGCCCGCCTCGTGGGCCGCGACCAGTTCCCGTTCGATGGCGTCGAGGTCGAGGTCGGCGGTGTCGATCAGGCGGGCGTCCGGCGGGCACTCGGCCAGGAGTTCGCGCGGGACGAGGGAGCCCGCGTACAGGCAGACCCGGCACGCGGCGAGGGTGCGCGCGCCGCGCACCGTGATCAGGTCGGCGGCGCCGGGGCCCGCCCCGATGAAGTACACGGTCATGGCTGTCCCGCCTCTAGAGTTCCGCTGTTTTCGTCACCGACCACTGCGTGACCGGCATCGCCTGCCGCCACCCCGTGAACCCGCCGACCGGCACCGCGTGCGCGACGGACAGCTTCACCAGTTCGCCGCCATGGCGCCGGTACCAGGTGGCGAGCAACGCCTCCGACTCCAGCGTCACGGTGTTCGCGACGAGCCGCCCGCCCGCCGGGAGCGCGTCCCAGCAGGCGTCGAGGAGACCCGGCGCCGTGAGTCCGCCGCCGATGAACACGGCGTCCGGGGTGGGGAGTTGGGCGAGCGTGTCCGGCGCGGGGCCCGTCACCACGGTCAGTTGCGGCACCCCGAGCCGGGAGGCGTTGCGTCCGATCCGCTCGGCCCGCTCCGGGTCGCGTTCGACGGCGTACGCACGGCACGAGGGGTGCGTGCGCAGCCATTCCACGCCGATCGAGCCGGAGCCGCCGCCCACGTCCCAGAGCAGTTCCCCGGGGGCGGGCGCGAGCGCGGCGAGGGTCGCGGCGCGGACGTGGCGCTTGGTGAGCTGCCCGTCGTTCTCGTACGCGGCGTCGGGCAGGCCAGGGGCCGCACCGAGGCGCAGGGCGTCCGCGGCCCGTACGCACTCGACCGCGATCACGTTCAGGGGGTCGCCCGGCGCGGCCGTCCACTCCTCGGCCACCCCGCCGTACGACGTCTCGGCCGCCGCGCCGAGCTGTTCCAGGACGGTCAGCCGGCTGGGTCCGAAGCCCCGGTCGGTGAGGAGCGCCGCCACTTCGGCCGGGGTGTCCGCCCCCGCCGACAGGAGGAGGATCCGGCGCCCGTCGTGCAGCGCGGCGGCGAGCCGGTCCGCCGGGCGGCCCACCAGGGTGACGACGTCGGTCTCCTCGACGGGCCAGCCGAGCCGCGCGCAGGCGTAGGAGAGGGCGGAGGGGTGGGGCAGTACCTGTACGGCGGCGGCGCCCGCGATCTCGGTGAGCGTCCGGCCGATCCCGTAGAACATGGGGTCCCCGCTGGCCAGGACGGCGAGGCGGCGTCCCGCGTAGCGGGCGAGCAGCCCCGGTACGGCGGGCCGCAGCGGCGACGGCCACGCCACCCGCTCCCCGGCGCACTCGCTCTCCGGTACCAGGGCGAGCTGGCGCGGGCCGCCGACGATCGCCTCCGCGGCCCGCAGGACGGAGCGCGAGCTCTCCGGCAGACCGGGCCAGCCGTCGGCGCCGATCCCGACGACGGTCACCGCGGCCGGGACGGGAGTCGGGGGAGCCGGGGGAGTCACTGCCTGGTACCTCGTACGTCGTGCGTCATGCTCGGGAGGGTTACGTGAAGTTACGGGAGCCGCACTCTATCGGGCGACATCGGCTCCCCCGCCGACACCCCTGGAGGGCCGATGCCCCGCACCGTTCTCACCGGCCGCCTCGCACCGATCATGCCGGGCCGCGACCTGCCGGCGACCATCGCCTTCTACGCGGCTCTCGGCTTCACCGCCGACGCCCACCACCCGGACGACGGCTACCTGATCCTCCTCCGCGACGAGGCCGAACTGCACTTCTTCCACGCCCCCGACACCGACCCGCTGACCACCGCGCACGCCGTGTACCTGCGGCTCGACGGGGGCGCGCCCGTGGTGGACGCGCTGTACGAGGAGTGGCGGGCCACGGGTCTGACCACCGACCCGTACGCGACGCCGCGCCTCGTCGAGCCCGACGACACGGTGTACGGAATGCGGGAGTTCGCCCTGGTCGACCTCGACGGGAACCTGCTCAGGATCGGCGCCGGGCTGGAGGCGACGGAGGGCTGAGCGGGGGCCCGCCGGGGGCCCTGCGACGGCCGGGCCCGACGCGCCGCCCGGCCGCGCGGTACCCGGAGCGGCCTCGCGCACGGTGTTACCTCGGCACCAGGTGACAGCGAGCGGGAGGTACGGGACGACATGACGAGATACGGGGCGGCGCGGGCCTGGGTCGTGTCCGCCGTGGTGCTCGGGGCCCTGGGCGTCTCGGTCCTGCCGGGGTCCCCGGCGCGGGCCGCCGACGCGGACAGCGACGCGGACACCGTGCACGCGGCCGTGGTCTGGCCGGTCACGGCGACCCCGCACATGACGGCGGCGGCCCTCGGTTCGGGGCCCGGCGCGCAGCCCGTCTTCGACGACGACACGCTGGCCGCCCTGTTCGCGGCGGGCGGGCGGCTGCGCGAACTCGTCGACGCGGGCAAGGGCCGTGAGGTCAGCTGGGTCGTCGACCCGGATCTGGTGATCGCCGCGCAGGCGATGGCGAACGGCTACCGCCTCGCGGACAGCGCCGACTCCAGCAACCCGCAGGACAGCACGCGGGGCACCGGGCAGAGCGTCGCGCGGTCCTGGCTGGCCGCGCTGAAGGACGCGGTCGAGGGGCGTGACGTGTGGCTGCTGCCGTACGCGGACACGGACCTGGCCTCGCTCGCCCACCACCCGGGCACCGACGCGGACGATCTGACGGAGGTCGTCGCGGGGATCACGGACGACGCGAAGGAACGGGTCGACCGGGCGCTCGGCACCGGGACCCGGCCGGGCCTCGGCTGGCCCGCCGACGGCGCGCTCGACAGCGAGATCACCCAACTGGGTACGGAGTTGGGGGTGACCCGGCTCCTCACCTCCGGAACGGGACTCGGCCCGGCGGGCAAGGACCCGGTGACGCTCGAAACCGCCGCCCCCACCGACACCACGGCCACCACCACCGACGGCGGGAGCGGGAGCGGGAGCGAAGACGGGAGCGGGAACGACGGGGACGAAAACGGGGACGGGGACGCGGACGGAGACGGGGGCGGCGGCAAGGTCACGGCGCTCCCCTACGACGCGAACCTGACGACGGCGCTGGCCCGCATCAAGGACCCGGGCCCGGACCCGGAGGTCTCCCCGTCGCTCACTCCCTCCCCCTTCCCGTCCGCGACGACCACCGCGACGCCCGGTCCCAGCCCGTCGGGCTCTCCCAGCCCGTCGGGCTCTCCCAGCTCGTCGGGCTCCCCCGGTCCGTCGGGTTCCGCGAGCGGTGACGGGGCCGGTGACACCCCCGACCCCGCGACGGTCGACCGGCTCGCCGCGCTCCTCAAGAAGAACACCCGCCCCGTCCTCGTACCGCCCCGCGACCTGTCAGGTACGGCGGCGCACGCGCTCGGCGCCGCGCTCGACTCCGGCACCGAGGACGGCTGGCTGGACCTGGAGGGCATCCGCACCGCCGACAACGACCCGGTGCCGGGCAAGGCGGCGGCGCCCGCGGCCTACCCCGCGCGGCTGCGTTCCGGCGAGCTGACCCCGGCGCAACTGACGGCTGTGGCGCAGGACTTGGACGGCCTCGCCACGCTCGCGAAGGTGCTGGCCGACCCGAAGGTCACCACGGCGTCCGTGCACGCGGCCATGGCGCGCTCCCTGTCGACGGCCTGGCGCGCGCGGGACGACGCCGCGCAGGAGACCTTCCAGGAGCGCACGTCCGACTTCCTGGCCACCTCCGTGGGGTCGCTGCGCCTCGTCCCGAAGACGACGCTCACCCTCACCTCCGGCGACTCGACGGTCCCGGTGACGGTCGACAACGGTTTGCAGCAGCCGGTGTCGGGGCTCGAACTCCGGGTCTCCTCCAGCGACTCGGAGCGGCTGCGGGTCAACGACGCGCAACTCGCGGTGGAGGCGGCGGGCTCCGCGACCCACACCACCCACATCGACGTCACCGCGAAGGCCAACGGCAAGGCGCGGATCACCGCCCGGCTCTACACGCGCGGCGACGGCAAGCCGTGGGGCGACCCGATGACATTCGAAGTGGACGTCACGTCGGTGTCGACGGGGGCGATCACCGTGGTGGCGGTGGGCGTCGTCCTCATCGTGCTGGCGGCGGCGTTCCGGATGCGCCGCGTCCGCAGGCGCCGGGGGGAGCGGCCGCCGGTGGAGTAGGCCACCGGGTTCCCGCGCCCCTCCTGTTCAGGCGGCCGTGGCGGTGGTGCGCCGCAGCGTCCGCAGGACCAGCCACTGGTCGCCCCACGCCATCACCGTGCCGAGGACGGCCATCAGGATGCCGATGAACAGCCCGCCGGCGGCCGCCCCCAGGGCGAACCCGGCCGCGCCGAGTGCACCCCGCACCGCGAACCGGACGCCGACCAGGCCGAGGGCGAGGAACCGGGTGCGCTTGTTCTTCCACAGGGCCTTCATCAGGCGCATCCGGGTCCGCAGCACCGTCAGCGACAGCGCGATGTTGAGGACCAGGACGACCGGGATCACCCAGTAGACGGCCGGAAAGGCGCGGGCGACATCGAAGGCCCCGGCGAGGCAGCCCATGATCGGGAAGTACCAGGCGGGCAGCCCCTGGAAGTCCGTCCCTCGCGCGATCTGCCGCGCCTGCTCGACCGTCACCTTGTTCGCGCCCATGTGCCGTGCCCCCTGGTTCCGTCTGTTCCCCGGCTGTGCCTGTGGTCGTTTCCGACAGCACTGAGCTTCGCGGAACAAGGGCACCGCCCGGCAGAGCGGGCTGTCCCGACCCTGCCGGTACAAATGTCACTTCACCGGGCGGCCGGGGTCCTGGCCCAGGCGGGGAGCCAGTGTTCGGGCCCGGCCGGTGGGTGGTAGCCGGAGGTCAGGTGGGTGCGCAGGGAGGTGAGGCCCGGGTGCGGGTTGTCGTCGCGCCACAGCACGGAGTGCGGGTAGACCGGCTCCGGGTGGCGGACGGGGATCGTGCGCAGGTCCAGGCCCGCGGGGTACGCGAGCGGGGTGCGCGGGCCCATGAACGTGGCGACCGTCGTCGAGTCCGCCACCGTCTGGAGCAGGTGGTCCGTGCCGAAGTTGGGCCCTGACGCGTCGATGGACAGCCCGAAGTCCGCGGCCAGTTCGGCGTAGTACGCGGCCCATTCGGTGCCCGGCGTCAGGCTCGGCATCCAGATCCGGTGCCCGGCGAGTCCGGCCGGGGCGACGCTGTCCGCACCGGCGAGCGGATGGCCGGGGCCGGTCACGAGCAGGATCGGCTCGTCGGCCACCCGCGTGCTGCGCACCCCGGACGGCAACTGGTCCTCGGGGACGCGGCGGGCCCAGAACGCGGCGTCGACGCTCCCCGTGCGGACGGCGTCGAGCACGGTCTTCCCCGCGGCGCCGAGGGCGACGATGTCCAGCGGCACGTCGGGGTGGGCGCGGTGGAAGCCCTGGATGAGCCCCGCGGTCATGGCGCGGGTGCCCATGACGTCGACGCGGAGCGGGCGCCGCCCCGGCCGGACCGACGCCGCGGCCTTCTCCAGGGCGCGCAGCACGGCTTTGGCGTGCGGCAGGAACGCCTGCCCGTCCAGAGTGAGCCGCGCGCCGCTCGGCACCCGCGTGAACAGCCGCACGCCGAGCTGCCGCTCCAGGGCGGCGACCCGCTTGGAGACGGCCTGCTGGCTGACGCCGAGCTCCTGCGCGGCCACCTGGAACTGGCCCTCGTCGGCGACGGTGACGAAGGTGCGTACGGCTTCGAGATCCACCTCCCCATACAACCACGGGTTGTACGACCACGGGCCTCCGGTTGTTTGCCCGGGGCCCGCCCGCACCGCTTGGATCGCAGGTCATGACGGAGATGCGGATGCGGCTCGGGCGGGATTTCGGCTGGTTGTGGGCGGCGTTCGCGGTGAGCACGGCGGGCACCTGGCTGGCCCTGGACGCGTTCTCGCTGATCGCGGTGCTCGTCCTGGACAGCGGTACGGCGCAGGTGTCCCTCCTGGCGGCGACCGGGCTCGCGGCCGGGGCGCTGATCGCGGTGCCGCTTGGCCCGTGGGTGGAGTTCCGCCGCAAGCGTCCGGCGATGATCGGCGCGGACCTGGTGCGGTGCGCGGCGCTGCTCACGCTGCCGGTGGCGTACGTCCTCGACGCCCTGGGCTTCACCCAGCTGGTGCTCGTCTCCGTGGTCGTCGCGACAGCCGACATCGTCTTCAAGGCGGCGAGCGGCGCCCATCTGAAGGCGCTGGTCCCGGCGGACGGCCTCCTTGTCGCGAGCGCGCGTTTCGAGACGACGATGTGGACGGCCACGGCGCTCGGCCCGCCGCTCGGCGGCGCCGCGATCGGGTTCTTCGGACCGCTGACGACGGTCGTCGGGGACGCCCTGACCTACGTCCTGTCGGCGCTCGGCGTCCGCGCGATCCGCACCCCCGAGCCGGCCCCCGCCAAGGGCGGCACCACCCGCTCCCGCCGGGCGGAGATCGCCGAGGGCTGGCGGTACGTGTGGTGCCACCGGGAGCTGCGCGCCCTCTTCCTGAACTCGGCCCTCAACAACGCCCTGATCATGGTGGGTTCCCCGCTGATGGCCGTCCTCATGCTCCGCGAACTCGGCTTCCCCGTATGGCAGTACGGCCTCGCGTTCAGCGTGCCGTGCCTCGGCGGCCTCATCGGGTCGCGCCTGGCACCCCGCCTGGTCGTTCGGTACGGGGCGCGCCGGGTGCTGTGGGTCAGCGGGGTGGCGCGGGCGTGCTGGCCGGTGGGTCTCGCGTTCACCGGGCCCGGGCTCGGCGGCCTGCTCGTCGTCATGACCGTCGAGCTCGGACTCATCACCTGCTGCGGCGTCTTCAACCCGGTGATGGCACGGGAGCGCCTCCAGCGGACCGAGTCGGACCGGGTGGCCCGGGTCCTCGCGGCGTGGAGCATCACCGGCAGCGTGACGACCGCTGCGCTGACTCTGGCGTGGGGTGGGCTCGCGGCGGCGTTCGGTACGCGGGAGGCGCTGGGCGCGGCGGGTGTTCTTCTGCTGGGTACGCCGGTGCTGCTGCGGCCCTGGGTTACAAAGTCCCCCGCGCCGCAGCCGTCCTGAACGCGTCGAACGCGGCCGGGGCGATGGTGAAGGCGCCGCCTTCGGGGTTCTTGGAGTCGCGGAGAGCTACGAGGTGGCCTCCGGGGGGTGTGGCGACCTCTAGGCACTCGCCGCCGGTGTTGCCGCTGTAGCTGGACTTGTGCCAGGTGGCGCCGTTGAGGGGGGCGCATTCAATGCACTCGCCGCCTTCGTTGCCGCTGTAACTCGACTTACGCCAAGCCGCGTTCATCAGATCCGGTGCGGTCCCCATAACGCTCCTCCATTACGCGGCTGATCAATACCGCCGAATCCTCTACGGAGAGGGCAGCAGCCTGCAAGCGAGCGTAACGGAACGACCCGTCCCTGAATGTGTCCGGGTTGGCGGTCGCGTGACCTTGGGCGAAGTCCTCGGTGTAGACGATTTCCGGGTCGCTCTCGAACCTCATCATCGTGAACGAGCCCGCCAGGCTTGTGTGTTGACCGACCTCGAAGGGGAGTACCTGAATGCTCACGCCCCGACTGTCGCGGAAACTCAACAAGCGCGCGAGTTGCCCCCACATGACCTCACTGCCGCCGACTTTGCGGTGCAGCACCGCCTCATCGAGGATCACCCAGATCTGCGGCGGCCTCTCCTGCTCCAGGATTCGCTGGCGTTCCAACCGAGCTGCCACGAGTTCGTCCAGGCGATCCGGCCGCGCCGAGCTGATCGACGCCCGCGCATACGCCTCGGTCTGAAGCAACCCGTACACAACCTGCGCCTGATACGTCGAGATGTACGCGGCCTTGGCCTCAAGCCCCGCGTACTCCTGGAACCAGGACGGCAACTGACTCCGCAACACCAACCCGGCGAGCCGCCCGAACGCCCCACCCGCCCCCAGGACGGAGTCCACCCGCTCGGCGAAGTCGCGGGTCGGGACCTTGTGGGCGGTCTCGATCTGGCCCACCAAGGACCCGGTACAGAACAGCTTCGCGCCCAGCTGGGGCTGGCTCAGGCCCGCCGCCTCGCGCCAGTGACGCAACTCCGAGCCGAAGTGGTCGAGCGGCGACGCGCTCGGGTCGAGTTGCCGGATGTTGGCCATGGCTCCCCCAACGACAGTGACTGTCCGCTTCCATGCGTAGCCGAGAGTAGCCGTGACCCGGCACTCTCGTACCGCGAACAGCTCAACTCGATCACCTTGGCCAGGAGTTGCCATGAACTGCCATGCCATGAACTTCACCGTCGGCAGCCACTCGGCCCACCACATCCGCCGGATCGTGCGGATCTACCTACGGCAATGGGGCATGGCAGAGCTGACGGACGCGGCCGAACTCGCCGTCACCGAACTGCTCATCAACGTGGTCCGGCACGTACCGGGACGGCATTGTTCGCTGCTCATCCTGCGGCAGGACAGCGGGGTGCGCGTGGAGGTCGGGGACCCGGATCCGCGCCTGCCCGTCATGGGGGAGCCGAACCAGCTGGACGAGGGCGGCCGGGGACTGCTGCTCGTCGACGCGGTCACCGACCGGTGGGGCGTGTATGTCAGCGGGTCGGGCAAGACGGTGTGGTTCGAGTGCGACGCGAAGGCGGCCACCTGACGGCGTGTGCACCGGGCCCGGACGCCGCCGCGCTGTCACAGTGACCACGACCATCCGCCCCGAACACACCAGTTAGGGACCATTCGTGGCGCACGTACACGTGATCCTCAACCAGAAAGGCGGCGTGGGAAAGTCCACGCTCGCCGTGAACCTGGCCGCCGTCACCGCCGACGTCCTCGGCGCCGGCAGCCGGCGGGACGGCGAGCACCCGCCCGTCGTCGCCGTCTCCATCGACCCGCAGGGCTCCGCCGTGTGGTGGTCCGAACGCGTCGGCGAGGGACTGCCCTTCGACTTCGTCCAGGCCCACAACGACCTCGCGGGGCTCGCCGCCCTGTCCCGCATCCCGTCCGTGCAGCACGTCTTCGTCGACACCCCGGGCTGGCTCGACCTCACCGAGAACGACGGCGCCGACCCCCTCGGCAAGGGGGCCGCCGCCGACGCCCTGCGCGCGGTGCTGTCCAGCGCCACCGACGTCATCGTCCCCATCGAGCCCGAACCGCTCGGTTTCCAGCCGACGCAGCGCACGGTGGAACGGGTCGTGAAACCGCGTGGCCTGCCGTTCCGCGTCGTCATCAACAACTGGGACCCGCGCGACGGCAAGGCCGATCTGGAGCAGACCCGCGCCTTCGTCGAGGCGCAGGGCTGGCCGCTGGCCCGTGCCGTCGTACGCCACTACAAGCTGCACACCCGGGCCAGCGCGGACGGCCTGGTCGTCACCCAGTACGGCGCCAACCGGGTCGCCCTCCAGGCCCGCGAGGACTTCTTCCGGCTCGCCCTGGAGGTCGGACTCGCCGCGATCCCGGCACCCGCGAAGCCGCCCGCGCCCGCGAAACCCGTCGCGGCCGAGAAACCCCCCGCTGCCGAGAAGCCCCGGACAGCCCCCAAGCCGCGTACAGCCGCGAAGAAGAACGTGAAGAAGAAGGTGAAGCGCTGATGGGGCGCCGCACCGACCTGTCCTCGCTCCTCTCGGCGGCGGACGCGCCGCAGACGCCCGACGCGCCACGCAGGCCCGACACCACCCCGCTCACCGTCGCCGTCACCGACCTCGCCGAGAACCCGGACAACCCGCGCCACGAACTGCGCGACCTGGACGGCCTCGCCGAGACCGTCCGCGAGCGCGGCGTGCTCCAGGCGCTCGGCGTCGTCCCCGCCGCCGTGTTCCTCACCGCCCACCCGCACCACAAGAAGGCGGTCGGCAGGGCCGCGTACGTCGTGCTGCACGGCCACCGCCGTCTGGCCGCCGCCAAGATGGCCGGCCTCGACGAGGTGCCCGTCCTCGTCCGCGACGACGCCTCCCGCTCCGACGAGGACGCGCTCATCGAGAACGTCCAGCGCGACGACCTCACCGAGCTGGAACAGGCCCAGGCCATCCAGGGCCTGATCACCACCTACGGCTACTCGCAACGCCAGGTCGCCGCCCGTATCGGCAAGACCCAGGGGTTCGTCTCGCAGCGGCTCTCCCTGATGAAGCTGCGCGCCGACCTTCAGGAGGCCCTCGCCGACGGCCGCGTCTCCGTCGAGGACGCCCGGCGCATCGCCCGCCTCCCCCACGAGGACCAGCAGCTGCCGGGGCAGTACGGCGAGCTGCCCGGCCCGTCGGTGCCCGCGGCCCGCAAAGAGGGGCGCGGGCGTGATTACGGCGTAATCAGGATCGACAGCCGGGGCACCCCGCAGGACGTGGCGGACGCCCTGCGCCGCCACCTCGCCCCGGCCACGCTGGAGCGGGTCGTGGAACTGCTGCGCAACTGACCCCGCCCCGGTCGCTTACGGTTGGCCCGTGTCCCCCGTGCCCTCCCCGTCCGTGAGCAAGGCGCCGCCCGCCGAGGCCGTCACCCCGCTCATCCGCGGCCTCGACGTCCTGCGGCGCCTCACGGACGCGGACGGCACCCTCGCCCTCGCCGAACTCGCCCGCGCCACCGGGCTCGCCCGCTCCACCGTCGACCGGATCTGCGCGACGCTGGCCCACCTCGGCCACGTACGCCTCGACGGGCGGGACGCCTCCCTCGCGCCGCCCCTCATGGCCGTCGCCAACGCCTACCTCGACGCCCTGCGCGTGCCCGAACTGCTCGCGCCGCTCGCCGACCGGCTCGCCGACGACCTCGACGAGTCCGTCTCCCTCGCCGTCCCCGACGGCCCCGACATCCGCTTCGTCCACCAGGTGCTGCGCCGCCGCGCCCTCTCCATCAGCTTCCGCGTCGGCGACCGCCTGCCGGGCGACGGCTCCGCGCCCGGGCTCGTCTTCCGCGACGGGGTGCCGTCGGCGGTGGACGACCAGCTGGTCGAGCCCGGGCTGATCGCGGTGGCCGTACCGGTGCGGGGGCCCTCCGGGGGTGTGGTCTGTGCGGTGAGTGTGGTCAGCCATACGAGTCGGCACGGGGTCGACTCACTGTGGGGCGCTGTGCGGGAGCCCCTGGGGGCCTGCGTCTCGGCGATGGAAGAGGTGCTGGCCGCTCCGCCCCCTGCCACGGGGCTCCACCCCGGGCCCCGCTCCTCGAACGCCGGAGGGGCTGTAGGTGGCGGGGCCGGTGCGCCTGTCGTTTCGCTGGCTCGGGGGATGGACGTGCTGGCCGCTCTTGAGGGGACGATGACGCTCAGCGAGGTCGCCGAACGGACCGGGCTCGCCCGGGCCACCGCCCGCCGCGCCCTCCTCACCCACCAGTACCTCGGATACGTGGAGCAGGACGACCGTGCGTACCGGCTCACGCCCCGCGTGCTCGCCCTGGGCTGCGCCCCGCTCTCCCGTACGACGCTGCCGCGCATCGCCGCCCCCCACCTGGCCGCGCTCTCGGAGCGGCTCGGGGAGTCCGTGGGGCTCTCCGTGCCCGACGGGGAGTGGGTGCGGTGCACGGCGCGGGTCGCCCCGCGCCGCGTCATGAGCGTCGACATCGGCGTCGGCTCGCGCCTGCCCGCCGGGGACACGGCCGCCGGACGCGTGCTGCTCGGCGAGGGGAGTGACGGGAACGACGGGAACGGGAGCGCCGCGTCCGGCGCGGGCAGTGCCGTCGGTGCCACCGGTGCCGTCGGTGCCGCCGTCGTGGACGGGCCCGAGGACGGGTTGCGGTCCGTGGCCGTACCGGTGCGCGGCCGGGACGGGCGGACCGTCTCCGCGCTCGACGTCACCGCCCACCGGGGGCGCGGGTCCGCCGACGCCTGGGCCGGGGCGCTGCGCGCGGCGGCCGCGGCGATCGAGGCCGACCTCCACGTGACCTCGCGGTTCGTGACCGTGCCCGGGCACTGATCGCGCGCCGCGTTGCGGAACGTACCCGGGCGGCCGTCAATGGAGGGACGGGACAGGGGGGCACCTGAAAGGAGCCCGTCATGGCTCACGCGGCACCCGCACCGGCCCGTTCCACGCAGGCCGGCCGCCCCGCGACCCCGTCGGTGACGACCACCGCGAAGGTCCTGCCGGTGGTGACCGGCGCCCTCTACGGGTTCTGGGCGGCGAACATCCAGCGCTTCGGCCACGAGGTGACCGGCGGAAACATCGCGCTCGGCCTCGTCACCGGCATCCTTGTCGCGGCGCTCTGCTTCGGCATCCACCACTGGTCCCAGCGGCAGGGCAGCCGCCACATCGGCCTGCGCGCCCTGGTGTGGGGCGCGTTCGCCGGCATCGCCGTCGGTTTCCTGCACAGCCTCGCCAACAGCGCCGTCGTGTGGTCGGTCGTGCTCGGCCTGTTCGTGGGCGCGGCGACGTTCGTCGCCGTGTACTACCGCTACTACTCGAAGAGCGAGTACGGCATCGAGCGCCCCGCGGCCATGGTGCGACGGACCGCCCAGCGCGTCAGTCCATGACCCTGCACCCGACACGGCGGCCCGAGCGGGTGCTGGTTCCGCCCGGGCCGCCGCGCTCCCGCTCCGGGACCTTCCCGGAAGCACCCGTTCGGCTCAACGCTCCACCGGAGCGATCCGCGGGGCTTGCGCGCGTAGCCCGTATGCGGGCGTCCCGGTCGCGGGGCGTGCGGCCGGGGCCTTGCCTGGGAGGGTGATCCGCGCGACTCTCGCCCCCGTCCTCCTCGCCCTCGCCTGTCTCCTGGTCCCCCTCGGCACGCTCTCCACCTGGGCCAGGTACGAGATCGGCGACAGCGACCGCTACGTGTCCACGATGGCGCCGCTCGCCACCGATCCGGGTGTACAGAACACGGCCGGGGACGCCGTGACCACCGGGATCATGCGGACCATCAGCGTGGGCCCGCTCCAGTCCACCGTCGAGCAGTACCTGCACGACGCGGTCGTCTCGTTCACCGGCACCCCCACCTTCCAGAACGCCTGGAACACCGCGAACCGGGCCACCCACGACGCGGTGCAGCGCGCCCTCGACGAAGGCGGCACCGGAGCCGTCACCCTCGACCTGGCACCCGTCACCGAACAGGTGAAGCGGCAACTCCTGGACGACGGCGTGCCCTTCGCGTCCCAGATCCCGGTCGCCCACACCGAGATCACCGTCCTGTCCGCCGGTGACCTCGCCGAGCTGCGCAAGGTGTTCCACCTGCTCCAGCTCGCGGGGCCGTGGCCGCCCCTGGCCTCCCTCGTCCTCACGGTCGCCGGGCTGCTCCTCGCCCCGCGCCGGCGCCGCGCGCTCGTCGCGACGGCGCTCGGCATGGCCCTCGGCGCCGCCGCGCTGCTCGTCGCCCTGCCGATCGCCCGCTCCCTCACCCTCGGCGACCTCGGCACCGACGCGGACAAGGCGACGGCAGGCGCCGTCTACGACGCCCTGACGTCGTCGATGCGGACGGCATCGTGGGTGATCGTCGGCGTGGGCGCGGCGGTGGCGGTCGCGGCCTGGCTGACGGGCCGCTTCGGGTTCGGGCTGCCCGGCCGTCGCTCCCCGGGGACCGTCGGCGAGGCACCCGTTCAGCCGCGCGCGGAGTGCCGCGAGGCCGCGCCGGGCCGAACATTTCCCTGATCTCTGATCCCTGATCCCTGAGACGAGGAGGCGCCCCATGAGTGAGACGACACCCCCGAACACACCCCCCACCCCGCCGCCGAACACGCCGCCCCCGACGCCGGACCCCGGCCCGGCCGCCGGATCGAGGAGCCACCGGGGCCGCACCGCCGCCCCCACCACAGGCGACGCGGGCCCCGACAGCGGCTGGGCCACCGGCGGCTCCGTCTTCGCCGGTGTCCTGATGCTGGTCAGCGGCGTGCTCGGCATCCTCAACGGCATCGCGGGCATCGCCAAGGACGACGTGTACGCCCGGCTCGGCGACTACGTCTACTCCTTCAACCTCACCACGTGGGGCTGGATCCACCTGATCCTCGGCATCCTCGTGGCGCTCACCGGCTGGGGCATCCTCCAGGGCGCGGACTGGGCACGCGGCGTGGGCATCGGCCTCGCGGCGCTGTACATCGTCGAGTACTTCCTGTTCCTGCCGTACGCGCCCGTGTGGTCGGTGATCTCCATCGGCATCGGCGTCTTCGTCATCTGGGCGCTCGCCCACGAACCGAACCGCCCGGCCCGGCCGAAGCGCCCGAACGGACCCGGCGCGGCCAAGCACGCCTGACAACGCGCCCGGCGCGGGCCGGTGACCAAAGATCGCATAATGGCCCCATGCCGTCCCGCCTAGCGCCCCCCGACTGGCTGGTCAGAACGTTGCGGCCGCAGCGCGCGCCCGTGCCGTGGGCCGCCGTCGCCCGGGCCTCGATCGCCATGGCGGCCCCCTTGGCGGTGGGCCTGGCCACCGGTCACGCCGCCTACGGTGCCCTCGCCTCCATGGGCGCCCTCAGCGGGGTGATCGGCGACACCGCGGACGCGTACCGCATGCGCATCCTCAACATCGCCGTCCCCCAGCTGTTCGGCGCCGTGGGCGTGACGGTCGGCTCCCTCGTCAACGGCCAGGGCTGGATCGCCGTGGTGGCCGTCACGGCGATCGCCCTGGTCTCCGGGATGATCTCGACGATCGGCGCGGTCGCCTCCGTCTCCGGGCTGCTGCTCCTGCTCAACTGCGTGGTCGGCGCGGGCCTGCCCATGCCGGGCGAGTGGTGGCTCGCGCCGCTGCTGATGTACAGCGGCGGGCTGCTGGTCCTGCTGCTCGCCCTGCTCGCCTGGCCGTTGCGGGGCGGGGTGCCCGAGCGGGCCGCCGTCGCGTCGACGTACCGCGGTGTGGCGCACCTCCTCGAAGCCGCGGCCCAGGACCCCCTCACGTACGCGGAGACCCGCCTCGCCGTCACCCAGTCCCTCAACCAGGCGTACGACCTCGTCCTCGCCCGGCGGGCCCGCGCCCACGGCCGCAACCCGGAACTGGTGCGCCTGGTCAGCCAGTTGAACGCCGTGACGCCCGTCGTGGAGGCCGCACCCGCCGCCCACCAGTGCGGGGTGCCGCTGCCGCCGCAGGTGCCGGAGGCCGTACGCGCCCTCGCCGACGCCATCGCCTCCGGCCGGCCCGCCGACCGCGCGCCCCTGGAGCTGCCCGAGCCCGACGGGCCCGCGTCGCGCGCCCTCGACCACGCGGTGCGGCACGCCGCCGAGGTCGCGGCGCGGACCGGGGACAGCGAGTTCACCAACGTCGACGACCGGCTCGGCCACCCCGCCGCGCTGCGGGTACGCGCCCGCCGCGGCGCGGCCACCGTGCTCCTGTCCGGCGCCTCCTGGCGCTACGGCCTGCGGCTCGCCCTGTGCATCGGCATCGCCCAGGTCCTCGCGTCGACCGTGCCCGTGCCGCGCTCCTACTGGGTGGCGCTGACCATCACGTTCGTCATGAAGCCCGACTTCGGATCGGTGTTCTCGCGGGCGGTGCTGCGCGCCCTCGGCACGGCGGCGGGCCTCGTCGTGGCGGCGGCCGTCCTCGCCGAGGTGCCGCTCGGCTGGTGGGACGTGCCGGTGATGCTGCTGCTCGCCCCGCTCATCCCCGCGCTCACACCCCGCGGCTACGCCTTCCAGACCGCGGCCATCACCCCGGTGATCCTGCTGCTCTCCGACATCCTCAACCACCAGGGCACGGCGCTGCTCGGGCCCCGGCTCCTGGACAGCCTGATGGGCTGCGCCATCGCGCTGGTGGCGGGCTATCTGCTGTGGCCGGAGAGCTGGCACACCCGGATCGGCGACCGGCTCGCCGACGCGGTCTCCGACACGGCCGCCTACGTGGAGTGCGCGTTCGGGGTCACCGAGGACCCGGCGGCCCGGGCCCGGATGCGGCGCCGCCTCTACCGGGACCTGTCGGTGATCCGCACCGAGTTCCAGCGCGCGCTCACCGAACCGCCGCCCACGGGGAGGCGGGCGGCGGCCTGGTGGCCCCTGGTCGTCGCGGTCGAACGCATCGTGGACGCGACGACCGCGGCGCGGGTGCGGGTCCGGCACGGTTCCCCGCCGCCCGCGCCCGCGGAGGTGACCCAGGTCATCGCGCAGTTGCGGGAGTTGGCGCAGGGGTTGCGGGATTCGGTGGTGCTGGAGGAGGTACGGGCCGACTTCGGGGACGGTCCCGGGCTCCGGGACGGGGTCCTCGAACAGGTCCGTCAGGAGGTGGCGGCGGCCCGGGCGATCGGGGTGCGGGGCGGGCCCACGGCGGACACCGTCCACTCGTAGACCCGCCCGCCACCGCTTACTTGAGCCTGGCTTCGGCCTTCTGCAGGGCCTTGGCGAATCCGTTGGCCCAGAGGGAGTTGACGCGGGAGCGCTCGGTGGCGTTCGGGTACGCGTTGGTGCAGGACGTGCCGGGGCCGCCGCCCGACATCAGCTCACTGCACGGACCCGAGTAGTGGTCCGGCAGGCCGAGCACGTGCCCGGTCTCGTGAGCGGTCACGCGGGTGGAGTTGTACTGCTGGTTCTGCGCGTAGTCCAGGAAGACGTAGCCCCGGCCGTGCCCGTCCGTGGACGCGTACGAACCGCGCGAGTCGTTGCCCTCGTAGTACGCGAAGTTGCCGCTGCCGCTCGTCGCCTGGAGCTTGACGTTCGACACCGACGAGTTCCAGATGGACGTGCTGTTCGCTATCTGCTGGCGGAAGGACGGCGCACGCGAGACGTTGTACGAGACGGTCACCTGCGCGGCGCCGGGGTGCGCGGCGCGCTGCTCGGCGACGGACTTCACGACCGCTTCGAAGAAGGCTTTGTTGGCGGCGGCGTTCTCGGCGGAGCCGTCGTACTGGGCGTAGTCGGCTCTGGCGGTCTCCGCCTGGGCCTGGGTCGGGGTTTGTGCCTGCGGCTGCGCGGTGGCGGGGCCCGCCGCGAGCGCCGTGACGGTGAGTCCCGCGCCGAAGGCGCATGCGAGGAGGCGGACAACTGTGGGGGGTGCTGTCATGGTCATGCAAGAGAGTGTGGGCCCGGGCGGGGCGCCTGGGAATGATGGCACTTGGGGATAGCACCGGGTTATCGACCGCGGGGCGGCGCGACGGGGGCTGGTGCGGGGGGTCTGGTGCGGTGCGGTGCGGTGCGGCGGGGTCTGGTGCGGTCGGGTCTGATGCGGTGGGGTCTGCTGCGGTCGGGTCTGATGCGGTGGGGTCTGCTGCGGTCGGGTCTGCTGCAGTGGGGTCTGCTGCGGTCGGGTCTGCTGCAGTGGGGTCTGCTGCGGTCGGGTCAGATGCGGTCGGGTCTGGCGCGGTCGGGTCTGGCGCGGTCGGGTCTGGCGCGGTCGGGTCAGATGCGGTCGGGTCTGGCGCTGTGGGGTCTGGTGCGTCTTCCGTGCTCGCCTTACGCTCTGCGCCCATGGAGCTGGACGTACGGCACCTGCGCGCCCTGTGCGCGATCGAGGACGCCGGCAGCCTGCACAAGGCGGCCCGCCGCCTCGGCATGAGCCAGCCCGCGCTGACCACCCAACTGCGCCGCATCGAGGACTTCCTGGGCGGCCGGCTGTTCACCCGCGAACGCACCGGCTGCCACCCCACCCCGCTCGGCCGCGTCCTGCTCACCCGCGCCCGGCCGCTCGTCGACGGCCTGCACACCCTGGTCGACGAGGTCCGCGTGGCCGCCGCCGCGACGGCCGAGGGGCCCGGCCGTCTGCGGATCGGCTCCACCGCGAGCCGCGCCCTGCCCGGCTGGCTGCGCCGCCTGCGCTGCAACCCCGCCTTCCCCGGCACGGAACCGACCCTGCGGGTGGACGTCTCCGCGCACGCCCTGCTGCGGCTCGTCGCCGAGGGCGGGCTCGACGTGGCGTTCGTGCACGAGGTGGAGGGCAGCCCGCTGCGGATCCCGCCCGGGCTCGCGTGCCGGGTCCTGGTGGAGCGCGAGCCGCAGTTCGTCTCCCTGGCCACGGACCACCCGGCCGCGCGGCACAGCGTCGTGCGCCTCAGCGACCTGGCCGATGACCGGTGGATGGTCGACCCCACCGTGGACGGCGAGTGGGACGGCCTGCTGCGGGCGCTGCGCTCCGCCGGGCTCGAACCCCGCGTCCTGCACGGCGATTACCTCACCGCCGCCTCCCTCGTCGCGACCGGCGAGGTCGTCGCCCTCTGCCAGCCCACGTCCCGCTCCCGCACCGACATGGCGATCCGGCCGCTGCACGGCGACCCCGTGGGCGTACGGCTGCTGCTCACCGCCCGCACCGAGACCCTGCTCGAAGCGGTGCTGCCGGATCTGTGGGACGCGTACGGAGAGGTGGCGCATCAGGCCCCCGCCTACCGGGAACGGCTCCCGCTCCACCTGGCTCCGGCCTGACAAACGGAGCGTGCCGCGGCGAATCGGCCGGACCCTTCCCAAGATCACGCCCAGCGGCGGCTAACCTTACGTGTCCGCCCTGGCCAGGGGTTCCAGGGACGTTCGGGGACCAACTCATGCGGAAGGTTGCGCACATGGGCATTCTGGATCTGCTGCGGAACGCGTTCGGGCGGTCCCGGAAGGGGGACGCGGAGGTCGCTGCCGCGGAGGAGCCGGAAGCCGCGCCGTCGGCCGGGTCTCCCTCGCCGGGGACGCCGAAGGTACCCGGGCCGTCCCGGGGGGAGGCGGACGACCTGGTGGCGGCGGCGTTCGACAACGTAGCCGTGCCGAAGCCGTCCACCCCGGTGGACCCGGACCCGGCGGCCACCGCCCCGGAGACCGGCGCCGAGGCCCAGGGCCAGATCCCGGCCCAGGCGGAGGCCCCACCGGAGACCGGCTCCCCGGCCCCCCGCACGGACGCCCAGGTCCCGGCGCAGGCGGAGGCGCCGGTGGCGGACGAGGCACCAGTGGCGGAGGCGCCGGTGGAGACGCCGGTGGCGGACGAGGCGCCTGAGGCGAAGACGCCTGCCGAGACGGAGGCTCCGGCCACCGCGTCGGTGGAGACCGGCGCCGAGACCGAGGTTGCGGCTACGGCTGCGGCGGAGCCGGACGCGCCGGAGAAGACCGAGGCGCCTGCCACGGCCGAGACGGACACGCAGGCCAAGTCCGTGGAGCCGCAGGCAAGTTCGGGTGAGGAAGCCGTGCCGGACGAGGCACGGGCCCCGGCACCCGCCGAGAACGAGACCGAGGCCGAGGCCACGGTTGCGGCTGCGACTGCGACTGCGACTGCGGCGGAGTCGGACGCCCCGGAGAAGACCGAGGCGCCCGCCACGGCCGAGACGGACACGCAGGCCAAGTCGGTTGCCGCACAGCCGAGTTCAGGCAAGGAAGCCGCGCCGGACAAGGCACAGGCCCCGGCCACCGCGCCGACCGAGACCAAGACCGAGGCCGAGGCCGAGACCAAGACCGAGGGCAAGGACGAGACCAAGGACGAGGCCGAGGCTGCGACCCCGGCGGAGCCGGACGCCACGGCCAAGTCCAAGGCGAAAACGGCGAAGGCTCCCGCGAAGAAGGCCCCCGCCAAGGCCGCGGAGAACGCTGAGCCTGCCAAGTCCGAGGAACCGGCCCGCACGAAGGCCGCGGCCAAGAAGGCCCCCGCCAAGAAGGCCCCGGCCAAGAAGACGGCGAAGACCGCCGAGGCGCCCAAGGCCAAGGCCACGGTCAAGGCCACGGCCACGGCCACGAAGGCCAAGGCCGCGTCGCAGGACACCGAGGCGGCCAAGTCCGCGGGCCCCGCCAAGGCGAAGGCCCCGGCCAAGGTCGAGGCAACGGCGGCGCAGGGTGCCGAGGCCGACGGGGCCGAGGCGAGCGCCGAGCCCGCGCACGCCGGGGAGAAGATCAAGGCGCTGGCGCCGGGGCTCGTCGCCGCGCACAAGGCGGCCGGTGCCGCCCTTGCCGAGCGGGGTCTCGACGGGACCCGGGCCACGGTGTACCTCGTGCTCGACCGGTCCGGATCCATGCGGCCCTACTACAAGGACGGCTCCGCGAGCGCCCTGGCCGAGCAGACGCTCGCACTCGCCGCCCACCTCGACGGGCGCGAGACCCCGGCCGTCCACACCGTGTTCTTCTCGACGGACATCGACGCCACCGGCGACCTCACCCTGGACGCCGGTTACGAGGGCAAGATCGACGAGTGGCACGCCGCGGCCGGCCGGATGGGCCGCACCAGCTACCACCGCGCCATCGAGGAGGTCGTCGCGCACCACGAGAAGAGCGCGGACCCGGACGCCCCGGCCCTGGTCGTCTTCCAGACGGACGGTCCGCCGGACACCCAGCGCCCGGCGACCGAGGCGCTGGCCGAGGCGGCGAGCCGCCCGCTGTTCTTCCAGTTCGTCGCGTTCGGTGAGCACGACGCGAAGGGGTTCGACTACCTCCGCAAGCTGAAGGCGGAGAACGCCGCCTTCTTCCACGCGGGCCCGGCCCCCCTGGAGCTGACCGACGCCGAGCTCTACGACGGCGTACTGGCCGCCTGGCGCCCGTGACCCGGGTCTCCCGCAGCCCCGGCCGCGACCGCGGGGCCGTGACCCCCGCCTCGTGACCCATGACGACCCGTGGCCGTCCGCGTAGCAAAACACCGCGCGGACGGCCACCCCATGTCGGCTACGATTTCTAGATTCCGCAGCCGAAAACCGTCACTGCGCGCAACACCTCGTCACGACTTGGGAGCAGCCCCCGATGGCTCGACACCTCATCACCAGCGCCCTTCCGTACATCAACGGGATCAAGCACCTGGGCAACATGGTGGGGTCCATGCTCCCGGCCGACGTCTACGCCCGCTACCTGCGCCAGCGCGGCCACGATGTGCTCTACATCTGCGCGACGGACGAGCACGGCACCCCCGCCGAACTGGCCGCGAAGGAGCGGGGCGTCCCGGTCGCGGAGTTCTGTGCGCAGGCGCACGACGCGCAGAAGGCGGTCTACGACGGGTTCGCGCTCGCCTTCGACCACTTCGGCCGGTCCTCCTCGCCGCAGAACGCGGAGATCACCCAGCACTTCGCCCGCAAGCTGCACGAGAACGGGTTCATCGAGGAGCGGTCGATCCGCCAGGTGTACAGCCCGGCCGACGGCCGCTTCCTCCCCGACCGCTACGTCGAGGGCACCTGCCCGCACTGCGGCTACGACAAGGCCCGCGGCGACCAGTGCGAGAACTGCACCCGCGTGCTCGACCCCACCGACCTGATCGACCCGCGCTCGGCGATCTCCGGCTCCACCGAGCTGGAGGTCCGCGAGACCAAGCACCTCTTCCTGCTCCAGTCGAAGCTCCAGGTCGAGGTCGAGGCGTGGATCGACGAGGTCGCCGACGAGTGGCCGCAGCTCGCCTCCTCCATCGCCCGCAAGTGGCTGACCGAGGGCCTGAACGACCGCGCGATCACCCGTGACCTGGACTGGGGCGTCCCGGTCCCCGCGGACACCTGGCCGGAGCTCGCGGCCGACGGCAAGGTCTTCTACGTGTGGTTCGACGCCCCGATCGAGTACATCGGGTCGACGAAGGAGTGGGCGGACCAGGACCCGGCGAACCGTGACTGGAAGTCGTGGTGGTACGAGCCCGACGGCGCCACCGACGTCCGGTACACGGAGTTCATGGCGAAGGACAACGTGCCGTTCCACAGCGTGATGTTCCCGGCCACCGAGATGGGCATCCGGGAGCCGTGGAAGAAGGTCGACTACCTCAAGGCGTTCAACTGGCTGACGTACTACGGCGGCAAGTTCTCCACCTCGCAGAAGCGCGGCGTCTTCACCGACCAGGCCCTGGAGATCCTCCCGGCGGACTACTGGCGCTACTTCCTCATCGCCAACGCCCCCGAGTCGGACGACTCGTCCTTCACCTGGGAGCACTTCACGGCGACGGTCAACAAGGACCTGGCCGACACCCTCGGCAACTTCGTCAACCGCGTCCTGTCCTTCTCCCGCAAGCGCTTCGGCGACGACGTCCCGGCGGGCGGCGAGCCCGGCGAGGCCGAGACGAAGCTGGGCGAGCAGATCGCCGAACTCCTCGCCGAGTACGAGAACCAGATGGAGGCCCTCCAGTTCCGCAAGGCCGCGGCGGCGCTGCGCGCCCTGTGGTCCGCGGGCAACTCCTACCTGGAGGAGAAGGCCCCCTGGCTGGAGATCAAGACGGACAAGGACGGCGCCGCCCTGACCCTCCGTACGGCGATGAACCTGATCCACCTGTACTCGGTGGTCTCCGAGCCGTTCATCCCGTCGTCCGCGGCCGCCATGCGCGCGGCGTTCGCCCTCGCCGACGACACCCGCAACTGGGTGACAGCCGACGAGGCGAAGGCCCTGACCACGGTCCCCGCGGGCACGCCCTTCACGGTCCCGCCGGTGCTCTTCGCGAAGATCACCGAGGAGGACCTGGAGTCGTACAAGGAGCGCTTCGGCGGCGCTCCCGAGTAGTCCGACCCCGCCCTGCCCCTCGGGGGCCGCTCGGGTCCTGACCCGAGCGGCCCCCGGCGGAGACGCCGAAGGGCCCGGAACCGCGGTCGCGGTTCCGGGCCCTTCGTCATGCGCGGGGTGCGGTCGGCGCTACTTCTTCTCGACCGGCTTGCGCAGCTGGATGTTGAGCTCGCGCAGGCGCGACTCGTCCAGCTCGGTGGGCGCGCCCATCATCAGGTCCTGCGCGTTGCCGTTCAGCGGGAAGCCGATGGTCTCCCGGATGTTCGGCTCGTCGGCGAGGAGCATCACGATGCGGTCGACGCCCGGGGCGATCCCGCCGTGCGGCGGGGCGCCGAAGCGCAGCGCGCGGAGCATGCCGGCGAACTCGGCCTCGACGGTGTCGCGGTCGTAGCCGGCGATCTCGAACGCCTTGAGCATGATCTCGGGCTCGTGGTTGCGGATCGCGCCGGAGGACAGCTCCGTGCCGTTGCAGACGATGTCGTACTGCCAGGCCAGGATGTCCAGCGGGTCCTTCTCCTCCAGGTCCTTCATGCCGCCCTGCGGCATGGAGAACGGGTTGTGGGAGAAGTCGACCTTTCCGGTCTCCTCGTCCTTCTCGTACATCGGGAAGTCGACGATCCAGCAGAACCGGAAGACGCCCTCCTCGAAGTGGCCGGCGCGCTTGGCGGCCTCGACGCGTACCGCGCCCATGATCTTGGAGACCTCGTCGAACTCACCCGCGCCGAAGAACACGGCGTGACCGGCCGTGAGGCCGAGGCGCTCGGTGAGGACCTTGACGTTCTCCTCGGTGAGGAACTTCGCGATCGGGCCGGCGAACGTGCCGTCCTCGCCGACGCGGATCCAGGCGAGGCCCCTCGCGCCCTGCTCGACCGCGTAGTCGCCCAGGCCGTCGAAGAACTTGCGGGACTGCGAGGCGGTGTCCGGCACCGGCAGCGCACGCACGTGCTTGCCCGCGAACGCCTTGAACTCCGAGCCCTCGAAGACGTCGGTGATGTCGACGAGCTCCAGCTTGGCGCGCAGGTCCGGCTTGTCGTTGCCGTACTTCAGCATCGACTCGCGGAACGGGATGCGCGGGAAGGGGGAGGTCACCTCGCGGCCGCCGCCGAACTCGGTGAAGATCTCCGTCATGAGCTTCTCGATCGGGCGGAAGACGTCTTCCTGCTCGACGAAGCTCATCTCGATGTCGAGCTGGTAGAACTCGCCCGGCGAGCGGTCCGCGCGCGCGTCCTCGTCGCGGAAGCACGGCGCGATCTGGAAGTAGCGGTCGAAGCCGGAGATCATCAGCAGCTGCTTGAACTGCTGCGGGGCCTGCGGCAGGGCGTAGAACTTGCCCGGGTTGAGGCGGGACGGGACGACGAAGTCACGGGCGCCCTCGGGGGAGGTCGCGGTGAGGATCGGCGTGGCCATCTCGTTGAAGCCGAGGTTGACCATCTTCGAGCGGATCGAGGCGATCACGGCGCTGCGCAGCATGATGTTGCGGTGCATGCGCTCACGGCGAAGGTCCAGGAAGCGGTACTCCAGGCGGCGCTCCTCGCCGACCCCGTCGTCCTGGTTGATCTGGAACGGCAGCTGCTGGGCGGCGCCGAGCACCTCGATCTCGGACGCCTCGATCTCGATCTCGCCGGTGGGCAGCTCCGGGTTGACGTTCTCCGCGCCGCGGGAGACGACCTTGCCGTCGACGCGGACGACCGTCTCCTTCGTCAGCTTGTCGAGGACCTCGGCGGCCTTGGTGCCGGGGCGGGCGACGAGCTGCGTGATGCCGTAGTGATCGCGCAGATCGATGAAGAGGATGCCGCCCAGGTCTCGGCGATTGTGCAGCCAGCCGCTCAGCCGGACGTCGGCGTCGACGTCAGAGGCGCGGAGCTCGCCGCAGGTGTGGGACCTGTACCGATGCATCGTCGTTCATCCAGCCTTTGCGTTTCGGGGTTCCGGGGTGACAACCCGGATCTCCCAAGGGTACCGGCCGCCCCAAGATCGCTGTGCGAACAGTCTCGGTGGCCGTCCCCGATCACCTCTTCCTAAAGTGGGGCCATGCGCACTGGTGAGCCCCTCCCCCCGGTGGAGGAAGTCCTCGCCGCTCTCGCGACCGGCCTGTGGCGGTGGGACAACCGGGCGGGCCTGGTCACGTTCGACGTGGAGGCCGCCCGGCTCATCGGGCTGCCCTCGCCCGACGGGAAGCCGGTCACCCTGACGGAGTCCGGGGTCAGGGCCCGTTTCCACCCGGCCGACTGGAACGAGATCGACGGCGTCGTCCAGCTCGCCGTCGCCGAGGGCACCCTCGCCGAGGCCCGCCTGCGCATCATGGACGAGCAGGGTCGCGTCGTCCGTACCGTGCGCAGCCGCTCCAAGCCGGTGCTGCACGGCGACACCCTGGACTCCTACGAGCTGATCGGCACCCTCCAGGAGGTCAGCGAGCCACAGCCGGGCGCCGCCTCGCGGACCCCGGTGACCGGTGACTGGCGGCGCTCGC
The DNA here is from genome assembly GCF_055571235.1 of Streptomyces sp. NPDC030991. NCBI lineage: Bacteria > Bacillati > Actinomycetota > Actinomycetes > Kitasatosporales > Streptomycetaceae > Streptomyces > Streptomyces sp. NPDC030991. The sequence continues at coordinate 220,211 of NZ_JBVIFR010000004.1, forward strand.
GCGAGGCGTTCCTGCTGGACGCGGGGCGGGCGCTGGCCGAGGCCGGGTCGACGGAGGAGGTGCTGCGGGTCGCCGCGGGCCTGTCGATGCCGGGGTTCTCGCCGGAGGGGCTCGCGGTCTTCGGTGTGGCGGGCGACCGGCTCACCGTCATCGGCCACCACGGGCACCAGGCGGGCTCCGAGGGCCCCTTCACCGACATGGAGCTGGTCACGGACTATCCGGCGGCCGAGGTCTGCCGGACCGGGCGTGCCGTCTACCTGTCGTCGCCCGAGGAGTACCAGAGCCGCTATCCGGCGGCGTGGCCGCTGGCCGCGCGGTTCAAGCGGCAGTCGTGGGCGTTCCTGCCGCTGATCGTCGCGGGCCGCACGATCGGCGCGTGGATGGCGGGCTTCGCCTACCCGGTGTCGTTCACGCCCGACGAGCGTTCGGTCCTGACGACGGTCGCGCGGATGCTGGCGCAGGCCCTGTCGCGCGCCGGGGTCGCCGAGTCGGAGCGGGAGCTGACGGACGGCCTCCAGAAGTCGATGCTGCCGAGCCTGGGCCCCGAGATCCCCGGAATGAGCATCGCGGCGCGCTATGTGCCGACCGGCGGCGGCCTCCAGGTCGGCGGCGACTGGTACGACATCATCCCGCTGCCCGGCGGCCCGGCCGGGCAGCGGGGCGGCGGGGGCGGCCGCATCGCCCTGGTCATCGGGGACGTCCAGGGGCACGACGTGCGGGCGGCGGGCCTGATGGGGCAGTTGCGTATCGCCCTGCGCGCGTACGCCTCCGAGGGGCACCGGCCCGACGCGGTCCTCTCCCGCGCCTCACGCTTCCTGCACGGCATCGGCGACACCGCGCACGGCGGAACTCCGCAGGACCCGCGCTTCGCGACCTGCCTGTACGTGGAGGCCGACCCGGCGACCGGCGTCCTGGAGATCGCCCGCGCCGGCCACCCCGACCCGGCGATACGCCTGGCCGACGGCACGGTCCTGATGCGGCCCACGGCGGGCGGGCTGCCGCTCGGCATCGACCCGGACGCGGACTATCCCACGACCCGGCTCGTCCTGGAGCCCGGCGAGACGCTGCTGCTCTGCACCGACGGCCTGATCGAGACGGGCGGCCACGACCTCGACACGGGCTGGTCCCGGCTGCGTACGGCGCTGGAGGCGGGCCCCGCGGAGGCGCTGGAGGAGCTGGCCGACGCCCTCGTCCAGACGGTGCACGGCCCCTCCTCGCACCACACCACGGGCCCGCTCGCCGACCGCCGCGAGGACGACATAGCGTTGCTTCTCCTGCGGCGCGCGCCGCTGACGTCCCGCCCCTCGACGGCCCGCCGCACGGCCATGACGATCGCGCAGGCCGAGCCGGAGCGGGTCGCGGCCGCCCGGCAGCAGCTGCGGGAGCTGCTGCACGACTGGGCCGACCCCGATCAGGTCGACTCGGCGGTGCTGCTCGTCTCCGAGATGGCCACGAACGTGCTGGTGCACACCGACGGCGACGCCCTGCTCGTCGCGGAGGTGGCCAAGAGCGCCGACGGGCCGCGGCGGCTGCGCGTGGAGGTCGCGGACGGCTCGGACGACCTGCCGCACAAGCGCAGACCCGGTGAGCTGGCCTCGTCGGGGCGCGGGCTCGTGCTGATGGAACTGCTCGCCGAGCACTGGGGCGTCGACCCGCAGGGCGAGGGCAAGTGCATCTGGTTCGAGCTCTACGAACCCTCGGCGGCGGGGGAGGACCCGGGGGCTGTTTCACGTGAAACGGTGCCGGGTCCGTAGCGGCCGCGCAGCTCGTTCAGGATGCCGAACGCGGCCGCCGTCAGCGGTACCGCGAGCAGCATCCCGAGGATGCCGGCGACGGAGGCGCCCCCGGTGATGGCGAGCAGCACCACCGCCGGGTGCATCTGCACCGTGCGGGACTGGATCATCGGCTGGAGCACGTGCCCTTCGAGGACCTGCACGGCGAGCACCACGCCGAGCGCCCACAGGGCGATGACGAACCCCCGGTCGGCGAGGGCCACGAGCACGGCGACGGCGCCGGAGATGAAGGCCCCGAGGTAGGGGATGTAGGCGCCGACGAAGACCAGGGCCGCGAGGCCGACCGCGCCGGGTACGCCGAGGATGAGCAGCCCGATGCCGATGCAGGTCGCGTCGATGAGGGCGATGAGCGTGGTGCCGCGCATGAATCCGGCGATCGCGGTGAAGGAGCGGCGCGCGATGGCCTCCAGGATCTCGCCGGAGCCGGGCGCGGCCTGCCGCAGGGCTCTGCGGAAGCGCCCGGCGTCCCGCAGGAAGAAGAAGCAGAGCAGCAGCGCGAGGACCGCCATGGCGACGACCTCGCCGACGACGCTGAGCCCGCTGATGACGCCGGACGCCGCGCTGCCGCCGTACTTCTTGAGGAGGTCCTGGGCGCTGTCGGCGAGGTGGTCGAGGTCGAGCGCGCCGGTGCCGAACCGGTCGGAGAGGTCGGCGGCGGCCTGCTTCACGGAGGCCACGATCTGGTCCCCGGTGTCGATGAGCGCGGCGACCACGATGTATCCGGCGCCGCCGACGACGATCAGGATCAGCGCGCAGGTGAGGCCGGAGGCGAGCGACCGCTGCACCTTGGCGCGGCGCAGGGCGAGGTAGACGGGGCGGAGCAGGGCGGTGCCGAGCAGGGCGAGCAGGACCGGCACCACGGCCGTCTTGAGTTCGACGCAGAGCCGGATCCCGACCCAGGCGACACCGGCGACGAGGAGGGCCACCGCGCACCACGCGGCGACGCGGCGGGCGGGTTCGGGCAGGAGCTGCTGACGAGTCGGCACCCGGCCAGACGATCATGCCCCGGCCGTGCCCACCCGCCGGGCGGGTCCGCCCGGGTGACGAGGCGTCACGGGGCCGGGCCGGTGGATATGAGTGACGGCCCGCCGGGTGCAGAGTCGGCGGGCCGTCACGTTCGGGGGGACGCACACGGCTTACGTGTGCGGCAGGCGCTCCTTGGAGGGGATGACGCCCAGGCGGCCGGCCTGGAAGTCGTCGAAGGCCTGCTGGAGTTCGGCCTTGGTGTTCATCACGAACGGGCCGTAGTGCGCCATGGGTTCGCGGATCGGCTGCCCGCCGAGGATGACGACCTCCAGGTCCGGGGTGTTCCCGTCCTGGGTCTCGTCGGCGCGCACGGTCAGGGACGAGCCCGCGCCGAAGACGGCGGTCTGGCCCTTGTGGACCGGGCGGCGCTCGGCGCCGACGGTGCCGCGGCCCGCGAGCACGTACACGAGGCCGTTGTAGTCCTCGCGCCAGGGCAGGGTCGCCTCGGCGCCGGGGCGGACGGTGGCGTGCACCATCGTGATCGGCGTGTGCGTGATGCCGGGGCCCTCGTGGCCGTCGAACTCACCGGCGATGACGCGCAGCAGCGCGCCGCCGTCGGCGGTGGTGAGCAGCTTGACCTGGCCGCCGCGGATGTCCTGGTAGCGGGGGTTCTGCATCTTGTCCTTGGCGGGCAGGTTCACCCACAGCTGGAGGCCGTGGAAGAGGCCGCCGGACATGACGAGGGACTCCGGCGGTGCCTCGATGTGCAGCAGTCCTGAGCCCGCCGTCATCCACTGGGTGTCGCCGTCGGTGATGGTGCCGCCACCGCCGTGCGAGTCCTGGTGGATGAAGGTGCCGTCGATGATGTAGGTCACCGTCTCGAAGCCGCGGTGCGGGTGCCAGGGCGTGCCCTTGGGCTCTCCCGGCGCGTACTCCACCTCACCCATCTGGTCCATCATGATGAACGGGTCGAGGTGCTTGTAGTTGATCCCGGCGAAGGCGCGGCGCACCGGGAAGCCTTCTCCCTCGAATCCGCCGGGCGCGGTCGTCACGGTGAGCACGGGGCGCGCCACGGCATCCACCGGCGCGGCCACACGGGGCAGGGTCAGCGGGTTCTCGACGGTCACAGCGGGCATCTTGGGGGCCTCCTTGGCGTCCTCGTGCCTCGACTTTAGTTGAACGTAGAACTTTCTGCCACTCAGAACGACGAACGCCCGGAGGAAATTCCCTCCGGGCGTTCGTCGAGCGGGTACAAAAGGGGCGGTCAGCCGTACATGCGGCGCATCGCGAAGTCGACCATCTGCTCGACCGCCTTCGCGTCGAAGACCATCCGGTGCTCGCCCTCCATGTCGAGGACGAAGCCGTACCCGGTGGGCAGCAGGTCGATCACCTCGGCGCCGGTGATGACGAAGTACTTGGACTCCTTGCCCGCGTACCGGCGCAACTCCTTGAGCGTGGTGAACATGGGGATCACCGGCTGCTGGGTGTTGTGCAGGGCGAGGAAGCCCGGGTTGTCACCGCGCGGGCAGTAGACCTTCGACGACGCGAAGATCTGCTGGAAGTCCTCGGCGGACATCGAGCCGGTGGTGAAGGCGCGGACCGCGTCGGCGAGCGAGGGCGGCGACGGCTCCGGGTACAGCGGCGGCGCCTGCTGCCCGTACCCGCCCTGCTGCGGCGGCGCGTACTGCTGCCCGGCAGCGGCTCCCCCGGCGTGCTGCTCGTATCCGTACATGGAGCAAAGAGTACCGAGGGGGCGGGGCGCCGTGGGCCGGGCCGCCCAAGCGGAACACCGGGCTCCTTCGTCACACTTGCCCCGCCGGGGTTGCGTCTTATTACCGGCGGGTAGCATCCTGGTGGTTACCAGTTGGTACGCGTATGTACGAGGACGACCACCACCCCTCAGCGGGACGCTTTCGCGCCGCTGATACCGAATTTACGGAGCCGTCGCCATGGGGCACTACAAGTCGAATCTCCGCGACATCGAGTTCAACCTCTTCGAGGTGCTCGACCGCGACAAGCTGTACGGCACCGGCCCGTTCGGGGAGATGGACGTCGACACCGCCAAGAGCATCCTCGAAGAGGTCGCCCGCCTCTCCGAGAACGATCTGGCCGAGTCCTTCGCGGACGCCGACCGCAACCCGCCGGTCTTCGACCCGGAGACCAACACGGCGCCCGTCCCGGCGTCCTTCAAGAAGTCGTACCAGGCGTTCATGGACGCCGAGTACTGGCGCCTCGGCCTGCCCGAGGAGATCGGCGGCACCACCGCGCCGCGCTCCCTGATCTGGGCCCACGCCGAGCTGATCCTGGGCGCCAACCCGGCGATCTGGATGTACTCCTCGGGCCCGGCGTTCGCCGGCATCCTCTTCGAGGAGGGCAACGAGGCGCAGAAGAAGGTCGCCGAGATCGCCGTCGAGAAGCAGTGGGGCTCGACGATGGTGCTGACCGAGCCGGACGCCGGTTCGGACGTGGGCGCCGGCCGCACCAAGGCGGTCCAGCAGGACGACGGTTCGTGGCACATAGAGGGCGTGAAGCGGTTCATCACCTCCGGTGAGCACGACATGTCGGAGAACATCCTCCACTACGTACTGGCCCGCCCCGAGGGCCACGGCCCGGGCACGAAGGGTCTGTCGCTGTTCCTGGTGCCCAAGTTCGAGTTCGACTGGGAGACCGGCGAGCTGGGCGAGCGCAACGGCGTCTACGCGACCAACGTCGAGCACAAGATGGGCCTCAAGGCGTCCAACACGTGCGAGATGACGTTCGGCGACAAGCACCCCGCCAAGGGGTGGCTGATCGGCGACAAGCACGAGGGCATCCGCCAGATGTTCCGCATCATCGAGTTCGCCCGCATGATGGTCGGCACGAAGGCGATCTCCACCCTGTCGACGGGTTACCTGAACGCGCTGGAGTACGCCAAGGAGCGCGTCCAGGGCCCCGACCTGGCCAAGTTCATGGACAAGACGGCCCCGAAGGTCACCGTCACGCACCACCCGGACGTCCGCCGCTCGCTGCTCACGCAGAAGGCGTACGCGGAGGGCATGCGCTCGCTGGTGCTCTACACGGCCTCCGTCCAGGACGCGATCCAGGTCAAGGAGGCCGCGGGCGAGGACGCCTCGACCGAGCACGCCCTGAACGACCTGCTGCTGCCCATCGTGAAGGGCTACGGCTCGGAGAAGGGCTACGAGCAGCTGGCGCAGTCGCTCCAGACGTTCGGCGGCTCCGGCTTCCTCCAGGAGTACCCGATCGAGCAGTACATCCGTGACTCCAAGATCGACACGCTCTACGAGGGCACCACGGCCATCCAGGGCCAGGACTTCTTCTTCCGCAAGATCGTCCGCAACCAGGGCGCCGCGCTGAACGGTCTGGCCGAGGAGATCAAGAAGTTCCTCGCGGTCGAGACCGGCGGCGAGGAGCTGGGCGCCGCCCGCGACTCCCTCGCCAAGGCCGCCGTCGAGCTGGAGGCCATCGTCGGCGTCATGCTGACCGACCTGGCCGCCACGGAGCAGGACGTCAACTCCATCTACAAGGTGGGCCTCAACACCACGCGCCTGCTGATGGCCTCCGGTGACGTGGTCGTCGGCTACCTGCTCCTCAAGGGCGCGGCCGTCGCCGCGGAGAAGCTCGCCGCGGGCGCCATCGGCAAGGACGTGCCGTTCTACCAGGGCAAGATCGCGGCGGCGAAGTTCTTCGCGGCGAACGTGCTGCCCGGGGTCGTCGGGGCGCGGAAGCTGGCGCAGGCCACCAGTGAGTCCGGCCTCGACGTGATGGAGCTGGACGAGGCGGCGTTCTAGGCTCCGCCGAGCGGGAATGTGGCTCGGGCCCGTCGTCTCCCTCGGGGGGCGGCGGGCCTTTCGTCTGCGGGTGCGTCGTGGCTGGTCGCGCAGTTCCCCGCGCCCCTGGGGCGCACGCAGTGCGCATCTCAGGGGCGCGGGGAACTGCGCGAGAAGCCCCACCGGGCGGTCGGCCGCCGGAACGGGAGGGTGGCACACGAGGGGGCGCCGGGCCGCCGCAGGCAGGCCCCCTGCAACCCGCATTACCCTGACGGCATGGCAAACCCTCCCGGCCCCTTCGATCGCGGGCACACCGACGACCTGATCACTTTCCTCGCGGCGAGCCCCACGCCGTACCACGCCGTGGCGAACGTGGCCGCCCGGCTGGAGGAGGCCGGGTTCAAGCAGGTGGCTGAGGTCGACGCCTGGGACGGCACCAGCGGCGGCAAGTTCGTGACGCGCGGCGGCGCCGTCATCGCCTGGTACGTGCCGAGCGGAGCGCAGCCGCACACCCCGTTCCGTATCGTCGGCGCGCACACCGACTCCCCGAACCTGCGCGTGAAGCCGCAGCCCGACATGGGCGCCGGCGGCTGGCGCCAGGTCGCCGTCGAGGTCTACGGCGGCCCGCTGCTCAACTCCTGGCTCGACCGGGACCTCGGCCTCGCCGGACGGATCTCGCTGCGCGACGGCGGCGAGCGGCTCATCGACATCGACCGGCCCCTGCTGCGCGTCCCGCAGCTCGCCATCCACCTGGACCGGTCCGTCACCGCGGAGGGCCTCAAGCTGGACAAGCAGCGGCACATGCAGCCGATCTGGGGCCTGGGCAGCGATGTGCACGAGGGCGACCTGCTGGGCTTCGTCGAGGACGAGTACGGCCTGGAGCGCCGTTCGATCACCGGCTGGGACCTGATGACGTACTCGGTCGAGCCGCCCGCCTACCTCGGCCGCGACCAGGAGCTGGTGGCCGGCCCCCGGATGGACAACCTGCTCTCCGTGCACGCCGGTACGGCGGCGCTCGCCGAGGTGAGCAGGCGCGCGGAAGCGGGCTCACTGCCGTACATCCCGGTGCTCGCCGCCTTCGACCACGAGGAGAACGGGTCGCAGTCCGACACCGGCGCCGACGGCCCGCTGCTCGGCAGCGTCCTGGAGCGTTCGGTCTTCGCGCGCGGCGGCTCCTACGAGGACCGGGCCCGGGCCTTCGCCGGGACCGTGTGCCTGTCGTCGGACACCGGGCACGCCGTGCACCCCAACTACGCCGAGCGCCACGACCCCACGCACCACCCCCGCGCCAACGGCGGCCCGATCCTCAAGGTCAACGTGAATAATCGTTACGCCACCGACGGCGGCGGCCGGGCCGTGTTCGCGGCGGCGTGCGAGAAGGCGGGCGTGCCGTTCCAGTCGTTCGTCTCCAACAACGCGATGCCCTGCGGCACCACGATCGGCCCGATCACCGCCGCCCGGCACGGCATCAAGACCGTCGACATCGGCGCGGCGATCCTGTCGATGCACAGCGTCCGCGAACTGTGCGGCGCGGACGACCCGTTCCTGCTGGCGAACGCCCTGACGGCCTTCCTGGAGGGCTGAGTCCGGGCCTTCTCGCCCCCCGCCCGTGTGACGCCGGGACCTCCGGGTACCCGGAGGTCTCCAGTACCCGTGCGTCACACAACTTGGGGAGGCGGACCTCATGAGCTTGGGAGGTTGCATCATCCTGGTCGCCGTCGGGGCGATCCTCAGTTTCGCGACCGACTGGCACATGAAGGGGGTCAACCTCGACCTCGTCGGCTGGATCCTGATGATCGTCGGCCTGATCGGCGTCTTCGTGTTCCGCAGTGTCGGACGCCGCAGGAACGTGGTCGTGCCGCCGTCCCAGACGACCGTGGTCGACGACGAGCGGACCCGGCGCATATAAGGGCCCTCGCCCCCGATCTGTACTCACCAGTAGCTCCCTCCACGTACCCTGATCACCAACCGGTTCTCATCGGTTTTCGGGGTATATGGGGGGAGCACTGTCGTGGAGTTCCGGCTGCTCGGCGCGGTCGCCGTGGCCACGGAGAGCGGTGAGCTCCCGCTCGGGCCCGCCAAGCGGCGCAGCCTGCTCGCGGCGCTGCTGCTGCGCCCCAACACCGCGGTACCGCTGGACCAGTTGATCGACGCGCTGTGGCCCGAGGGCCCGCCCGCGCGGGCCAGAACCGTCGCACAGGGCCACGTCTCGCGGCTGCGCGCGCTGCTCGCCCAGGGCGGCGCCGACGTGTGGGGCGTGCGGCTCGTGACCCGCGGCGACGCGTACGTCCTGGAGATGCCCGAATCGCTCCTCGACGCCCACCGCTTCGAGGAGCTCGTCCGGCTCGCCCGCGACCAGCGCACCCCCGACGACGCGGCGGCCCTGCTGCGCGAAGCGCTCGCGCTGTGGCAGGGACCCGCGCTCGTCGGTGTCGCCACGGACGGTCCGCTGCGGGTCGCGGCCGACGGGCTGGAGGAGTCGAGACTCTCGGCGGTCGAGCAACTCGCCCACACCTACGGCGCGTTCGGCGAGCATGCCCGTGCCGCGTCCCTGCTGCACGCGGAGGTCGTCGCGCACCCGATGCGCGAGACGCTGGCCGCGGGCCTCATGCGGGCGCTGTACCGCTCGGGCCGCCAGTCCGACGCCATCGACCAGTACCACCGCACCCGTACGCTGCTCGCCGACGAACTCGGCGTCGACCCCGGCTCCGCGCTGCGCGAGGCGTACGCGGAGATCCTGGCGGGTTGCGAGGCGCCACCGCCCGCCGCCCCGCCGCAGCCGGCGGCCACGGCCGCAGCGGCGCCCGCGCAGGACAGCCCCGATCTGCTGCCGCGGCCACCGCGCGGATTCGTCGGCCGCGAGCAGGAACTCGCCGCGCTCACCGCCGCCGCCCACCGCGAGCACGCCGTCATCGTCATCACCGGACCCGCCGGAGCCGGCAAGTCCGCGACCACCCTGCACTGGGCACACGCCGCACGCGAGCACTACGACGGCGTCCTCTTCGCCGACCTGCGCGGCTTCAGCGACGACGCCGACTCCAGCGGCGGCCCGGAGACCGCCGACGTGCTCCGCGAGTTCCTGATCGCACTCGGCGTACCGCCCCGCGAACTCCCCGACACCCCGGGCGCGCTGGCCGCCGCGTACCGCACACGCACCGAACACCGCCGTCCCCTCGTCGTCCTCGACAACGCCCGCACCGCCGCCCAGGTCCGCCCGCTGCTCCCGGCAGGACCGGGCAGCACCGCCCTGGTCACCTCCCGGCTGCGCCTCGACGGCCTCGCCGTCAGCGAACTCGCCCGCACCATCGACATCGGCGTCCTCGACGGCCCCGCCTCCACCGCGCTCCTCGCCGCCGCCACCGGGGCCGAGGACCGCCTCGCCGCCGAACCCGCCGCCGCCGCCCGGCTCACCGCACTCTGCGCCGGCCTCCCACTGGCCCTGCGCGTCGTCGCGGCCCGGATCAACGCGCGCCCCCAGTGGCCGCTCGGCCCGCTCGCCGACGAACTCGCCGACGAACAGCGCCGCCTGGCACTCCTCGACATCGACGACACCGGGGTCGCCGCCGCCCTGCGCCTCACCCTCCTCGCCCTGCCCGCCGACGCCCGGCGGCTCTTCCACCGGCTCGGCGACCTCCCCGGCCCCGACCTCGACCGCTACGCCGCCGCCGCCCTCACCGCGACCTCCCCCGCCGACGCCGCCACCGCCCTGGACCGCCTCGCCGCGGCCCACCTCGTCACCGAGCGGACACCCGGCCGGTACGGGATGCACGACCTGGTACGCCTCTACGCGCGCGGCCTCGCCCGCGACGACCGCGGACAGGACCCGGCCGAACCCGCGGGAGAACCACTGGCCCGCCTCCTCGACCACTACGTCCGCACCGCCCTGCGCGCCGTCGCCGTCGCCGAACCCGACGACCGGCCCTGCTGCGTCCTGCCCCAGGACACGCGCCCCGACCGGGGCGGACCCCCGATGCCGGACCGGGAGAGCGCCCTCGGCTGGTTCGCCGCCCAGCGCGAGAACCTCGCGGCGGCCACCGGCGCCGCCGTCGCCGCGGGCCTCGACGACCGCGCCTGGCGCCTCGTCGTACTCCAGTGGCCGTCCGTCGTCGGCTACGTGCGCGACGACTGGATGCCGCTCCTCGAACAGGGCCTGGCCGCGGCCGTCCGGCTCGACGACCCGGACGCCGAGGCACGGGTGCGCGCCCTGTGCGGCTGGGTCCTCACCGAGGAGGGCCGGCTCGACGAGGCCCTGGAACACCTGGAGCGCGCCCCGGCACTCGCCGCCCGCGCCGGCGACCCGTCCAGCGAGGCCACCGCCCTGGTCAACCTCGCCGTCGCCCTTGACCGCGTCGGCGCCCGGGGCACCGAACCCCTCGCCCATATGACGCGCGCCGCCGAGTTGGCCGCCGCCGCGGGCGACGTACTGACCGAACTGCTCGCCCTGGAACACCGAGCCCGCCACCTCCTCGCCCTCGACGACCACCCGGCCGTACTCGCCTGCACCGAGCGCGGCCTGACCCTGCACGGCGCGGGACCCGTGGGGCTCGCCCCGCTGCGGCAGACCCTGCTGCGGGTCACGCGCGGCGCCGCCCTGCTCGCCCTCGACCGCACCGAGGAGGCCCGCGCCTGCCTCCGCCGGGCCCACGAGGACGCACTGCGGCAGGGCTTCGAGGAAGGCGCCCGGAAGGCGACGGCGCAGCTCACCCGGGCCGACAGCGGAACGGCGACGGGGCGCTAACGCGTCGGCGACCGGACGGCGACCGCGGCAGGCACCTTGGGAGACACACCAGCCCGCCGGACCAGGCGGGCACGAACCGGGGGAACACCACCATGACCCGCACCATCACCCGCACGTCCGTCCTCGCCGCCGCCGCCGTGGTCCTGGGCCTCACGATGACCGCCTGCTCGGGCAGCGGCGGCAGCGGCACCAAGGACGAGGGCGCCGCGACGACCGCGAGCGGCAGCGCCACCGAGGTCACCGGCGTCGGCACCAGCGCCGCCGAGGCGAAGGCGACCACCGGTACGCGGGCCGGCGGCGCCGCCGACGCGGACGCCGCCAAGAGCTCCGCGACCAAGAGCTCCGCGGCCAAGGGCGGGACGGGCGCCACCGCCACGAAGACGGCACCCGAGTGCAAGGTGACGTCGCTCGGCTACACGCTCCAGCGCAAGAACCCGGAGCAGCAGGGCGACCACCTGCTGATCACCGCGGTCAACAAGTCGGCCACCGCCTGCACCGTGCAGAAGTTCCCGGTCGTCACCCCGGGCGACGCCAACGGCGACGTCCCGCTCGCCAAGGACGACGAGCAGCCCGCCCAGCCGCTGCTCGTCCGCCCCGGCGCCACGGTCTACTCCGCGCTCCCCGTCTACCAGGACATCAAGGCCGAGGACAGCTACTTCACGTCGATCCGGCTCTCCCTGGTGATGAACGACGCCGACGCCTCCGGCGCCTTCGTCACCCTGAAGACGCCCGGCGAGGTCGAGTACGCGGGCAAGCAGGCCGACGGCATCGAGGTGCTCTCCTGGAACACCCGCAAGCCGTACGACTTCTGATCCGCCCCCAGGGCCTGTCTTTCAGCAGGCTTGCTCAGCCCTGCTCAGCCCTGCGACGCGTCCATCCCGGCGAGCACCAGCGGCAGCCGGTCCGCGCCGCCCTCGACGACACGGACCGGGACGCCCCAGTCCTGCTGGTGCACGTGGCACGCCGGATACTCGTTGGCCGGGTCGTCGTCGCAGGAAGCGGCCATCGCCGACACGTGCAGGACACCCTCGGTGACCTCGGGGTTCAGCACCAGCGCCCGGGCCAGGTCGGTGCCCGCGCCGTCACCGGACGCGAGCAGCTCGGGCGGCGTCGCGGAGACGAGCAGCCGGGTCGAGGGACCGTACCGGGTGTCGAGCTTCTGCCCGGCGGGCGCCTGGAAGATGACGTCCAGCTCCAGCGTGCCGCCCGCCACCTCGGTCGCGGCGCGCTGGGTGCGGTGCGCGACGGACTCGACGCGTACGGCCTCCTCGGGCAGGCGCAGGCGGGTCAGCCGGTGCCGGGCCGACTCGACGACGACGATGTCACCCGACTCCCCGTCCAGCACGGCGTCACTGGGCTCACGCAGATCGGTGGCGAGTGTGGTCACCTGACCGGTCGCCGGGTCGAAACGGCGCAGGGCGTGGTTGTACGTGTCGCTGACCGCGACCGAGCCGTCGGGCAGCGCCGTGACGCCCAACGGGTGCTGGAACAGGGCCTGTCCGGCGTCGCCGTCCCGGTGACCGAAGTCGAAGAGGCCGGTACCGACGGCCGTGTGGACGGTCCCGTCGGGGTCGACGTAACGCAGCGCGCTGGTCTCCGGGTCCGCGACCCACAGCCGCTCCTCGGTCGCGGCGAGCCCCGAGGGCTGCGCGAACCAGGCCTCGGCGCCGGGCCCGTCGACCAACCCCTCGTTCGTGGTGCCGGCCGCGACCTCGACCGTCCCCGCCCGCGGGTCGTACGTCCACAGCTGGTGCACACCGGCCATGGCGATCCACACCTTGCCGCCGAAGAGAGCCACGTCCCACGGCGACGACAGGTCGACCTCCAGGGCCGGGCCGCTGGTCGGCGTCCCCTGCCACCACTGCCGGCCGGTGCCCGCGAGCGTGGTGATCGCCCCGCTCGCCAGGTCGACGGCGCGCAGCGCGTGGTTCACGGTGTCGGCGACGACCACGGTGTTCTCGTCGAGCAGCGCGAGTCCCTGCGGCTCGTTGAACGAGTCGGGCCCCAGGCCCCGCTCCCCGTTCCCGATCCGCCGCACGACGCTCTCCCCGTCGGCCGCCAGCTCCACCAGCTGATGCCGGGTGGTGTCGCTGACCAGGAAGTTCCCGGACGGCAGCAGGACCGCCTTGCCGGGGAAGCGCAGATCGGTGGCGACGGGCTCGGGCGCGACGTACGGGCCCTCGCCGCGATGCAGCGTGCCCTTCGCCTCGTGCTCCGCCTCCAGCTCCTCGACCAGCGCGGCGATGGCGTGCGCGTGCCCCTCACCGGCGTGCTGCGCGACGACATACCCCTCGGGGTCGATCACCACCAGCGTCGGCCAGGCCCGCACCGCGTACTGCTTCCAGGTCGCGAGCTCGGGGTCGTCGAGCACCGGGTGCTCCACGCCGTACCGCTCGACGGCGTCGACGACCGCGGCGTGCTCGGCCTCGTGCACGAACTTCGGCGAGTGCACACCGATGATCACCAGGGTGTCCCGGTGCTGCTCCTCCAGCTCGCGCAGCTCGTCGAGGACGTGCAGGCAGTTCACACAGCAGAAGGTCCAGAAGTCGAGAACGACAATGCGTCCGCGCAGGTCAGCGAGGGTGTACTCCTTGCCGCCTGTGTTGAGCCAGCCACCCTTGCCGATCAGCTCGGGGGCACGGACACGGGCACGGCGGGGGGCTGCTGCGGGCGCGGAGTCGTTCATGTTTCAAGGGTGCCACGCGGGCCCGCCGGACGGGTGCCGGGGCGGGGTCGTCCGGTAGACCGGCAGGCTGTCCGTCGCGCCCGTCACGGTGACCCCGGCCTTACCGTTGCCGGTTGCACGCACGTTGCAGAGGTCCCGTAACTGGCTTATAAGCGAGGCGTTTTCACCCGGGCGGCCCCCCGGGAGGGTCCGGAGGGCGGCTTGGGGGCACTCATCGACGTATGCGCTACGAAGTCAGAGAACGGATCTTCGCCATCGGCGAGGACTACTGGATCGAGGACGAGAACGGCCGCAAGGCGTTCCTCGTCGACGGGAAGGCGATGCGGCTGCGGGACACCTTCCAGCTGAAGGGGCCCGACGGACGCGTCCTCATCGACTTCCACAAGAAGATGCTCGCCCTGCGCGACACGATGGTCATCGAGCGCGGCGACGAGCGTCTCGCCACGGTCAAGCACAAACGGCTGTCGCTGCTGCGCAACCACTACCGCGTGGAGCTGGTCGACGGCACCGAACTCGACGTCAGCGGCAAGATCCTGGACCGCGAGTTCGCCGTCGAGTACGACGGCGAACTCCTCGCGGAGATCTCCCGCCGCTGGCTGCGGGTGCGCGACACGTACGGCGTCAACGTCGTCCGGGAGGACGCCGACCCGGCCCTGATCATCGCGGTCGCGGTCTGCGTCATCCACCTCGCGGAGAAGGAACGGGGGGACGACGACGCCGACTGAGACGGCGGCCGGGGCTCGTCGCGTCCCCCTCGGCGGTCAGCGCCGGGGCGGGGTGAGCCCCAGCAGCCGGTCCTTCAGCGCCGGGAACTGCTCCCGGGTCCGCGCGACCCTGGCCGGGTCGAACTCCACCCGCAGCACCTCTTCCCCGGCGCCCGCCTCCGCGAGCACCTCGCCCCACGGGTCGACCACGATGCTGTGCCCCGACTGGGGGACCCCGGCGTGCGTCCCGGCGCCCGCGCAGGCCAGCACGTACGCCTGGTTCTCCACGGCGCGCGCCTGCGCGAGCAGCGTCCAGTGCGAGCGGCGCCGCTCGGGCCAGCCGGCGGCGACGACGAGGGTCTCGGCGCCGCGGTCCACGAGCCCGCGGTACAGCTCGGGGAAGCGCAGGTCGTAGCAGGTGCTGATGCCGAGGACGGTCTCCGGCAGCGGTACGGTCACCAGCTCGTCGCCCGCGCTCATCAGCACGGCCTCGCCCTTGTCGAAGCCGAAGCGGTGGATCTTGCGGTAAGCGGCGGCGAGTTCTCCGTCGGGCGAGAAGACCAGTGCGGTGTTGTAGAGGGCGCCCGCGGGGTCCCGCTCGGGGATCGACCCGGCGTGCAGCCACACACCCGCGTCCCGCGCCGCCTTGGACATCGCGGCGAAGGTCGGCCCCTCCAGCGGTTCGGCCTCGTCCGCGAAGAGGTCGTAGGCGAAGGCGCCGGTCGTCCACAGCTCGGGCAGCACCACGAGATCGGCGAACCCGGCCTGGTCGCGCACGAGCGAACTGACGCGTTCGCGACGCTCGTTGACGGATTCGGCTGCTTCGACGGATTCGGCGGATTCGGCCGTTACTGCCGTCTCTGCCGTCTCTGCCGTTTCTGCCGCTTCTTTGCTGTTTACCGCGATCTGGATGAGGGAGGCGCGCACACTACCACCGTCCTGGCATTCGAGCCGTCGGCTAACGTCAATAACAGCCCTACGATCGTCACACGAAAGCACTGCAGGGGTGCCTGCGGGCAGCGTACTGTGCCATTCCGGGGGAGCCCCCGGACCCCCACCGACGCGACCCGACCCACCCACCGCCCGCGCCGCCGTCTACTTCACCGCCCGTGTACCACACCGCTCGAGGGGTCCCCTTCCGTGAGTCTCCACCCCAGCCTTCAGTCCTACGCCGACGCCTGGACCCACTCCGTGGAAGCGATATCCGAGCTGGTGACACCGCTCGTGGAGGGTGAGTGGAACCGCGCGACGCCCTGCCCCGGGTGGTCGGTGCGGGACATCGTCTCCCATGTCATCGGGCAGGACTGCGAGATGCTCGGCGACCCCCGGCCCATCCACACGCTGCCCCGCGATCTGTACCACGTCAAGACCGAGACGCAGCGGTACCACGAGGTGCAGGTCGACGTCCGCCGCCACCACACGGCGCCGGAGATGGTCTCCGAGCTGGAGTACACGATCATCCGCCGCTCGCGTCAGCTGCGCAACGAGAGCCGCGACCCCGACGCCAAGGTGCGCGGCCCGCGCTCGGTGGAGGAGACCCTCGAATTCGCCATGCGCAGGCGGGCGTTCGACATCTGGGTGCACGAGCAGGATCTGCGCTGGGCCCTCGGCCGGCCGGGCAACCTCGACTCCCCGGGCGCGTACGTCACGCGCGATCTGCTCCTCGCGGCCCTGCCCAAGATCGTCGCGAAGGACGCGGGCGCCCCGCCGAACTCGGCGGTCGTCTTCGACGTGCACGGCCCCGTCGAGTTCCTGCGCACGGTCCGCGTCGACGCGGACGGCAAGGGCACGGTGGACGGCGCCCCCTCACTGGGCCCGGCGGCGACGCTGGCCCTCGACTGGGAGACGTACGTCCGTCTCTCCTGCGGCCGTGTCACACCGGAATCCGTCGCGGACCGCGTCAAGAAGGACGGCGACCTGGACCTGGCCACGGCGATCGTCGCGTCGCTCCGCATCACGCCATAACCACCCGCCCCACCCCGCTGACCCGCCTGCCGGACTCCGCCCCGCCTCACCCGGCAACCCCGGACGACTGACCCGCCCGCCGGGCTCCGCCCCGCCGACCCGCCCGCCGGGCCCCGCCCCGCCCCGCCCGGCAACCCCGGACGACTGCCCCGCCCCGCTGACCCGCCCGCCGGGCTCCGCCCCGTCTTGGGCAATCTGCCGCCAAGGGCGGCAGGGTGGGCAAGGCGGCCCCCCAGCGCCGGGGCAGGCGCCTGAGCGGGCGACCACGACAACCCGGCGAAACACCCCCGGCCCCCGGCCCCCGCCCAGCAGACCCGAGCCGGGGCCCCGCCCCACCCCGCCCCACCCCGCTCACGCGGGAACGTGCACCGACGTCACCCGGGACGCGACAAGCCGCTCCCGCTCGGCGCGAGCCGCCCGCTTACGCAGCCGCAGAATCTGACCGACCCCGAACGCCTGCAACACGTACACCGCCGCGAACGCCACGCGATAGTTGTCCCCGGTGGCGTCGAGCAGCACCCCCACCGCCAGCAGCGTCGTCATCGAGGCCACGAACCCGCCCATGTTGACGATCCCGGACCCGGTCCCTTGCCGCTCCGGCGGGTTCGCGGGCCGCGCGAAGTCGAACCCGATCATCGACGCGGGCCCGCACGCGCCGAGCACCACGCACATCACCACGAGCAGCCACATCGGCGACCGCCCGGGCCAGGCGATCGGCGCCGCCCACACCAGGGCCGTCACCCCGACCGTGCCGAGCGCCAACGGCAGCCGCGCCGAGTGGTGCCGCGCCACGATCTGCCCGTACACGAGGCCCACCATCATGTTGGCCAGCACCACGAGCGTCAGCAGTTCACCCGCGGTACCCCGCGACAGACCCTGCGCCTCGACGAGGAACGGCAGCCCCCACAGCAGCAGGAACACCATCGCCGGGAACTGCGTCGTGAAGTGCACCCAGAGCCCGAGCCGCGTCCCCGGCTCCCGCCAGGCCGCCGCGATCTGCCCGCGCACGAACGCGGCGCCCTTGTGCGAGGCCGGCGCGGGCGGCGGCTCGAACCCCTCGGGGTGGTCCTTCAGGAAGAGCAGCATCAGCACCAGGACGACGACGCCGGCCAGCGCGCTGCCCGCGAACGCCGCCTCCCAGCCGATCCCGTGCAGCAGCCGCGCGATGACCAGCGTGGAGATCAGGTTGCCCGCCATGCCGACGAGCCCGGCGAGCTGCGCGACCATCGGCCCCCGCCGCGCCGGGAACCAGCGGGTGCCGAGCCGCAGCACGCTGATGAAGGTCATGGCGTCGCCGCAGCCGAGCAGCGCGCGCGAGGCGAGCGCCATCCCGTACGACGAGGAGAACGCGAAGCCGAGCTGTCCGACGGTGAACAGGACCACGCCGAACGTCAGCACCTTCTTCGTGCCGAGCCGGTCGACCATCAGGCCGACGGGTATCTGCATGCCCGCGTAGACGAGCAGCTGGAGGATCGAGAACGTGGAGAGCGCGGAGGCGTTGATGTGGAACCGCTCGACGGCGTCGAGCCCCGCCACACCCAGCGACGTACGGAAGATGACGGCGACGAAGTAGACGGCGACGCCGATGGACCACACGGCTATCGCCCGACGGCCGCCGGGCGGATCTCCGGGCAGCGAGGCGGCGGAGGTGCTGGAGCTCATCGCACGTCACCCCGCGCCAGGTTCTGGAACCAGCCCACGTGCCGCTTCACCACGGCGACCGCCGCCTCCACGTCCCCGGAGCGCAGGGCGTCGAGGAGTTCGCCGTGCTCGGCGAGGGTCTTGGCGATGCGGTCGGGGTGGGAGTGCATCACGGCGACGCCCATCCTGAGCTGCCGGTCGCGCATCTGGTCGTAGAGGCGGGACAGGATCTCGTTGCCGCCGCTGCGCACGATCTCCGCGTGGAAGCAGCGGTCGGTGGCGGCGGCGTCCGCGAACGCGCCGGCGGCGGCCTGCGTCCGCTGCGTCTCCAGGAGTCCGGCCAGGCGTTCGAGGAGCCACGGCTGTGCCGGGACGGCCTTGCGCACCGCGTGCTCCTCGACGAGCAGCCGGGTCTCCACGACGTCCGCGATCTCCTGCGCCGAGACGGGCAGCACCAGGGCGCCCTTCTTCGGGTAGAGCCGCAGCAGCCCCTCGACCTGCAGCCTGAGCAGCGCCTCGCGCACCGGGGTGCGGGAGACCCCGACGGCCTCGGCGAGCTCGCCCTCGGTGAGCAGCGTCCCGCCCTCGTAACGGCGTTCGAGCACGCCGCGCTTCACATGGTCGTAGACCCGGTCGGCGGCCGGGGGGCGCTTTTCGGGGGCACGTTTTTCGGTGACGGTCGCGGGCACGCGCACATCATAGATACAACACGTACGCAAGACGGACCACGTCCATCATGCGGGACGCCCGCCCACTGATGCCCACCCACTGATTGCTTGCCCACTGACGCCCGCCCACTGATGTTCGAGTGAATTTCATCCGGCAGGCGTGCAACCCCCCACCCGCTTCAGGAGTCTCACCAGTGCGCGTCCCGCCCAAGGGGCGGTGCATTAGGGGCACTTGGAGCGTTCAACTTGAATACTCGCATAACGGGCATCGCCGTTCTCGCCGTGGGAACCATGCTCACCAGCGGAGCGCTGACCACCTCCGCACAGGCCGCCACGGCGCCGGCCGTACCCAAGGTCGCCGCGGTCGGCGGATTCGTGATGAACAACGGGACCGGCAAGTCCCTGTTCACCAAGGCCGCGGACACCCGCAGGTCCACCGGCTCCACCACCAAGATCATGACGGCCAAGGTGGTACTGGCCACGAAGAACCTCAACCTGAACACCAAGGTCACTGTCCAGAAGGCGTACAGCGACTACATAGTGAAGAACAACGCCTCGTCGGCCCGGCTGATCGTCGGCGACAAGGTCACCGTGCGCCAGCTGCTGTACGGGCTGATGCTGCCGTCGGGCTGCGACGCGGCGTACGCGCTCGCGGACAAGTTCGGCTCGGGCTCGACGCGGGACGCCCGGGTGAAGTCCTTCATCGGCAAGATGAACAAGGCCGCCACCGACCTGGGTCTGAAGAACACCCACTTCGACTCGTTCGACGGCATCGGCAAGGGCAAGAACTACTCGACGCCGCGTGATCTCACGAAGATCGCGTCGTCGGCGATGAAGAACTCCACGTTCCGCTCGGTCGTGAAGACGAAGTCGACGAAGCAGAAGGTCACGACGAAGTCCGGTGGCTACCGGAACATGTCGTGGTCCAACACCAACACCCTGCTCGGTTCGTACTCCGGCGCCATCGGAGTGAAGACCGGCTCGGGCCCGGAGGCCGGCTACTGCCTGGTCTTCGCGGCGACCCGCAGCGGCAAGACCGTCATCGGCACGGTCCTGAAGTCGACGTCGGTCAACGCCCGCACGTCGGACGCGAAGAAGCTCATGGACTACGGCTTCAAGAAGTAGCCACGGTCCAGTACACGGAATCGGAAGCGGGCGGCGCCTTGGGAACCCACGAGGCGCGGTCCGCTTCCGTGCTCCAGTCCGGGACGTCCTCGTAGTAGATCGTGAGCGCCCAGAACCGCTCCTCCTCGTGGAGGATGATGTCGTCCTCGTCGGACAGGTCCTGGCCGTGCCACTGCCGGTTGACCCGCGCGACGGCCTCGGCGCGCGAGATCTTCAGCTCCGTGACCATGAAGTCGACAATGAGCTCCAAGAGCTCGTCCGTCTCGTCGCAGGTGGGCATGGTGTACGTACTACTCGTGATCGACTCCTTCGCTCCGGCTCTCTCAGCAATGACGCGTCGAGCAACGGTCCCGTATTGCCGAAGAAGACGGTCTGGTCCCCGGTCCAGACAGGCGCCTTCCCCTTCTTGAAGGGCCCTGGATTCCTGAGCATGGGCCCCTCGACGACATAGTCCTCGGCCTGCCTGCTGCGCGTCGTGTAGAAACCGTTGCCGAAGTCCATGGGGCGCGGCTTGAACGACGGGTCGACGCCGTGCGTGCGGATCGCCTGCTCACCGGCCCGGTTCGTGGCGTGGTACAGATCCACGCAGGGCGCGAGGCCCAGCGGGTCCGCCATGGCCTGCGGTTAGCGACGTAGGCGAGCGGATTGGGCGCCGGGTCGAGACCGAGCGGGTCGGGGCTGACGTAGCGCCGCCCCCGTTCCCGTCGGCCCGGCCCTTGCCGTTTCCGTTGCCCCGGCCGTTGCCGCCGTTGCCCCGGCCGCCAAAGGGCCGCCGCACTTTCGTGTGCGGCGGCCCTCTCAACCGGCTCTTTCAGGAGAAGGAGCGGTTCTCCGGGGGGAGCAGAAGCGGTTCAGCTCCAGGTGATCAGACGCTTCGGCCGCTCCAGCACCGCCGCCACGTCCGCCAGCACCTTCGAGCCCAGCTCCCCGTCGACCAGGCGGTGGTCGAAGGAGAGCGCCAGCGTCGTCACCTGACGCGGCTTCACCTTGCCCTTGTGCACCCAGGGCTGGAGCTTGATGGCGCCGACCGCGAGGATCGCCGACTCCCCGGGGTTCAGGATCGGCGTACCGGTGTCGACCCCGAAGACGCCGACGTTGGTGATGGTGACCGTGCCGCCCTGCATCGCCGCGGGGGACGTCCTGCCCTCCCGCGCCGTGGCCACCAACTCGCCCAGCGACGATGCCAGTTCGGGCAGCGTCTTCGCGTGGGCGTCCTTGATGTTCGGCACGATGAGGCCGCGCGGGGTCGCCGCGGCGATGCCCAGGTTCACGTAGTGCTTCTGGACGATCTCCTGGGCGGCCTCGTCCCACGACGCGTTGACCGCGGGGTTGCGCTTGATCGCGACGAGCAGCGCCTTGGAGATGAGCAGCAGCGGATTGACCCGCAGCCCCTGCATGTCCTTGTCGGCCTTGAGCTCCTCGACGAGCTTCATCGTCCGCGTCACGTCGACCGTCACGAACTCCGTGACGTGCGGCGCCGTGAACGCCGAGCCGATCATCGCCTGGGCCGTCGCCTTGCGGACGCCCTTCACCGGGATCCGGGTCTCGCGGGCACCGTCGTACGTCGGCGCAGGAACGGCCGCCTGCACGGGGGCCGGGGCCTGCGCGGGGAGCTCGGGAGCCGGCGCGGGCGCCACCGCGGCGTGCACGTCCTCGCGCGTGATGATGCCGTCGGGGCTCGACGGGATCACCGCCGTGAGGTCGACGCCGAGGTCCTTGGCGAGCTTGCGCACCGGCGGCTTGGCCAGCGGACGTCGCTCGACGGCCGGGGCCGCCGTCCCGTTCGCCGTGGTCCCGTTCGCCGCCGTCCCGTTGGCCGTGGCCCCGTTGGCCGCCGGGGTCTCGGCGCCCTTGCGGACCCGCCGCTTGGTCGACGTCTCGGCGACGCCGTAGCCGACGAGCACGGGCTGGCGCCCCTGCGGCTCGGCGGCCTCCGCCTCGGGTGCGGGTGCGGGGGCGGCCTGCGCCACCGGCTCCGGCTCCGGCGCGGGGGCGTCGCCCGCCACGTCCACCGAGATGATCACCTGGCCGACATCGACGGTCGTGCCCTCGGGGAACAGCAGCTCCTTGACCACACCGTCGAACGGGATCGGCAGCTCGACGGCCGCCTTCGCCGTCTCCACCTCACAGACGACCTGCCCGTCCTCGACCGTGTCGCCGGGCTGTACGTACCACTTGAGGATCTCGGCCTCGGTCAGGCCCTCGCCCACGTCGGGCATCTTGAATTCGCGCGCCATGACTCTCAGCCTCCTCAGTACGCCAGCGAACGGTCGACGGCGTCGAGCACCCGGTCAAGACCCGGCAGGTACTCGTCCTCCAGCCGCGCCGGCGGATACGGCGCGTGGTACCCGCCGACCCGCAGCACGGGCGCCTCCAGGTGGTAGAAGCACCGCTCGGTGATCCGCGCGGCCAGCTCGGCACCGGACCCGAGGAAGACGGGCGCCTCGTGCGCGACGACCAGGTGCCGCGTCTTCTCCACCGACTTCTGTACGGCGTCGAAGTCCATCGGCGAGATCGACCGCAGGTCGAGCACCTCCAGCGACTTGCCCTCCTCCGCGGCGGCGGCCGCGGCCTCCAGGCAGACCTTCACCATCGGCCCGTACCCGACGAGCGTCAGATCGGTGCCCTCCCGCGCCACGACGGCCTTGTGCAGATCGCCGGGGACGGCCTCCGTGTCGACCTCGCCCTTGTCCCAGTAGCGCCGCTTCGGCTCGAAGAAGATCACCGGGTCGTCGCTCTGGATGGCCTGCTGGAGCATCCAGTACGCGTCGGACGAGTTCGAGGGGGAGACCACCTTGAGCCCCGACACGTGCGCGAACAGCGCCTCGGGCGACTCGCTGTGGTGCTCGACCGCGCCGATGCCGCCGCCGTACGGGATGCGGATGACGACCGGTGTCTTGACCTTGCCGAGCGCGCGGGCGTGCATCTTCGCGAGCTGCGTGACGATCTGGTCGTACGCGGGAAAGACGAAGCCGTCGAACTGGATCTCCACGACCGGGCGGTAGCCGCGCAGCGCGAGGCCGATCGCGGTGCCGACGATGCCGGACTCGGCGAGCGGGGTGTCGATGATCCGCTCCTCGCCGAAGTCCTTCAGCAGGCCGTCCGTCACCCGGAAGACACCGCCGAGCACGCCGACGTCCTCGCCCATGACGAGGACCTTCGGGTCGTTCTCCAGCGCCGTGCGCAGCGACTCGTTGATCGCCTTGGCGATCGGAAGTTTCTGTACCGCCATGACCTCAGGCCTCCCCAGCCGCTTCGTCGGCGAACGACGCCTGGTAGGCGACGAACTGCGCGCGCTCCTCGTCGACGAGCGCGTGCCCGTCCGCGTACACGTTCTCGAAGATCGCCAAGTGGCCCGGGTCCGGCATGGCCCGTACGACATCACGCACTCGCTTTCCCAACGCCTCGCTCTCGGCGTCGAGTTCCGCGAAAAATCCCTCATCCGTGTCGGTTTCGGACTCCAGGTATGTGCGCAGGCGCAGGATCGGGTCCTTCGCCTCCCACGCGACGCGCTCCTCGTCGGCCCGGTACTTCGACGGGTCGTCGGAGGTGGTGTGCGCGCCCATCCGGTACGTGAACGCCTCGACCAGGGTCGGGCCTTCGCCGTCGCGCGCCCGCTGCAGGGCCCACCGGGTCACGGCGAGACAGGCCAGCACGTCGTTGCCGTCGACCCGGACGCCGGGGAAGCCGAAGCCCTGCGCGCGCTGGTACAGCGGCACCCGCATCTGGCGCTCGGTCGGCTCGGAGATCGCCCACTGGTTGTTCTGGCAGAAGAACACCACGGGCGCGTTGTACACCGCGCCGAAGTTGAACGCTTCCAGGACGTCGCCCTGGCTGGAGGCGCCGTCGCCGAAGTAGGCGACGACCGCCGAGTCCGCGCCGTCCTTCGCGATGCCCATGGCGTAGCCCGTGGCGTGCAGCGTCTGGGAGCCGATGACGATCGTGTACAGGTGGAAGTTGTTGCTGTTCGGGTCCCAGCCGCCGTGGTTCACGCCGCGGAACATGCCGAGCAGATTGGTCGGATCGACCCCGCGGCACCAGGCGACGCCGTGCTCGCGGTAGGTCGGGAAGACGTAGTCGTCCTCGCGGGTGGCCCGCCCCGAGCCGATCTGGGCGGCCTCCTGGCCGAGCAGCGACGCCCACAGGCCCAGCTCGCCCTGGCGCTGGAGGGCGGTGGCCTCGGCGTCGAAGCGGCGGGTGAGGACCATGTCGCGGTACAGGGCGCGCAGCTCGTCGTCGGTGATCGCGTCGACGTAAGCGTCGTACACCGCGGTCTGCGCGTTCTTGACCCGCTTGCCCTCCGGGGTCAGCAGCTGGACCAGCTCGGTCCGGGCCGGGGCGGCGGCCTTGCCGGGGGATTTCCTCGGGGCCTTCTTCGCGGCGGCCCGCTTGCGCTGCGGCTGTGCCTTCTGCGCGGCGGCAGTGCTGTCAGCACTGTCTACGGTCACGTGTGCTCCTCCGTCGGTCCGGCCCCCGGGATTGCCGGATGGCCAGTCGGCTCGGCTCGCCTGATCCGTCCACGCACGGGGTGGGTGCGGTGGAGCCGAATTCAGGCGTGACTAGAAAGAACGAAAAGAACCTGTGCTCCGGCAAGCACCCTTCACCCAGCACGTTACCCAGTGCGACACACATCTGCGAAACCCCATCTGACCTGCGATTTTGCTTGGATTTCCAAGTACCTTGATGGTTGGAACTCCTAGTAACCGCGAGAACGACGAAGCGCCGCAGGTCACAGCCGTGGTCTGAGCCCTGGATCACAGCCTGGCAGGAGGCCGGAACACCGGCACGTTATCCCGGTCACCCGGGGCGCGGGAAGAGCTGGTGTGTGAGACTGAATCCGTGCGCGAAGACGGAAAAATTACGGTATTTCTCCTCGATGACCACGAGGTGGTGCGCCGCGGCGTCCATGAGCTGCTCTCGATGGAGGCCGACATCGAAGTGGTCGGCGAGGCCGGCACGGCCGCCGACGCGCTGGTCCGCATCCCCGCGACCAGGCCCGATGTCGCCGTGCTCGACGTACGCCTGCCCGACGGCAGCGGCGTCGAGGTGTGCCGCGAGATCCGCTCCCAGGACGAGTCGATCCGGTGCCTGATGCTGACCTCGTTCTCCGACGACGAGGCCCTCTTCGACGCGATCATGGCCGGTGCGTCCGGTTATGTGCTCAAGGCCATCCGGGGCGCCGAGCTGCTCACCGCCGTCCGTGACGTGGCGGCGGGGCGCTCGCTGCTCGACCCGGTGGCCACCGCCCGGGTCCTGGAGCGGCTGCGCGACGGCGGCCGCAGCAAGGACGACGACCGGCTCGCGGGCCTCACCGACCAGGAGCGCAAGATCCTCGATCTGATCGGCGAGGGCCTGACCAATCGCGTGATCGGCGAGCGCCTCCACCTCGCCGAGAAGACGATCAAGAACTATGTCTCCAGCCTCCTGTCCAAGCTCGGCATGGAGCGCCGCTCGCAGGCCGCGGCCTATGTGGCGCGCATGCAGGCCCAGAAACAGCACTGACAGTCCTGGCAGTACTGACGGTCCTGGCAGTAACGCCAGTCCTGGCAGGCCCGCTGGCAGCACTGCTGACACCGTCCGCCCCGCCGCGGCAGGTCCGTACGCGCGCGCAAGGGACCTACGTCCCTCGTGCAGGGGGCGGGAGCCCCTTCTCCGGCGCCCCGTCGGCGTCGCACAGTGGTGACATGCCCTCCGAGACGCAGCCGCAGGATGTCGAGCGCGGCTTCGAGCTGCTCGCCCGTGTGCACCACGGCCGGGTGGCGACCAGCATGCGCGCCCTGCCCTTCCTCGCCGTCGCCCGCCACATCGTGGTGAGCGGGCGGCTCCTGCTGCGTCTGCACCGGGGCTACGGCTACCACCTGGCCTGCGTCGGCGGCGTGGTCGCGTACGGGGCGGACAATCTGGGCAGCCAGGCGCCCGGCGCCGCCGACGGCCCGGGGCAGTGGTCGGTGCAGTGCGTCGGCACCTGCGCCCTGGTCGAGCCCACCACCGCCGAACTGGAACTTTTCGGGCCCGCCCCACACTTCGCGGACGACGAACTCTTCGACCCGGTGTACCTCCGCGTGGACCCGCAGTTCGTGACGGTGCACGAACTGCGCGGCGGCTCGGCCGCCCGGAACACACCCCGCGCGCGGGTGCGGCGCTTCTAGACGCGCGGCTGCCAGCTCTCCGGAGCGGCTGAGGGCGGCTCGGGTTGTCCCGAGCCGCCCTCACGCGTCCTTTGCCAAGCTTCAAGCCGCCTCGAAGGCCGGTCCAGCGCCCTCGGACCCTTCAGGTCAGTTGTTGCCGCCGTCGGTGCCGGCCACGACGCCGGTGCCGCCGTCGGTCACGCCGCCGGTCGTGTCGTCGCCGTCGTCGCCCGTCGGGGTGGGCGACGGGGGCGGGGACTGCGGCTGGGACTGCGTGGGCGTGTTCTGGTCCGTCGGCTCGTCGGAGGGCTGCGTCGGCTGGTTCGTCTGCGACTGCGTCGGCGTCTGATTGCCGGCGGTCGGCCGGTAGGACGGCGTGTAGTCGCCCTGGCCGCCCGAGCCGTCGCCCGGGTCCTGCGTCTCGTCCTTGGTCGCCTCGTCGTCGGCCGACTTGCTCGGCTCGTCCGACTTCGCGGACTTGCTGGTGGTCGGGGACTGCGTGGTGCCGCCCCCGCCGCCCGAACCGTTGCTCGCGTTCAGCGCCAGAGCGACGCCCACCGCGATCGCGATGACCGCGAGCACGGCGAAGATCCACAGCTTGCCGCGGCCCGAGCTGTTCCCGCGGCCGTCGAAGCCGCCGTCGTCACCGCCCGGCGGGCGCAGCATCGGCTGTGCGGCCGTGCCCTGGTCGCCCGGGTGCGGCAGCGCGGTGGTGCCGGCCAGACCCATCGCCGGGGTGCTGCCGCCCTCGTGCAGGGCGTCGACAGGGCCGGTGTTCCAGGTGCCGGTGTGGCCGCCCTGCTCGTAGAGCATCGAGAGGCCGTACTGGACGAGGCCGCGCATCTCCTCGGCCGTCTGGAACCGGTCGTCGGGGTCCTTGGCCAGCGAGCGCATGACGAGGCCGTCCAGCTCCGGCGGCGTCGCGTCCGAGACCTCGGAGGGCGGCACGGGGATGTCCTGGACGTGCTGGTAGACGACGGACAGCGGCGTCTCACCGGTGAAGGGGGGCCGCAGCGCGAGGAGTTCGTAGAGCAGGCAGCCGGTCGCGTACAGGTCGGAGCGGTGGTCGACGGCCTTGCCGAGGGCCTGCTCGGGCGACAGGTACTGGGGCGTGCCCATGACCATGCCGGTCTGCGTCATCGTGGACTGCGCGCCGTGCAGGGCGCGGGCGATGCCGAAGTCCATCACCTTCACCGCGCCGGAGTGGGTGATGATCACGTTGGCGGGCTTGATGTCGCGGTGCACGATGCCGTGCTGGTGCGAGTAGGCGAGCGCCTCCAGCACACCGGAGACGATGATCAGGGCCTGCTCGGGGCCCGGCGCCTCCGCGTTGAGGAGGAGGTCGCGGATGGTGCGGCCCTCGACGAGCTCCATGACGATGTACGGAACGGTGGAGCCGTTCACGTAGTCCTCGCCGGAGTCGTAGACCGCGACGACAGCGTGGTGGTTGAGGCCCGCGACCGACTGCGCCTCGCGCGTGAAGCGGGCCTTGGAGACCGGGTCCTCGGCAAGGTCGGAGCGGAGCAGCTTGACTGCGACGGTGCGCCCGAGGCGCACGTCCTCGGCTGCGAACACCTCGGCCATGCCGCCCCGGCCGAGTCTGTGCGTCAGCCGGTACCGGCCGTCGCCGACGAGCCCGCCGTTACCCCACAGCTCCGGCGCATCTGACATACCGCCGCCAGTCGCCTCGGGGTCGGACGGGCCCTGAGCGCGCTGCTGCTGTGCCATCAGTCCTCGCCGTCGTTTCTGTCCGTGCTGCCGTTGCCGCCGGAACCCTGCGTCGGAGTACGCGCGGTGGTGAAATACGGTCTCCGTCGGGCCACGCTACAGGCTTCGGCCGCGGCTCCGTTCCGAGATGGACCGGACATCAAACCCGTTGCCGTGCGGGCCCTGCAAATCGGACGCGCAATTCTCGCACCTGGTCCATGAACATTTCCTGTAACGCTTGCGCGACTCTTCCCGCCCGTACGGTCACGGAACGGGCATCGCGCTTGACGTGCCCGTGCCCTCGGGCAGACTTGGCCGGGAATAGCTGAATTCGATCACCGGCCGCGCCGACGCGGGGCGCTATGGGGGACGTGGAAATGAGCCAAGACGGCGGCGCCGGCGGTCGGTACGCGGGAAGTTCCGTGGCGGGCGGCCGGTATCAACTGCGTGACCTGCTCGGCCAGGGCGGCATGGCTTCCGTGCACCTCGCACACGACACCCGGCTCGACCGCGCCGTCGCCATCAAGACTTTGCACACGGAACTCGGCCGCGAGGACGCCTTCCGCCAGCGCTTCCAGCGCGAGGCCATGTCCGTGGCCAAGCTCACGCACACGAACATCGTCTCGGTCTTCGACTCCGGCGAGGACGACCTCGGCGGGGTCATCACCCCCTACATCGTCATGGAGTATGTCGAGGGCCTCCCGCTCGGCTCCGTGCTCGACCAGGACGTGCGGCAGTACGGCGCCATGCCCGCCGACAAGGCTCTGAAGATCACGGCCGATGTGCTCGCCGCGCTGGAGATCAGCCACGAGATGGGCCTGGTGCACCGCGACATCAAGCCGGGCAACGTGATGATGACGAAGCGGAACGTCGTCAAGGTCATGGACTTCGGCATCGCCCGCGCCATGCAGTCCGGCGTCACGTCGATGACGCAGACCGGCATGGTCGTCGGCACCCCGCAGTACCTCTCGCCCGAGCAGGCCCTGGGCCGCGGCGTGGACGCCCGCTCCGACCTGTACTCGGTCGGCATCATGCTCTTCCAACTGACCACCGGGCGGTTGCCGTTCGAGGCGGACTCGCCGCTGGCCATCGCGTACGCGCACGTCCAGGAGGAGCCGGTCGCCCCGTCCTCCATCAACCGGGCGCTGCCGCCCGCCATCGACGCGCTGGTCGCCCGCGCGCTGAAGAAGAACCCGAACGAGCGCTTCCCGAGCGCGGAGGCGATGCGCGACGAGTGCCTGCGCGTGGCCCAGTCGCTCGCCTCGGCTCCGTCGACGGCGCCGAGCATCGTGCCGGGCGCCCGGACGGCGAGCGGCGCGGGCGTCGGCTCGGCCGTCTTCCCGCCGGTCGACCAGAGCGGGGCGCCTGCCCCGACCGGGCCCGTCCACAGCCCGTACCAGCCGGGCCCGTACGGCCCCGCGACCCCGCAGCCGCAGGCCGGGTACGGCTATCCGCAGCAGCAGAACATGCAGGGCGGCTACCGGACCCCGCCGCCCGCGTCCCCGTACGCGCAGCAGGGCGGGCAGACCCCGCCGCCGTACAACATCGGGCCGCAGCCCGCGGCGAGCGCGCAGCGTCCGGGCGGCGGGGGCCGCAACAAGGCGGTGGTCATCGCCTCGATCGTCGTCGCGCTCATCGCCATCGGCGGTCTGGTCACGGCCCTGACGCTGAACGGCGACGACGACAAGCCCGAAGGTTCGGACAAGCCGTCCGCGTCCGCGGTCGCCGGGCACAAGGGGCCGGATCTGACGAAGACGATCGAGCCGGACGAGTGCACGGAGCCCTACAACGGCTCGGACGACGAGAACAAGATCAAGGTCCCGGACTTCTACCTGAAGAACATCGACTCGGTGAGCGCCTGCTTCCGGGCCGCGGGGTGGACGCGGAAGATCAAGAAGGTCGACGACAACACGTGGGGCGAGGGGACCGTCCTCGACCAGTTCCCCGCCGCCGGTACCGAGGTGGATCCGCAGAACATGCCGCAGATCCAGCTGAACGTCTCGACGGGCGATCCCGTGCAGTGACCCCGGGGACGGGGCCCGCTCCGGTGCCATGACCAGGCGTGGTCGGTGCCGGGGTTCCGCCGGGTGACCGCGTCACCGGAAGGGGCCCGCCGGTACACCGGCGGGCCCCTTCTCGCACCGTCCTACAGGTCCTACAGGGCCTAAAGGTCCTAAAGGTCCTACAGGTGCACCGTCCTACAGGTACGGGCCGCCCGAGCGGCCCATCGTCCGCGGGTCCTCGTCCTCGTCGTCACCGCCGACACCCGGCGGCAGCGCGCGGCGCATCTGCTCCAGCTGGGCGCGGGCCGCCATCTGCTGGGCGAACAGCGTCGTCTGGATCCCGTGGAAGAGGCCCTCCAGCCAGCCCACCAACTGGGCCTGCGCGATCCGCAGTTCCGCGTCGCTCGGCGTCGTCTCCTCGGTGAAGGGCAGGGAGATCCGCTCCAGCTCCTCGACGAGTTCGGGCGCGAGCCCGTCCTCGAGCTCCTTGACCGAGCTGGCGTGGATCTCCTTGAGCCGCTGCCGGCTCGCCTCGTCCAGGGGAGCCGCACGCACTTCTTCCAGCAGCTGCTTGATCATGCTGCCGATACGCATCACCTTGGCGGGCTGTTCCACCATCTCCGTCACCGGGACCTCGCGGGCTTCGTCGTCTCCGCCGCCACCCAGAGCCATTCCGTCCTGTCCCACGACCAGGATCTGGGGGTTCTCCGGCGACCGTTCGTTCCTCGGCATCTCCATGCCGCCATTCTCTCGCACGGAACTGTCACACCTCGGTGGTGCCCCCCTTGTGGACTGATCCACCGTGCCGGGCCGCAACCACCACCCGGAGTGCCCGTTCTGCCCAGCTATGTGAGGCTTGGGCGAAGGCGCCGAGCGAAAGCCGCGCCGAAGCGGAAGGGGACGGGCATGGAGGGGACGGGCGTGCGAGGGCCCCGGGAGGTGAGTGTGCGGGGGCCGCGGAGGGTGCATGCGCGAGGACCCGGGGATGTGCGTGTGCGGAGATTTCGGGACGTGCGGGTGCCGGGGTTTCGGGACGTGCGGGTGCGAGTGCGGGTGCGGGGGTTTCGGGGGCCGGGGCGGCTTCTGGGGGGCCTGTCCGTGAGCGGCCTGCCCAGGCTGGTCGGCCTGTTCGTGCTGGTCGGCCTGTTCGGACTGCTCGGCGTGGTCTGCCCGCTCGTCCCGCTCCCCACGGCCTACGCCACCGAGCCCTCCCCGCACGGCTCGCTCGCCGGCAGCAGGGCAGGCGTGGGACGGACCCCGCCGGGGCGCCCGCTGCCCGTCCCCACCTTCGACGACCCCGGCTTCCCGCTGCCGCCACGGAGCGAACCGTCCGCCTCCACGCCGCCGAACCCGCGCCCCGAACGGCCCGCCGCCGCGCGGAGGCCCACGGCGACGGGCGGGACGGAGTCCCTGGTGAGCGTGGTGCCGCTGGGCGCCGGGCTGCTCCTGACCGGCCTCGGCATCGGCTTTCTGGCCCTGCGCCTGCGCCGGTAGGCCCGGGGGCGGGCGGGGCCCCCGGCTCTGCGACCTGCCGCGGGGCCCGCCGTCGCGACCTACTCTCGGGTGAGCAGCACCTTGCCGATGTGGCCGCTCTCCTCCAGGACCCGATGGCCCTGCGCGGCGTCGCTCATCGGCAGCTCCTGGTCCACGACGGGGCGCACGTGCCCGCCCTCGATCAGCGGCCAGACGTGCTCCCGTACCGCCGCCACGACCGCCGCCTTCTCCGCGAGCGGGCGGGCCCGCAGCGTGGTGGCGGTGATGGCTCCGCGCTTGCCGAGCAACGTACCGATGTTCAGCTCGCCCTTGACCCCGCCCTGCATGCCGATGATGGCGAGGCGGCCGTTGACGGCGAGGGCGTCGACGTTGCGGTTCAGGTACTTGGCGCCCATGTTGTCGAGGATGACGTCGGCGCCCGCGCCGTCCGTGGCCGCCTTGATCTCCTCGACGAAGTCCTGCTCGCGGTAGTTGATCAGGATGTCCGCGCCGAGCCCGGTGCAGAAGTCGAGCTTCTCCTGGGAGCCCGCGGTGACGGCGACCTTCGCGCCGACGGACTTCGCGAGCTGGATCGCCATGGTGCCGATGCCGCTGGAGCCGCCGTGCACGAGGAACGTCTCGCCCGGACGCAGGTGGGCGATCATGAAGACGTTCGACCACACCGTGCAGGTCACCTCGGGCAGCGCGGCGGCCTTGACCAGGCCGATCCCCTTCGGCACCGGCAACAGCTGCCCGGCCGGGACGA
Organism: Streptomyces sp. NPDC030991; assembly: GCF_055571235.1. Lineage (NCBI taxonomy): Bacteria > Bacillati > Actinomycetota > Actinomycetes > Kitasatosporales > Streptomycetaceae > Streptomyces > Streptomyces sp. NPDC030991. Next base: position 252,341 of record NZ_JBVIFR010000004.1, read on the forward strand.
CGACCTTCTCCGCGTACCCGCCGCCCACGAGCAGCGCGCACACCTCGTCCCCGACGGACCAGCCCGCCACCCCGGAGCCGACCTCGACGATCCGGCCCGCGCACTCCAGACCGGGGTAGGGCGAGCTGCCGGGCGGCGGGCTGTAGAAGCCCTGGCGCTGCATCAGGTCGGCGCGGTTGACGGCGCTGGAGACCACCTCGACGAGGACTTCGCCCTCACCGGGTACGGGGTCGGGGACCTCCGTCCAGACGAGCGCCTCGGGGCCACCGGGTTCCGGGATCGTGATCGCATACATGGCGGCGAGGCTACTCCCGTATCTGCCTTTGTCCGGGTTCAGTCCCGCGGCAGCGGTTTCGAGTCCGGAGCGACCTGCGTCGTCGGGGTGACCCGCACGATGGTGATGAGCCGGTCGGTCAGCTGGAGCGCCCCGATCGCCTTGTCGTCGTAGCCGAGCACGCGATGTCCGCGTACGACGCTGACGACCAGGTCCTCCGTCTCCTTCGGCTTCAGACCCACCTCGGCCTTTATCACCGGGCGCTCGACGAGATCGAGGCCGCTGCCCTTCTGGATGAGGTCCTCCAGGACCATGCCCGCGTGCGGACTGAGCACCGACAGGCCGAGCAGCCGGCCCGCCGCACTGGCGCTGGTGATCACGGCATCGGCGCCGGACTGGCGCAGCAGCTGTGCGTTCTCCTCCTCGCGCACGGCGGCGACGATCTTCGCGCCGCGGTTGAGCTGCCGCGCGGTGAGCGTCACCAGGACGGCGGTGTCATCGCGCTGGGTGGCAATGATGATCTTCCGGGCCCGCTGCACCTCGGCCCGCCACAGGACGTCGCTGCGGGTCGCATCGCCTATGACACCCGCGTACCCGAGGCTGTTCGCCGCCTCGATGACCTTGCTGCTGGGGTCGACCACCACGACCTGTTCGGGCTTCAGACCGGTCGCACAGACGGTCTCCACCGCGCTGCGGCCCTTGGTGCCGAAGCCGATGACGACAGTGTGGTCACGCAAGTTGGACCTCCAGCGGTTCAGGCGCCATTCCTCCCGGGTCCGTTCGGTGAGGACTTCGAGCGTGGTGCCGACCAGGATGATCAGGAAGAGCACACGCAGCGGCGTGATGAGGAAGATGTTGATGAGCCGCGCCCCGTCACTGACCGGCGTGATGTCGCCGTAGCCCGTGGTGGAGAGAGTGACGGTCGCGTAGTAGAAGGCGTCGAGAAGATCGACGCCGCCGTCCGAGTTGTCGTTGTAACCAGTGCGGTCGAACCACACGAGGAGCGCGGTGAGGACGAGCACCGCGAGGGCCATCAGGACCCGGCGGGCGACCTGGCGCAGCGGACGCTCGACGATGCGCCGGGGCAGTTTCACCCGGTACGTCATCGTCTTCTCGTCCGCTTGGCGCGCCATGGCGTCATGGCCGGCCAGTTTCACGTGAAACACCCTTCGTCGCCCGGTGAGTTGCGGCCCGGGGCGTTCCGCATACGGTCCTGCGCCGCGTGCCCGGGGTGCCGGGGCATATGGCTCTCGCGGTTCTGTTCCTTACGGCTCTGCGGCGCGTGACCCGACGTCTTCAGGGGCCCGGTGGGGGCACCGAGGGCGCCGCCGCCCGCCGGCCCCCAGGACCAGGGCAGATCGAGGATCTCGACCTCCTGCCCCTCCTGGGCACCGCCGGGCGGCACGACCGCGAGCCCGTCGGCGGCGGCGATGCCGCGCAGCATGGCCGGGCCGTTGTAGTGCAGCGGCACGGCCCGGTCGTGCCCGCTGCCGCTGTCCTGGCGCAGCACGACGGGGACGAGCCGGGTGTCGTGCGGGTGGCCCTGGACGGAGCTGTGCAGGGGAGCGCCGTACGGAACCACGCCCTCGGCCCGGCCCGCGAGCGCCCGCAGCAGCGGCTCGGCGAGCGTGAGCAGCCCGGAGACGGCGGCCAGCGGGTTGCCGGGCAGGCCGACCAGATACTGGCCGGCCTTGAGGCGGGCCAGCAGCATCGGGTGGCCGGGGCGCACCGCGACGCCGTCCACGAGCAGTTCGGCGTCGAGGGCGCGCAAGGTGGGGTGGACGTGGTCGACGGGGCCCGACGCCGTGCCGCCGGTGGTCACGACGAGGTCCGCCTTGGATCCGCGGACGGCCTTGAGGGTGGCCTTCGGGTCGTCACCGATCCTGCGGACGGCGATCACCTCGACGCCGAGCGCGCGCAGCCAGTGCGGCAGCATCGGGCCCAGCGCGTCACGGATGAGACCGTCACGGGGAAGGCCCGAGGCCAGCAACTCATCGCCCAGCACGAGAACTTCGGCGCGCGGGCGGGGGAAGGTCACCAGCTCGTCGTAGCCCGCCGCGGCCGCGAGACCGAGGACCGCGGGGGTGACCGATCCGCCCGCGGGCAGCAACAGGTCGCCGCTGCGGCACTCCTGGCCGCGCTGCCGAATGTCCTGACCGTGCGTGACGTGGCGCAGCGCGTGCAACTGGCCCTTGTCGTCGGTGCGCCCGTGCTCGCTGCGGATCACCGCGGTGGTGTCGGCGGGGATGCGCGCGCCGGTCGCGACCGTCGCGGCCTCGCCGTCGGCCAGCGACGCCGGCTGCGCGTGCCCGGCGAGGATCCCCTCGTCCCGTACGGTCCACGGGCCCGGGCCCGCCACGACCCAGCCGTCCATCGCGGACGTGTCGAAGGAGGGCAGGTCGGTGAGGGCGGTCAGTGGAGCGGCGAGTACGAGGCCGAGTGCCTGGTCGAGGGGGACGCGGACGGCGCCGCGCGGAAGCAGCCGGGCACTTTCGGCCTCCAGGTCCGACAACAGGGCGTCCGGGAACGGCAGTTGCGCGTCCGGCGCGGTGTCGGGGGTCTCGGCGGCGTCGGCCCGGTGCTGCGCGGCGCGGCGGCCCGCCTCGTGGGCGACGCGGCGGGCGGCGGGCCAGGCCGTCGCCCGGTGGTGCTCGGTGGCGGCGGCCGGGCCCTGGGCGGGATCGGCCGCCGGACCCGGGGCGGGGGCGGGGCGACGGGTTGCCGGGGGCTGCCGGGGGCCGGTGGGGGCGGTGGCCTGGGCGGGGGTACTGGCGGGGACACCACTGCCGGTCCGGGGGCCGCCCCTGTTGTCGTTGGCCAGGGCGAGCGCCTGGTCGACGTCGCCGTCCAAGGGGTCGGCCTGCGCCGCCCGCCCGTCGGGGCCGCTCATTGCGCGTCTCGTCCCGCGTCCGGCGCGGCGCCGCCCGGCTCCGACGTGGTCGGGGTTTCCGGCTCCGACACCGTCTCGGCTTCCGGCTCCGACGTGGTCGGGGCTCCCAGCTCCGACGCGGACTCGGCTTCCCTGGCCCACCGGTCGGCGAGGGCCGCGGCCTTCGCCGCGGCTGCCGCCACCGCTTCGGGGCCGCCGCCCGCCTGCGCCGCCGCGTATCCGACGAGGAACGTCGTCAGCGGCGCCGCGGGGCGCGCGACCCCGTGCGCCGCGTCGCGGGCGAGGTCGAGCAGGACGCCGGTGTCGACGTCCAGGTCGAGGCCCAGTTCGTCCTTGGCTGCGGAAATCCATTCATCCAACACGTGACCATGCTCCCTGATGCGTGACCGGGCGACGGCGATGTCGTCCCAGGTGTCGCAGTCGAAGGACGCGACGGGGTCGGTGATACGGGCGAGTTCCAGGTTCCGGACGAGCCGCCGCAGGGGCAGACCCGTGAGCGCCCCGTGCTCGGCGCGCAGCGCGGCCAGGCCCCGGCGCAGGGCGGCTCCGCGGTACACGGCGACGAGGGGTTGATCGCGCCCGTCGCCGTCGGTGAGCAGCACACCGTCGGCGCCGTGTCGGGTGCCGGGCGTGTTCTCGGTGCCGGGCGTGGCGTGGGTGCCGAGCGTGGCGTCAGTGCCGGGCGTGGCGTCAGTGCCGGGCATGTTCTCGGTACCGGGCGCGGCATCGGCTCCGGGCGTGGCGTGCGGGCCGGTGGTGCTGTGCGGGCCAGTGGTGCCCTGCGGGCCAATGGTGCTGCGCGGGCCAGTGGTGCCGTGCGGGCCGGTGAGGGAGTCGAGCAGCAGGGGAACGGTGTGCTGCCCGAGGAACGGCAGGTCGGCGGAGAGTACGACGACGTACCCGTCCTCGGCGTCGCCCTCCACGTCCAGGGCGTCCAAGGCATCCATGCAGTCCAGGGCATCCAGGGAGTCCAGGGCCGTGATGCCCGCGTCCAGGGCGGCGAGGGGGCCGCCGCCCGTCGGTTCCTCGCGCGCCCAGGTGACGGGGCGGGCCGTCGGCCGCGGTTCGGCGACCACCACGGTGGCGCGGGCCCCGGCGCAGGCCGCGAGAACCCGGTCGAGCAGCGCGCGGCCGCCGACCCGTACCCCGGGCTTGTCCACCCCGCCGAGCCGCCGCGCGGCGCCCCCGGCGAGGACGACGGCGTCGTACGCGGGGCCGTCGTGCGCGGGTTCCTCGTGCGCGGAGCCGACGTGGACGGGGTCGGCGGCTTCGGTCATGCCCCGAGTATGGGCGTACGGGCGATCATTGCCACCCCCGCGGCGCGGGACCCGGGGTGGCTGATCCGGTGACCGGGGCGTACGCCCGGGTCGGTCAGAGGGTGCGCAACAGCAACGCCGGCTGCTCCACACAGTCGGCGACATGGCGCAGGAAACCACCCGCCGTGCCACCGTCGCAGACCCGGTGGTCGAAGGTGAGCGACAACTGGACCACTTGGCGGACCGCCAACTCCCCCTCGTGCACCCAGGGCTTGGGGACGATCCGGCCGACGCCGAGCATGGCCGCCTCGGGGTGGTTGATGATCGGCGTGGATCCGTCGACCCCGAACACCCCGTAGTTGTTCAACGTGAAGGTGCCGCCGGTGAGTTCCCCGGGCGTCAGGGTTCCGGCCCGCGCCGCCTCGGTGAGCCTGCCGAACTCCGCGCTCAGCGACTCCGCCCCGCGCGCGTGCGCGTCCCTGACCACCGGCACGACGAGCCCGCGCTCGGTCTGCGCGGCGAAACCGAGGTGTACCTCGTCGAGCCGCACGATCTCCCGGCGCTCCATGTCCACCGTCGCGTTGAGCTCCGGGTAACGGGCGAGAGCGGCCGTGCAGATACGGGCGAGCAACGCCAGGACGGAGATCTTCGGCCCGGCCGACGGGCCGGTCGCGGAGTTCATCGCCACGCGCGCGTGCATGAGTTCCGTGGCGTCGGCGTCCACCCAGCACGTCGCGTCGGGTATCTCCCGACGGCTGCGGGAGAGCTTGTCGGCGACGGCACCACGAATGCCGCGCAAGGGCGTGCGGTGGCCCTGCGGGGCGGGGGCCTCCGTGCTCTGCGCCGCCTGCGGGACGACGACCGCCTCGGCCCGGGCTGCCATGGCACGTTCCACGTCCGACCTGAGGATGAGGCCCTCGGGCCCGGACCCGGCCACCTCCCGCAGATCGAGCCCGCATTCACGCGCGAGCTTGCGGACGATCGGGGAGATGACGGGTACGGGGCCGGAACCCACGTCCCGCAGCGCGGTCGGAGCGGACGGCACGGTCGGCGCGGAGACGGCACGAGCAAGGGAAGAGTGCGTCACGGGCGCGGGCTGTGCCGCGGATACGGGGTGTGCCGCGGGCGCGGGGTGCCGAGGCGCCGGGTCGAGGGCCGAACCCGCTGTCCCGGTGGCCGCCGATCCCGGGCCCGTCGATCCTGAGCCCGATGTCCCCGAGGCCGCCGTTTCCGAGGCCGTCGGTCCGGAGCCCGCTGTCCCCGAGCCCGCGCGCGCCGGGCTGCCACCCCCGTCCCCTCCGGAACCGACCCGCACCCGCCGACGGCGAGCCGGTGCGGCCGCGGTCCCGTACCCCACCAGCACGTTCCCCGAGCCCTCCGGCTTCGGGGCCGCGGACCGGTCAGGCGCCGTATCCCCGGGCGGGGTCTGCGCGGCGCCGACAGCGACCGTCAACAGAGGTGCGCCGACAGGCATTTCGGTCCCCTCGTCGCCGAAACGGGCCGTGACCACGCCGCCGTAGGGGCACGGCACCTCGACCATCGCCTTGGCGGTCTCCACCTCGACGACGGGCTGGTCGACGGCGACCACGTCACCGACCGCGACCAGCCACCGTACGATCTCCGCCTCGGTGAGCCCCTCCCCGAGGTCCGGCAGCTTGAACTCCAGAACCTGCGCCATCAGCCCGATCCCCTCACTGATCCCACTGGAGCCGTGCGACCGCGTCCAGCACCCGGTCCACGCCGGGGAGATGGTGCCGTTCCAGCATCGGCGGCGGGTACGGGATGTCGAACCCGGCCACGCGCAGCACCGGCGCCGCCAGGTGGTGGAAGCAGCGCTCGCTCACGCGCGCGGCGATCTCCCCGCCGGGCCCGCCGAAGCCGCCCGACTCGTGCACGACCACCGCGCGCCCGGTGCGGCGTACCGACGCGGCGACCGTCGCGTCGTCGAACGGCACCAGCGAGCGCAGGTCGACCACTTCGAGGTCCCAGCCCTCCGCGCGGGCCGCCTCGGCCGCCTCCAGGCAGACGGGCACGGACGGTCCGTACGTGAGGAGCGTGGCGCTGGTCCCGGGGCGGCGGACCACTGCCGTGCCTATCGGCTCGACGTCCGCAGGCCGCTCGGGGTTCCAGGCGTCCTTCGCCCAGTAGAGCCGCTTGGGCTCCAGGAAGACCACCGGGTCGTCGGAGGCGATCGACTGCCGCAGCAGCCCGTACGCGTCCGCGACGGTGGCGGGCGTGACGACGGTCAGGCCCGGCGTCGCCATGTAGTACGCCTCGGAGGAGTCACTGTGGTGCTCCACGCCGCCGATGCCGCCCCCGTAGGGCACTCGTACGGTGATGGGCAGCGGCATGGCTCCCCGCGTACGGTTCCGCATCCGCGCGACATGCGAGATCAGCTGTTCGAAGGCGGGGTACGCGAACGCGTCGAACTGCATCTCCACGACCGGCCGCAACCCGTACATGGCCATGCCGACGGCGGTGCCGAGGATGCCGGCCTCCGCGAGCGGCGTGTCCGTGCAGCGGTCCTCGCCGAACTCCTTGGCGAGCCCGTCGGTGACGCGGAAGACGCCGCCGAGCGTGCCCACGTCCTCCCCCATGACGTGCACCGCCGGGTCCTCGGCCATGGCGTCCCGCAGCGCGCGCCCGAGCGCCTGCGCCATGGTGGCCGGTCTCGTCACCGGCTTCTCGGCGACATCGGCGACAGTGGTCACGACAGGCCCCCCTCGGACGCCGCGGAGGCGGCAGCCTCCGCCTCGGCGTCGAGTTCGGCCCGCAACTGTGCGGCCTGCTCCCGCAATTGGGGTGTCTGCTCGGCGTATACGTGGGTGAACAGGTCCATCGGGTCGAGCTCCGGGTCCTGGTTCATGCGCTCGCGCAGGGCGGCCGCCATCGTCTCGGCGTCGTCGCGCACGGCCTGGATGCCGGCCCGGTCGATCAGGCCGCGCTCCGTCAGCTCCCGCTCCAGGAGCAGGACCGGGTCGTGTCCGCGCCACGCCTCGACCTCCGCGTCGCTGCGGTAGCGGGTCGCGTCGTCCGCGTTCGTGTGCGCGTCCAGCCGGTACGTGACGGCCTCGATCAGTGTCGGACCGCCGCCCCCGCGCGCGCGGGTCACGGCGTCGGAGAGGACCTCGTGCACCGCCAGCGCGTCGTTCCCGTCGACCAGGCGGCCCGGCATCCCGTACCCGACGGCCTTGTGGGCCAGGGACGGGGCGGCGGTCTGCTTGGACAGCGGCACGGAGATGGCGAACCCGTTGTTCTGCACGAGGAAGACGACGGGTGCCTGCCACACGGCGGCGAAGTTCAGCGCCTCGTGGAAGTCGCCCTCGCTCGTCCCGCCGTCGCCGACCATGGCGAGGGCCACCACATCGTCGCCCTTGAGGCGTGCGGCGTGCGCCAGGCCCACGGCATGCGGCAACTGGGTCGCGAGGGGGGTGCACAGGGGCGCGATGCGGTGTTCGCGCGGGTCGTACCCCGTGTGCCGGTCGCCGCGCAGCAGGGTCAGGGCCTGGACCGGGTCCAGGCCCCGGGCGACGGCGGCGAGGGTGTCGCGGTAGCTGGGAAAGAGCCAGTCGCGCTCCTCCAGGACGAGCGCCGCGGCGACCTCGGCGGCCTCCTGGCCGGTCGTCGAGGGGTAGACGGCGAGGCGGCCCTGCTTGGTGAGGGCGGTCGCCTGCGCGTTGTACCGGCGCCCGCGCACCACCTCCGCGTACAGCCGGCGCAACAGCGCGGGGTCGGCCTGGGCGGCCGCGCCGGTGCCCAGGACCCGGTGGGGCGCCGCGTCGGGCAGCAGCGGCGCGGGGTCCGTGCGGGGCTGCCAGGCGGGCGGCGGCGCGGTGACGCGGTGGGCGTCCCGCTGCTCCGTGACCGTCATGAGCACCTCCTCGTGGGAGCGGCTTCGAGGGCGCTTCGGTGTGATGCGCCTCACCTACCGATTGTTCGGTCGCCGACGCATTTTGGCTACAGGCACCTCCAGCCTGTGGACAAACGGTTCTCCACAGCCTGTGATGAACGCAGTACGTCCATGGTAGGGAGGCGGGGGCGCATGGCATCTGAACAAATGGCCGACGGCTCCGGTGGCCGGGATCCCGAGAGTCCCGACGCCACCGCCCGGCCGCTGGACGCCATCGACCGCGACATCCTCCAGATGCTCCAGAGGGACGGACGGGCGTCGATACGCTCCGTCGCCGAGCGTGTCCATGTGTCACGGGCGAACGCGTACACCCGCATCAACCGCCTCATCGAGGACGGCGTGATCCGTGGTTTCGGCGCGCGCGTCAACCACGAGAGAGCCGGGCAGGGCGCGTCCGCGTACATCACGCTGAAGATCGTCCAGAACTCCTGGCGCACGGTCCGCGACCGGTTGCGCCGCATGCCGGAAGCCGCGCACATCGCGCTGGTCAGCGGCGATTTCGACGTCCTGATCCTGGTGCACACCCGGGACAACCGCGCGCTGCGGGAGCTGGTCCTCACCAAGCTCCAGGCCATTCCCGAGGTGCTCAGCACCCGGACCCTGCTGGTCTTCGAGGAGGAGGACCTGGGGCCGGACAACCCGTAGACCCTCCCCGGGCCAGCCTGAACCTCCCTGGACCGTCCCGGCCCGTTCACCCCTCCTTGCGCAGTCCTCCGAAGACCAACTGCACGACCGCGTCGGCCACTTCACGGTCCCGCAGGCCACCTCCGTCGGGCCGGTACCACTCCGCGACGGAATTGATCATTCCGAAGACGAGCCTCGTGGCGAGGCGCACCGGTATGTCGCTCCGTACGTCCCCGTCGGCGGCGGCCGCCTTCAAGAGTTCGGCGACCTGGTGGTCGAACTCCCTGCGCCGCTCCATGGCCCATCGCTCGGTGTCGGTGTTGCCGCGCACGCGCAGCAGGAGGGTCACGTAGGGGAGTTCGGAGGTCAGGACCTCGACCATGCGCCGGGTGACGTACTCCAGGCGTTCCACCGCTCGCCCCACGCGCGCGTGCTCCTCGCCGAGGATGCCGAAGAGGCCGTCGAGCGCGCGGCTCACGGCGCGGCGCAACAGCTCCTCCTTGCCCGCGACGTGGTGGTAGATCGAGGACTTGGAGATGCCGGCCGCCTTGGAGAGGTGCTCCATGGACGTGCCGTCGTAGCCGCGCTCGTTGAAGACGGTGACCGCGACCGCGAGCAGGGTGTCGGGCGTGTAGGTGTCGCGTCGTGCGCCGTTGTCACGTCGTGCGGTGGTCATGCGGAGCCCTCCCGCTTCTCCGGGGCGTACGAATGACGGTAGAGCGCGAGGGACGGCGCGTAGCGGCCCGAGGGATCGCGCAGATGCAGGTCGTCGAGGAGGGCGTACGCCCAGTTCTTGCCCAGCTTGCGGCTCCATTCGAAGGGGCCCAGCGGGTAGTTGACCCCGAGCCGCATAGCGGTGTCGACGTCCTCCTCGGTGGCCACGCCCTTGGCGACGGCGTCGTGCGCCAGGTCGATGATGCGGGCCACGGTGCGGGCGACGATCATGCCGGGCACGTCGCCGATGACGCTGACGTCCTTGCCGAGCGCCTGGAAGAGGCCGATGGCCTCGCTCATCGTGCGCTGGTTCGCGTCCTGGGCGGTGGCGAGCGCGATCCGGGTGGCGCTCCGGTAGTCGAGGGCGAGGTCGAAGTAGACGACGTCCCGGTACTCGATGGACGTCTGCCCGTCCCCGAGGGCGAGCTGGCCGCCGCTGGGCAGCACCAGGCGGGTGCCGTTGTCCTCGTCCTCCTCGCGCACCTCGATGCCCGCCTCGCGGATGAGGGTGAGCAGCTCGCGCGCGGGGCCGAGTTCGCCTTCCGCGACGACATAGGCGGGCTTCTCGGCGGGCCCCGCCGTGTGCGGCTCGGGGCGCTCCTCGCCCTCCCCGTACGCGTACCAGCCCTGGCCCGACTTGCGGCCGAGGTGCCCCGCCTCGACCAGACGGCGCTGAGCCAGCGAGGGCCGGAACTTCACGTCCTGGAAGAAGCCTTCCCACACGGAGCGCGTCACCGCCTCGTTGACGTCCTGGCCGATGAGGTCGGTCAGTTCGAAGGCGCCCATTTTGAAGCCGCCGCTCTCGCGCAGCACGGCGTCGATGGTGGCCGGGTCGGCGCCCTGGTCCTCGTGGACGGCGAACGCCTCCGCGTAGAAGGGGCGCGCGATGCGATTGACCAGGAAGCCGGGGGTGTCGGCGCAGGCGACCGGGGTCTTGCCCCAGGCGCGGGCGGTCTCGTACGCGCGCGTGGCCGCGGTGACGTCGGTGGCGGAGCCGGAGACGACCTCCACCAGGGGCAGCAGCGGAGCGGGGTTGAAGAAGTGCAGGCCCACGAAGCGGCCGGGCAGCCGGAGGGCCCCGCCGATCGCGGTCACGGAGAGGGACGAGGTGTTCGTGGCGAGCAGACAGTCGTCCGCGACGATGTCCTCCAGGTCGCGCAGCAGCTGCTGTTTGACGTCCAGCCGCTCCAGGACCGCCTCGATGACGAGAGCGGCGTCCGCGAGCTCGTCGAGCGCCTGCGCGGCCGCGAGACGGGCGCCTGCGGCCGCGCGCTCCGCGGCGCTCATACGGCCCTTCTGGACGAGCCGGTCGAGCCGTGCGGCGATCGACTCCGCGGCCGACTCCGCCCGCCCGGGCACGGCGTCGTAGAGCCGGACGGGGTGCCCCGCGACCAGGGCGACCTGAGCGATGCCCTGGCCCATGGTGCCGGTGCCGACCACGCCGACGAGACGGTCATGTGCTGTCATGCGCGCGATCCTTCCGCATGCAGCCGCGTTTCAGGGCGCCGGGGCCCACCGGGTCGGTTTTCCACAGGTTCCACGCACCCTCTTGTACCGACCGATCGTTCGGTTACTCTAACTCTCACTGGTCGTTCCTGCCCAGCCCTGCCCAGTACCGCCCAGTCCCGCCCCAGCTCGCCGGCTCGATGAGGAGCCGCAGCCCAGGAGGAGTTGGTCCGCCATGGCCGCCGCCGAACGCCCCGCGCACGACCTGATCACCCAGCACCGGCCGACGCTCGACAAGGCGCTTCAAGCGATCCGCACGCGCGCGTACTGGTCCCCCCACCCCGAGCACCCCAAGGCCTACGGGGAGAACGGGAGCCTGAGCGCCGCCGAGGGCAAGGCCGCCTTCGACGCGCTGCTCGGCACCCGGCTCGACCTCGGCCAGGCGGGCACGGACGGTTTCGTCGGCGGTGAGGTCTCGCCGTACGGGATCGAGCTGGGCATCACCTACCCGCACGCCGACGTCGACGTGTTGCTGCCGTCCATGCGCGCGGGCATGCGCGCGTGGCGCGATGCGGGCGCCGAGGTGCGCGCGGCCGTCTGCCTGGAGATCCTGGCCCGGATCAGCGCGCGTACGCACGAGTTCGCGCACGCGGTCATGCACACCAGCGGCCAGGCGTTCATGATGGCGTTCCAGGCGGGCGGCCCGCACGCGCAGGACCGCGGCCTCGAAGCGGTGGCGTACGCGTACGCGGAGCAGGTGCGCACGCCGGACGCGGCCCGGTGGTCCAAGCCCCAGGGCAAGCGCGACCCGCTGGTCCTGACCAAGGAGTTCACCCCGGTCGCCCGCGGGATCGCGCTGCTGATCGGCTGCAACACGTTCCCGACGTGGAACGGGTACCCGGGCCTGTTCGCCTCCCTGGCGACAGGCAACCCGGTCCTGGTGAAGCCGCACCCGCGCGCGGTGCTGCCCCTCGCGCTCACCGTGCGGGTGGCCCGCGAAGTCCTGGCCGAGACCGGCTTCGCCCCGGACCTGGTGGCGCTCGCGGCCGAGCGGGACGGCGAGGGCATCGCCAAGACGCTGGCCGTACGCCCGGAAATCAAGATCATCGACTACACCGGGTCGACGGCCTTCGGCGACTGGCTGGAGACGCACGCCCGCCAGGCGCAGGTGTACACGGAGAAGGCCGGCGTCAACACCGTCGTGATCGACGGAACCGACGACTACAAGGGCATGCTGGCGAACCTGGCGTTCTCGCTCTCCCTGTACAGCGGCCAGATGTGCACGACCCCGCAGAACCTGCTGGTGCCGCGCGAAGGCATCACCACCGACCAGGGCGCCAAGTCCTACGACGAGGTCGTCGCGGACCTCGCGCGCTCGGTGGGCGGCCTGCTCGGCGACGACGCCCGGGCCAACGGTCTGCTGGGCGCCCTGGTCAACCCGGACGTGAAGGCCCGCCTGGAGGCGGCTCCCGGGCTCGGCGAGGTCGCGCTGCCCTCCAAGGAGGTCACCAACCCGGAGTTCCCGGACGCCGTCGTGCGCACCCCGGCCATCGTGAAGCTGGACGGGGCGCGGAAGTACTGGGACGCCGCCGACTCGGAGGCTGCCTACATGAGCGAGTGCTTCGGCCCGGTCTCCTTCGCCGTCGCCGTGGACTCCACGCGGGACGCGGTGGACCTGCTGCGGCGCACGGTCCGCGAGAAGGGCGCCATGACCGTCGGCGCGTACACCACCTCCGAAGAGGTGGCCGGGGCGGTCGAAGAGGTCTGCATGGAGGAGTGCGCCCAGCTCTCGCTCAACCTCACGGGCGGTGTCTACGTGAACCAGACGGCCGCCTTCTCCGACTTCCACGGCTCGGGCGGCAACCCGGCGGCGAACGCGGCCCTGTGCGACGCCGCCTTCGTGGCCAACCGCTTCCGCGTGGTGGAGGTGCGCCGGGAAGCCGTCTGAGGCTCCCCTACGGCGCGTTCGTGCTGTGCGCGCTCCAGTGGAAGAGCGTCATGCCGACGCTGGTGGCCAGGTTGTAGCTGGAGACCTGGGACCGCATCGGCAGGGACACCAACTGGTCGGCCCGCGCCCGCAGTTCGGGGGAGAGGCCGCTGCGCTCGGACCCGAAGGCGAGCAGCGCGTCGTCGGGCAGTTTCAGGCCGCGGATGTCCGCGCCCTCGGGATCGAGCGCGTACAGCGGGCCGTCCGGCAGTTCCTCGACGGCGAGCCGCTCCACGGCGGTCGCGAAGTGCAGCCCGGCCCCTCCCCGTACGACGGTGGGGTGCCAGGGGTCGAGGCTGCCGGTCGTGACGACCCCGGTGGCGCCGTACCCGGCGGCGAGACGGATGACGGCGCCGGCGTTGCCGAGGTTGCGCGGGTTGTCGAGGACGACGACCGGGGCGGTGCGCCGCCCGTGCCGCAGGGCGGCGAGGTTGCCGTCGCGGTCGGGGCGTCCGGCGAGGGCGGCGACGCCGGTCGGGTGCAGCCGGGGCACGAGGGTCCGCAGGGCGGCCTGGTCCACCTCCACGAGGAGCGCGTCCAGGGCCTCCACCACGTCAGGGGCGAGGTCGGCGGCGAGGGCGAGCGTGGCGGTCCGGTCCACGGCGAGCGCGGCGGGGACGTGGGCGCCGAAGCGTACGGCGTGCTTGAGGGCGTGGAAGCCGTCGAGCAGCACCGCGGCGTCGGCGCGGCGCCGCCAGGTCCGCAGGGCGCCCTCGGGGCCCTCTGGCGCCCCCTCCTCCGGCCTGTCGTCCGCGCCGCTGTCCGTGCTCGTCCCGCTCATGGCTGGAAGCCTACGTGCGCGCCACGGACGTCTGCTCCGCCGGCGCTTCGTCGTCCTGCGCCGGACGCGGCCCGGGCACTTCCGCGCCCTTCTCTTCGGCAAAAACGCGGCTACGCGCGCGTGCGGCCCACCCGCCGAGTCGCCGCAGGAAGGAAGTCGGCAGGAACACCGCGTCGGCGGCGATCATCGCGAGCGAGAAGAAGGGCAGTCCGAGCACGATGGCGATGACCGCGTGCTCCAGCATCATGAAGACCAACAGGGCGTTCTTCATCCGCCGGTTGAAGACCGTGAAGGGGAAGGCGACCTGCACGGCGACCGTCGCGTACGTCACCAGCAGCACCATCGGCCCGAACGCGCTCAGCAGGTCGCCGAGGGCGGGCCACGGCGAGAAGTAGTCCAGGTGCAGCGGGTAGTAGACCGCGGTGCCGTCCTGCCAGCGACTGCCCTGGATCTTGTACCAGCCCGCGGTCGCGTAGATCAGACACGCCTCGACCATGATCACCAACAGGGCCGCGTTGTGCACGGTGTTGGCGACGACGTCGCACAGCAGCCGCGGATCGCCCGAGCGTGCGCGGCGGTCGGCGTACCACCACACCCCTTGGGCGGCCCACAACGCCCAGAAGAGGGTGAGCCAGCCGCCGGGCATCTCGCCGGTGAACGTGACGGCCGCGAGCGCGAGCCCCGCGACCCACCACAGGACGATCCCGCCACGGTCCTCGGGCGCCGCCCCTGTCAGGGACTTCCGCGCGGCACGCGCGCGTGCGCGGCGCGCGTCCAGCGACCACACCTGCCCGCAGCGGGTGAAGACCAGGTAGATCGACATGAGGTGGAGGACGTTGTCGCCGCCGTCCCCCACGAAGACGCTGCGGTTCTGGAGCGAGAGCACGCCGATCATGAACAGCACCGACATGGCACGGCTGTGCCAGCCCAGCATCAGCAGGACGGCCGACAGCACGGCGAGCCCGTAGACGAACTCGAACCAGCCCTGGCCGTCGGACCACATCAGCACGGTGAAGGCGTGGTTGTCGGCGATGAGCCGCTGCGCCAGATCCCAGCTCCACGGACCGTCCGGCCCGTACAGCTCCTGACGGTGCGGGAACTCGCGCAACAGGAACAGCAGCCAGGTCGCGGCGAACCCGATGCGGATCACGGCGCTCTGGTAGCGGCCCAGCGGGGCGGCGGTGATCCGCTGGAGACCGGCGCGCACCCTCTCCTCGACGCGGCCAGGACCCTCGCCCTCTTCCGGGCGGCCGGCTCGCTCTTCGACGTGGCTCATCGGGCACCGCCCGTCGCGGCCTTGACCCGCAGATGCGTGCCCTTGCCGAGTGACGCGTCCCGTGACGTCACTGTCCACCAGGGCACCTGCCGGTAGACCGGCTTCTGGTTCACCTTCTCGGCGCTCCACTTCGGAGGCTCGACCACGGTCGACTGCGAACGGACCTGGACGCGTTCGATGACGGCTCCCTCACCGGCCACGTCGAGCCGGTCGAGACGCAGGACGAGTACGCGCCGCAGGTACTGCTGGGTGAGCGTCCCGCGCAGGCCGGTGGGCCGGTTCTGTGCGTCGTGCGTGGAGACGTAGACGTCCCAGGCGCGGCGCAGTTCGTTCTGCTGGGTGTGGCTGGGCACCGGGTTCCGGTCGATGGCGGCGCCGTCCTGCGCGGACAGGTCGTACCAGCGGGTGGTGCGCAGCTCGCCGCCGGCCGCGCGGATCTCGGCCCGGACCTGGACGGCGACGTTCTGCTGGAGCGGGTTCGGGGCGAACAGTTTCCAGTTCTGCTCGAACTCGGGGTAGATCCAGGCGTCGAGCATGGCGCCGTGCTGCTTGGACACGGTGTTCGCGGGCGCGACGTGCAAGAACACCATGAAGATGTGGATACCGGCGACGAGGGTGACACCCGCGAGGGCCAGCGCGGCGACCACCTGATAGCCGGGGGAGAGCCCCGCGATGCCCTGTCGCCCGGCCGCCTGGGCCGGCTCGGCCGGCTCGGCCACCTCGGACGGAACAGGGTCCGGCGGGTCCGGTGGTGCGGGAGTCGCCTCCTGTGGCGTACGCCGGGCGGCCTCGTCCGCGGCGCCTGCTTCCGTCTGCATCGGTGCTCCCCGTTTCCCCGGTCCCGTCATTCCCCCGGCCCGTCTCGCCCGGCCGCCCGGCGGCGAACCGATTCCGCGCCGTCCCGCCCAGCGGGTGCGACGCACCGGCACGGTACTGGGGAGTGGCCGCTCAGCACAGCTGCCCGAGGTTATCCACAGGCTCGGCGACCCAGGGTTGACACCCTACGGCGCCACGTCCCACCATTGAATCCGACGAACCGAACGATCGGTCGGGAGCGGGCGAGGGCCCGGCCGGGATTCGGGTGACCGAGGTCGAGGGGATCGGGAATGGCGACAGCAGCCCCGCAGCACCGGGCAGCCGGGACGGACACGGACCGCACCGGCGGGTTCCAGGCCGCGTTCGACGCCGCCGTGGCGGCGGACGAGCGCATCGAGCCCCGCGACTGGATGCCCGACGCCTACCGCGCCACGCTGGTGCGCCAGATCGCCCAGCACGCCCACTCCGAGATCATCGGCATGCAGCCCGAGGCCAACTGGATCACGCGCGCGCCCTCCTTGCGGCGCAAGGCGATCCTGATGGCGAAGGTGCAGGACGAGGCGGGACACGGCCTGTATCTCTACGGCGCGGCCGAGACCCTCGGCACGAGCCGCGACGAGCTGCTCGACAAGCTGCACAGCGGCCGCCAGAAGTACTCCTCGATCTTCAACTACCCGACGCTGACCTGGGCCGACGTAGGCGCCATCGGCTGGCTGGTGGACGGCGCGGCGATCACCAACCAGGTCCCGCTGTGCCGCTGCTCCTACGGTCCGTACGCCCGCGCGATGGTCCGCGTCTGCAAGGAGGAGTCCTTCCACCAGCGTCAGGGGTACGAGCTGCTGCTCGCACTCAGCCGGGGCACCGACGCCCAGCACGCCATGGCACAGGACGCCGTGGACCGCTGGTGGTGGCCCTCCCTGATGATGTTCGGCCCGCCCGACGACGAGTCGGCCCACTCCGCGCAGTCCATGGAGTGGAAGATCAAGCGCCACTCGAACGACGAACTGCGTCAGCGTTTCGTCGACATCTGCGTCCCCCAGGCGGAGTCCCTCGGACTGACGCTCCCCGACCCGGAGCTGAGGTGGAACGAGGAGCGCGGTCAGCACGACTTCGGCCCCATCGACTGGGCGGAGTTCCGCGAGGTCCTCCAGGGCAAAGGCCCCTGCAACGAACAGCGCATAGACCAGCGCAGGCGCGCCCACGACGAGGGCGCCTGGGTCCGCGAGGCCGCCGCGGCGCACGCGGCCAAGCACACCGCGGCAGCGACTCCGGAAGGAAGGGCGGCATGAGCGAGACCACGACCCCGAAGGCGCCCGGAGGCAGCGGCGGCTGGCCTCTCTGGGAGGTCTTCGTACGCTCCCGCCGCGGCCTGTCCCACACCCACGCCGGCAGCCTGCACGCCCCGGACGCGGAGCTGGCCCTGCGCAACGCGCGGGACCTCTACACCCGCCGCGGCGAAGGCGTCTCGCTCTGGGTCGTGCCGTCCACGGCGATCACCGCCTCGTCCCCCGACGAGAAGGACCCGTTCTTCGAACCCGCCGCGGACAAGCCCTACCGCCACCCCACGTTCTACGAGATCCCCGAGGGGGTGAAGCACCTGTGACCAGCACCCGCGACACCCTCAGCCCCACCGACGCGGCGGCACTGGCCCTCGGCGACGACGCCTTGGTGCTCTCGCACCGCCTCGGCGAATGGGCGGGCCACGCCCCGGTCCTGGAGGAGGAGGTCGCCCTGGCGAACATCGCCCTCGACCTGCTCGGCCAGGCCCGCCTCCTCCTGGGCATGGCCGGCGACGAGGACGAGCTGGCGTACCTGCGCGAGGAGCGCGCCTTCCGCAACCTCCAGCTCGTCGAGCAGCCGAACGGGGACTTCGCCCACACCATCGCCCGCCAGCTCTACTTCTCCACCTACCAGCAGTTCCTGTACGAGCAACTCGCCGGCGGGGACAGCGACTTCGCCCCGCTCGCCGCGAAGGCCGTCAAGGAAGTCGTCTACCACCAGGACCACGCCGTGCAGTGGACACTGCGCCTGGGCGACGGCACCGAGGAGAGCCACGCCCGGATGCAGCGCGCGGTCGACGCACTGTGGCGCTTCACCGCCGAGATGTTCCAGCCCGTCCCCGCCCTCGACCTCGACCGGCCGCGGATGCGGAGCCGTTGGACGACCACAGTGACCGGCGTCCTGCACCGCGCCACGCTGACCGTCCCCGACGGCCCCCAGGACGGAGCCTGGCGCGCCGGAGCCGGACGCCAGGGCCTGCACACCGAGCCGTTCGGCCGGATGCTCGCCGAGATGCAGCACCTGCACCGCAGCCACCCGGGGGCGTCATGGTGACCCTCGCCCACGACGAGGAGACACCCCTCGAAGCCGAGTTGCGCAGGCTGGCCGGCTCCGTGCCCGACCCCGAGCTGCCCGTCCTGACCCTGGAGGAGCTGGGCGTGCTGCGCGCCGTGCACACACGGGGCCCCGGCCGCGTCGAGGTCGAACTGAGCCCGACCTACACCGGGTGCCCGGCGATCGAGACCATGGCCGACGACATCGAGCGCGTCCTGCACGAGCACGGTGTCCCGGAGGTCACCGTCCACACCGTCCTCGCCCCGGCCTGGTCCACGGACGACATCACGCCCGAGGGCCGCCGCAAGCTGAGGGAGTTCGGGATAGCGCCGCCGCGCACCACCCGCCCGTCGGCGGGCCCCGTGCCCCTCGCCCTGGGCCCGACCCGGCACTCGACCGCTCCGGCGCCCGACACGACGGAACCCATCGCCTGCCCCCACTGCGGCGCGACCGACACCGAGCTGCTCAGCCGCTTCTCCTCCACCGCCTGCAAAGCGCTGCGCCGCTGCCTCGCCTGCCGCGAACCCTTCGACCACTTCAAGGAGTTGTGATGGCTGAAGGAGGAGGGCGGGCCCGCTTCCACCGCCTCCGCGTCACGGCGGTCGACCGGCTCACCGACGACTCCGTGGCCCTCACCTTCGCCGTGCCCCCGGAGCTGGGCGAGGTCTACCGCCACGCCCCGGGCCAGCACCTCGCCCTGCGCCGCACCACCGACGGCGCGGAGATCCGGCGGACGTACTCGATCTGCTCCGCGGCCCCGGCCGACGAGGCGCCGCGGGCACTGCGGGTCGGCGTACGCCTCGTCGACGGCGGCGCCTTCTCCACGTACGCCCACAAAGAGATCGCTACCGGGGACGAGGTGGAGGTCATGACCCCGGCGGGGCGTTTCACCCTCGACCCGGCGCCCGGGCACTACGCGGCCGTGGTCGGCGGCAGCGGTATCACCCCGGTCCTGTCCATCGCCACGACACTGCTGGAGCGCGCGCCCCGGGCCCGGTTCTGTCTGATCCGCAGCGACCGCACCGCCGCCTCGACGATGTTCCTGGAGGAGGTGGCCGACCTGAAGGACCGCTACCCGGACCGGTTCCAGCTCGTCACCGTGCTCTCCCGGGAGGAGCAGCAGGCCGGCCTGGCATCGGGCCGACTCGACCAGGAGCGGATCGCGGCGCTGCTGCCCGCGCTGCTCCCGGTGGACACGGTGGCGGGATGGTTCCTGTGCGGGCCGTACGGACTGGTGCAGGGCGCCGAGCGGGTGCTGCGCGGCCTGGGGGTGCGGCGCGACCGCATCCACGAGGAGATCTTCCATGTGGACGACGGCCCCGCCCCACTCCGCGCCGCGGCGGTACCGGCACCCGCCCACAGCACGGTGACCGCACAGCTCGACGGCCGCTCCGGCACCTGGCCCGTCGAGGACGGCGAGTCCCTCCTGGAGGCGGTGCTGCGCAACCGGCCGGACGCGCCCTACGCCTGCAAGGGCGGCGTGTGCGGGACCTGCCGCGCCTTCCTCGTCTCGGGATCCGTGCGGATGGACCGCAACTTCGCGCTGGAACCCGAGGAGACCGAGGCGGGTTACGTGCTGGCCTGCCAGTCCCGTCCGTCCACGGAGACGGTGGAGGTGGACTTCGACCGCTGAGCCCCGGGCCGCCCCCGCCCCCGCCCCCGGACCCGGGACTCGCCCCGCCAGGCCCGAGGCCCCGGACCGGCCCGACCCCGGAACCCGCGTAGGCGCTGGCCGGCCCATGGCATCAAGGCTCCGGGCTCCGGGCTCCGGGCTCCGGGCTCCGGGCTCCGGGCTCCGGGCTCCGGGCTCCGGGCTCCGGGAGCATCCGTGCACGTTGTTCCCTTCTCGTAGAACCTGTTCTATCTTGACGCCCCGTCAGGTCACGGTGCCGTGTGCCGCACCCGGGTCCGACCGGCCCCGTCGGACCAGGGGCCGGGGATCGCCCGGACAGGCGCGGAAGGAACGGGAGGACAGCCCGGTGGACTTCACCTTCTCCGAGGAACAGCAGGCGGCCGTCGAGGCGGCACGGGCCGTGTTCGCACCGGTCGCCCCCGACGGTGTGCCCAGCCCCGCGCTCACCTCCGGCGCCGTGGCCGACGACTTCGACCGCGCCCTGTGGTCCAAAGCCGCCGACGCCGACCTGCTGAGCCTGCTGATCGCACCGGAGCACGGTGGTGCGGGCCTCGACGCCATCACCCTCTGCCTCGTCCTGCGCGAGGCGGCGAAAGTCCTGGCCCGGATACCGCTGCTCGAACACCTCGCGGCCACCGCGGCCCTCCAGGCTTACGCAGAACAGGAGTTGAGCCGGGCGATCCTCCCCGACGCGGGGCGCGGCGCACTCGTCCTGACCGTCGCCTCGGCCGGCCGCACCGGCCACGACGGGGCGGAACTCTCGGTCACCGCCCGCCGCGCACCCGACACGGAAGGCGGCGGCTGGATCCTGGACGGCGCCCAGACAGCCGTCCCCTGGGCGCTGAACGCGGACCGGATCATCGTGCCCGCCCACACCCCCGACGGCGCCACCGTGCTCGCGCTGCTGCCGGGGCCGGCCGCGGACCTACCGGGCCGGGACCTCGCCGAACAGATCTCCACCACCGGCGAGCGCCTCGCCGAACTCCGCCTCGACGGCGTCCGCCTCACCCCGCACGACATCGTCGAGTCCCCCGCCGCCTGGCCCCTGCTGCACAGCCTGCTCACCACCGGCACCTGCGCGCTCGCCCTCGGCCTGGGCGAGGCCGTCCTGAAGATGACCAGCGACTACGCGAGCAAGCGCGAACAGTTCGGGCACCCGATCGCCACGTTCCAGGCCGTCGCCGTGCAGGCCGCCGACCGCTACATCGACCTGCGCGCGATGGAAGCGACCCTGTGGCAGGCCGCCTGGCGACTGAGCAGCGGCGCCACCGGCCCGCTGCCGCTCGCCGCGGACGTGGCGGTCGCCAAGACCTGGGCCTCCGACGGCGTACGCCGCGTCGTGCAGACCGCCCAGCACCTGCACGGCGGCTTCGGCGCGGACACGGACTACCCGCTGCACCGGTATCACGCCTGGGCCAAACACCTGGAGCTGTCGCTCGGCCCGGCCGCCGCACATGAGGAGACCCTCGGTGACCTTCTCGCGGCCCATCCGCTGGGCTGAGCGGCGGCTCAGATCACAGCGCCCGGCTGCCCGTTGTCATCGACGACGGGTCGGCCGGCCGCTTCCCAGGCCTGCATACCACCGGCCACGTTCACCGCGTCGACGCCCTGCTGCACCAGGTACTGCGTCACCTGCGCGGAACGTCCGCCGACCCGACAGACCACGTGGACGCGGCCGTCCTGCGGCGCCGCCTCGGTCAACTCGCCGTACCGGGCGACGAACTCGCTCATCGGGATGTGCAGCGCCCCCGAGGCGTGACCCGCCTGCCACTCGTCGTCCTCACGGACGTCGAGGAGGAAGTCGTCCGCCTTGAGCTCGTCGACACCGACCGTAGGCACACCAGAACCGAAGACCATGCCCCGACGCTACCCGACCGCGCCCCCGGTCCGGCGCGCCGCACCCCGGCACCCGCGCCCCGCGCGTACGTTGCGGCACACCCGGCGCCCTCGCCCGCGCGGAAGTTGCGGCGTACCCGGCACCCGCGCCCCGCGCGAGCGTCGCGACGCACCCCGCGCCCGCGTCCCGCGTCCCGCGTCCCGCGTCCCGCGCAAGGGTTCAGGAAGCGGTCAGCCGCTCCAGTTCGGCCTCGCGCTCGGCGACCTGCGCGAGCAGCTGCTCGGCGATCTCCTCCAGCAGCGCGTCCGGGTCCTCCGGCGCCATCCGCAGCATCGCGCCGATCGCGCTCTCCTCCAGCTCCTGCGCGACCGCGGCCAGCAGCTCCTTGCGCTGCGC
This sequence comes from Streptomyces sp. NPDC030991, assembly GCF_055571235.1. Taxonomy (NCBI): domain Bacteria; kingdom Bacillati; phylum Actinomycetota; class Actinomycetes; order Kitasatosporales; family Streptomycetaceae; genus Streptomyces; species Streptomyces sp. NPDC030991. Next base: position 274,515 of record NZ_JBVIFR010000004.1, read on the forward strand.
CAGCCATTCGAGGCGGGCGTACAGCTCCTCGCTCGGCGTCGGCTGCGGCTCGGGCGGTACCGGGCCCGCCGCCCACTCCTCGGCCAGTTCCCGCAGCAGGGGCTCGTCACCGCGCCCGTACGCCGCGTTCACCCGGGCGATGAACTCGTCACGTCGGCCGCGTTCCTCCTCGTCCCTGGCGAGGTCCGGGTGCGCCTTGCGGACCAGCTCCCGGTAGAGCTTGCGGGCCACGTCGCTGGGGCGCACCCGCTGCGGCGGCCGCACCGACTGCTCGGTCAGCATCGCGGCGGCCTCCGGGAACAACCCTTCCCCGTCCATCCAGCCGTGGAACAGCTCCTCGACACCCGGCATCGGCATCACCCGCGCCCGGGCCTCGTCCGCCTTGCGCCGGTCCTCCGGATCACCGGTGCGCGCCGCCGTCGCCTCGGCGATCAGCGCCTCCAGCTCGTCGAGGCGCGTGTACATCGGCCCGAGCTTCTGGTGGTGGAGCCGGGAGAAGTTCTCCACCTCGACCCGGAACGTCTCCACCGCGATCTCGAACTCGATCAGCGCCTGCTCGGCAGCGAGCACAGCCCGTTCGAGGCGCGCCTCGGGCCGCTCCCGAGGCTGCTCCTCCGGTTGGTCCGCCACATGGGTCTCCGGGGTCGTCACCCATCCAGCCTAGGGCACGCCCTCCTCCCGGCCCCGAACCTCAGCTCCCCCAGCCCCGGGCCCCTTGCCGGCCCCCGGCCCCGGTCCGTCCCCGGCCCGCCGACGAGCGCCCGCCTCACACCCCGGTCTCCGCCGCGACCCTCCCCTTCCGCACCGCCCGCACCAGCTCCCCGTGATCGGCCTCGGTCCGGTCCGCGTAGGTCACCGCGAAGGACGCCACGGCCTCGTCCAGCTCCTCGTTCTTCCCGCAGTACCCGGCGATCAGGCGCGGGTCGGCGCTGTGGGCGTGGGCGCGGGCGAGCAGGGCGCCGGTCATCCGGGCATAGTCGTCCACCTGGTCGGCGGCGAGCGCGGCCGGATCGACGCTGCCCTTGCGGTTCCTGAACTGCCGTACCTGAAAAGGCAGTTCGTCGACCGTGGTCCAGCCGAGCAGAATGTCGCTGACCACCTGCATCCGCTTCTGCCCGAGCACCACGCGCCGCCCCTCGTGCTCGACGGCGGGCGCGTCGAACCCGACGGCGGGCAGATGCGGCAGCAGCGCGGACGGCCGCGCCTCCTTCACCTGGAGCACGAGCGCCTCGCCCCGATGGTCGAGCAGCAGCACCACGTACGACCGGGTGCCCACGCTGCCGGTGCCGACGACGCGGAACGCCACGTCGTGGATCGCGTACCGCCCGAGCAGCGGCAACCGGTCCGGCGACAGGGTCTCCAGGTACGCGGCGAGCGAGGCGGCGACGGCCCCGGCCTCCGCGTCGGGTACCCCCCGCAGTACCGGCGGCGCGTCCACGAACCGCCGTCCGCCGCCCTCGACCTCTTCCGTGGACCTGGCGGCGAAGCGCCCGCTGGTGTTGTTCCGCGCCTTCTCGGACACCCGCTCCAGGGTGCCCAGCAGGTCATGGGCGTCGGTGTGCGAGACGAGCTCCTCGTCGGCGATCGCGTTCCAGGCGTCGAGCGCGGGCAGCTTCGCGAGCAGCCGCATCGTGCGCCGGTAGGCACCGGCCGCGTCATGGGCCGCTTTCCGGCAGGTGTCCTCGTCCGCCCCGGCCTCACGCCCGGCGAGCACGAGCGAGGCGGCGAGCCTCTTGACGTCCCACTCCCAGGGCCCGTGCACCGTTTCGTCGAAGTCGTTCAGGTCGATGACGAGGCCGCCGCGCGCGTCGCCGTACAGCCCGAAGTTGGCGGCGTGGGCGTCGCCGCATATCTGGGCGCCGATGCCGGTCAGAGGGGTGTGCACCAGGTCGTGGGCCATCAGGCCGGCGGAGCCGCGCAGGAAGGCGAACGGGGTCGCCGCCATGCGCCCGACGCGTATCGGGGTCAGCTCGGCGAGACGGCCCCGATTGGACTCCTCCACGGCCCGCACGGCATCCGGCCGGTCCCCGCTCGACGCGAACTCGGCGTGCGAGGACCTCGGCACCTGATGCCGCAGCGCCTTCCCGGCCGCTTTCGGCGACGCCCCCGAGCCGCCCGCTCCCGAGCCCCGCGCCCCCGAACCGCCCGGCCCCGCTCCCGAACCGCCCGGCCCCGAACCGGACCGCCCCGCGAACCCAGCCACGCGCGGCAACCGCCGCGCTCCCCGGGCCCCGCCCTTCCGCGCGCCCGTCACCACCGCGTCGCCGTCTCCGAGCTCGCCCATGCCGCTCGCCTCCCCGCCCCGTACGAGACGGCGTACACCCCACCCCGCCGTCCCATTGCTGTGACCGGACACGACCGTACCGCCGCGAGGAAAACCCCGTCAGAGCCTGTGGACAACCCGCCGCCTGTGCACAAACCCGCGCCCCCACAGACCCACCCCGGCTACGTCCAGACCCGCGCCGGTTACGTCCGGGCCCGCCCCACCTACGCCCGGACCCCTCCACCTACGCCCGGGCCCACCCCACCCACGACGCGCTCACGTCCGGAACTCCTTCGGGCACGTCCCGCCCTCGGCCCCCAGATACTTCTCGGCCCAGATCCCGAGTTCGGTCAGCGAGGGCTGGAGCGCCGAGCCCGCCGTGGTGAGCCGGTACGAGACGCGCAGAGGCGGGCCCTCATCGACCTGGCGCACGACAAGACCGGCCGTGCCCAGCTCGGTGAGGCGGTCGGACAGCATCCGCTCGCTGATCCCGGGGATCGCCCTGCGCAGGTCCGCGAAGTGCACCGGCCCCTGCAACAGGACCGAGACGATCAGACCGGTCCAGCGCTTGCCCAGCAGCCCGAAGACACGCGTCATCCCGACGTCGACGCCGGTGCATCCCTGGGGAGCCACGGCGGCGTCGGCCCCCGTGCACGCCCCGCTCGTCTCTTCCCCGTTGCCTGCCATGCGTCCAGAGTACTGCGCTCCCGTATGGAGGTGAGAAAAAGTAAGCTACTGTGTTATTACTAGTTACGCACTCAACTGCACCCCATAAGAAGTACAGCGAACCGCAACGAACCGGCGCCGAGTTCGCAGATTCAGACCCCGGACTCAGACCCCGGACTCAGACCTCAGACCCCAGTGGAGACACCCATGGCCACGCTGCTGCACGTCGACTCGTCCCTCTTCTCCGGACCCGCCTCCGCCTCGCGCACCGTCACGGACGCGTTCCGCCAGGCATGGCAGGAGCAGCACCCGGAGGGCACGGTCGTCCACCGTGATCTGAACGCGGAGCCGGTGCCCCACATCACCGCCGACGCCCACCTCGCCGGCTTCGCCGACCCGGCCACGCACACGCCCGAGCAGAGCGCCGCCTTCGCCGCGCGCGTGCGGCTCATAGAGGAGCTGGAGCAGGCGGACGCCCTCGTGATCGGCGCCCCGATGTACAACTTCACGATTCCGTCGACGCTGAAGGCGTGGCTGGACAACGTGCTCCTCATCGGCCGCACCGCCGGCGTCGAGAACCCGTCCGCCAAGGGCACCCCGGTCATCGTCGTCGCCAGCCGCGGCGGCTCCTACGCGCCGGGCACCCCGCGCGCGGGCATGGAGTACGTACAGAACTACCTGGCGGCGATCCTGCGCGACGCGCTCGCCCTGGACCTCCACTTCATCGTCCCCGAGCTGACGATGGCCCCGAGCAACCCGGCCATGTCCGAGCTGGTCCCGCTCTACGAGGCCTCGCGCGACGCCGCCCTGGAGGCCGCCCGCGCGAAGGGCAAGGAGTTCGCCGCGCGGTTCGCCGCATGAAGGTGACATAAACCACAGGGCGCTGTCGGCCGACAGCCTGCGGCGCCCTTCCGGGCAACGCAAAAGCCCCGCAGGTCCGAAGACCTGCGGGGCTTTCAGCTGTGCGCGAGGGGGGAGTTGAACCCCCACGCCCTTTCGGGCACTGGAACCTGAATCCAGCGCGTCTGCCTATTCCGCCACCCGCGCATTGGGCGTGTCTTCCGGTCCCTCGCTTTGGGGGGCGAGCGCCTTCCGACATGCAGAAGATTAGCACGGTGCGGAGGGTGGATTCACATCCGTTTCTCCGGGCCCCGGGCGGGCACCTGACACGGCGGACCTCGCCGGACCTCGTCCGACTCCGGCCTCCCCGGCCCGGCTCAGCCGGACCTCGACGTCTCCACAGCCGCGTACGGGACACTGTCCACAGGCCACCTCTACGATCCTTCACAAGAGGGGCTGTGAGCGTCGACACTCATCGTCCGGGCAGGCAGGGGGAACCAGCCGATTTCCCGGCGCGTGGATACGATCAGTAAGCAGTACCGAGAAGGCGGCCGAGAGGCAGCACGAGCAACCAACGCAGCAGCGGCAAGCAGGGCGGCTACGAAGGAGGAGGTGCCCCATGGGAGTCCTGAAGAAGTTCGAGCAGCGGCTTGAGGGTCTGGTCAACGGCACCTTCGCCAAGGTCTTCAAGTCCGAGGTGCAACCCGTCGAGATCGCGGGCGCACTGCAGCGCGAGTGCGACAACAACGCGACGATCTGGAACCGCGAGCGGACCGTCGTCCCCAATGACTTCATCGTGGAGCTGAGCGCGCCGGACTACGAGCGCCTGAGCCCCTACTCCGGACAGCTCGGCGACGAGCTGTCCGGCATGGTGCGCGACTACGCGAAGCAGCAGCGCTACTCCTTCATGGGCCCCATCAAGGTGCACCTGGAGAAGGCGGACGACCTGGACACCGGCTTGTACCGCGTACGCAGCCGCACTCTCGCGTCGTCCACCAGTCAGGCCCAGTCCGCCCAGCCCGAGCGCTCCGCCGCGGCCCGGCCGAACCAGGCGCCCGGCGGCTACAGCTACCAGCAGCAGCCCTCCGCCGCCCCGCCGATGCCGTCCGCTCCGCCGCCCGGCCGCCCGGCCGCGGTGACGCCCGGCCCCGGCCCGGTGCCGTCCGCGTCGGCGCAGCGCCCCGGCGCGGGCCCGATGCCCGGCGGCCGCGTCCGGCACTGGATCGAGATCAACGGAAACCGCCACCAGATCTCCCGGCCGACCCTCGTGCTCGGCCGTTCCACCGAGGCGGACGTACGGATTGACGACCCCGGCGTCTCGCGCCGGCACTGTGAGATCCGGACCGGAACGCCCTCGACGATCCAGGATCTCGGGTCCACCAACGGCATCGTGGTGGACGGACAGCACACCACCCGCGCTACGCTCCGCGACGGCTCGCGGATCGTCGTGGGTCAAACCACCATCGTTTATCGGCAAGCCGAAGGGTGAAGCGGGGGCAATGTCAGAGCTGACCCTGACGGTCATGCGGTTGGGTTTCCTGGCCGTTCTGTGGCTGTTCGTGATCGTGGCCGTCCAGGTCATCCGTAGCGATCTGTTCGGTACGCGCGTCACGCAGCGCGGTGCGCGCCGCGACAGCGCGCGTCCGCAGCAGACCGCCCGGCAGGCGGCCGCCGCGCCGCCTGCACCCCAGCGCCAGCAGCAGGGCGGTGGGCGGCAGCGCCGCGGTGCCCCCTCCAAGCTGGTCGTCTCCGAAGGCACCCTCACGGGTACGACGGTGGCGCTGCAGGGACAGACGATCACGCTCGGCCGCGCACACGACAGCACGATCGTCCTGGACGACGACTACGCGTCCAGCAGGCACGCCAGGATCTATCCGGACCGGGACGGCCAGTGGATCGTCGAGGATCTCGGGTCCACCAACGGCACGTATCTCGACCGGACCCGTCTCACGACCCCCACGCCGGTCCCGCTGGGCGCACCGATCCGCATCGGCAAGACCGTCATCGAGCTGCGGAAGTAGTGCTACATCATGAATGAGCGCGAGCGGAGCGAGCGAGCCGACGCGGCGGTCCACGACCAGGACACCGGCGCGCTCCCGACCGGAGGGTGGGCACCGTGCGGATGTACCCGGAGTCAGAGTCAACGGGGCAGGTGCGCATGAGTCTGTCACTGCGTTTCGCCGCCGGATCACACAAAGGCATGATCCGCGAGGGCAACGAGGACTCCGGTTACGCCGGGCCGCGGCTGCTCGCCATCGCGGACGGCATGGGGGGCCAGGCCGCAGGTGAGGTGGCCTCGTCCGAGGTGATCTCGACCATCGTCGCGCTCGACGACGACGTGCCGGGCTCCGACATCCTGACCTCGCTGGGCACCGCCGTGCAGCGGGCCAACGACCAGCTCCGGATGATGGTCGAGGAGGACCCCCAGCTCGAAGGCATGGGGACCACCCTCACCGCCCTCCTGTGGACCGGCCAGCGCCTCGGACTCGTACACGTCGGCGACTCGCGCGCGTACCTGCTGCGCGACGGCGTCCTCACGCAGATCACGCAGGACCACACGTGGGTGCAGCGCCTCGTCGACGAGGGCCGCATCACCGAGGAGGAAGCCACCACGCACCCGCAGCGTTCGCTGCTGATGCGCGCGCTGGGCAGCGGCGACCACGTCGAGCCCGACCTCTCCATCCGTGAGGTGCGGGCCGGCGACCGGTACCTGATCTGCTCCGACGGCCTGTCCGGCGTCGTCTCCCACCAGACGATGGAGGAGACCCTCGCCAGCTACCAGGGCCCGCAGGAGACGGTCCAGGACCTGATCCAGCTCGCCCTGCGCGGCGGCGGACCCGACAACGTCACGGTGATCGTCGCCGACGTCCTGGACATTGACAGCGGGGACACCCTCGCCGGTCAGATGTCCGACGCCCCGGTCATCGTGGGCGCGGTCGCGGAGAACCAGCACCAGCCGCACGACGGCGGCGCCATGGAGACCCCGGCCGGCCGCGCCTCCGGCCTGGGCCGGCCGGTGCCGGGACAGGGCGGCGGCGGGGGCGAGTTCGGCCCGCCCGGCAGCGGGGAGAGCAACGGTTACGTGCCCGAGGAGGGCTTCGGCGCGTACGCCGACGAGGACTTCGTCAAGCCGCGCCGTGGCCGCAGGTGGGTCAAGAGATCGCTCTACACCGTGCTCGCCCTCGCGGTCATCGGCGGCGGTCTGTACGGCGGCTACCGCTGGACGCAGACCCAGTACTTCGTCGGTTCGAACGACGAGCACGTGGCGCTCTACCGCGGCATCAACCAGGATCTCGCCTGGGTGAGCCTGTCCAAGGTCGAGAAGGACCACCCGGAGATCGAGCTCAAGTACCTGCCTCCGTACCAGCAGAAGCAGGTCGAGGAGTCCATCGCCGAAGGCGATCTGGCGGCCGCCCAGGCCAAGATCGTGGAACTTTCCGCGCAGGCCGGCGCGTGCAAGAAGCGGGCCGAGCGCCAGCAGGCCGCGAACGAGAACAACGCGAGGACCGGCGAGGGCGAAGCCGGCGGCACCACCTCCAAGGCGTCGTTCCGCAAGGCACCGCCCACGCCGAACCCGTCGAACTCGCCCGACCCGTCAAACTCGCCGTCCGGCAAGGCGAAGTCACCGTCATCTCCCACGCCCACCCCTGGCCCCACTCTTTCCGAGGAAGAGCAGCAGCTGGCCAAGGCGTGCGCACAGCAGTAGAAGCCGTTGGGGGCCACAGCACGCCATGAGTAGTAGTTCCACGACCCATACGTCGACCATCGGCGCCATCGGCGCACCAAGCCGGCGCAACACCGAGCTGGCGCTTCTGGCGTTCGCCGTGGTCATCCCCGTCTTCGCGTACGCCAACGTCGGCCTCGCCATCGACGGTGAGCTGCCCGCCGGCCTGCTCGGCTACGGCCTCGGCCTCGGCCTGCTCGCCGGCGTCGCCCACATCGTCGTACGCAAGTTCGCGGCGTACGCCGACCCGCTGCTGCTGCCGCTGGCCACGCTCCTCAACGGGCTGGGGCTGGTGATCATCTGGCGGCTCGACCAGTCGGAGCGTCTCCAGCTGCGGTCCACGTTCAGCCCGGCGGCGCCCAAGCAGCTGTTGTACTCGGCCATCGGCATCGCCCTGTTCGTGGGCGTACTGATGCTGCTCAAGGACCACCGCATCCTTCAGCGCTACACGTACATCTCGATGGTGGGCTCCATCATCCTGCTGCTGCTCCCGCTGGTGCCCGGCCTCGGCATGAACGTCTTCGGTGCCAAGATCTGGATCCACATCGGCGGCTTCTCCATCCAGCCGGGTGAGTTCGCGAAGATCGTCATCGCGATCTTCTTCGCCGGTTATCTGATGGTGAAGAGGGACGCCCTCGCGCTCGCCTCACGCCGTTTCATGGGCCTGTACCTGCCCCGCGGCCGTGACCTCGGACCGATCGTCGTCGTCTGGGCGATGTCGATCCTGATCCTCGTCTTCGAGACCGACCTCGGTACGTCGCTGCTGTTCTTCGGCATGTTCGTCGTGATGCTGTACGTCGCCACCGAGCGCACCAGCTGGATCGTGTTCGGTCTGCTGATGTCCGCCGTCGGCGCGGTCGGCGTCGCCACGTTCGAGCCCCACGTGCAGCAGCGTGTGGACGCCTGGCTGCACCCGTTCGGCGAGGCGACCCTCGCGCAGACCGACCAGATCGCCCAGTCGCTGATGGCGTTCGGCTCCGGCGGCGTCCTCGGCACCGGCCTCGGCCAGGGCAACTCCGACCTCATCGGCTTCGCCGCCAACTCCGACTTCGTCCTCGCCACCTACGGCGAGGAGATGGGCCTGGCCGGCGTCATGGCCATCCTGCTCATCTACGGGCTGATCGTGGAGCGCGGCGTGCGGACCGCCCTCGCCGCCCGCGACCCCTTCGGCAAGCTGCTCGCGGTCGGCCTGTCCGGCGCCTTCGCCATCCAGGTCTTCGTCGTCGCCGGCGGTGTCATGGGCCTCATCCCGCTGACCGGTATGACCATGCCGTTCCTCGCCTACGGTGGCTCCTCCGTGATCGCCAACTGGGCCCTGGTCGGCATCCTCCTGCGCATCAGCGACACCGCACGCCGCCCGGCCCCCTCGCCCGCCCCCAACCCCGACGCCGAGATGACCCAGGTGGTCCGACCGTGAACAAGCCCCTGCGCCGCATCGCGATCTTCTGTGGTCTGCTCGTGCTCGCCCTGCTGATCCGCGACAACTGGATCCAGTACGTCCAGGCCGACTCCCTCCGGACGCACGAGAAGAACCGCCGCGTCGCCATCGAGCGCTACGCCCAGCCGCGCGGCGACATCATCGTCGACGGCAAGCCCGTCACCGGCTCCAAGGCGACCACCGGCACCGACCTCAAGTACAAGCGGACCTGGAAGAACGGGCCCATGTGGTCGCCCGTCACCGGCTACGCCTCGCAGATCCTCGGCGCCACCCAGCTGGAGTCCATCGAGGACGGCATCCTCACCGGCAACGACGACCGGCTCTTCTTCCGCCGCACCCTCGACATGATCACCGGCAAGAAGAAGGAGGGCGGCAACGTCACGACCACCCTCAACGCCGCCGCGCAGAAGGCCGCCTACGACGGCCTGAAGAACCGCGGCAAGGGTGCCGTCGCCGCCATCGAGCCCTCCACCGGCAAGATCCTCGCGCTCGCCTCCACGCCGTCCTACGACCCCTCGGTCTTCGCCGGCAACTCCACCAAGGACAGCGAGACGTTCCAGAAGCTCGACAAGAACAAGGACAAGCCGCTCCTGAACCGGGCGCTGCGCGAGACGTACCCGCCCGGTTCGACGTTCAAGCTGGTCACGGCCGCGGCCGCGCTGGAGAACGGCAAGGTCACCGACCCGGACGCCAAGACCGACTCGCCGGTGCCGTTCATCATGAAGGGCACCACGACGCCGCTGAAGAACGAGGGCTCCATCCAGTGCAAGAACGTCTCCCTGCGTGAGGCGCTGCGCGTCTCCTGCAACTCGGTGTTCGGCAAGCTCGGTCAGGACCTCGGCCTCGACGCGATGCGTGAGGAGGCCGAGAAGTTCGGCTTCAACGAGCAGCAGTTCGTCCCCGTCCGCTCGAACGCGTCGCGCTTCGACGAGAAGATGAACGACTCGCAGGTCGCCCTCTCCTCCATCGGCCAGTACGACACCGCTGCCACGCCCCTGCAGATGGCGATGGTGGGCGCCGCGATCGCCAACGACGGCAAGCTCATGCAGCCGTACATGGTCGACGAGCTGAAGGCCCCGAGCCTCGACACCATCGAGAAGACGGAGCCCAAGGAGATGAGCCGCCCGCTCTCCGAGGAGAACGCGCAGAAGCTCCAGTCGATGATGGAGACCGTCGTGAAGACGGGTACGGGCACCAGCGCCCTGATCCCCGGCGTCACCATCGGCGGCAAGACCGGTACCGCCCAGAACGGTGTGAACAACGAGGGCACCCCGTACGCCTGGTTCGTCTCCTACGCGAAGACCAGCTCGGGAGGAACGCCCGTGGCCGTCGCCGTCGTCGTCGAGGACAGTGCCGCGGACCGGGGTGACATCTCCGGTGGCGGTCTGGCCGCCCCGATCGCCAAGGACGTGATGAAGGCGGTCATCGACAACAAGTAGGGGACGAGCGGGAGACACGGGCCACAGGTGAGGTTCGCCTCCTCTTGTGAGCCCGGTCACCTGGCCTTCACATAGACGCACGTGGCGATACCGGTCCTGTCACGGGTCACGGTGATGGCCAGGTCACGCCGTACAAGCCGGGTACGGTATGCCCGGACAGCACACCGCCCGACCCCGCACGGGACGGTCGGGACCGACGGAGAGGGCTGGTAGGTAACCATGGAAGAGCCGCGTCGCCTCGGCGGCCGGTACGAGCTGGGCCAGGTGCTCGGCCGTGGTGGCATGGCCGAGGTCTACCTCGCGCACGACACCCGGCTCGGCCGCACGGTGGCGGTGAAGACGCTGCGGGTCGACCTCGCGCGTGACCCGTCGTTCCAGGCCCGGTTCCGCCGGGAGGCCCAGTCGGCCGCCTCGCTCAACCATCCCGCGATCGTGGCGGTGTACGACACGGGCGAGGACTACGTCGACCAGGTCTCCATCCCGTACATCGTGATGGAGTACGTCGACGGCTCGACGCTGCGCGAGCTGCTGCACTCCGGCCGCAAGCTGCTGCCGGAGCGCTCCATGGAGATGACCGTCGGCATCCTCCAGGCCCTGGAGTACTCGCACCGGGCGGGCATCGTCCACCGCGACATCAAGCCGGCCAACGTCATGCTGACCCGCAACGGCCAGGTCAAGGTCATGGACTTCGGCATCGCCCGCGCCATGGGCGACTCCGGCATGACGATGACGCAGACCGCGGCCGTCATCGGCACCGCGCAGTACCTCTCGCCCGAGCAGGCCAAGGGCGAGCAGGTCGACGCCCGCTCGGACCTGTACTCGACGGGCTGCCTGCTCTACGAGCTCCTCACGGTGCGGCCGCCGTTCGTCGGCGACTCCCCGGTCGCGGTCGCGTACCAGCACGTACGCGAGGAGGCGCAGCCGCCGAGCGTCTTCGACAACGAGATCACGCCCGAGATGGACGCGATCGTCCTCAAGGCGCTCACCAAGGACCCGGACTACCGGTACCAGTCCGCGGACGAGATGCGCGCCGACATCGAGGCGTGCCTCGACGGCCAGCCCGTCGCCGCCACCGCCGCCATGGGCGCGGTCGGCTACGGCGCGGGCAACGGGTACGGGGACGACCAGCAGACCGCCATGCTGCGCCCGCAGAACGGCTCAGCGCCCACCTCGATGCTGCCCCCGGTCAACCCGGACGACGGCGGTTACGGCTACGACGACCGCCCCGACCGCCGCAAGCAGGCCAAGAACCGCACGTCGACGATCCTGCTGGTACTCGCGGGCATCCTCGTCCTGGTCGGCGCCATCCTCATCGGCAAGTACGTCTCCAGCGGCGACGGTGGCAGTGACGACGACACGGTCCAAGTTCCGTCCCTGGTCGGCCTGACGTTCCAGGACGCGCAGCAGAAGGCCGAGAACGTCGACCTGAAGGTCGTCCGCGGCGACGGCATGCCCTGCGACGACCAGGCCGCCAAGCATGTCTGCAAGCAGGACCCGCAGGACGGCGAGCTCGACAAGAACGGCACGATCACCGTCAACATGTCGACGGGCGCGCCGAAGGTCACGGTCCCGGACGTGAAGGGCCTGTCCTACGAGGACGCCGTGCAGGAGCTCAGCGACAAGGGCTTCACCAACGTCAGCAAGAAGACGCAGGAGTCCGACCGGACCCCGGGCAAGGTCATCGACCAGGACCCCAGCCCCGAAGGCGGCACCAAGCTGGAGAAGGGTGCCGAGATCACCCTGACGGTCGCCAAGGAGAAGCAGACCAGCCAGGTCCCCGACGTCTCCAGCGGCAAGAACCTCACCTGCGAGCAGGCCACGTCTCAGCTCAAGGCCAACAACCTGAAGGCCGGCTGCACCGAGGTGGAGAACGCCGAGGTCGAGGCGGGCAAGGTCTTCGAGCAGAACCTCGCCGCGGGCACCACGGCCGACCCCGGATCCACGGTCCAGCTGAAGGTGGCGAAGGCGCCCGAGCAGGTCCAGGTACCCGCGGACCTCGGCGGCAAGAAGCTCAAGGACGTGCAGCAGCAGCTGACCGACCTGGGTCTGAAGGTGCAGGTGTCCGGCTCCTCCGACGAGAACGCCACGGTCGTCACGAGCCAGCCGACTCCCAGTAGCACGGTGAAGAAGGGTGACACCGTCACCCTGCTCACCACACCGCCGGCCGGCGGCGACAACGGCGGTGACAACGGCGGCGGTAACAACGGCGGTGGCGGCGACAACGGCGGCTTCATCGGAGGCTTCGGCAACCACGACTGACCCGCCACCACCCGCACACGACGGAGCCCCGGCCCCCTGCAGAACAGGGGGCCGGGGCTCCGCTCTTTCGTCCGCCTACCGGAGTTCGGTGGGCGGCGTCCGCTCGCTGTCCACCTTCTCGACCCGCTCCAGCTCGCCCCAGACCACGTACCGGTACCGCGACGTGTAGACGGGCGTGCACGTCGTCAGCGTGATGTAGTGGCCGGCCTTCTTCTTGCCCGACTCCGCGGGGATCCGGCCCAGGACGTCCACGTTGTACTTCGTCGTCTCCGGGAGGATGTCGTAGACCTTGTAGACGTACCACTTGTCCCGGGACTCGTAGACGATCGCGTCGCCCTTTTTGATCTTGTCGATGTCGTGGAACTTGGCGCCGTGCCCGTCCCGGTGCGCGGCCAGCGAGAAGTTGCCCTCCTTGCCGGTGGTCGGCAAGGACGCCTTCACGGGGTCCGTGTAGTAGCCGGCGACCCCGTCGTTGAGGACCTTGGACGACGTGCCCTTCTCGACCAGCACCTCACCCTTGCCCATCGCCGGCACGTGCAGGAACCCGATGCCGTCCTTCGTGTCCAGCGCGCCCGGGCCGGTCGCCTGCGACCAGTGGTCACGGACCTTGTCGCCCTGCTTGTGCGCGGCCCGGTCGGCCACCACGTTCGTCCACCACAGCGAGTAGACGACGAACAGGCCGAGCAACAGGCCGGCCGTGATGAGCAGTTCACCGAAGGTGCTGACCGCCATCGCCACACGTCCGCGCCGCAGCGGCGGCGGACCGGCCTTCTCGTCGGCCTCTTCCTCGTGGTCGGTCGTCGCTGCCACTGCCTCGTGCCCCGTCCCTGTGCTGATGTGCCCGATGCCGCCGCCGGTCAGCCGACGAGCGCGTCCGGCTTGCCCTTGCTGCGCGGCCGCTCCTCGACCATCTTGCCCCAGACGATCATTCGATACGTACTGGTGAATTCGGGGGTGCAGGTCGTCAGCGTGATGTAACGGCCCGCGTCGGTGAAGCCCGAACCCACCGGAACCGGGTTGATCACCGCGGTGTTCGACGGAGGCGTCTGCGGCAGAGCGCTCGACATCTTGTACACGTAGTACTTGTCCTGCGTCTCGACCACGATCGGATCGCCCGGCTGGAGCCGGTTGATGTACCGGAACGGCTCGCCATGCGTGTTGCGATGCCCCGCGAGCGCGAAGTTCCCCGTCTTCGCGTCGGGCATCGCCGTCGGGATGCTGTCCTTGTCGTAGTGCCCGACCATGCCCTTGTCGAGGACCTTCGTCTTGCTGATGCCCTCGGCGATCGGCACGACGACATCCAGCTTGGGAATGTAGAGGATCGCGAAGCCCTGACCTGGCTCGAACGAGTCCGGCTTGCCCTTGCCGTTCGCCCAGTCGTCCTCGAGATGGTGGCGCGCACTGCCCGCGAGGTTGTGGGCCCGGATGTTCGACCACCACAGCTGATAGGTCACGAACAGCAGCATCAACACCCCGATGCTGATGAAGACTTCACCGACCGCGCGGCTCACCATGACCCCGGCCGTGGGCTTCGCCGCCCGCGCGGCCCGCCGCGCCTCGACACGGCTCAGGGGCCTGCCGTCGCCGTCCTGGGCGTCCCCGGCGGCCTGCGTCACCCCTCGCTGGGGCTGCTCTCCCGCCCGCCGCCTGCCACCGCCGCCCTTCTTGGCGGCCTTCCTCCGTGCGGCCCGTCCCCCGGTGACGACAGGCGCCGCCGCCCCCGACTCCCGCGCGGACTCCTGCGCGGACTCCTGCTCCGCTCCGGACGCGCTCCGGGGCCGCGGCTCGGGCTCGACTATTCGCCGAGTGTCAGCGGTGCGCAGTGCCACCGTCTCGTCGTCCCGTACGGGGGCCTGCGGCGCGGGGGCGGGCGCTTGTGGCGCGGGGGCCGGGGCTTGTGGCGCGGGGGCTTGTGGCGCGGGGGCTTGTGGCGCGGGTACAGGTGCGGGTGCTTGTGGTGCGGCGGCGGCGCTCCCGCCGTACCAGTCCTGGGCGTACCCCTCGGGGTCGTACCACTCCGGCTCCAGCTCTGTCCGCTCCGGGGTTGGCCGTGGGGTCTGCCGCGGGGCCGCGTGCTCCGCCTCCTGCTGCGCGTCCGCCGCCCGGAACCACGGCGAGGGGTGCTGCCCCGGCAACGGGTCGTTCAGCGGGTCGTGGAGGCCCCTGACGGCATCCTCGAACCCGCCGGCGCCGTCCTGCTCGGGGCGCAGCGCGGTCACGCCGAGGCCCTGCCCACAACCGGCGCGAGCCCGGCCGACCGGCCCACCGCCTCCTCGTCCCCGCACTCGGCGAGCCAGTTCGCCAGCATCAGGTGCCCGTGCTCGGTGAGAACGGACTCCGGATGGAACTGCACGCCCTCGACCGGCAGTTCACGGTGGCGCAGGCCCATCACGATGCCGTCCTCGGTCCGCGCGGTCACTTCCAGCTCACCCGGTACCGTGCCGGGCTCGGCGGCCAGCGAGTGGTAGCGGGTCGCCGTGAACGGGTCGGGCAGCCCCGCGAAGACGCCCCTGCCCTCGTGCCGCACGAGCGAGGTCTTGCCGTGCAGCAGCTCGGGCGCCCGGCCCACCACGCCGCCGTACGCGACCTGCATCGACTGCATGCCGAGACAGACGCCGAAGACGGGCACGCCGGTCGCCGCGCAGTGCCGCACCATCTCGACGCACACCCCGGCCTGCTCGGGGGCGCCAGGACCGGGGCTGAGCAGCACGCCGTCGAAACCGTCCTGCGCGTGCGCCGTGCTCACCTCGTCGTTGCGCAGCACCTCGCACTCGGCGCCCAGCTGGTACAGGTACTGGACGAGGTTGAAGACGAAGCTGTCGTAGTTGTCGACGACGAGAATGCGGGTCCTACGGGTCTCGCGCGTACTCACTGGCCGTCCACCGTCACATCGTTGAAGGGCAGCAACGGCTCGGCCCACGGGAAGACGTACTGGAAGAGGACGTAGACCACGGCCAGGGCGAGCACGATCGAAGTCGCCGCCCTCAGCCACGCGTTCCCCGGCAGATGCCGCCAGATCCAGCCGTACATGCCGGTCGCTCCCTTTGACAGTCCCTCAACACCATCGCCGCACAGCATCAGCCGTCGCCGTACGCCACCAGACTAACGGCGCAACGCCTCCGGTTTCCCGGCCTCCACAGGCTGAGTGGCGTCCAGATGCGCCCAGACGATCAGCCGGTGGCTGTGCCCCCACTCCGGCTCGCACGTGGTGAGGGTCAGATAGCGGCCGGGCTCCGTGTAACCGGACTTGCGCGGCACCGGATCGATGACCGCGACATCACCGGGAAGCGTCCTGTACGGCTTCGTGTCGACGCGGTACGTGAACCAGGTCGTCCCGTCGGTCAGCACCACCGCGTCCCCGGGCCGCAGCCTCGGAAAGTCCTTGAACGGGTCCCCGTACGTGCGCCGGTGCCCGGCGACCGCGAAGTTCCCCTTCTGCCCGAGCCGGGCCGTGCCGGAGTAGTGCCCGAGCCCCTTCTTCAGGGTCCCGACCTTCGTGTCCTCGAGCACGGGCTTGTTCCACGTGAAACCAAGCCGCGGGACGTACATCACGGCGAACGGCTTCCCGTCCCTGTACGCGGCCGGCTCCGGCGGTGAGGAGTCCGCGGGGGCGCCGGGTTCGGCCGAGGGCGCCGCGGTGGCCACGGGCCGGCTCGCCCACTGGTCCTGGAGATCGTCGATCTGGTGGTCCATCGCGCTGTCGGCCTTCACGCCGGTCCAGAAGAGGACGTACACGACGAACAGCACGATCACGGCGCCGACGGTGATGCACAGCTCGCTCAGTGACCTGACGACGAATCGCACCGACACCGACGGCCTCCCCCGGCTCGGGTCCTACTGCACCGGCTTCGCGTAGTGGAGATCCACTGTGCCCGAGTAGGCGGGAAGAGTCACCGCCCCGTCGTCCTCGACTTTCCAGCCGAGCCCGTACGCGTTGACGTAGAGCATGTAGTTCTGGATCTCGGGGGAGGCCGCGACGGCCTGCTTGAGCTTCTCCGCGTCACCGACCGCGGTGATCTTGTACGGGGGCGAGTAGACGCGGCCCTGGAGGATCAGGGTGTTGCCCACGCAGCGCACGGCGGAGGTGGAGATGAGGCGCTGGTCCATGACCTTGATGCCCTTGGCGCCGCCGTGCCACAGGGCGTTCACCACCGCCTGGAGGTCCTGCTGGTGGATGACCAGGTCGTTCGGCTGGGGCTCCGGGTAGCCGGGAAGCTTGGCGGTGGCGTTGGGCGGGGCGTCGTCGAGCGTGACGGAGACGGCCTCGCCCTTCAGTTTCTTCGTCCCCGAAGCCTTCTCCAGGGCGTCCAGCTTCGCGTCCTCGGCCTTCGTCGACCCGTCGTCGCGCTCGGCCAGCGCCTCGACGTCATCACGCACCCCGCTGTTGCCCTCTTCCAGCTCCTTGTTCTTGTGGCTGCGCTCCTGAATGAGGTCGGAGAGCTTCAGAAGGGAGGCATCCGTACGGATATTGGTGCCCTTGGCCGTATTGAAACTGGTGAAGAAGATGAGCCCGGCGAGGGCGAAAACGCCCACAGTGAGCAGCCGCACGGGCCGGAAACGCCACCGTGCTGACCTGGCCTCGGGGCCTACGCCAGGGTCTTTGTCAGGGTCGGCAGAATTGCTCAACGTACCCTTATCTCCTTCGACGCCGCGGAAGCACTACGCTAACGGACGCCCGGGGGAGCGATCGGATTCCGCAGAACTTCCCCTTGTACCCTGCTCCGGAGCCAGCCCACGTCCCCTGCGCGGCCACGCAGCGCATCGACAGGAGAGACCCTCGTGCCGAAGTCACGTATCCGCAAGAAGGCCGACTACACGCCACCGCCGGCGTCGAAGCAGGCAGCCAATATCAAGCTGACCAACCGCGGCTGGGTCGCCCCGGTGATGCTCGCGATGTTCCTCATCGGACTCGCCTGGATCGTGGTCTTCTATGTGACCGACGGCTCCCTGCCGATCGACGCCCTCGGCAACTGGAATATCGTCGTGGGCTTCGGTTTCATCGCCGCCGGCTTCGGTGTCTCCACTCAGTGGAAGTAGCCACAGAGCGTTATCCACAGGCGTTTTCCACAGCGTGTTGAAAAGGTCAGACGATCTGTGGATAACCCCTCGCTCGTTGACGCCGGTGTGACCGGCGAGGTTACGCTCGACCATCTGTTCGCCCCTTGTCTCTCCTGGGAAATCCCAGGTCAGAGGCGAGGGGCACAGTTGTTCTCCACGCCATGCACAAGATCCGGCACACGCTGTGGACAACATCGGTCGTCATCGGTGGACGACCGGGCTCAAGTGAGCTGTCCGGTCCTGATCACGACGGTGACGAGCACGGCCAGGAGGAGCAGCGCGCAGCCCCCGTACTGCACCAGGGCGCGGTGCTCCCGCGGCGCGTGGATCATGGCGTACCCGGCGACGAGACCACCGGCCAGGCCGCCGATGTGAGCCTGCCAGGAGATACTGAAGGCCGGGTTGAACGTGAAGATCAGGTTGATGACCAGCAGGGCGATGATCGGCCGCAGGTCGTAGTTGAGCCGCCGCATCAGGATGGCCGTGGCGCCGAAGAGTCCGAAGATCGCGCCCGAGGCCCCCAGAGTCGCTCCGCTGGGGTTGCCGAAGGCATAGGCCACAGCGCTGCCCGCCAGGCCCGAGACGACGTACAGCGCCAGATAGCGGGCTCTGCCGAGCGCCGCCTCCAGGGGCCCGCCGAGCCACCACAGGCCGAGCATGTTGAACGCGATGTGCCACACCTCGTTGTGCGTGAACACCGTCGTCACCAGCCGGTACCACTCTCCGCCCGCCACGCCCTGGTCGGGCGTGAAGGGGGCGGGCGGCAAGGTGCCGACCAGCACGAGCCGGTCGAGGAGCGTGTCGCTCACGTGGACCGCGATGAACACCGCCACGTTGATCGCCACGAGGATCTTGGTCACCAGGCGGGGGTCCGCGGCGACCGTGCCCCCGGCGACGGTCCGCGGCCGAGCGGCGCGCGCCGGGTCACCCGCCCCGGACCCGCCGCGGACGCACTCGGGACACTGGAACCCGACCGGCGCGTCGACCATGCACTCCGGACAGATGGGCCGCTCGCAACGGATGCAGCGGATGCCGGTCCGCTGGTCCGGGTGCCGGTAGCAGCCGGGCAGATCCTGGGCGCCCTGCGGTTCCTGCGGGCTGCCGGGCGCCTGGTCCATGACGGTCGTCCCCTCGGGTGAAGCGGTCTCCTGGGCGGGCAGGCTCCGACGCCGTGCGGGCAACGCGGCGCCCCGCACCATCCTTACGGACGGGCGGGGCGGATTGGTTCCCTCGTGGCCGGGCCGGGCCGCCTCAGCGGGTCTCGACGACGACCGACTCGATGACGATGTCCTGGACGGGACGGTCCGTACGCGGGTTCGTCTGCGCGGCGGCGATGGTGTCGACGACCTTCTGGCCGGCCTCGCCGACGACCTCGCCGAAGATGGTGTGCTTGCGCGTCAGCCAGGCCGTGGGCGAGACGGTGATGAAGAACTGCGATCCGTTCGTCCCCGGGCCCGCGTTGGCCATGGCCAGCAGATACGGCTTGGTGAAGGCCAGGTCGGGGTGGAACTCGTCCTCGAACTGGTAGCCCGGGCCGCCCGTGCCGTTCCCCAGCGGGTCGCCGGCCTGGATCATGAAGCCACCGATCACACGGTGGAAGATCGTGCCGTCGTAGAGCGGTGCCTTGGACTTCTCGCCGGTCTCCGGGTTGGTCCATTCACGCTCGCCCCTGGCGAGCTCCACGAAGTTCTTGACCGTTCTGGGCGCGTGGTTCGGCAGGAGCCGGACCTCGATGTCGCCCTGGTTGGTCTTGAGTGTGGCGTACAGCTGCTCGGCCACGGCCTGCCTTCCGTCGTCTTCCATACCCCGGCGATCCTCCCACGGCTCAGATGAAGGCCGGAGGTTTCAGCAGCCCAAAACCGGTCTACTCGTAACCGAGGAGGCGCGCCTCGCCACGATCCGTGGCATTGTCGTCGCCAGGCTCTTTACCGCTGCTTACCAAGTCTTAACAAGCCTTACCACCGCATTGAGCTTCTGGCAGGCATGATCCGCGAAAGGGTGGAAAGGTGAAAAACCTGTACGCCACCGAGGAGGAGGATCCCGTGACCCGCATCGACAGCGTGCGCGCCGCGACCGGCTCGGCGAAGGACAGCGTGCTGCACGCCGCGGACGTGGTGGCGCCCTACGCAGAGACGGCCAAGGACCGTGCGACGCAGTACGCGCACGACGCGCGTGTCGTACTCGGCCCCAAGGTCTCGCAGGCCGCCCAGCAGGCGCGGGCCCAGTACGGTGCACACCTGGCTCCGCGTATTGAGCAGGCACGCACTCATGTCCCGCCGAAGGTCGACCACGCCGCGCATGAAGCGGCGGTTCGTACCCGCCAGGCCGCGCGGCAGGCCGCCGAGTATTCGAAGCCGCGCATCGAGCAGGCTGTGGCCTCGGCCCAGCCGGTGCGCGAGGAGGCGACGGCCCGCAGCGTCGCCGCACTCGCCGCACTGCGCGGCCAGGTCTCCCCGAAGGAGATCCAGAAGCTTGTCCGCAAGCACGAGCGCCGCGCCCGCGCGGGTCGCCTCGCCAGGGGCCTGGCGGTGCTGGGCATCCTGGCGGGCGGCGCGTTCGCCGCGTACAAGTGGTGGGACAAGCAGGCGAACCCGGACTGGCTGGTCGAGCCGCCGGCGGCCACCGAGGTACCTGACGGCGCTCCGCTGACCTCGGTCGACGGCACCGGCCAGGACGTCCTCGACCCGGAGGTGCAAGCCAAGCAGGCCGAGGCCGAGGCGGGCCCGGAAGAGACCCGCTGACCGCCGCGCGACAGGCACCGCACGGTTCCCGTGCACGACGAAGCCCCTCCAGCCAGGGAGAACCTGGCTGGAGGGGCTTCGGGCTGTGGAGCCTAGGGGAGTCGAACCCCTGACATCTGCCATGCAAAGACAGCGCTCTACCAACTGAGCTAAGGCCCCGAAACGGGTGCGTGCCACCGAAGGAATCACGCCTCTGGCGAGCACCGCAGACCAGAGTACCGGGTCTCCCCCCGGATCTCGCAAAAGGATTGGGGGTCCCGGCAAGCGACCACTCTCCGTAAGATGCCCCACGTGCTTCGCGGCAGCGAAGCACCGTATTTGGGGAAGCGATGGGGAGACGCAATGGACGCCGCACAGCAGGAAGCTACCGCAAGAGCCCGGGAGCTCCAGCGGAGCTGGTACGGAGAGCCGCTGGGGGCGCTCTTCCGTAGGCTGATCGAGGATCTCGGCCTCAACCAGGCCCGCCTGGCGGGTGTCCTCGGGCTCTCCGCGCCCATGCTGTCGCAGTTGATGAGTGGTCAGCGCGCCAAGATCGGCAATCCGGCGGTGGTGCAGCGCGTGCAGCTTCTGCAGGATCTGGCGGGTCAGGTCGCCGACGGCAGTGTCAGCGCCGCCGAGGCCACGGAGCGCATGGACGAGATCAGGAAGTCGCAGGGCGGGTCCGTGCTCACCAATACCGCTCAGACGGCGTCCGGTTCGGGTGCGCCGACCGTGAAGCGCGTGGTGCGTGAGATCCAGTCGCTCCTGCGCTCCGTCTCGGCGGCCGGTGACATCATCGAGGCCGCGGACTCCCTCGCCCCCACCCACCCGGAACTGGCAGAGTTCCTCCGGGTGTACGGCGCGGGGCGCACCTCCGACGCGGTCGCCCACTACCAGGCGCACCAGAGCTGACCCCGACCGGGCACAGCATGGGGTCCGGCTCCGTGACCGCCGCGTGCGGCGGCCGCGGGGCGGACCGGACGTCCTCGCGTGACGTCCTTGGGGGTCTTCCGCATCGCGGGCCCGAGGGGAGCGACGCACGACCATGGGTGAGGTCTTCGCCGGCCGGTACGAACTGGCCGACCCGATCGGACGCGGGGGAGTGGGCGCGGTCTGGCGGGCCTGGGATCACCGGCGCCGGCGCTATGTGGCGGCCAAGGTGTTGCAGCAGAGCGATGCGCACACACTGCTGCGCTTCGTGCGCGAACAGGCGCTGCGCATCGATCACCCGCATGTCCTGGCCCCGGCGAGCTGGGCCGCGGACGACGACAAGGTCCTCTTCACCATGGATCTGGTCGCGGGTGGTTCGCTGGCCCATCTGATCGGCGACTACGGGCCACTGCCGCCGCAGTTCGTCTGCGTCCTGCTCGACCAACTCCTTTCCGGGCTCTCCGCCGTGCACGCCGAGGGCGTGGTGCACCGCGACATCAAGCCCGCCAACATCCTTCTCGAAGCCACCGGTACCGCTCTGCCGCATCTGCGCGTCTCCGATTTCGGCATCGCGATGCGCAAGGGCGAGCCGCGCCTCACCGAGACCAACTACGTGGTGGGGACCCCCGGTTATTTCGCGCCCGAGCAGGCGATGGGCGCCGAGCCGGACTTCCCCGCTGACCTTTTCGCGGCGGGCCTTGTCGCGCTCTACCTCCTCGAAGGCGCCAAGCCGGACGCCAGGGCCCTGATCGAACACTTCGCGGACCACGGCACCCCGGGCGCCCCCGCGGGCGTCCCTGGGCCGCTGTGGAGCGTCCTCGCCGGACTGCTGCAACCGGACCCCGAGGCGCGTTTCCGTACGGCCACGGGGGCGCGCAAGGCGCTCCTCGACGCCGCGGAGCTGCTGCCCGAGCCCGGCCCCGACGATGAGTTGATCGAGGTCTTCGACCAACTCGGCCCGCTGCCGCCGGGGTTCGCCCCGAGCGGTCCCGCGGTCAGGGGCCGCAGGGCTCGCCCCCTGCATGCCACGGCGTCGACCCCGGTCATGCCCGCGCCGCCTGATTACGAGCCCGGCACCGGCACCGGCTCCGTCCCCCGGTCCGACTTCGAGGCCGGACACGGGTCGTCGTCGACCTGGCAGCCCGCGCCTGGGTCGGCCCAGCAGCCCGTATCGCGGCCGGAGTTGTGGCCAGAATCCGAATCGGGGCCGACTCGGCGCCCGAAGCCGGATCCGCAAACGGAATCGGGGCCGACCCCACAGCCGGATCCGGGTCCTGAGCCCGAACCGACCCACACCTCGATGCCGGAGACAGGCAGCTTCCACCTTCCGCCCCCGGCTCCCACCCCCACTTCCGCCTCCGCCTCCGCCTCCGTCGACGAGTGGCTTCCGCCACCACCCCCGCCACCGTCGGTACCGCCGATGCCGTCGGCCCACCCCGTCACCGCGATCCCACTGCCCGAGCCGCCTCGCCACCGGCCGCCGGCGCAACCGCCCGCGGAACCGGTGCACGAACCCCGGCCCCTCCCCAACACCCCTGTCTCCCACTCCCATGACCTCTCCCCGGCTCCCCACCCGGCCCATGCCCTGACGACTGTGGTCCCGTACGAACGGGGTCGTCACTCTCTGTACTCATCTCGCGCCCGAGAAGTTCCTCAGCAGAGCGAAGAAGTGCCTCGCCGCCGGCCAGGACCACCCCTGAGGGTGACAGTGCCGGTCCTGTTGATCGCTGTGCTCTGCTTCGCAGTGGGCATCTGGGCTCTGACGCGGGCCTGAGCGCGGCGGAGAGAGACTGGCTGGGCCGGGTGAGGTGCGCCGAGCCGGACTGGGCTGATCTGAGCCGGGCTCGGCTGAGGCTGGGCCGGGCGGGGCCCAAGCGGGGCGGGCCGAGCCGAGCCGAGCTGGGCCGAGCCGGACCGACCTCAACCGGGCGACCGGCCGAACCCGGCGACAGGATCTGCAGGATCTAGTGGCCGATCTCCGCCCGGACCCGCCGCACCGCCACGACCCGCCACACCCCGAGCCACAGCACCAAGGCGGTCCCCGTCCCCACTCCCGTCACTCCGAGCAGCATCATCCGGCCGTTCCCCGGCGTCGTGGACGAAGCCGTCGAGGAGGGAGAGGTACCGGACGAGCCCGCAGCAGACGCCCCGGCGCTGGAGTCACCCCCACCGGAACTCACGCCGCTGGGTGCCTCGCCACCAGGCCCTCCCCCGGCATCACCGTCTGCCGAGCCCGAGCCCGAGCCCTCCCAGACGGCGCCGCCTTCCCCCTGCTCGGCGTCCTCCCGGTCCTCGGCGGTGACCTGGAACTCCCCCGGATCCCGCACATAGTCGGGCGCCTGCCGTTCATCGCCGTCGACAGTCACCCGCAGCGTCAGCCCCGACTCCTTGTCCCCGAATTTTTCCGCCATCACCGGATTGACGGTGACCTTCAGGTAGTACCAGCCGGCCAGCCGCATCGCCGCCTGGTCGTCGCGCAGCAGATAACGGTTCTCGTACGCCACAGGTGGCAGCGGCGCGAACGCGGCGGACGTCGGATCACCCGCGTAGGACGCCTCCTTCGCCGCGACCGCGGCCCGCGCAGGGTTGTACAGCTCCATGTCGAGCGCGCCCGTCACGATCCCCCGACGTGACCCGTCCCCCGCCGAACTGCCCAGCTCCGCGTCGAGGAACAGCTGCTGCCCCCAGTCCACCGTCACCCGGTAGAAGCGGCTCTGCCCCGGCCGGACACCGTCCTTCCACACCCCGGTCCGCAACGCCACCGCGTCGTTGAAGCCCGTGCCTCCGATACGCCGGGCCGCCTCCGCCGTCGGAGGCTGCACCGAGGCAGACGGCCAGGCCCTGGGCCCTTCGGTAGGTGCCGCGGACACCAGCCCCGGTTCGGTGGCCACTCTCAGTTCGAGGCCCCACGCCTCCTGTGTCGCCTCGGCGTCCGCTTTCCGCTCCACGGCTACGTAGTACGTCCCCGCCGCCTGGCACCGCAGGGACCCTGCCCGTACGAGGCGCTCGGCGACGGCCGCGACGGGCCGGGGGTAGGCGCCGGAGCGGAACGTGGCGCGCTCGGAGTCGCAGCGGTTGCCGTTGCGATCCTGAAGCGTCACGGTGATGCCGTCCGAGGAGGCGGCCTTCACCCGGGGCCCGAGCGGGGGCACGGCGACCACGGATGCGTACGCGTTGGCGGCACCGTCCAATTCGACGCCGTAGTACGCGACGCCACTCATCCCGGTGCCGAGCGAACTCCGGTACGTACCGCCCGTCCTGAGCCGGGGCGCGTCCGTGCTGTTCTGCGCCCCGGAAACTCTCTGGGCGCCCTTGGCGTAGACGTACGGATCGGACTCGCCGGCCGCCGCTGCCGTCCCTGCCCCAGGCAGCACGAGCACCGCACACAGCCCGGCCCCGGCCGCGACCGCCGACACCCCTCGGCCCCGCCATTCCTCCACCAGCCGCCTCATGAGTCTCCCCATGGGGGGCCATCCTGCCGTTCCGGGGCGCGAACTGTCCGCCCTGCGCCGGAATCCCGCCACTCATTCACCGCTGTACGAAAAGGGCGTCGCCGCTGTGAACCCGGGCAGCACAAAGCCCCGGCCGCTGTTGCGACCGGGGCTTGCGAAGAGACTGTTGGCGATACTCACGAACCCGTGGGCACGGAGTCAGTCGCCTCCGTCCACAGATCCTGCTCGGCGCGATCCGCCTGGATCTGGCGGTACACGAGGAGCCCGCCGATGGCGGCCAGTGCGACCAGGAGAAGCTTCTTCACCGCGCGACCTCGTCTTTCCTTGACGTAGGGGACTTCTGGCGCCCGACTATACACACCGACCGATACCGATCGGTGACCTGGATCCCCCCAACTCCCGTCCGGAACAGAGCAGTAGAACCGGATGATCACACTCCACAGATCACCCCCCATCTCGCCCTGAAACGGTAGATTCTCCGTTCCAGGGCGTATTTCGGTCCTCTTACGTCCATCCGAGTGGTGTTCATCGGAAGATCGACGCGCCACGAGCGTCGGTCCCGCACTACCGACACCGCGTACACATCATGAGGAAAGTACGCAAATCGCCCAACCCGAAAGTGAGGGACCATGACCAAGAACCGGGTCATGACGCTGTGGACCATCGTCATCTCAGCCTTCATCGCGCTCTTCTCCGCGCTCGGACTCGTCGCCCCGGCCGCGGCGGCCGCCCCCGTCCAGCGGACGGAGGAAGCGCACAGCACCGCGGTGAGCGCCCCCGCCGCCACGTCGGCCCGTCCCTCCTGGACCTTCAAGAGGTCCCTGCCACCGACGATGAAGCAGCGCATCCGCGCCGAGGCCCACGGTTCGTCCCCCAGCTGCCGCCACCGCCCGCCGGCCGACGCCGAGCAGTCCGACAGTGACACCGCCCTGTCGACCGAGGCTCTGACGGCCCAGCCGTAGCCGGCACCACCGTCCGGTCAATGAGCAGGACACCAGCAGGAACAGCAGTGCCAGTACCGCCAGTACCACCAGCGATTCCAGCAGCACCAGTAACAGCAACACAGCACCAACAGCACCAACAGCACCAACAGCACCAACAGCAGTACGACGTACCCAGAACTACAGGACGTACCTAGATCCACAGGACGTGCTGAGCACTACAAGGACGCGCCTAGAGCTACAAGACGCTCCTAGTAGCAGCCACGTACCTAGCGGCAGCCAGCACACCAGCAGCTAGCTATCAGTAGCTGGCACAGACGAGCACAACCCAGCCGGCAGGCGGCAGGCGGCACCCGATCCGCCGCCCACGCAGGCCACACAGAGACACACCACGCAGAGACACACCGCACAAAGCCGCGTAAGCCGCATAGCCGCGTAAGAGACAGCCCCACTGACAAACGAGGCCCCAGCCAGCACTTTCGGCTGAGAGGGCCCTTTTGTCGTGCCCGGAGCCAGGCCAGCCGCGCCTCAGCAACCCGATCGGCGCCAACGTCGGCCATACACGTCAAAGACCCCCAGCCGGATCGACTGAGGGTCTTATCGCATGTGGGGCTAACAGGATTTGAACCTGTGGCCTCATCCTTATCAGGGATGCGCTCTAACCAACTGAGCTATAGCCCCGCCGCGCTCTGCGGTGTGTGTCCCGCGCGCTGACCTCTGAAGATTAGCGCACCTGGGGGCCAGTCCCAAAATCGATAGTCCTGGCCCGCCCACCAGCGGCGTTCATGAGCCGGTGGGACCGCTCACTCGTCCTCGGCGAGCGTGAGCTCGATGCCGCCGACGAAGCCCGCGGAGAGGTTGTAGATGAACGCGCCGAGGGTCGCGAGCGCCGTCGCCAGGACGACGTCGATGACCGCGATGACGGTCGTGAACATCAGCACGCGCGGCAGCGAGAGGAACGACTGGAGGTCGAAGCCGTTGGACTCGTTGGAGCCCGTGGCCTCGGAGAGCGTGCCGCCGACCGTCGAGAAGACGCCCATGGCGTCCATGACCATCCACAGCACGGCGGCCGCGATGATCGTGCAGATACCGAGCGCGATGGACAGCAGGAAGCTGACCTTCATCACCGACCACGGGTCCGCCTTGGCGACGCGCAGGCGGGCCTTGCGGGTACGCGGGGTGGTGCGTGCCCCGGTGCGTGGTCTGCGCACCGCTCCGGCCGGCGCGTTCTGGTACGCCTGCGGCGGGTGGTACGGCTGAGCCGTCTGCTGCGGCTGCTGCCTCTCTCCGGGCAGGGCACCGCCACCGTCCGCGTACTGCTGTGCCTGCGGACCTCGGGTGTCCGTCACAGTTCCCCCCTGGGATCCATGAGACTCGTACGAGTCCTTCGAGTCATGAGCGGGGCCACGGCCGCCCTCGGTTTCCTTACCGGTGGATGTTCCGGTAGAGCCTGCGCCCGTGGCTCCGCTCACGATGACTCTCTCCTCGTGCTACTCGGCCGGGGACTGCTCGCCCTCGTCCGTTCCGACGGCTGTCTCGTCCTGGGCCGCTACCTCGGTCTCGGCGCCGTCCGCGTCCGCGGCGTCACCGTCGACCTCCTCGGCCTCGCGACCGGCCTCGGCGTTACGAGCGATGCCGACGACGGCATCGCGCTTGCCCAGGTTGATCAGTTGGACGCCCATGGTGTCACGGCCCGTCTCCCTGACCTCGTTGACTCGCGTACGAATCACACCGCCGGACAGCGTGATGGCAAGGATCTCATCGGTCTCCTCGACCACCAACGCGCCCACGAGCGAGCCGCGGTCCTCCACGATCTTGGCAGCCTTGATGCCGAGGCCACCGCGACCCTGGACGCGGTACTCGTCGACGTTGGTCCGCTTCGCGTACCCACCGTCGGTGGCGGTGAAGACGAACGTACCCGGCCGGACGACATTCATCGAGAGCAGTTCGTCGCTCTCGCGGAAACTCATGCCCTTCACACCCGAAGTGGCACGGCCCATCGGGCGCAGTGCGTCGTCCGTCGCGGTGAACCGGATCGACTGCGCCTTCTTGCTGATGAGCAGCAGGTCGTCCTCGGCCGAGACCAGCTCGGCGCCGATCAGCTCGTCGTCGGAGCCGTCCGGCGTCTCACGGAGGTTGATGGCGATGACACCGCCGGAGCGCGGCGAGTCGTAGTCCTTGAGGGACGTCTTCTTCACGAGGCCCCCCTTGGTGGCGAGGACCAGGTAAGGCGCCGCGTCGTAGTCGCGGATCGCGAGGATCTCGGCGATCGCCTCGTCGGGCTGGAAGGCGAGCAAGTTCGCCACGTGCTGCCCACGTGCGTCGCGGCCGGCGTCCGGGAGCTCGTACGCCTTGGCGCGGTACACGCGGCCCTTGTTGGTGAAGAACAGCAGCCAGTGGTGCGTCGTCGACACGAAGAAGTGGTCGACGATGTCGTCTTCCTTGAGCTTCGTGCCGCGTACGCCCTTGCCGCCGCGCTTCTGGGAGCGGTAGTCGTGCGTCTTGGTGCGCTTGACGTACCCACCGCGCGTGATGGTGACGACGATGTCCTCTTCGGCGATCAGGTCCTCCATGGACATGTCGCCGTCGAAGGGCACCAGCTTGGAGCGCCGGTCCTCGCCGAACTTGTCGACGATCTGCTGGAGTTCCTCGCTGATGATCTGGCGCTGCCGCTCGGGCGAGGCCAGGATCGCGTTGTACTCGTTGATCTTCTGCTGGAGTTCGTCGTGCTCGGCGACGATCTTCTGGCGCTCCAGGGCGGCGAGCCGGCGCAGCTGCATCTCGAGGATGGCGTTGGCCTGGATCTCGTCGATCTCCAGGAGGCCCATGAGGCCCCCTCGCGCGATCTCCACGGTGTCGCTGCGCCGGATGAGGGCGATGACCTCGTCGATGGCGTCCAGGGCCTTCAGGAGGCCACGCAGGATGTGTGCGCGCTCCTCGGCCTTGCGCAGCCGGAACTTGGTGCGCCGGACGATGACCTCGACCTGGTGGGCCACCCAGTGGCGGATGAACGCGTCGAGGGACAGCGTGCGCGGTACGCCGTCGACGAGCGCCAGCATGTTGGCGCCGAAGTTCGTCTGAAGATCGGTGTGCTTGTAGAGGTTGTTCAGCACGACCTTGGCGACCGCGTCGCGCTTCAGGACGATGACCAGGCGCTGACCCGTACGGGACGACGTCTCGTCGCGGACGTCCGCGATGCCGCCGACCTTGCCGTCCTTCACGAGGTCGGCGATCTTCTGTGCGAGGTTGTCCGGGTTGACCTGGTAGGGCAGCTCCGTGACGACCAGGCACTGGCGGTTCTGGATCTCCTCGACCGCGACGACGGCGCGCATCGTGATGGAGCCGCGTCCGGTGCGGTACGCCTCCTCGATGCCCTTGCGGCCGACGACGAGGGCGCCGCTCGGGAAGTCGGGGCCCTTGATGCGCTCGATGAGGGCGTCCAGGAGCTCCTCGTGCGAGGCCTCCGGGTTCTCCAGGCACCACTGGGCGCCGGCGGCGACCTCGCGCAGGTTGTGCGGCGGGATGTTGGTCGCCATACCGACCGCGATGCCGGCCGAACCATTGACCAGCAGGTTCGGGAAGCGGGCCGGCAGGACGGTCGGCTCCTGGGAGCGGCCGTCGTAGTTGTCCGTGAAGTCGACGGTGTCCTCGTCGATGTCACGGACCATCTCCATGGACAGCGGCGCCATCTTGCACTCGGTGTACCGCATGGCGGCCGCCGGGTCGTTGCCCGGGGAGCCGAAGTTGCCGTTGGAGTCCACCAGCGGCATGCGCATCGACCACGGCTGGGCCAGGCGGACCAGGGCGTCGTAGATCGAGGAGTCGCCGTGCGGGTGGTAGTTACCCATGACGTCACCGACGACGCGGGCGCACTTGTAGAAGCCCTTCTCGGGCCGGTAGCCGCCGTCGTACATGGCGTACAGGACGCGGCGGTGGACGGGCTTGAGCCCGTCGCGCACGTCCGGCAGCGCGCGGGACACGATGACGGACATCGCGTAGTCGAGGTAGGAGCGCTGCATCTCCGTCTCGAGCCCGACGGGCTCGATCCGCATCGCGATGTCGGTGCCCTCTTCAGGGACGCTCGGGGTGTTCTCGTCGGCCATTGCTGGTGAAGATCCTTTCTGCGGCGGTCAGCTGAGACCGACTCAGATGTCGAGGAAGCGGACGTCCTTGGCATTGCGCTGGATGAACGAGCGGCGTGCCTCGACGTCCTCGCCCATGAGGACGGAGAACAGGTCGTCGGCCTGGGCGGCGTCGTCCAGGGTGACCTGGCCGAGGACGCGGTGCTCCTGGTCCATCGTGGTGATGCGCAGCTCCTCGGCGTTCATCTCACCGAGACCCTTGAATCGCTGGACCGAGTCGTCGCGGATGCGCTTGCCGTTCTGGCGGCCGAGCTCGATCAGGGCGTCGCGCTCGCGGTCCGAGTACGCGTACTCGAAGTCCTCACGGCCCCACTTGATCTTGTAGAGCGGCGGGCGCGACAGGAAGACGTGCCCGGCCTCTACGAGGGGCCGCATGAAGCGGAAGAGGAAGGTCAGCAGCAGGGTGTTGATGTGCTGGCCGTCGACGTCGGCGTCCGCCATCAGAATGATCTTGTGATAGCGGAGCTTCTCGATGTCGAAGTCCTCGTGGACCCCGGTGCCGAAGGCGGAGATCAGTGCCTGGATCTCCTGGTTCTGCAGGATCTTGTCGATCCGCGCCTTCTCGACGTTGAGGATCTTGCCTCGGATCGGGAGGATCGCCTGGTACTGCGGGTTACGGCCGGACTTGGCCGAGCCACCGGCGGAGTCACCCTCGACGATGAAGATCTCGCACTTGATGGGGTCGTTCGACTGGCAGTCGGAGAGCTTGCCCGGCAGGGACGCCGACTCCAGCAGGCCCTTGCGCCGGGTCAGGTCACGCGCCTTACGGGCCGCCACGCGCGCGGTGGCCGCCTGGATGGACTTGCGGATGATGTCCGCGGCCTCGACCGGGTTGCGGTCGAGCCAGTCCGTGAGGTGCTCGTGCACGACCTTCTGGACGAAGGTCTTCGCCTCGGTGTTGCCCAGCTTGGTCTTGGTCTGGCCCTCGAACTGCGGCTCGCCCAGCTTGACCGAGAGGATCGCGGTCAGACCCTCGCGGATGTCGTCACCCGTGAGGTTGTCGTCCTTCTCGCGCAGCAGCTTCTTGTCGCGCGCGTACCGGTTGATGAGACCGGTCAGCGCGGCGCGGAAGCCTTCCTCGTGCGTGCCGCCCTCGTGCGTGTGGATGGTGTTCGCGAAGGAGTAGACGCCCTCGCTGTAACTGGTGTTCCACTGCATCGCGACCTCGACGGAAAGGAGCCTCTCCTTGTCCTCGGCCTCGATGTCGATCACGGTGGGGTGGACGACCTCGCCCTTGCGGGAGTTGAGGTACTTCACGAAGTCGACGATGCCGCCTTCGTAGTGGTACGTCACCGAACGCGCTTCGCCGGTCTCGGGGGCGTCGGCGGTGTCGGCGCCCACGACGGCCTTGGCCGAGTCGCGCTCGTCCGTGAGCTTGATCGTCAGGCCCTTGTTGAGGAAGGCCATCTCCTGGAAGCGCCGCGACAGCGTTTCGAAGGAGTACTCGGTGGTCTCGAAGATGTCGCCGTCGGCCCAGAAGGTGACCGTGGTGCCGGTCTCCTGGGTGGCCTCGTGCTTGGCGAGCGGGGCGGTCGGGACGCCCGCCTTGTACTCCTGCGTCCAGCGGTGGCCCTCGGTCCTGATGTCGACGGAGACCTTGGTGGACAGCGCGTTCACCACGGAGACGCCCACGCCGTGCAGACCACCGGAGACGGCATAGCCGCCGCCGCCGAACTTGCCACCCGCGTGCAGGACCGTCAGCACGACCTCGACGGCCGGCTTGCCCTCGGACGGGATGATGCCCACGGGGATACCGCGGCCGTTGTCGATGACGCGGACGCCACCGTCGGGAAGGATCGTGACGTCGATCGTGTCCGCGTGGCCGGCCAGGGCCTCGTCGACGGAGTTGTCCACAACCTCCTGCACCATGTGGTGCAGGCCACGCTCACCGGTCGAACCGATGTACATGCCGGGTCGCTTGCGGACCGCGTCCAGCCCTTCGAGGACGGTGATCGCACTGGCGTCGTAGGAGCTCTCTGTAGCCCCTACGCGCGCGTGCGCGCCGGCGTCGGTGGACGGAATGTTCTCGTTGGGGTTGCCGGAATCGGCCACGAAGCGCCCTTTCTGGCACAGCACAAGCCAAGCTCCCGGTTGGTGGCCGGTGCGGCTGCGGCGTGTTGGTTCGGTAAGCCCTAGTCAGCGTTGCTCGGTGCGTCCCACAAGTGGGGCGGGATTAGCTCCCAGTCTACCGGTAGCGCTGACAGTGATGGGGGTTTGGCGGTACCTGAGTCCTCATGTGCCGCCCTCAACCGGTCTCGCCCGACTCCCCATATGCGGAGCGGGGCTCCAAGAGGCTCACAGCGGCACTCAGCGCTTCGGGGTGTCAACCCCCAGCGACTGTGGGCGCGCTCTCACCCGTAGGTGTCGCCGTGCCCTGTGCTTCCGGGGGCCCGCAAGGGGCCGTAGCGGCGGGGGCCACCGCCGGGGTTCTTGATGTCGATACGCCGAACCGTGCCGTGTCCGAGGTCCTCGTTGAGGCGCTTGACGAGCTGTACGGCCAGCATGCGGACCTGCGTCGCCCACGCCGTCGAATCGCACTGCACCACCAGGACGCGCTCGTCCTCGTCGTACTTCTGCGGCACACAGTGCCGGGCGAGCTCCTCGCCGACGATCTGCGGCCAGCGGCCCATGACACCGCCGACCGCGGCCGGCGTCTCCCAGCCGCGCTCGGTGATCAGCCGGTTGATGGCGGGGCCGAGTCCCATCGGGTCGCGTCCGTCGGCGCGTGCTCCCGATCGCAGCCCGCCACCGCGTCGGACGTGCTTCTTCTGCTGCGCCGCCGCCCCACGCGCGCGTGCGGCCTCTCTCGCCGCGCGCAGGGCGACGCGTGCGAGGTCGACCCCGGAGGGCTCCGGAACCGCGTTCGGGTCCTGGGGGTCCCCGGAGGCCCCGGGCTTCCCGCCCCCTCCGGTTCCCGCCGCTCCTTCGTCAGGCGCTCTCTCGCTCACAGCCGCTCCACCGTCCCCTCGGAGACGGCGTAGCGCGTACCCGTGAGCACACCCGGTACGTCGTCGTCGACCGCCGCCGTCACCAGGACCTGCTCCCCGGGCGCCACAAGCTCCGCGAGCCGCTCCCTGCGGCGCGCGTCCAGCTCCGCGAAGACATCGTCGAGGACGAGCACCGGCTCGTTCCCCTCGGCCCGCAGAAGGTCGTACGAGGCCAGCCGCAGCGCCAGCGCGAACGACCAGGACTCGCCGTGGCTCGCGTACCCCTTGGCCGGCATCTGGCCGAGCCGGAGGAGCAACTCGTCGCGGTGCGGGCCGACAAGGGTGACCCCGCGTTCGATCTCCTGCTTGCGGGCGCTCTCCAGGGCGGCGAGAAGCTCCTCGTAGAGCGCCTCGCGCGCGTGCCCGACGATTTCCGGTGAGGACGGCTTGTAGTCGAGGGCGATCGGTCCGCCGCCGGGCGCCAGTTGCTCGTACGCCTTGTCGGCCAGCGGCTGCAGTGTCGCGATCAGGTCGAGCCGCTGCGCGAGCAGCTCCGCGCCCACGCGCGCGAGGTGCTGGTCCCAC
The DNA here is from genome assembly GCF_055571235.1 of Streptomyces sp. NPDC030991. Lineage (NCBI taxonomy): Bacteria > Bacillati > Actinomycetota > Actinomycetes > Kitasatosporales > Streptomycetaceae > Streptomyces > Streptomyces sp. NPDC030991. The sequence goes on from NZ_JBVIFR010000004.1 coordinate 307,899, forward strand.
ACGTCGAGCGTGGACAGGTCCATGGAACGGCCGCCGTGCCGCCGGGCGAGCGCCGCGGATTTCAGCAGCGTGTTGCGCTGCTTCAGGACGCGGTCGTAGTCGGACCGTACGCCGGCCATGCGCGGGGAGCGGGCGGTGATCAGCTCGTCGAGGAACCGGCGCCGCTCGCCGGGGTCGCCCTTGACCAGGGCGAGATCCTCCGGGGCGAACAGCACGGTTCGCACGATGCCGAGCACGTCCCGCGGCTTGACCTGCGAGGACCTGTTGATGCGGGCGCGGTTGGCCTTCCCGGGGTTCAGTTCGAGCTCGATGAGCTGCTGGCGCTCCCCCTGCCGCACCTGGGCCCGCACGACAGCGCGCTCGGCGCCCATTCTGACGAGCGGGGCGTCCGAGGAGACGCGGTGGCTGCCCAGAGTGGCGAGATAGCCGACGGCCTCCACGAGGTTCGTCTTGCCCTGCCCGTTCGGACCGACGAACGCGGTGACGCCCGGGTCGAGAGGGACCTCGGCCCGGGCGTACGAGCGGAAATCGGCCAGCGACAGATGCGTGACGTGCATGGTCGTGGGCCGACCTCCCCCAGAATTCGCTTACCGCTGTGGATCAGCTGGTGGTTCAGTGATTGAGCTCGTGCGTCGGACGCGGATCGGCTGTGGTTCAGCTCTTCTCGACGGCGTGGCCGCCGAACTGGTTGCGCAGCGCGGCGATCATCTTCATCTGCGGCGAGTCGTCCTGTCGCGAGGCGAAGCGGGCGAAGAGCGACGCGGTGATCGCGGGCAGCGGGACCGCGTTGTCGATCGCGGCCTCCACGGTCCAGCGGCCTTCACCGGAGTCCTGTGCGTAACCGCGCAGCTTGTTCAGGTGCTCGTCCTCGTCGAGGGCGTTGACCGCCAGGTCGAGCAGCCAGGAGCGGATGACCGTGCCCTCCTGCCAGGAGCGGAAGACCTCGCGGACGTCGGTCACCGAGTCCACGGCCTCCAGGAGCTCCCAGCCCTCGGCGTAGGCCTGCATCATCGCGTACTCGATGCCGTTGTGGACCATCTTGGCGAAGTGGCCCGCGCCGACCTTGCCCGCGTGCACCGAACCGAAGTCGCCCTCCGGCTTCAGGGCGTCGAAGACCGGCTGCACCTTCGCCACGTCCTCGGCGGAGCCGCCGTACATCAGCGCGTAGCCGTTCTCCAGGCCCCAGACGCCGCCGGAGACGCCGCAGTCGACGAAGCCGATGCCCTTGGTGCCCAGCTCGGCGGCGTGCTTCTCGTCGTCCGTCCAGCGCGAATTGCCACCGTCGACGACGACGTCACCAGGCTGCAGGTACTCGGCCAGCTCGTCGATCGTGGACTGGGTCGCCGCACCGGCGGGCACCATCACCCACACCACGCGCGGACCCTTGAGCTTGCCCACAAGCTCTTCGAGGCTGTGGACATCCGCGAGGTCCGGATTGCGGTCGTAGCCGATGACGGTGTGGCCTGCGCGGCGGATGCGCTCGCGCATGTTGCCGCCCATCTTGCCGAGGCCGACGAGACCGAGCTCCATCAGTGGTTCCTTACGTTGCGACGGGGCGTGAGGGGTACGTACTGGCACGTGGCCGTGCGTCCGTACCTGCGTCCGAGACTAAACCTGGGTGCACCACCCACGCCTTTCGGGCGAGGGGTCGGCTCACGCACAGCCTGTGGGTCCAGGTCGCCCGGGCGGGCCCGGGCGACCTGGCCGAAACGCTCAGCCCGACAGTCGCACCGGCATGATCAGGTACTTGTACGCGTCGTCCGCCTCGGCGTCCACGGCCGGCTTGCCACTGAGCAGCGCGGGCTTGGTGGACGTCGTGAACGACAGCTGGGCGACCGGGGAGTCGATCGCGCTGAGGCCGTCCAGCAGGAAGGTCGGGTTGAAGGCGATCGAGATGTCGTCGCCCTCCAGGTTGGCGTCGACCCTCTCCACAGCCTGTGCGTCGTCGCTGGAACCGGCCTCCAGGATGAGCACGCCCTGCTCGAAGCTGAGCCGCACCGGGGTGTTGCGCTCGGCCACCAGGGCCACGCGCTTGACGGCCTCCACGAAGGGGGCGGTCTCGATGACGGCCACGGAGTTGAACTCCGTCGGGAACAGCGTCCGGTACTTCGGCAGGTCGCCTTCGAGAAGGCGCGTCGTGGTGCGGCGGCCCGCACCCTCGAAGCCGATGAGGCCCTCGCCCGCACCCGAGCCGGACAGGGCCAGGGTGACCGTGTCGCCGCTCGTGAGCGCCTTGGCGGTGTCCAGGAGCGTCTTGGCGGGCACCAGGGCCACCGCGGACGCCTCCGGGTCCTCCGGCTTCCACAGGAACTCGCGGACCGCGAAGCGGTAGCGGTCGGTGGAGGCCAGCGTCACCCGGTCGCCCTCGATCTCGATGCGCACACCGGTGAGGACGGGCAGCGTGTCGTCCCGGCCGGCGGCGATGGCCACCTGCTGGGCTGCCGAGGCGAAGACCTCACCGGGAACGGTGCCCGTGGCGGTCGGCATCTGCGGCAGCGCCGGGTACTCCTCCACAGGGAGGGTGTGGAGTGTGAACCGCGAGGATCCGCAGACCACCGTCGCTCGTACACCGTCTGTGGAGATCTCCACCGGACGGTTGGGCAGAGCCCGGCAGATGTCGGCGAGAAGGCGGCCCGAGACGAGCACCGTGCCCTCTTCGTCGATCTCCGCGTCCACCGAGACGCGTGCCGAGACCTCGTAGTCGAAGCTCGACAAGCTGAGTGCGCCCTCCTCGGCCTTCAGGAGAAGGCCCGCGAGGACAGGCGCAGGCGGTCGTGCCGGGAGGCTGCGCGCCGCCCAGGCCACTGCCTCCGCGAGTACGTCGCGTTCCACCCGGATCTTCACCGTAAGCCGCCTCCTGCGTATTGCTGGCTGCTCTCGCCCTGCGTTGGTCATCGGTCTCGTCGTCAGACGTGGTGTCGCTCGGCCCACCGATGGGGAGAACACCGGGGACCAGTCTGACGCACCGCACTGACAGTCGGTGCCTGTCGGGGTCAAGTCGTACCGAGCGGCAGACGAGCCGCCGGGAGCGAGTTGTGCACAGCCCCCACTTCGAAACGGATTCCCAGCTCTCTCTAGTTGGGAGTAGTAGTAGGGGCTGTGGAAACCGTGGATAACCGTTGGTTCGCAGGTCAGAGGCGGTTTTTTGTCCACCGTGCCTGTGGGCGGAGCCGGTGGACAACCGGCCTTTTCTGTGGACGGCGAAAAGTTCTGCACACCCGATGCACAGGCAAGGGGTAGTTCTCCCCAGGTCCGTCCCCAGCTTTACCCACCTTCCCCACAGGCCAACCGACCCTCTTGGTGTGACGCCTTTCACTCGCCGAGGTGATGGGGCGCGTCACGTTGCCGAACAGTGGACAGCGGTGTGGAGAAGCTCCTGATCACTGTGCACAACAGCTGACATCCTGTGGGGCGGCGGTGGACAACGGGACGCACAGGCTGTGGAGGAAAAGTCTGTCCACAGCCTGTGGAGATCTTTTTTCCACCAATCCACACCCCTCTGACCTGCCCTGATGGGTTGTCACCAGGCTGGCCTGTGGACACAGTCTGGACAACTTCCTAGTCCCCAGGCTGTGGAGCAAAGAAATCCGGCACATCTGTGGAGAACACCCGTAACGCGGCAAGTAATCGAACACCGCCGCCGTGCGCACGGGTTCGGATCGATGGCCGCGACCCTCCCCGCACATGAAGAAGGGCGCTCCGGGAGTCGATCCCGAAGCGCCCTGAGGTCCGTGACGGGGCTGGTGTCAGCCGTTCTTGATGCGGTTGGTGAGCTCGGTGACCTGGTTGTAGATCGAGCGGCGCTCGGCCATCAGCGCGCGGATCTTGCGGTCGGCGTGCATCACGGTGGTGTGGTCGCGGCCGCCGAACTGGGCGCCGATCTTCGGCAAGGAGAGGTCGGTCAGCTCGCGGCACAGGTACATCGCGATCTGGCGGGCCGTCACCAGGACGCGGCTGCGGGAGGATCCGCAGAGGTCCTCCACCGTCAGACCGAAGTAGTCGGCTGTCGCCGCCATGATGGCCGTCGCCGTGATCTCCGGGGACGCGTTCTCGCCGCCGGGGATCAGGTCCTTGAGGACGATCTCCGTAAGGCCCAGGTCCACGGGCTGCCGATTGAGCGACGCGAACGCCGTGACCCGGATCAACGCCCCTTCCAGCTCACGGATGTTCCGTGAGATGCGGGACGCGATGAACTCGAGCACCTCCGGCGGCGCGTTGAGCTGCTCCTGCACCGCCTTCTTGCGGAGGATCGCGATACGGGTCTCCAGCTCGGGCGGCTGGACGTCCGTGATCAGGCCCCACTCGAAGCGGTTGCGCAGCCGGTCCTCCAGAGTCACCAGCTGCTTGGGCGGCCGGTCGCTGGAGAGCACGATCTGCTTGTTGGCGTTGTGCAGGGTGTTGAAGGTGTGGAAGAACTCCTCCTGCGTCGACTCCTTGTCCGCGAGGAACTGGATGTCGTCGACGAGAAGGATGTCCATCTCGCGGTAGCGCTTGCGGAAGCTGTCGCCCTTGCCGTCGCGGATGGAGTTGATGAACTCGTTGGTGAACTCCTCGGAGCTCACGTACCGCACGCGCGTGCCCGGGTAGAGACTACGGGCGTAGTGCCCGATGGCGTGCAAGAGGTGCGTCTTGCCGAGCCCCGACTCCCCGTAGATGAACAAGGGGTTGTACGCCTTGGCCGGCGCTTCGGCGACAGCGACGGCGGCGGCGTGCGCGAACCGGTTCGAGGCGCCGATGACGAAGGTGTCGAAGAGGTATTTGGGGTTCAGGCGGGCGGTGGGCTCGCCGGGCCCCGTCGCCGGTGCGGGCTGCGCCGCGAGTGGGCCGGGGGCGCCGCTGGGCACCCCGCGCCCACCCGGGCCGCCGGAGGGGCCACTGTCCTGGCTGTGACGGCCGCCCATCGGCAGCTCGCCCGGGTCGCGCCGGTGCTGGCGCTCGCGGGGCGAGTCGTAGGAACCGCGCTCCTCATAAGAAGGCCGCTCGTCATAGGGAGGCCGCTCTTCATAAGCAGGGCGCTCCCCTTGCTTCTGCTCATAGGGGGAGCGCTCCGGCTGCTGGTTGTAGCGGCGCTCGGATTCGTACGACTGCTGGTCGTAGGGCGAGCGGTCCTGCTGCCGGTAGTCGTGCTGCTGCGGGGGCGACGCGTACGGGTCACGCTCCGGGAAACCGAGCCGCTGCTGCTGCCAGCTGTACTCGTCCTGCTGCGGCCGGGGCCAGGCGCCCGGCTCGGGGCGCTGGTAGTCCGGATAGGCGGGACGGGCCGTCGGGAGCTGATCGGCGCGCGAGGACTGCGGCTGCTCGCCGCGGGGGCCCTGGCCGTGCTCGTCGGGGCCGCGCCGGTCGTAGCCGTCGTAGGTGTCGCGTTTCTCGTACGAGTCGCGCGTGTCGCGGGCGTCCCGGTTCTCGTACGCGTCACGGGACTGGCCGGGGGCCGAGGACGGCTCGGATTCCTCGTAGCGGTGCTGCTGGACCGGCGGGGGCGGCGGCGCGGGCGTCTCGCCCACGGTGTCGTCGACCGCGATCGCGATCCGGATGGGGCGCCCGCACTCACGGCTCAGCGTGTCGCCGAGGACCGGGGCGAGCCGGCCCTCGAGTACGCCCTTCGCGAATTCGTTGGGCACCGCGAGGAGAGCGGTGTCGGCGACCAGCGCCAAGGGCTGGCAGCGCCGGATCCAGTGTTCGTCCTTCGTCTCGACGCCCTGCCCGCGCCCTTCCCCGAGGAGTTTCTCCAGAACTTGTGGCCACACTGCGGCAAGATCGGCAGGTACATCAGCCACAGGGCACGCTCTCTCGCTGGTCCCACGAACGTGTGGTTCTGGGACGTGTCGGGAAGAAAATCGGGTGGGGCGGTGAGAAGGGAACGAATCGGAGTTCAGCCACGGTAGTCAGCGCGACCGCTGCGGTTCAAGTTGTTGTCCCCAGCCTGTGGATAGTGTCTCGCCCGTGAACCCGGTTTGACCGGATGGCGCAGCCGCGCGTACCGTAACCAGGTCGAGTTGTCGATGGCTGCTGCCGCCTGCCTCCGATGGGCAAGATCACGCTTCCCTCGCTTTTGAGGGGCGTGGAGCGGTGCACTCGGGCGTATTGCGAGCTACTCGTGGGCGCACGGTGACAGCCAGGCGATCTCCCGCCACCACCCGATTTCTGGAGCCCCCGAGTGAGCAAGCGCACCTTCCAGCCGAACAACCGTCGTCGCGCCAAGACCCACGGTTTCCGCCTTCGCATGCGGACCCGCGCCGGTCGTGCGATTCTCGCCAACCGTCGTGGCAAGGGTCGCGCCAGCCTGTCCGCCTGATCTCGTAATCAGGTCATGACGTGCTGCCTACCGAGCATCGGCTGAGGCGGCGCGAGGACTTCGCGACCGCGGTACGACGAGGACGCCGGGCCGGCCGCCCGCTCCTCGTCGTCCATCTACGCAGCGGTTCAACGGACCCGCACGCGCCTGGGGAGAGCGTTTCCCCGTCGCGTGCGGGTTTCGTCGTGAGCAAAGCCGTGGGTGGAGCCGTCGTACGGAACGCGGTCAAGCGCAGACTCCGCCACCTCATGCGAGACCGAATGGCCTTGTTGCCCCCAGGTAGCCTGGTAGTCGTACGCGCGTTGCCCGCAGCGGGCGACGCCACCCACGCACAGCTGGCCCGAGACCTGGACGCCGCCCTTCAGCGGCTGCTGGGAGGGGGCGCGCGATGAAGTACCCACTGCTCGCTTTGATCAAGATCTATCAGTGGACGATCAGTCCGCTGCTCGGTCCGGTGTGCAAGTACTACCCCTCGTGCTCCCACTACGGCTTCACGGCCATCGACCGGCATGGTGCGATCAAGGGAACAGCCCTCACCGCCTGGCGCATCCTCCGGTGCAACCCCTGGTCGCCCGGCGGTGTCGACCACGTTCCACCACGCAAGCGTCCGCGCTGGCACGAGATGCTCCGCGACGCCTTGCGCGGGGACAAGAAAGCGGCCTCGGTCGTTGAGGGCGACAGCCCCTCTGCCCAGGACAGCCCGTCCGCAGCGACTTCGCCCAATGCCCAAGGAGCCTGATCAGGGACATGATTTCCGATATCGTCAACGCGATTTCCGGTGTCTTCGCGTTTCTCACGACCCCGGTGTCCTGGGTCATCGTCCAGTTCCACAAGGTCTTCGGGGCAGTCTTCGGCCCTGACACCGGCTGGGCCTGGGGTCTGTCGATCGTCTCCCTGGTGGTGCTGATCCGGATCTGTCTGATCCCGCTCTTCGTGAAGCAGATCAAGGCGACCCGGAACATGCAGCTGCTCCAGCCGCAGATGAAGGCGATCCAGGAGCGCTACAAGAACGACAAGCAGCGTCAGTCCGAAGAGATGATGAAGCTGTACAAGGAGACGGGTACCAACCCGCTCTCCTCGTGCCTTCCCATCCTCGTGCAGTCGCCGTTCTTCTTCGCGCTCTACCACACGCTCTCGGGCATCGCCGACAACAAGAAGATCGGCGTCATCGACCAGTCGCTGCTGGACAGCGCGCAGAAGGCGCACATCTTCGGCGCCCCGCTGGCCGCCAAGTTCACGGACAGCGCCGGCGAGCTCGCCAAGATGGGCGCCTCGCTGACCGACGTCCGTGTGGTCACCGCCGTCATGATCATCCTGATGTCGGCGTCACAGTTCTACACGCAGCGCCAGCTGATGACCAAGAACGTCGACCTCACGGTGAAGACGCCGTTCATGCAGCAGCAGAAGATGCTGATGTACGTCTTCCCCCTGATCTTCCTGTTCATGGGTATCAACTTCCCCGTCGGTGTCCTCGTCTACTGGCTGACCACCAACGTGTGGACCATGGGCCAGCAGATGACCGTGATCACCAGGAACCCCACGCCGGGCAGCAAGGCCCAGGAGAAGATGCTCGAGGGGCTCCAGAAGCACGTCGTCACGCACAGCGCCACCCGCACCAAGCGTGAGCGCAACATCGTCAAGGGCATCGTCGCCAAGGGCCGCGACCGCAACGAGTACGAGCGCAAGTTCATCAACGGTCTGAGCAAGGCCGGTCTCGCGGCGCAGGCCGACGGCACCGTGGTGAAGAGCTCGGCCGTCACGGAGGTCCTGGACGAGGACGGCACGCCCGCCGGTACCCCGAAGCGTCAGCAGCCCAAGCGTCAGTCCAAGTCGCGGCGTCAGACGGGTGTCAGCCCCGCCCCGGGTGCCAAGCCCGAACCCTCCTCGCCGGTGAAGACCTCGCTGGAGAAGAAGGCCGAGCTCCAGGACGCTCCTCCTGCGGCCAAGCAGACCGGCGCCAAGCCCGCGGGTTCGAACGGCCGGAGCAAGGCCAAGTCCGGCAAGGGCCAGCAGCGATCCAAGTCCTCGTCCAAGAAGTAACCCTCGACGTAAGAAGGAGTCCATCCCGTGACGGAAGGCACCATCTCCGCTGCTCCTGAGGGTGGCGACACCCTGACCCGCCTCGAGCAGGAGGGTGAGATCGCTGCGGACTACCTCGAGGGCCTGCTGGACATCGCCGATCTCGACGGTGACATCGACATGGACGTCGAGGCCGACCGTGCCGCCGTCTCCATCGTCAGCGACGCCAGTGAGCGTGATCTGCAGAAGCTGGTCGGCCGTGACGGAGAGGTTCTCGAAGCGCTCCAGGAGCTGACCCGTCTCGCCGTGCACCGTGAGACCGGTGACCGTAGCCGCCTGATGCTGGACATCGGCGGGTACCGCGCCAAGAAGCGCACCGAGCTCACCGAGCAGGGCGCCAAGGCCGCGGCCGAGGTGAAGAGCTCCGGTGAGCCGGTCAAGATGGAGCCGATGACGCCGTTCGAGCGCAAGGTCGTGCACGACGCCGTCAAGGCCGCCGGTCTGCGCAGCGAGTCCGAGGGCGAGGAGCCGCAGCGCTTCGTCGTCGTGCTTCCTGCCTGATCGGCACGTCGCTTCCCGGCCCCGTCTGTTCGCAGGCGGGGCCGATCTTTGTCAGCCTGTTAGTCAGCCACCCAGTGCGGTAGTGCGGTACGGAAGGACGGTCCCCGTGACGGAGGCAGCAGAACTCCCCCCGGCCCCGGAGCAGGCGCGGACGGTATTCGGTGAGCGTTTCTCCGATGCCGTCCGGTACGCGGAGCTTCTCGCCGACGCGGGGGTGCAGCGCGGCCTCATCGGCCCTCGTGAGGTGCCGCGTCTGTGGGAGCGGCACATTCTCAACTGTGCTGTGCTCTCCGAGGTGGTCCCGGAAGGCGTCACCGTGTGCGACGTCGGTTCGGGTGCCGGCCTGCCAGGCATCCCGCTGGCCCTGGTCCGCCCGGACCTCAAGATCACGCTCCTTGAGCCGCTCCTGCGGCGTACGACGTTCCTGACCGAGGTGGTCGAGCTGCTCGGGCTCGACCACGTGACGGTGGTACGGGGCCGGGCCGAGGAAGTCCTGGGCAAGCTGACGCCTGTCCACGTCGTCACGGCGCGAGCTGTGGCCCCGCTGGATCGGCTCGCCGCCTGGGGTGTGCCACTTCTCCGGCCGTACGGCGAGATGCTGGCCCTCAAGGGCGACACGGCCGAGGAGGAGCTCAAGGGTGCGGGCACGGCGCTGAGCAAGCTCGGTGCCGTGGGCACATCGGTGCTGCACGTCGGTGAGGGTCTCGTCGATCCGCTCTCCACGGTGGTGCGTGTGGAGGTGGGCGAGAGCCCGGGTGGTGTGCGTTTCGCCGCCAAGCGCGCCAAGGCGGCCCGCACGAGCCGTACTCGCCGCAGGCGCTGATCACAGGGCCGTCGCGGGAACGCGTCCTGTCTACCGCTGGTCCGTCCCTGACGAACAGCGGTACTCCACAAAAGCTGCCAAACGTGCGCATGTCGGGGTGTCGCGCACGGGTGGGCGGGGCCGCCGTGCATCGTGTTTCACGTGAAACGTCGCTCACTGCTGCATGGGATCATCAGTCGCGGCCGCACAGCGGCCGCTCCCCGCGACCGTAGACCTCTCGGATCCCTCGATTCGGGCACCGAGTTGTCCACAGAAGGGGATTCATCCACAGAAGACCGGGCCTCGCTGGTTCTCGACCCCGACGGCATGGGAGGCTCTGTTCATTGCGAGCCTGAAGTCGAGGAGAGTGAATCCTTGCGGTCCGACGCCAACATCGCGGGACCGATGACCGATCCGGTCCCCGGTCCCCGCACCGAATCGGCGGGGGAGGATGTTTCACGTGAAACACCGCCCCCGATGGACGACACACCCATCGGTCGCGCTGCCCAACTGGCAGTAGAAGCTCTCGGTCGCGCAGGCGAAGGCCTGCCCCGTCCGGAGCGGACCCGCGTCATGGTGGTGGCCAACCAGAAGGGCGGGGTCGGTAAGACCACGACGACGGTCAACCTTGCGGCCTCGCTCGCGCTGCACGGCGCACGCGTCCTGGTGGTCGACCTGGATCCACAGGGCAACGCCTCCACGGCTCTGGGCATCGACCACCACGCTGACGTGCCGTCCATCTACGACGTGTTGGTCGAGAGCAGACCGCTCTCGGAAGTGGTCCAGCCGGTCGCCGATGTCGAGGGCCTTTTCTGCGCTCCCGCCACGATCGACCTCGCCGGGGCGGAGATCGAACTGGTCTCCCTGGTGGCACGTGAGAGCCGACTGCAGCGAGCCATCCAGGCGTACGAGCAGCCGCTGGACTACATCCTCATCGACTGTCCCCCCTCGCTCGGGCTCCTGACGGTCAACGCGTTGGTCGCCGGGGCCGAGGTACTCATCCCGATCCAGTGCGAGTACTACGCGCTGGAGGGGCTCGGACAGCTCCTGCGTAACGTGGAACTCGTGCGCGGGCATCTCAACCCCACCCTGCACGTCTCGACGATCCTGCTCACGATGTACGACGGACGTACGCGGCTGGCCTCCCAGGTCGCCGAGGAGGTCCGGAGCCACTTCGGTAAAGAGGTCCTGCGCACGAGCATCCCCCGCTCGGTCCGCATCTCGGAGGCACCGAGCTACGGGCAGACGGTGCTGACCTACGATCCAGGGTCGAGCGGTGCGCTCTCCTACTTCGAAGCGGCGCGGGAGATGGCGCTGCGCGGGGTCGGGATCCACTACGACGCCCAGCAAGCCCACGCGGGCACCCCACTTGACCAGCACAGCACGCCGGAGGGTATTCAGTGAGTGATCGACGGAGGGGACTGGGCCGTGGGCTCGGCGCGCTGATCCCGGCTGCCCCCACGCCGGAGAAGACGGCATCGGCGGGCCAGGCAGGAGGAGCCCCGGCTTCCCAGGTGGCGGTGCCGGTGTTGACAGCGGAGCGTGGAGTGGCGGCGGCCAAGGTGGCCTCACTGCCACAGGCCCAGGTTTCCCGTGAGAACGCGGAGCCGACCAGCCACGCGGCGGACAGCTCCGAGAGCCCGGCGAGTGCGTACTTCGCCGAGCTGCCGCTGGACGCCATCACGCCGAACCCCCGGCAGCCGCGCGACGTGTTCGACGAGGACGCCCTCGCCGAGCTCATCACTTCCATCAAGGAAGTCGGCCTGCTGCAGCCGGTCGTCGTACGGCAGGTAGGGCCCGGGCGCTACGAACTCATCATGGGTGAGCGCCGCTGGAGGGCCTGCCGCGAGGCGGGACTCGAGCGGATCCCGGCCATCGTGCGGGCCACGGATGACGAGAAGCTTCTGCTCGACGCCCTCCTGGAGAACCTGCACCGTGCGCAGCTGAACCCGCTGGAAGAGGCTGCCGCCTACGATCAGCTGCTCAAGGACTTCAACTGCACGCATGACCAGCTGGCGGACCGTATCGGCCGCTCCCGACCGCAGGTGTCCAACACGCTGCGGCTGCTGAAGCTCTCGCCGGCCGTACAGCGCCGGGTCGCGGCAGGCGTCCTGTCCGCCGGCCACGCCCGAGCGCTGCTCTCCGTCGACGACTCGGAGGAGCAGGACCGACTCGCCCACCGCATCGTGGCCGAAGGGCTGTCGGTGCGGGCCGTCGAGGAGATCGTGACCCTCATGGGATCGCGGCCCACGAGCACGGCGCGGGCGAAGGGCCCGAGGGCCGGCGGACGGGTGTCCCCGGCCCTGAACGTCCTCGCCACGAGGCTCTCGGACCGGTTCGAGACGCGGGTGAAGGTCGACCTGGGCCAGAAGAAGGGCAAGATCGTCGTCGAGTTCGCGTCGATGGACGATCTGGAGCGCATCCTCGGTACGCTCGCCCCGGGCGAAGGTCCGGTCCTTCAGAACGGCCTTTCCGAGGGCAGCGAGGGCGACGAACAGGGCTGACCACCCAGGTGCGAGTAGAGAGCGGGCCGTGTCCGGTGTGTACCGGAACACGGCCCGCTCTTTGCTTTCTTACGGTATCGATGGAATCGCATCGTGGTTACGATGCGACCGGGAAGAGCGCATTCACCTGACAGCACATGACAGGGGAGGCGGGGTCATGCGAGCGGTGAGTCGCACCGGACTGATGACCGCAGGTCTCGGGCTGGGCGTCGTCGGTGGATTCGTCGGCAGCCTGCTCAGGGAGCGGGACGCTCTGACAGCCGCCCGCACCGCAGCGGGCGAAGGAAGCGAGGATCTGCCTACATGGGGCGTCGGCTCGTACCGCTCACGCTGGACAACCTTCCGGACCTTCCCCAGCGTTGCCGGTCGTGTGTCTTCTGGGAGCTGGACCCGGTCAGCGGTCAGGCCGCGGTAAGAGCGGGCACACCGGAGCTCGAGAAGGAAGCGTGGATCTCCGGGGTCCTGTTGGAGTGGGGCTCCTGTGGCCGCGTCGTCTACGTGGACGACGTCCCGGTCGGCTTCGTGCTCTATGCCCCGCCCGCTTACGTCCCTCGCTCCACGGCGTTTCCCACCAGTCCGTTGTCCCCCGACGCCGTTCAGCTGATGACAGCCTGGATCATGCCGGGCTACCAAGGCCAAGGACTTGGCCGAGTCATAGTGCAGACCGTCGCCAAGGATCTGTTGCGCCGGGGCTTCAAGGCGATCGAGGCATTCGGTGATGCTCAGTGGAAAGAGCCGGCCTGCCTGCTTCCCGCCGATCACCTGTTGGCCGTCGGCTTCAAGACGGTCCGGCCCCACCGCTCGTATCCGCGGCTGCGCCTGGATCTGCGGACGGCCCTCTCGTGGAAAGAGGACGTCGAGATGGCCCTGGACCGGTTGCTGGGGGCAGTGCAGAAGGAACCTGCCTTACGCCCGTTGTAGAAGGGCCTCACTGGACGACGAAGGGCCAACCCGGTTGGGTTGGCCCTTCGTGTTTCACGTGAAACAGCGTCGCCGAACTACTCGGCGATGAAGTCTTCGAGGTCGCGCACAATGGCGGCCTTCGGCTTGGCACCGACGATGGTCTTGGCGACCTCGCCACCCTGGTAGACGTTCAGGGTGGGGATCGACATGACGCCGTACTTGGCGGCGATGGCCGGGTTCTCGTCGATGTTGAGCTTGACAACCTCGATCTTGTCGCCGTACTCGGAGGCGATGGCCTCGAGCGACGGCGCGATCTGACGGCACGGACCGCACCAGGCGGCCCAGAAGTCGACCAGGACGGGCTTGTCGCTCTTCAGGACATCCTCGTCGAAGGAGGCTTCCGTCACGTTCTTCAGGTTGCCGGCCACAGCGGGCTCCTTATTTCCTATGGGGGTTGCTGAGGGGAAGTTCGAGATCAGACGCTGGCGGTCGGCGTCTTCTCCGGCTCGGGGGACTCGCCGTCGGTGAGCGCGGCAAGGAAACGCTCGGCGTCGAGGGCGGCGGAGCAACCGGTGCCGGCCGCCGTGATCGCCTGACGGTAAGTGTGGTCCACGACGTCACCAGCGCCGAAGACGCCGGTCACGTTGGTACGCGTCGACGGAGCCTGCACCTTCAGGTAGCCCTCGTCGTCCAGGTCGAGCTGCCCCTTGAAGAGCTCCGTCCGCGGGTCGTGACCGATCGCGATGAACAGGCCCGTCACCGGCAGCTCGGACAGCTCGCCCGTCTTGAGGTTGCGCAGCGTCAGACCGGCGAGCTTCGGGTCACCCTTGATCTCGGCGATCTCGCTGTCCCAGACGAACTTGATCTTCGGGTCGGCGAAGGCGCGCTCCTGCATCGCCTTGGAGGCGCGCAGGGTGTCGCGGCGGTGCACGATCGTCACGGACTTTGCGAAGCGCGAGAGGAAGGTGGCCTCCTCCATTGCGGTGTCGCCGCCACCGATCACGGCGATGTCCTGGTCCTTGAAGAAGAACCCGTCGCAGGTCGCGCACCAGGAGACGCCGCGGCCGGAAAGGGCGTCCTCGTTGGGCAGGCCGAGCTTGCGGTGCTGGGAGCCGGTGGTGACGATGACGGTCTTCGCGCGGTGCACGGTACCCGCGGTGTCCGTCACGGTCTTGATGTCGCCGGTCAGGTCGACGGCCACCACGTCGTCGGGCACGAGCTCGGCGCCGAAGCGCTCGGCCTGGCCGCGCATGTTGTCCATGAGCTCGGGGCCCATGATGCCGTCCTGGAAGCCGGGGAAGTTCTCCACCTCGGTCGTGTTCATCAGCGCGCCGCCGGCGGTGACTGCGCCCTCGAACACAAGCGGCTTCAGCGACGCGCGCGCGGTGTAGAGCGCCGCCGTGTAGCCGGCGGGCCCGGAGCCGATGATGATCACGTTTCGGACGTCGCTCACGGCTTGTTTCCTCGTCTCTGCGGGACTGCTGCGTACTGCCGGGGGAGTCTCTTCTCAGGACTCTCACCCCACCCAACGGATCCTACGGGGCGCGCATTCCCGACGTGTCCGGGTGCACGTCGGGGATGCGTTCGGGTGCCCCTCAGCCGCGGTCGTAGTCGTGGGTGTACAGCAGCTTGCCCGCGGAGGTGGCCTGCTTCATACAGGCGGAATCCACGATGAAGGCGGTGACGCGGTGAGCCGGATCCGTCTTGTGGGGCAGCACGACGAGGTAGACGTTCTTTCCTTCGTACGTGCCCTTCTCCGCCGCGAGCGGATCCTCATTGCGATGTGTTCCGAGCTGGATGCAGGCCGGAACCGTGACGGCCCGCTTCGGCAGGGGGATCGACTGCGGCGACTTCGGTCCGCTGTCCTGCGTGCCGAAAGACGGCACGTCCGCGGAAGGGGGTGCGGCCGTCTCCCCCTCGGTGCCGAGCATCGCGGAGACCTTCGCGTCCAGCGATCCTTCGGCGAAGGTGTCCGCGGTGTGGCTCTCTCCGGCAGTCGGCGTTCCACCCCCGTTCTGCAGGAGCAGTGCCCCTACGCCGAGCGCGGCCGCTGTGAGCACCGCCCCGAGTGCGGCGCTCGTGCGCCGACGCGTGGTGCGCGGCTTGCGCCCTGGTCCGGCGGCGGCGCGAGGGTGACCCGAAGGCCGGTCCCGGTCCGCAGGACGAACGGTGAGGGGAGAGGCGGTCGCTGTTTCACGTGAAACAGGCTCACGTGTTTCACGTGAAACTCCTGCCGTCTCTGCTGCGGAGGAGGGTGTGAGGGCGGGCGCCGTCTTTTGCTCGGCGTCTACCGGCGCGAGGCTGTCCAGGAGCGCTTCGGCGGCCAGCGCCGCGTCGATACGACCGGCGATGTCCTCGGGCATGCGCGGTGGTCCCGGCAGAGTGCCGAGCATGCCGCGGATCTCCTCCAGCGAGGCGTAGACATCGGCGCACAGGGCGCAGCTGTCGAGGTGTCGTCGGACGTCGGTTGTCCGGGACGTGGGCAGCAGCCCTTCGGCCAGGTCGGAGATCTCGGTGACGTCCGGGTGCTCTGCCGTGTCGGTCGTGGATGTCACGCTCGCCCACCTCCGCCCTTCACCGCAGCCGAATCATTTGGTCCTGCCCCGTCCCGAGGCCCCGCTGCGGGTGGGACGGATGCCCTTCGCTCACGGTTCCTTGCGGGAGGTGGCTTCTCGCCATTCTCCTGGTCACCGGGTTCCGTGCGGAGATGTGTCAGGAGTGGCAGGAGCCTGGCTCTGCCGCGGGCGCAGCGACTTTTGACGGTGCCGGTGGGGATGTCGAGGATCTGGGCGGCCTCCGCCACGGGATACCCCTGCATGTCGACGAGGACGAGGGCGGCCTGCTGATCCGTCGGCAGCGACCCCAGGGCTTCCAGGAGCTCTCGGTGGAGGTCATTGCGCTCCGCGGGGGCCGCCGCGGACTCGTGCGGCTCCATGAGCTGGTCGAGGCGCTCGGCGTCGTCCACGGGCGAGGTCTTCCGGGAGGCGGTCTTCCGGGCCCGGTCCAGGCACGCGTTGACGGTGATGCGGTGCAGCCACGTCGTCACAGCGGACTGGCCGCGGAAGGTGTGTGCGGCGCGATAGGCGGAGACGAGGGCGTCCTGCACAGCGTCGGCGGCCTCCTCACGGTCGCCCAGCGTCCGCAGGGCCACGGCCCACAACCGGTCGCGGTGGCGACGGACTATCTCCCCGAAGGCGTCCTTGTCCCCCGCGACATGACGGGTGAGGAGGTCCTGATCGCTCGCGTCGCCGTAGGCGTCGTCCACGGTCGAACCCCCTCCCCCTGCGAGCCCGGAGTCGTCAGCCGGTGAACTTCACGTCCGTGATGCCCTGCTTGTAACCGGCGTTGCTGTACCCATCCTTGCCCGCGTGGGGCAGGGCAGTCAGCCAGACGAGCACATAGCGTGTATTGACCGGTTTCTGGGCCTTGACGCCGGCCGACTGGGCCGTGGTCCGGGTCTTGGACCCGATCTGCTTGAGGCCGTCCACCGAGGTCGGCGAGAGCGAGTCCGCCGCGTACAGCGAGACCGTGGTGTGGTCTCCGCCGTAACGGAGCCCTATCGAGGCCGCCGACACGTCCTTGGCCGAACCGAGGTCGTAGACGATGCCGACCCCGGGCTTTATGACCATCTCGGGGCCGTCGAGGAACGACTTGGTGCGCCAGAAGGTGGAGCTGTCACCGTCGTACGTCTGCGCGACGTTCTCCGGCGCCTGAGCACCGCCCTGGGCGACGAACTCCTTGGCGTCCGCGATGGTGATCGGCTTCACGGGCTTCTTGTCGTCCTTGCCGCCGTCGCCGTCCGTGGTGTGCGTGGTCTCGGAGTCCCCGCCGGAGCTGCCCCGGTCCATGAGGGCGTCCGCGAGCTGCCAGCTGCCGAGGCCCAGTGCGGCGATCAGCAGCGCGGAGACGGCCCACTTGAGGACTTTCCCGGTACGGCTCTGCAACGGAGGCGGCGGGGTCGGCACGGGCTGCGTGACGCTGGGAGCGGCAGGGCGTCCGTACGTCCCCTGCTGGTACGTGGTCCGCTGGTACTCCGGTGGTGCGGTGAACGCGGGCTCGGGCGGACGGATCTTCGGCATGTCGCCGATGGCCTTCACCAGATCCTCCGGCGTGGTGCACGGAGGTTCCTGGCGGGAGGCGGTCGCCCCGTCGTTCGCGAGCGCGCGCATGGCGAGCTCCGCGAGGCCGCGGTGGACGCCGGCCCGCACCTGGTCGGGGGCGATGAGCCCGACGCCCTTGGGCAGCCCGGACAGCCCGTACGCGTCGTTCTCGTAGGGCCAGCGCTGGGTCAGGGCGGCGTACAGGAGCGCGCCGATCGCCTCGGTGTCGGTGCGCTGCGGCGTCTCGGAGGTGATGCCGCGCAGCGCGGAGTTCACGGCGAGGCCGCGGATGCGCCACTGCCCGGTGGAGGTGCGCAGCACGGCGCTGGGGGTGAGCCGCAGGTGGGCCAGGCCCTCGCGGTGTGCGGCAGCCATCGCGTAGGAGACCTGGCTGACCATCTGGTACGCGTCGTGGGCCTCGAGAGAGCCCACCGCGAGCAGGGCGGTCAGTTCCGTCGCGTCGGGCAGCCACTCGTGCACGACGTAGACGAGATCGTTCTCCTCGACCGCGTCCAGGACCTGTACGAACCGCGGGTCGCCGAGCAGCGCCGACGAGCGGGCCGCGGCCAGCACCGAGCGCGCCCGCGGGTGGTCGGCAGGCAGGAGATGCACGCCGACGGCGCGACGCAGTTTCTCGTCGACCGCACGCCAGCTGCTGAAACCGTCCAGACGAGTGACGCATTCTTCGAGTCGGTAGCGTCTGGCGAGCTTGTGACCGCTGTGCAGCTCGGGCGGCGCGGTCGTGGGGGGAGCAACGTGTGTCCCCGTCTCCGCGGTGTCCGCGCGCTCCTTACGTGCCGTGATCTGTCGCTCCCCGATCTCGGCCACTCCGTCGGCCGTGGCCTGATCCGCCTTGTCCGCCTTGGCGGTCAGCGGTTCGTCACCGCCGTTGTCGGCCACATCGACGGCAGCCGTGCTCCGTTCCGCCACCGTCGTTCCTGCCTCCCCATTCGTTGCACTCACTCCGACGCCAATGCCAATTGTGCCCACAGTCCGGCGCTATCCACGACACACGGTGGGCACCGAAGGTTGTGCGCGATTGCGGCCGGGTCAGCGGCCGAGTCGACCGCGGACCATTCCGACCATCGAATTCAGCTCCTCGATCCGCATTTTGCGGGCGGCCACATAGAAGGAGCCCAGCAGGGCCGCGCTGCCGACGACCAATGCCGCGATCGACCCGAACACGCCGTGGCCGAGCACCATGGTGAGCGCGTACCCGATTCCGCCGCCGATGATCGCGGCGGGCACGGAAGCGAGACAGAGCCGGGCGTACGTACGGACGACGTTCGCGCCGTCCAGGTCGCCGCCGAGCCGCTTGCGCAGTCGCTGCCACGCGACACCGACACCGATCGCGTACGCGAGACCGTACGAGAATGCCATCCCGACGACCGCCCAGCGGGCGGGCAGGATCACGTAGCACAGCGCGGAGGCGGCGGCGTTGACCGCGGCGACGATGACCGTGTTGTAGAAGGGCGTCCGAGTGTCCTCGTACGCGTAGAAGCCGCGCAGCACCACGTACTGCACGGAGAACGGGATGAGGCCGAGGCCGAACGCCATCAGGATGTAGCCCATCGACTGGGCGGCGTCGGGACCGCTGGAGCCGAAGAGCAGGGTGCACATCGGGACGCCGAGGGCGACGAACATGAACGCCACCGGGACGATCGCCACGGCCGAGGTGCGCAGGCCCGAGGAGATGTCGTCGCGGACGGCACCGGGGTCGCCGTCGTGGGCGGCACGGGAGATGCGCGGCAGCATGGCGGCCATGACGGAGACGGTGATGATGGCCTGGGGCATGCCCCAGATTAGCTGGGCGTTCGAGTAGCCCATGATGCCGGTGCCGTTGACGTCGGAGGCCTTGCCCGCCGCCGTGGCGAGCTGGGTGACGACCAGGACGCCCGCCTGGTTGGCGAGCACGAAGAGGACGGTCCACTTGGCGAGTTTCACGGCCTTGCCCAGACCGTGGCCCTTCCAGTCGAAGCGCAGCCGGAAGCGGAAACCGGTCTCCCGCAGGTACGGGATCATCGCGAGGGCCTGCACGGTCAGACCGAGCAGCGTGCCGATACCCAGCAGGCGGACCCCGTCCGGCGGGATGTTGGTCACCTGCATACCGGAGTCGGCCGCTGTCCCGTAGACCCAGATGAACAGCCCGAACGTGCAGATCATGACGATGTTGTTGAGGACCGGGGTCCACATCATCGCGCCGAACTTCCCGCGGGCGTTCAAAATCTGGCCCATAACGACGTGCACGCCCATGAAGAAGATCGTGGGCAGGCAGTAGCGGGCGAATGTGATGCCGACGTTGTTGGCGGCGGGGTCACTGGCGACCGGCACCGACATCAGCTTGATCAGCAGTGGGGCCGCGAAGACCACGACCGCGACGATGGCCGCGAGCGCCACCATGACGAGGGTCAGCAGGCGGTTCGCGTAGGCCTCGCCGCCGTCCTCGTCCTCCTTCATGGAGCGGACGAGCTGCGGCACGAACACCGAGTTCAGGCCGCCGCCGACGGTCAGGATGTAGATCATCGTCGGCAGCGTGTACGCGACGGTCCAGGTGTCACCGAGCATTCCGGAGCCCAGCGCCGCGGTGATGATCACGGTCCGGACGAAGCCGGTGAGCCGGGAGACCAGGGTGCCCGCCGCCATCAGCGCGCTAGATTTCATCAGGCTCGAGGCCCGCCCGCCCTTCTTCGGGGCGGGAGCCGGTGCCGCAGCGGGCGGCGGGGGCGGCGGTACCTGGCCGAGGACCCGGGTCGGGTCGTCGACCGGCGGTTCGACCGGGGCGTAGCCGCCGCTGTAGCCGGGCTGCTGGTCGCGGAAGAGGTGGGCGAAGGCGTCCGGCTCGTGGCGTTCCTCGCCGGCCTGCGTCACCAGGTCGTCGACGCCGACGAACTGGGTCGTCCGCGCGTCGTCGCCGTACGGCAGGTACTGGGAGGGGCCCTCCGGCTCCGGCGCCGGCGTCTGTGCCCAGACGCGGGGATCGGGCTGGTACTGGCCCGCGGGCGGCGGCGCGTACAGGGGCTGCGGTGCCTGGTAGGTGCCCGGGGGTGGCGGCGGATGGGCGGCGCGGTCGTACAGCGCCTCGGTCACCGGGTCCTGGGCGGAGAGGTCGTGCGCCCGGTACGGATCCTGCCGGTACGCGTCCTGGAGGTAGGCGTCCTGCGGATAGGCGTCAGGGGCGGGCTGGGGCGGCGGGACCTGCCCGCCGGCCTCATGAGGGTCTGTGTACGGGTGGCCATCGCCCGAGGCAGAGCCACCCGAGCCCTGACCACGGTCACCGTTGTACGGCGCGTTCATGGATACCCCACCTCATCGTCCCCGGCCGACCGGCCACGACATCGCTCAACGGTCCACTCTCTCACCCGTGCCCGACGGGGCCGCGCTTTCCGAGGAGGTGTCAGCCGTCGGGTCACTCGGCTGCTGCGGAACGTCCGCTCCCGCGGTGGGGGCCGACGCGTCCTGCGGCTCGCTGTGTGCCACCGCCGCTTCGTCGTCCTGCGGCCCGTCCTGCGGCGGCTGGGCGGCCGCGGCGCGCTTGCGCTGGGTGTACATCCGGAACCCGGCCAGGACCAGCAGCAGGACTCCGCCGCCGATGACGAGCATCACGGTCGGCGTGATCTCCGTGGCGTCCACCTTGAAGGCGATCTTCTCGCCGTAGGGCTGGTTGTCCTCGGTGTACAGCTGGGCGTAGACGGTGATCGGCCCCGTGGCCTTGGCCGTGGTGGTGAACTTCACCGACTGGCTGTGCCCGCTGGCGATCTTCACCGCCTTGTCCTCGGAGATACCGTCGCCGATCTTGAGGCGGGTGCCGTTGGCGGACGTGAGACGCAGCACCAGATGGTCGACGTCCTGCCACAGGTTGTTCTGCACGGACACCGGGATGGTCGCGCTGCGCCCCGACAGCCGTACTCGGGACTTCTCGATCAGCGTGACCTGGTTGGTGATGTCGGAGAGGTACGTCGAGACGCCGTCACGGAACGTGGCGGAAATCCTCGGCCTGCCGCGCCAGGACGTGGACATCTCCCGGTCCATCGCGCGACCGAACGGGGTCACCACCCGGGACCGGTCGGTGAGGACGACCTTGAAGTTCTCCAGATCGCTCTGGGTGCCCTGGATCTGCTCGAACGCCGCATCCGAGAGTTCCTGCTTGCGCAGGGAGGCCGGGTAGGCCCGGGTCGACGGGACGCGCGTGGTCGCGCCCGGGTCGGGCTTCGCCGTGGTGGCGGCCGACAGGGTCTGGGGCCGTGACCAGGTGCCGTCCTGCAGCGCGTGCAGCGCCTGGGCGAGCGCGTGGGCCTGGCTGCTGGTGGGTGTCCGCTGGGGGGCCACGACGACGCTGCGCTGCTTGTCCGTCTGCATGTTGAGCATCAGGCTCTGGGCGAGGAACTCCTGGACGGCGAGCGTGGAGTTCTCGGCGCGCGCCATGTCACCGCGGAACGCGGTCGACAGCCTGGCGTCGGCGACGACGGCCGTGGCGCCGCCGCCGATGGGGCGCGCGGCGGACGGGGTGTACGACAGGCTGCCGGTCTCCCGGAACGAGTCGCTGCGCGCGATGATCTTGTCGGCGCCGGCGGAGGTCGCGACCTTGACGATGTCGGGGTCGACAGCGCCCTCGGCCGGCCACGCGTAGGAGGTGTCGGCCTTCACATGGAGGATCGTGTCCACGGTCTTCACGGCGGCGTCCGTGGCGTCCTTGAGGTGGCCGAGCGATCCGGTGACCTTCGTCCCGTTGTGCGCGAGGGACGCCAGGTCGGGATCGGCGAACGGCAGCGTGACCACCTTCTGGCCCTCGACGGCCGTCTGAAGGTCGTTCAGCCACTCCTTGGCGACTGCCTGGTCCTTGCCGGACGTGAACTTCCCGTCCGCACCCTTGATCGTGTACGCCTCCGTCATCGCGTCGACCGAGGCCAGCAGGTCGGGGTCGAGCACCCAGGTGACGTCGAGGTCGTCGCCGAGCGCCAGCATCTGCTGGAGGCGACCGCCCGGTGCGATCTGGCGGGCCAGGCTGTCGTCGTTGAACACGGGCGTCTGCTGCTCGTTCGTGCCCGTCTCTGCGGTGAGGTGCGTGTCCGAGATCAGGGGCCACAGAGCGGTGGTCCTGGTCCTGGTGGCCGCTGCGGAGGGCTGCCAGGGCAAGAAGGTTCGCTGGATGCCGAGGGTCTGCGAGTACGGCTGGTCGGCGGTCTGGCCCATGAGGGCGACGCTGATCTGATAGACGCCGTCGGCGCCGAGGTGCAGCTCCTTGACCGGCACCGAGAGTGTGAAGTCCTGAGTGGCGCCGGGCGCCAGCCTTGTGACCTTCTCGGCGTACTTGGTCGCGACCTCCGTGCCGTCGGGAGCGCCGCCCGTGCCACTCTTCGCGGCGTCGTCGATCGCCGAGCGCCCGCTGTAGGAGGTGCCGAGCCGCAGGCCCACATGGGCGTCGGTGACGGCCTGCCTGCCCCTGTTGGTGATCTTGCCCTGCACCGTGAGGGTGTCCTGGGCCGACGGCGCGACCGGCGAGAGCTGGTTCACCGCCACGTCGACCGTCTTCGTGCCGGTCGCGTCCGCGGCGGCGGTCGTCGCGGTGGACGCCGACGCGGACGCCGCGCCGGGCAGCAGCGGAAGCGCTGCCAGGAGCGGCGCCGCGGCGAGCAGAACGCCGGTGCGCCGCAGCAGACGGCGGGCAGGTGAGGGACTCATCCCTGGGAAGTCTGCCGCCTCGGCCACGCGTTCGTCCGTCCCTCGTCGTCGTCAGTGGTCGCAGATGTGTCCACGCATGGTAACGAGGAGCGCTGTGGCTCAGTGCCACGGTCCGCTCCACAAGATCGTGGAGCCAGGGTAGGGGGCCGGGTTCACGAGCTCTCCGCGACCCCGGCAAACGGTTCGGCCGGGGCGCCCGGGGCCACGTACCCTTTCCTGTTGTGCCGAACGCCAATGAAGACAACCCCAGCGCCCTGAGCCAGGTGCAGCGCCGCGCGGTCAGCGAGCTGCTGCGGGTATCGCCTGTCGCGGACGAGCTCGCCCGCCGATTCCAGGAGGCCGGGTTCTCCCTTGCCCTGGTCGGTGGTTCGGTCCGGGACGCGCTGCTCGGCAGGCTCGGCAACGATCTGGACTTCACCACCGATGCCCGACCCGAGGACGTACTGAAGATCGTTCGCCCGTGGGCCGACGCGGTGTGGGAGGTGGGGATCGCCTTCGGCACCGTCGGCTGCCAGAAGAACGCCCGCGTCGACGACGTCGAGCAGAGCTTCCAGGTCGAGGTCACCACGTACCGCTCCGAGGCGTACGACCGCACCTCACGCAAGCCTGAGGTGTCCTACGGCGACTCCATCGAGGAAGACCTCGTCCGTCGCGACTTCACCGTGAACGCGATGGCCGTCGCCCTTCCGGAGAAGGACTTCGTCGACCCGCACGGCGGCCTCGACGACCTGGCGGCGCGCGTCCTGCGCACCCCGGGCACGCCCGAGGACTCCTTCTCCGACGATCCGCTGCGGATGCTGCGGGCCGCGCGCTTCGCCGCCCAGCTCGACTTCGAGGTGGACCCCGGGGTCGTCGCCGCGATGAAGGCGATGGCCGGCCGGATCGAGATCGTCTCGGCGGAGCGCGTCCGGGACGAGCTGAACAAGCTGATTCTCTCGGCACATCCGCGCAAGGGCCTCACCCTCCTCGTCGACACCGGTCTGGCCGACCACGTCCTGCCCGAGCTGCCCGCGCTGCGGCTGGAGCGTGACGAGCACCACCGGCACAAGGACGTCTACGACCACTCGCTGATCGTGCTCGAACAGGCCATGGCGCTGGAGACCGACGGACCGGACCTGACGCTGCGCCTCGCCGCCCTGCTGCACGACATCGGCAAGCCGCGCACGCGCCGCTTCGAGGAGGACGGCCGCGTCTCCTTCCACCACCACGAGGTGGTCGGCGCGAAGATGACGAAGAAGCGCATGACCGCGCTCAAGTACTCCAACGAACTCGTGAAGGACGTCTCGCGCCTGGTCGAGCTGCATCTGCGCTTCCACGGTTACGGCACCGGTGAGTGGACGGATTCCGCCGTACGCCGCTATGTGCGCGACGCGGGCCCGCTCCTGGAGCGGCTGCACAAGCTGACCCGGTCCGACTGCACGACGCGCAACAAGCGCAAGGCGAATGCGCTCTCCCGCGCCTACGACGGCCTGGAGGAGCGCGTCGCCCGGCTTCAGGAGCAGGAGGAGCTGGACTCGATCCGCCCGGACCTCGACGGCAATCAGATCATGGAGATCCTGGGTGTGCGGCCGGGCCCGGCCATCGGTCAGGCGTACAAGTTCCTGCTGGAGTTGCGCCTGGAGAACGGGCCGATGGAGTACGACGCGGCGGTGGCCGCCCTCAAGGAGTGGTGGGCCGAGCGCCCTCAGGACTGAGGCGCGACACGTATGGCTCGGGGCTCTGTTTCACGTGAAACAGAGCCCCGAGCCATACGCGAAGGCGGACTGCGCTGCGCGGTGTTTCACGTGAAACACCGCGCATGCGCCGGAAGCCGTTCAGGCCGCGTCCTTCACCGGCGTCCGGAAGCGGGACATGGTCAGTGCGACTGCCCCGTAGAGAGCCGCGACGAGAACCACCAACGGGGCGGAGCGGCCGTCGGCCGGCAGCATCAGCGCCGCGACCCCGGCGGCGCCGACGAACGAGATGTTGAACAGCACGTCATAGACGGAGAAGACACGGCCCCGGAAGCCGTCGTCCACCGAGGACTGCACGAGGGTGTCGGTGGCGATCTTCGCTCCTTGCGTGGTGAGCCCCAGGACGAACGCGGCCACCAAGGTCGGAGCGGGGGCGAAGGGGAGCCCCAGGACGAGTTCCAGGACGGCCGCCACGCCGGCACAGACCACGATCCAGCCGCCCGCTCCGAAACGGTTCGCGGCCGCGGGCGTCACGACCGCGGCGACGAAGAACCCGGCTCCCGAGACACCCACCGCGAGCCCCAGCATGGCCAGGCCCTCGGACTCCGTGGACGACCACGCGTACCGGCACAGCATGAGCACCATGACGAGCAGGGCGCCGTAGCAGAACCGCATCACCGTGATGGCGGCCAGGGCGCGCGCCGCGGGTCGCCGGGAGACGAGGTGGTGTACGCCGGCGAGCAGATCCCGTGCGGTACCGGCGAGGGCGGCGCCGAGCCGCGGTTGCACGGACTCCTGGCTCGGCCCGAGCAGTTGTACGTCCATGCGGAGCGAGGCGAGCGCGGCGCAGAGATAGAGAGCCGCGCCGAGCAGGACGACCGCCGCGTCCGAGTCCGAAGCAACGAGCCGCACGAGAAAGGCGAGGCCGCCGCCAACGGTCGCGGCGAGCGTGCCGGCCGTGGGCGAGAGCGAGTTGGCGAGGACGAGCCGGTCGTCGTCGACGACCCGCGGCAGCGCGGCTGACAGCCCGGCCAGGACGAAGCGGTTGACCGCGGTGACGCAGAGAGCGGACGCGTAGAAGAGCCAGTCCGGTGCGTGGCTCAGCATGAGGGCGGCCGTCGCCGAGGCCAGCAGCACCCGCAGGAGGTTGCCGTAGAGGAAGACCTGTCGGCGGCGCCAGCGGTCGAGGAGGACGCCGGCGAACGGGCCCACGAGGGAGTACGGCAGCAGGAGGACGGCCATCGCCGAGGCGATGGCACCGGGCGATGTCTGCTTCTCCGGGGAGAAGACGACGTACGTCGCGAGCGCGACCTGGAACACGCCGTCCGCGCCCTGGGAGAGCAGCCGCAGGGCGAGCAGGCGCCGGAAGTCGCGCAGGCGCAGCAGGACGCGCAGGTCACGTACGACAGCCATGGGCACAGCCTCACATACGGGCAAGGCCCCCGGACGCACGATGTGTGCGAGCCGGGGGCCTTGGGAGCCTTCAGGCACGGCGGTGTTTCACGTGAAACACCGCCACGGAAGGAAGGTCAGCGCTCGACCTCACCCTTGATGAACTTCTCGACGTTCTCGTAGGCCTCGTCGTCGAAGTACTGCACCGGCGGGGACTTCATGAAGTACGAGGACGCGGAGAGGATCGGGCCGCCGATGCCGCGGTCCTTGGCGATCTTCGCGGCGCGCACGGCGTCGATGATGACACCCGCGGAGTTCGGGGAGTCCCAGACCTCGAGCTTGTACTCCAGGTTCAGCGGAACCTCACCGAAGGCACGGCCTTCGAGGCGGACGTACGCCCACTTGCGGTCGTCGAGCCACGCGACGTAGTCGGACGGGCCGATGTGGACGTTCTTCTCGCCCAGCTCGCGGTCGCGGATCTGCGAGGTGACGGCCTGCGTCTTCGAGATCTTCTTCGACTCGAGGCGGTCACGCTCCAACATGTTCTTGAAGTCCATGTTGCCGCCGACGTTGAGCTGCATGGTGCGCTCAAGACGGACACCGCGGTCCTCGAACAGCTTCGCCATCACGCGGTGCGTGATGGTCGCGCCGACCTGCGACTTGATGTCGTCGCCGACGATCGGGACGCCCGCCTCGGTGAACTTGTCAGCCCACTCCTTGGTGCCGGCGATGAAGACCGGAAGGGCGTTGACGAAGGCGACCTTGGCGTCGATGGCGCACTGGGCGTAGAACTTCGCCGCGTCCTCGGAACCCACGGGCAGGTAGCAGACGAGAACGTCGACCTGCTTGTCCTTGAGGATCTGGACGACGTCGACCGGGGCCTCGTCGGACTCCTCGATCGTCTCGCGGTAGTACTTGCCGAGCCCGTCGAGCGTGTGGCCACGCTGGACCTGCACGCCCGAGTTCGGGACGTCGCAGATCTTGATCGTGTTGTTCTCGGACGCGCCGATGGCGTCCGCGAGGTCCAGACCGACCTTCTTCGCGTCGACGTCGAACGCGGCGACGAACTCGACGTCGCCCACGTGGTACTCGCCGAACTGGACATGCATGAGGCCGGGGACCTTGGTCTCCGGGTCAGCGTCCTTGTAGAACTCGACGCCCTGCACCAGCGAGGCGGCGCAGTTGCCCACGCCAACGATGGCTACGCGAACCGAACCCATTCCGGTTGCTCCCTGTGTGTACTGGTGAAGTCCTGACCGGACTTCACGTGGCGGTGTCGTCGGACGGATCCGGCCGGGTGCTGTCCCGGTGCCGGGGCAGGCCGCCCGTCTCTCCAGATGTGTCTTGCTGAGCTGTGTCCCCCGGGCCCGGCTTTCGCTGGTCGCGTCCCGCGCGCTCGCTCTCGATGAGCTCGTTCAGCCAGCGCACTTCGCGCTCCACGGATTCCATGCCGTGCCGCTGCAGCTCGAGTGTGTAGTCGTCCAGGCGCTCCCGGGTGCGGGCGAAGGAGAGGCGCATCTTTTCGAGTCGCTCCTCCAGCCGGCTTCGGCGGCCTTCGAGGACGCGCATGCGCACATCGCGTGATGTCTGCCCGAAGAAGGCGAATCGCGCGGCGAAGTGCTCGTCCTCGTAGGCGTCGGGGCCGGTCTGCGAGAGCAGATCCTCGAAGTGCTCCTTACCTTCTGCCGTCAGCCGGTAGACGATCTTGGCGCGACGTCCTGTGAGTGCGGCAGGAGTGTCGGCGGGGCCGGCACTCGGCTCCTCGATCAACCAGCCGTTCGTGACCAGCGTCTTGAGGCAGGGGTACAGCGTCCCGTAGCTGAAGGCGCGGAAGACCCCCAGCGACGTATTGAGTCGTTTGCGCAGCTCATAGCCGTGCATCGGGGACTCGCGAAGCAGTCCGAGTACGGCGAACTCAAGGATGCCGGAGCGCCTGCTCATCGTCGCCTCCTCGCTGTCGCGGTCCCATGTATCGACTCTTTATGTCGTGCTGATGTATCGGCTCGATACATCTCGACGATAGAACGAGCCTGCGGCTGCGACAAGAGGGATCACGGTGAACGGCGTCACATCGCTGATTCCTAGGAAGCAACTTGCCTGGTTTGGGGTGAACTTCGGTGCTCGATGGGTTTTGACGGTGCGTAGTCTGTCCGCCATGCAGACCACCGGGAACCGAGTGACGCCCGGGGGCGTCGTTGCCCCGGGTGCAGTGCGGGTGAGTGCCGGAAGTGGCGCATCCGTACTTCGGGGGGACCGGAAACCAGACGCCGTTTCCAGGCGCGCGTGGCCGCGCCTGCCCGAGGAGTAGTCGTTCGATGAGCGAGCACCGTCGCAAAGCGCCGCAGCCGCAGGGGCGCGCCGCGGCCCGTCGTGGAGCGTCAGGAGAACCGTCGGGCCGCCGCGCGGCACCGCGCGGCAGTACCGCGTCACCTTCTGGTTCGTACGATCCCCCGAGTTCCTCGGGCTCGTACGACAATCCGGGCGAGGACCGCCCCTGGGGAGGCCGCGCGGAGGCCCGCCGCGCCGCTCAGCGCGGCAGCGGGGGCAGGCGCAAGGCCCCCGAGAGCGGCGGTACCGGAGGCGGTGGCGGCGGCGGAAGGGGACGCCGGGGCGGAGGCCCGGGCGGCCCGGGTGGGCCGAACGGCCCTGGGCGTGGCCGTGGCCGCGGTCCGGAGAAGAAGCAGGCCATCGATTACCCGCGCGCGAACCGGTACGGCTGGCGCCGCTGGGTGCCGTCCTGGCGGCTCGTGACCGGCGCGGGCGTCGGGCTCCTCGGCAGCATGATGCTGGTGGCGGGGATCGCGTACGCGATGGTGGGCGTGCCGAAGATGGCGGACACGGCCAAGGCGCAGAACAACGTCTACTACTGGTCCGACGGCAAGCAGATGGTCGCTACCGGTGGTGAGACCAACCGCCAGATCATCAAGTTCGCGGAGATCCCGAAGTCCATGCGTTACGCCGTCATGTCGGCGGAGAACAAGACGTTCGAGTCCGACAAGGGCGTCGACCCGATGGGCATCGCCCGCGCCGTGTTCAACATGGCGAAGGGCGGGGAGACGCAGGGCGGCTCGACGATCACCCAGCAGTACGTGAAGAACGCGATGCTGGACGACCAGTCACAGACCGTCACCCGCAAGATGAAGGAACTCCTCGTCTCCATCAAGGTCGGCCGCACCGTCGACAAGGACGACGTCATGGCCGGGTACCTGAACTCGGCGTACTACGGCCGCGGCGCCTACGGCATCCAGGCCGCCGCCCGCACCTACTTCGACAAGGACGCCTCCAAGCTCAACGCGAGCCAGACGGCCTTCCTCGCCGCCGTGCTCAAGGGCGCCACGTACTACGACCCGGCCGGCTCTCCTGAGATCGACCCGGTGAACGCCACCAAGGAGAAGAACACCGAGCGGGCCACGGCGCGCTGGAAGTGGATTCTCGACGAAGAGGTCAAGGACGGCCGCCTGTCCGCCTCGGAGCGGCAGGGGTACACAGCGTTCCCGAAGCTGCAGAACCCGCGCTCCAACGCCCAGCTCGGTGGCCAGATCGGCTATCTCGTCGACCTTGCCAAGGCGTACGTCATCAACAACAGCGGCGGGAAGATCACGGCCGGCGCCCTCCAGCGTGGCGGTTACGAGATCCACACCACCTTCGACCGCAAGAAGGTGGGTCAGCTCGAAGCGGCCGTGAAGAAGGTCCGCAAGGAGAACCTCGACGAGAAGCGCCAGTACAACGGGGAGTACGTCGACAAGTACGTCCAGTTCGGCGGCGCGTCCGTGAGCCCCAAGGACGGCGCCATCGAGGCCATCTACGGCGGTGCGGACGCGACGAAGCACTTCACCAACAACGCCGACGTGACCGGCGCCCAGGTCGGCTCCACCTTCAAGCCCTTCGTGCTGGCCGCCGCTTTCAAGGACGGCGTCAAGGACCCCTCCGGTCCGGAGGTGCAGGACGCCAGCCAGCGCACTGTCGTCTCGCCGAAGAGCCTGTACAGCGGTAAGAACAAGCTCAAGATCCAGGAGTACAACGGCCGGCCCTGGACCGACAAGGAAGGCAAGGAGTGGCTGCAGACGAACGACGGCGGCGACTCCTACAACGCGCCGAGCTTCCAGATCGATCTGCGTGAGGCCATGCGCGAGTCCGTGAACTCGGCCTACGTGCAGCTGGGCATGGACGTGGGCCTCGACAAGGTGAAGGAGGCCGCGCAGAAGGCCGGCATCCTGGACAACAGCTTCGCCAGCGCCAACTACCCGTCGTTCTCCCTCGGTACGTCCGACCCGAGCGCGATCCGTATGGCAGGCGCCTACGGGACCTTCGCGGCCAGCGGCCAGCAGAACGACCCGTACTCGGTGAAGTCCGTCAAGCACGAGGGCGAGACCGTCTACACGCACCAGGCCCAGCCCGAGCGCGCCTTCGACTCCAAGGTCGCCGACAATGTCACCG
Source organism: Streptomyces sp. NPDC030991 (assembly GCF_055571235.1). NCBI lineage: Bacteria > Bacillati > Actinomycetota > Actinomycetes > Kitasatosporales > Streptomycetaceae > Streptomyces > Streptomyces sp. NPDC030991. The sequence goes on from NZ_JBVIFR010000004.1 coordinate 338,264, forward strand.
ACGTCCTCAAGACGGTCGTCGACAAGGGAACCGGTACGAAGGCCGCACTTCCGGGCCGCGACGTGGCCGGCAAGACCGGTACCACGGACGGCAACAAGTCCGCCTGGTTCGTGGGTTACACCAAGCAGCTCTCCACGGCGATCACGATGTACCGGATGGACGACAACGAGAAGGCCAAGGACCGCAAGTTCCTGGAGATGTACGGAACGGGCGGCCAGCGGAAGATCCATGGCGCCTCGTTCCCGTCGGAGATCTGGCACGACTACATGTCCAAGGCCATGGCGGGCGAGCCGAACGAGTCGTTCCCCGAGCCCGAGCCCATCGGCAAGGTCGTCGGTGAGACGCCGAGCCCCACGCCGACGCCGACCATCACGACACCACCGTCCTCGTCGGCTCCGGCCAGCCCGAAGCCGAGCAAGACCTCGGCCGACCCGACACCTTCGACCAGCGAGTCCTGCAACAAGTGGACGGACTGGACGTGTGAGACCGACGGTGGGACGACGGAAGGCGATACGACCGACGGCGGCACCACGGACGGCGGCACGACGGACGGAGGAGCGACCGACGGCGGCGTGACCCCGGATCCGAGCGAAGGGGCCACCACCAGAGGAAATGAGAACGGCGGAGGTCTCTTCGGAGGCGGCGGCTGACAACCACCTCCCTCGCGCAGCGTGTTTCACGTGAAACGCTGCGTGCACCCCGGCCGACGAGGGCCGTCGCACCGTACTGGTGCGGCGGCCCTCGCCCCGTTCTCAGCGACGTACGGCAGGATGTGCGGCATGCCCAGTGCAGAGACGACGCATGCGAACCGGCCGGAGCCGGAGCCGGTACGGCCGACCAGGGAGGACGAGGTCGCGGCGGCCGGCAGCGAGCTCATCGGCGGACCCCTCGGGCGGCGGGCGCTGCTCGGCCGGTCGTGGTGGAGTCCGGTCCGCGTCATCGCCCTGGTGATGCTCGGCATGTTCGCGCTGGGCATGATCCAGAAGTACCCCTGTTACGACGGCTCGTGGTTCTACGGAGCGAGCTCCCAGTACACGCACGCCTGCTACTCGGACATCCCGCACCTCTACCAAGGCCGCGGATTCGCCGATGGGCTCGTGCCGTACTTCGACAGGTTGCCCGGCGACATGGAGTACCTCGAATACCCGGTCCTCACCGGTGTGTTCATGGAGGTCGCCTCGTGGCTGACACCCGGCAGCGGCTCCATCCAGCACCAGGAACAGGTGTACTGGATGGTCAACGCCGGGATGCTGATGATCTGCGCCGTGGTCATCGCCGTCTGCGTCACCCGCACCCACCGCCGGCGCCCCTGGGACGGGCTCCTGGTGGCTCTGGCGCCCGCGTTCGCGCTGACCGCCACCATCAACTGGGATCTTTTCGCGGTGGCGCTCACAGCGGCCGCGATGCTGATGTGGTCGCGCGGTCGCGCCCTCGCCTTCGGCGTGCTGCTCGGACTCGCGACCGCGGCCAAGCTCTACCCCGTCCTGCTGCTCGGCCCGCTGTTCGTGCTGTGCTGGCGGGCCGGGAAGTGGCGGTCGTTCGCCGTCGCGACGTTCGGCGCGGCCGTCTCGTGGCTGGTGGTGAACCTGCCCGTGATGTTCCTCGCCTCCGACGGGTGGTCGAAGTTCTACACGTTCAGCCAGGAACGCGGCGTCGACTTCGGCTCCTTCTGGCTGATCATCTCCCAGCACATGGACACGCCGCTCGACACCGATGTCGTCAACACCCTGGCCACGGCCCTGATGGTGCTGGCCTGTCTCGGCGTCGCGGCCCTCACGCTGACCGCGCCGCGGCGGCCGCGCTTCGCGCAACTGGCCTTCCTGGTGGTCGCCGCCTTCATCCTCACCAACAAGGTCTACTCGCCGCAGTACGTCCTGTGGCTGATCCCGCTGGCCGTCCTGGCTCGCCCCAAGTGGCGGGACTTCCTGATCTGGCAGGCCTGCGAGGTCGCGTACTTCCTGGGGATCTGGCTGTACCTCGCGTACACGACCAGTGGTGACAAGCATCAGGGTCTGCCGACCGACGGCTACCAGGTGGCCATCGCGGCGCACCTCGTGGGCACGCTGTACCTGTGCGCCGTCATCGTGCGCGACATCTGGATGCCCGACCGGGACGTGGTGCGCCGCTCTGGTGAGGACGATCCGTCGGGCGGGGTGCTGGACGGCGCCGAGGACGTCTTCGTGCTCGGATACGCGGCCCATCCCCCGCGGCACGCGGCCCATGGCGACGAGCAGCCGCTGCCGGTGAACTGGGGCAAGGAGACCGGCGGTTCACTCTGAGAGCCTGCAGGGAACGAATTCGGGGCCGGGCACCTCATAGGTGCCCGGCCCCGAACCGTACGTCTTCAGTGGACGGCGGCTCAGCGGTCCACGATCCGGTCGAACTGTGTGGTGGTGTGCCGCAGATGGGCCACCAGTTCCTCGCCGACCTTGGGCTCGGCGGCGTCCGACGGCACGAAGAGGATCGACACCTGCATGTGCGGCGGCTCGGCGAACCAGCGCTGCTTGCCCGACCAGACGAACGGGGCGAGATTCCGGTTCACCGTCGCCAGACCGGCCCGGGCGACACCCTTGGCGCGCGGCATGACGCCGTGCAGCGCCTTCGGGGCCTCCAGGCCCACGCCGTGCGACGTGCCGCCCGCGACGACCACGAGCCAGCCGTCGGAAGCCGCCTTCTGCTGCCGGTAGCCGAACCTGTCGCCCTTCGTGACGCGCGTGACGTCGAGGACCGCGCCGCGGTACTCGGTCGCCTCGTGGTCGCCCAGCCACAACCGCGTGCCGATCCGCGCGCGGAAGCGGGTCTGCGGGAACTGCTGTTGCAGACGGGCCAGCTCATCGGCCTTGAGGTGGCTGACGAACATGGTGTGCAGCGGCAGCCGTGCCGCGCGCAGCCGGTCCATCCAGCCGATGACCTCCTCGACCGCGTCCGAACCATCGGTCCGGTCGAGCGGCAGGTGGATCGCGAAGCCCTCCAGACGCACGTCCTGGATGGCGTGCGCGAGCTGGGGCAGGTCCTGCTCGGTCACACCGTGCCGCTTCATCGAGGACATGACCTCGATGACGACGCGGGCGCCGACGAGACCGTGCACGCCGTCGACGGAGGAGACGGAACGGATGACACGGTCGGGCAGCGGAACCGGTTCTTCGCCCCGCCGGAACGGGGTCAGGACCAGCAGATCACCGCTGAACCAGTCCTTGATCCGGGCGGCCTCGTACGTGGTGCCGACGGCGAGCACGTCGGAGCCGAGGCGGGTGGCCTCTTCGGCGAGCCGTTCGTGGCCGAAGCCGTAACCGTTGCCCTTGCAGACGGGTACGAGCCCCGGAAACTGCTCGAGCACGTGCTTGTGGTGTGCCCGCCAGCGCGCGGTGTCGACGTAGAGCGTGAGCGCCATGGCCGGTCCCGGAACCTTTCTCGTGGCTGCGGTGAAGCAGGGGTGTGGAGAGATTTTGGAGCTACGTGAATTGTGCCGGGTCCGCGGGGAAAGCGGAGCTGGTGTGCCGGGACGGGTCGCTGGGACGCCGAGCCCGGCTCACGGTCAGCGCCGCGACATGTAGATGTCGAGCGCCTTGTGCAGCAGCTTGTTGAGCGGGAAGTCCCACTCGCCGAGGTACTCGGCGGCCTCGCCACCCGTGCCGACCTTGAACTGGATCAGGCCGAAGAGGTGGTCGGTCTCGTCGAGGGAGTCGCTGATGCCGCGCAGGTCGTAGACGGTGGCGCCGAGCGCGTAGGCGTCCCGCAGCATCCGCCACTGCATCGCGTTCGAGGGCCGGACCTCGCGGCCGATGTTGTCGGAGGCGCCGTAGGAGTACCAGACGTGCCCGCCGACGACGAGCATCGTCGCCGCCGAGAGGTTCACGCCGTCATGGCGCGCGAAGTACAGCCGCATGCGGTTGGGGTCCTCGGAGTTGAGGGCCGTCCACATGCGCTGGAAGTACGAGAGCGGGCGCGGCCGGAAGTGGTCGCGCACGGCCGTGATCTCGTACAGGCGCTGCCATTCGGGGAGATCCTGGTAGCCGCCCTGGACGACCTCGACACCGGCCTTCTCGGCCTTCTTGATGTTGCGGCGCCACAACTGGTTGAAGTTCTTGTGGACCTCTTCCAGGGAGCGGTTCGCGAGCGGCACCTGGAAGACATAGCGCGGCTGTACGTCACCGAAGCCGGCGCCGCCGTCCTCGCCCTGCTGCCAGCCCATACGGCGCAGCTTGTCGGCGACCTCGAAGGCGCGGGGCTCGATGAAGTCGGCCTCGATGTCGCGCAGCCGCTTCACATCCGGGTCCTGGATGCCCTTCTTGATCGAGACGGCTTCCCAGCGCCGGATGACGACAGGCGGGCCCATCTTCACCGAGAAGGCACCCTGCTGCTTCAGGTGGGCGAGCATCGGGCGCAGCCAGTCGTCCAGGTTGGGCGCGTACCAGTTGATGACCGGGCCCTCGGGAAGGTACGCGAGGTACCGCTTGATCTTGGGGAGCTGGCGGTACAGGACGAGGCCCGCGCCGACCATCTCGCCGGTGCGCTCGTCGAACCAGCCCATGTTCTCGGAGCGCCACTCCGCTTTCACATCAGCCCACGCCGGGACCTGCATGTGGCTAGCCGCGGGCAGGCTCTGGAGGTATGCCAGATGCTGCTCTCGGCTGATGGTCCTCAGGGTCAGGCTCATTCGGGGCGCTCCTCGGGCTGGTGTGTCCCCATGGGTACAGGGGCTCCGGCTCTCGCGCGAAGCCTACTGCGCCCTGTGAGCGCCCCGACTGGCCGTATGGGGGGTCGGCCCCCCTGAGGGTGCTGACCTCAGCCGATGACGCCGCCGAAGAGGCCGCCATGGGCCATTCCGATGAAGAACCCGACAGCCGAGGCGCCGAGGCCGAGGACCAGGGCGAAGCGCTCACGGGTCGTCTCCGAGACGAACTGCCCGTAGGCGCCGGTCAGGATCCCGACGAGGCCGGTCCAGGAACTCAGGAGATGGAGACCGCTCCAGATCGAGGTGACGGCGGCGATCAGTCCGAGCACCGCGGTCACCGCGACCAGCGTGTCGGGGAGTGGATGGGACTTCCCGTCCGAGGCGAAGAGGGAGCCGGCGCTGGTGCTGTTCGGTCGCATTGCTTGTGCCATGAGGCACCTCCTGCGGAAGACGGCGCATCGTAGCGCCATAGACACCCGACGTATACAGATTGTGGACCTCTGCTGTCGGATTTCAACCCGAAGCCGGGGTGCGGGTAGTCTGTACCGTCTGCATCAGTGTCTGCCCACGTCCCGACAAGGGACTGGTACCCCCCTGGCTCGCGTGGCTCCCCTCCGGGAGGCCCGATTGTCAGTGGCGGCCGATACCGTTGCTACGCATAACAACCCTCCTGCCACGGAACGACCGTGGCCGCTGAGTCCAAAGGAGGTGGGTTCCACATGCGTCACTACGAGGTGATGGTCATCCTCGACCCCGATCTCGAGGAGCGTGCTGTCTCCCCCCTGATCGAGAACTTCCTCTCCGTCGTCCGCGAGGGCAACGGAAAGGTCGAGAAGGTCGACACCTGGGGCCGTCGTCGTCTCTCGTACGAGATCAAGAAGAAGCCCGAGGGCATCTACTCGGTCATCGACCTGCAGGCCGAGCCTGCGGTCGTCAAGGAGCTCGACCGGCAGATGAACCTGAACGAGTCGGTCCTCCGGACCAAGGTCCTCCGTCCCGAGACCCACTGAACTTCCTAGTTCAGCGGTACTTGGGATCCGAGTAGCAGCAAGCAGTCCGCAGCAAACCCGCCGAGAGGTACCCCATGGCAGGCGAGACCGTCATCACGGTCGTCGGCAATCTTGTCGACGACCCCGAGCTGCGCTTCACCCCCTCCGGTGCGGCGGTCGCGAAGTTCCGTGTCGCGTCCACTCCCCGCACCTTCGACCGGCAGACCAACGAGTGGAAGGACGGCGAGAGCCTGTTCCTGACCTGCTCGGTCTGGCGTCAGGCGGCGGAGAACGTCGCGGAGTCGCTCCAGCGAGGCATGCGCGTCATCGTGCAGGGCCGGCTGAAGCAGCGGTCCTACGAGGACCGTGAGGGCGTCAAGCGCACGGTCTACGAACTGGACGTCGAGGAAGTCGGCGCCAGCCTTCGCAGTGCCACGGCCAAGGTCACCAAGACCAGTGGTCGCGGTGGCCAGGGTGGTTACGGCGGCGGCGGTGGCGGCCAGCAGGGCGGCGGCTGGAGCGGTGGCTCCGGCGGCGGTCAGCCGCAGGGTGGCGGCGGCGGTACTCCCGCCGACGACCCCTGGGCGACCAGTGCGCCGGCCGGCGGCGGCAGCCAGCAGCAGGGCGGCGGCGGTGGCAGCTGGGGCGGAAGCTCCGGCGGCTCCGGCGGCGGCTACTCGGACGAGCCCCCCTTCTAAACCCCGGGGCCTTCGGGCCGGAGGGCGAGGGTGGGCCGTACCCCCACTTCTTGATCACACAGGAGATACACCATGGCGAAGCCGCCTGTGCGCAAGCCGAAGAAGAAGGTCTGCGCTTTCTGCAAGGACAAGGTCACGTACGTGGACTACAAGGACACGAACATGCTGCGGAAGTTCATTTCCGACCGCGGCAAGATCCGTGCCCGCCGCGTGACCGGCAACTGCACGCAGCACCAGCGTGACGTCGCCACGGCCGTGAAGAACAGCCGTGAGATGGCGCTGCTGCCCTACACGTCCACCGCGCGATAAGGAAAGGGTGACCGAAGAATGAAGATCATCCTGACCCACGAGGTCTCTGGCCTCGGCACCGCCGGTGACGTCGTCGACGTCAAGGACGGGTACGCCCGCAACTACCTGGTCCCGCGTGGTTTCGCGATCCGCTGGACCAAGGGTGGCGAGCAGGACGTGGCGCAGATCCGCCGCGCCCGCAAGATCCACGAGATCGCCACGATCGAGCAGGCCAACGAGATCAAGGCCAAGCTCGAGGGCGTGAACGTCCGTCTGGCCGTCCGCTCCGGCGACGCCGGTCGTCTCTTCGGCTCCGTCACCCCGGCCGACGTCGCTTCGGCGATCGAGGCTGCCGGTGGCCCGAAGATCGACAAGCGTCGTGTCGAGCTGGGCTCGCCGATCAAGACGCTGGGCGCCCACCAGACGTCCGTGCGTCTGCACCCCGAGGTGGCCGCCAAGGTCAACGTCGAGGTCGTCGCTGCCTGAGCCCTGCATTAGCAGAGCTTGAAGCACATGTGGGGCCGCACCCTTCGGGGTGCGGCCCCACACGCTTGCTGTCGTGCCGTGGCGTTGTCCCACGGTTCACGTTCCACGGTTCACGGTTTCACGTGAAACGGGGTTCGCGGAGGTACGGCCGGGCGGTCTCCCGGTTGTGTCACCGCGTGGCACCCGTGACGGCCCAGCGGCCCGAGCGGTAGCGCACCCAGAGCGTCACCATGCGCATCACCATCATCAGGGTCATCGCACCCCACACAGTGGTGAGACCGCCGCCGAGGACCGGTACCAGCAGGGCGACCGGGGTGAAGACCGCCAGGGTGAGCAGCATGGCCCAGGCCAGGTACGCCCCGTCGCCCGCGCCCATGAGGACGCCGTCGAGGACGAACACGATGCCGCAGACGGGCTGGGACAGCGCCACCACGAGCAGCGCGAGCAGGGCCGCGTCCTGGACGGTCGGATCGCTGGTGAACAGCGGCACGTACAGGGGGCGCGCCGCGATGACCAGCACGGCGAGGACCACTCCCGCGGCGATCCCCCACTGCACCATGCGCCGGCAGGCATCGCGGGCGCCCGGGGCGTCGTCGGCGCCGAGGTAGCGGCCGATGATGGCCTGCCCGGCGATCGCGATGGCGTCCAGAGCGAAGGCCAGCAGGTTCCACAGGGACAGGATGATCTGGTGTGCGGCCACGTCCGCGTCGCCGAGCCGGGCCGCGACCGCTGTGGCGATCATCAGGATGGCGCGCAGCGAGAGCGTGCGGACGAGGAGGGGCGCGCCGGCCTGGGCGCAGGCGCGGATGCCCGCTGCGTCGGGGCGCAAGGAGGCACCGTGGCGCCGGGCCCCGCGGACGACCACCACCAGATAGACAGCGGCCATGCCCAGCTGGGCGATGACGGTGCCCCAGGCGGAGCCGGCGATACCGAGATCGGCGCCGTAGACCAGGCCGACGTTGAGCGCGGCGTTGGCGATGAAGCCGGCGACGGCGACGTACAGGGGGGTCTTCGTGTTCTGGAGGCCGCGCAGGACGCCGGTGGCGGCCAGGACCACGAGCATGGCGGGGATGCCGAGCAGCGAGATGCGGAGATACGTGACCGCGTACGGCGCGGCCGTGTCCGAGGCGCCGAAGAGTTCGATCAGGGACGGTGCGGTGGGCAGGACGATCGCGATGACGGCGACGCCGAGGAGGAGGGCGAGCCAGATGCCGTCCATGCCCTGTTGGATAGCAGCCCGCAGATCACCGGAGCCGACCCGGCGCGCGACGGCGGCCGTGGTCGCGTAGGCGAGGAAGACGAAGATGCTGACCGCGGTGGTCAGCAGGGCCGAGGCGATGGCGAGTCCCGCCAGTTGCGCGGTGCCGAGATGGCCGATGATCGCGCTGTCGGCCATGAGAAAGAGTGGCTCTGCGACGAGTGCGCCGAAGGCGGGAACGGCGAGGGCGATGATCTCGCGGTCGTGCCGTCTCCGGGCGGATCTGGAGGTCGCGGAAGCCTGTGTCATAGGCACCAATCTAATCTTCCACAGGTAAGAGATGCAATGCCTCTAAGACCCTTACTTGCGACGGGGTTGTGCCCATCGTGGGACCGGGCTTGTGAAGAAGTTGGGCCGACCGGAAAAGTTTTTCTTCTGCACAGCCGGTGGACGGGATAACCGCAGGTCAGAACCATTGGGCGAAGGGGCGTGAGGGCTTGTTCACAGGGCTGTCCACCGGGTCGTGCACAGGTTTGGCCGAGTTCTCCACAGCGAGAGGCCCGTCATCCACACCGCCTGTGGATAACCAGATTGGCTGAAGGTGCCGACGGGCCTACCGTGGGGCGGCGCCCAGCGTGTCGTCCGGTCTCGGAAACCTCGCGGAACCGACGCGTCAGAACCGGAATCGGGCCCCCATATTTGTCAGTGTCGTGCCCTAGGAATGAGTGGCACGGCGAGGTCCGCTCGGCGGACGGGAGGAGGTGGCCCGGTGAGTATCTCCGAGCCCTTGGACGACCCCTGGGCCGACAGCGGTCCCAGTGACCGTCTACCCCCTTCCCGGCAGAGCCGTGGCGGTGGTCGCGACCGGAGCGACGAGCACGAGCGGGGTCGTGAGGGGGGCGGCTGGGACGACGGCCCGGCCACCTTCGAGCGCGTGCCGCCCCAGGATCTGGACGCCGAGCAGTCGGTGCTCGGTGGCATGCTCCTGTCGAAGGACGCGATCGCCGACGTCGTCGAGGTCCTCAAGGGGGCCGACTTCTACAAGCCGGCCCACGAAACGATCTTCCAGGCGATCCTCGACATCTACGCCAAGGGTGAGCCGGCCGACCCCATCACCATCGCCGCCGAGCTCACCAAGCGCGGCGAGATCAACAAGGTCGGTGGCGCATCGTATCTGCACACCCTCGTCCAGACCGTCCCGACCGCGGCGAACGCCGAGTACTACGCGGAGATCGTCCACGAGCGGGCCGTGCTGCGCCGACTCGTCGAGGCGGGCACGCGGATCACGCAGATGGGGTACGCGGCCGACGACGACGTCGACGAGATCGTCAACAGGGCGCAGGCCGAGATCTACGCGGTCACCGAGCAGCGCACCAGTGAGGACTACCTCCCCCTCGGCGACATCATGGAGAGCGCGCTCGACGAGATCGAGGCGATCGGCTCGCGCAGCGGCGAGATGACCGGTGTGCCGACCGGTTTCACGGACTTCGACTCGCTGACCAACGGCCTGCACCCGGGTCAGATGATCGTCATCGCGGCCCGGCCCGCCATGGGTAAGTCGACGCTCGCGCTGGACTTCGCCCGCGCGGCATCGATCAAGCACAATCTGCCCAGCGTCATCTTCTCCCTCGAAATGGGGCGCAACGAGATCGCGATGCGTCTGCTGTCGGCCGAGGCGCGGGTGGCCCTGCACCACATGCGGTCCGGCACGATGACGGACGAGGACTGGACACGGCTCGCGCGCCGGATGCCCGAGGTCTCGGCGGCGCCGCTCTACATCGACGACTCCCCGAACCTGTCGATGATGGAGATCCGCGCGAAGTGCCGCCGCCTCAAGCAGCGCCAGGACATCAAGCTCGTGATCATCGACTATCTGCAGCTGATGCAGGCCGGCGGATCGAAGCGCTCCGAGAGCCGCCAGCAGGAGGTGTCGGACATGTCCCGAAACCTCAAGCTGCTGGCCAAGGAGCTCGAAGTCCCGGTGATCGCGCTCTCCCAGCTGAACCGTGGCCCCGAGCAGCGCACGGACAAGAAGCCGATGGTCTCCGACCTGCGTGAGTCCGGCTCCATCGAGCAGGACGCCGACATGGTCATCCTGCTCCACCGCGAGGACGCCTACGAGAAGGAGTCACCCCGCGCGGGCGAGGCCGACATCATCGTCGGCAAGCACCGTAACGGCCCGACAGCCACGATCACGGTCGCCTTCCAGGGCCACTACTCGCGCTTCGTGGACATGGCGCAGACCTGATCGGAGCGGGCTGCGTCGTCGGAGCGGGCCGCGTCGTCGGAGCGGGCCGCGGCGTCGGACCGGGCGAGATCCGGAGGGCCTTGATCAGCCGCGGGTGAAATCGGCTCGACGCGGTACGGCGCGCATTGTGGACTGTGCGCATGACGTCACCCTCGAAGTTGTTGCCCACCACTCGCCGCGCCCTCCTGCACCGCATCGCCGTCGCGCAGAGCGAAGGGCGGGCTCCGTCGCTCGTCGCGGCGATCGCGCGGGACGGGGAGCTGGTGTGGACCGGCTCGCGCACGTCGGTCGACGGGCACGGACCCGACGAGACCGTGCAGTACCGGATCGGTTCGATCACGAAGACCTTCACCGCCGTGCTCGTGCTGCGTCTGCGTGACGAGGGACTGCTCGACCTGGGGGACCCGCTGGAGAAGCATCTCCCCGGGACCGGGGCGGGGGAGGTCACCATCGCCGAACTCCTCGCGCACACCGGGGGCTTGGCAGCCGAGACACCGGGCGAGTGGTGGGAGCGCTCGTCCGCCACGCTCCGCCCGACCCTCGCCCACGTCCTCGGTGAGCAGCCCTTCCGGCATCCGGTCGGCCGCCGCCACCACTACTCCAACCCTGGCTACACGCTGCTCGGTTCGCCGGTGGAGGCGGTGCGTGGGGTCACGTGGGAGGAAGCTCTGCGCGGCGAGATTCTGGAACCGCTCGGCCTGAGCCGTACCACCGTCAAGGCCCTGGCCCCGCACGCGGGCGGCTGGGCCGTGCATCCGTACGCCGATGTGCTGCTGCCGGAGCCCAGTGAGGACCTCGGCCTGATGGCACCCGCCGGTCAACTCTGGTCCACCGCCCGGGACCTGGCGGTCTTCGGGGCTTTTCTCGTCACGGGCGACGACCGCGTGCTGAGCGCGGAGTCCGTACGGGAGATGCGGACGCCGGCAGCGCCGACCCTGCCGGGCGACTGGGACGCCGCGTACGGGCTGGGGATGCAGGTGGTGCGTCGGGACGGCAGGATTCTGGCGGGTCACACCGGCTCGTTGCCGGGGTTCGTGGCGGGGCTGTGGCTGAGCGAGGAGGACGGGCTCGTCTCCGTCACGCTGGTCAACAGCACCTCGGGGGTGCCCGCTGCCACGGTGGCCGCCGACCTCCTGAAGGTCGTCGCCGAGGCCGAACCGCGGATCCCCGAGCCGTGGCGTCCGCTGCCCGAGGTCGACGCCTCGGCCCTGGAGCTGACCGGCCCCTGGTACTGGGGGACGCAGATCGTGGCCCTGCGTCTGACGGCCGACGGCGGTGTGGAGCTGGGGCCCGCGGCCGGTGGTGGGCGCCGATCCCGGTTCCGGACGAACGGCGACGGCACCTGGACCGGCCTCGACGGCTATTACGCGGGGGAGACGCTCCAAGCGGTGCGGCGGCATGACGGCGCGGTGAGCCATCTGGACCTGGGGTCGTTCGTCTTCACGCGGGAGCCCTACGGCATGGACGCGCCGGTGCCGGGCGGAGTGGACCCGGAGGGATGGCGAGGGCTGCCGCAGTAAGAGCGGTACGGCCTCCCGAGGAGGGTTCGTTTCACGTGAAACGGACTCTCCTCGGTGGTTTCACATGAAACCCGAGCTGTACTGCCCAGCACTGCCGGGTGGCCCGTCACAGTTGGAGCTTGAACCCCACGTGTGATGCCGAGAAGCCCAGACGCTCGTAGAAGCGGTGAGCGTCCTTCCGGGTCGCGTCGGAGGTCAGCTGCACCAACTGGCAGTCCTGGCGCCGTGATTCCTCGACGGCCCATTCGATGAGTTGGGTCCCCAGACCGCTGCCGCGCTCGTCGGCGTGGATACGCACGCCCTCGATGATCGAGCGGGTCGACCCTTTCCGGGAGAGGCCCGGAATGACGGTGAGCTGGAGGGTGCCGACGACCCGGTCCGCCCGGACGGCGACGACGAGGTGCTGGTTCGGGTCGGCGGCGAGCCGTGCGTGGGCGGCGAGGTACGGGGCGAGGTCCTCCGGCGACTCCCGTTGCGCACCCAGCGGATCGTCGGCCAGCATCGCGACGATCGCCGGGATGTCCTCGGGCACGGCCGCTCTTATCTCAAGATCTCCCATGGCGGCAGCCTAAACGGGACGCCCCGGGGCGGGGCTGGATCAGGCGGGAACGCGCAGCGCTTCGACGGCCCGGACGAGAGGGGCGAGCTCGGGGTTCTCGGCCGCGGTGTCCAGTGCCTCGCGCAGTGCCGACTCGTTCGTCGGGCGGGCTTCCCGAAGGAGTGCGAGGCCCGCGTCGGAGACGTTCGTGTAGATGCCGCGCCGGTCGGTGGGGCACAGGTAGCGGAGCAGCAGGCCGCGGTCCTCAAGGCGCGTCACGAGGCGGGTGGTGGCGCTCTGGCTGAGGACGACGGCGTCGGCGACCTGCTTCATCTGCAGGTGTCCGCCCTCTCCGTCGTGCTGTCGGCTCAGGACGTCGAGCAGGGAGTACTCACGCACGCTGAGGTCGTGCTTGGCCTGCAGGGCGCGCTCGATGTGGGCCTCGATCTTCCCGTGGAGCAGGGAGAGCGCGCACCAGCCCTGGGAAAGGGCGGTAAGTGCGGGGTCTGTCGCAGTCATGGCTTGAGGATCCTCCGTCCCGGACCGGCTGAACACCAGGGTAGTCGATGCGTGAAATTGCCCGCGCTTGCAATTAGTCAGCGTCTGCAATTATTGTGAGGTCTCGTTAAACGCACCCGCAACATTCTGGAAGGTGAACCCCATGCCTCTCGCGCTTCTCGCCCTGGCGATCGGGGCCTTCGGGATCGGAACCACCGAATTCGTGATCATGGGACTGCTCCCAGAGGTCGCGGGTGACTTCGGCGTCTCGATCCCCACGGCCGGATTCCTCGTCACCGGCTACGCGCTCGGCGTCATGTTCGGCGCCCCGCTCATGACCGTCCTCGGCACCCGCATCTCCCGCAAGCGGATGCTGATGCTGCTGATGGGCCTCTTCATCGTCGGCAACCTGATCTCCGCCGTCGCGCCCGTCTTCGCCGTGATGCTGATCGGCCGTGTCGTGGCCTCGCTGGCCCACGGTGCCTTCTTCGGCATCGGCTCGGTCGTCGCGGCCGAGCTGGTCGCCCCGCAGAAGAAGGCCGGTGCGATCGCCATGATGTTCACCGGTCTGACCGTGGCCAACGTCGTCGGCGTCCCGCTCGGCACCCTCATCGGCCAGTCCGCCGGCTGGCGCGTCACCTTCACGGTCGTGGCCGCACTCGGTGTGATCGGGCTCCTCGGCATCGCCAAGCTCGTGCCCGACCTGCCCAAGCCCGAGGGCGTACAGCTACGCCATGAGCTGGCCGCGTTCAAGAACGTGCAGGTCCTGCTCGCCATGGCGATGACCGTGCTCGGCTTCGGCGGTGTCTTCGCGGCCATCACCTACATCGCGCCGATGATGACGCACGTCGCCGGTTTCGCCGACGGCTCGGTGACCTGGCTGCTGGTCCTCTTCGGCCTCGGCATGGTCGGTGGCAACCTCGTCGGCGGCAAGTTCGCCGACCGTGCCCTGATGCCGATGCTGTACATCTCCCTGGGCGCCCTCGCGATCGTGCTCGCCCTCTTCACGGTCACGGCACACAACAAGGTCCTGGCCGCCGCCACCATCGTGCTGATCGGCGCGCTCGGCTTCGCGACCGTGCCGCCGCTCCAGAAGCGGGTCCTCGACCAGGCGTCCGGCGCACCCACGCTCGCCTCGGCCGTCAACATCGGCGCCTTCAACCTCGGCAACGCCCTCTCCGCCTGGCTCGGCGGCCTGGTGATCTCCGCGGGCCTCGGCTACACCGCCCCGAACTGGGTCGGCGCCGTGCTCGCCGCGAGCGCCCTCGTCCTGGCCCTCGTGTCGGCCGCACTGGAGCGCCGCGCACCGGCGCCGAGCCTGGTCGTCACCGGTGCAGGGCAGCGACAGGCCGAGCCGGTCCACCACTGAGCCTGCCCACCGCCCTCGACCGGCCGTTGCTGTTCATCGCGGGCGGTGTGCCGGTCCACCGCGACGGAGGTCTCATCGGCGCGATCGGCGTCGGCGGAGGCGCCCCCGAGCAGGGCCACGGCTTCGCCACGGCGGCCGTGCGGTCGCTCGCCCGACAACCGGACACGCCAACGGGCCCGCCCCTGAGAAGCCGCATTGCCGCGGCGCTCGGGAGCGGGCCCGTCCGCGTTCCTCAGCCGGCCGCGACCGTCAGCGGGGCGAAGCGGCGGGTCCAGTCGCCGGGCAGGTCCGGGGCGCCGTAGTTCATCACCGCGTTCAGGGCGACGCACTCCACACCGCGCTCCTTCAGCCAGGCCAGCAGCTCTTCGTGGCGTACGTCGATGTCGGTCCGCAGCGGCCGGTCCGTGCCCGCAGCGAGGCCGGTGATCAGGGCTTTCGCGGTCTCGGTGTCACGTGCGACCAGCGGGCCGACGACGTGGGTGTCCATATTGGGCCAGGCGGCGGCGTAGCCGATGAGCGCGCCACCGTCCTCGGCGACGCGCAGCTGGTCCGAGAAGGCCGGAAGGCGGGCGATGATGTGCGTCCGGTCGGGCCCGAACACTTCGGCGTCCAGGCGCAGGATCGCCGTCAGGTCCTCGGCGGTGGCCGGGCGCGTGGTCACCGCGGGCGGCGTGCCTCCGGCGACGAATCGGCCGCACACCATCTCGGATTGCCCGGTGACCTTGAAACCCAGCTCCTCGTAGAGCGGCCGGCCGTACGGCGTCGCGTACAGCGTCAGCGGTGTGGTGCCCGCCCGCTCGACGACGTAGCGCATCAGGCGTCGGCCGACCCCTCGGCGGGCGTGCCGCTCGGCGACCAGGAGCATGCCGATCGCGCCGAGTTCGGGCCGTTCCCGGGGCCCGTACTCGGTCACCACACAGGCGGTGATCAGCCCGCCGTCAGGGTCGTCGATGCCGTAGCCGGTGCCGGCCGCGAGCAGCAGGCCCCATTTGTGCTCCTCGCGGGGCCAGCCCCGGTTCTCGGAGAGGTCGGCGCACGCGCGCACGTCACGCGGGGTGAGGCGGCGGATGGGCAGATCGGAGAGGGAAGGTGTCGACACGCAGGTCAGGCTGTCGGACGGAGCCCGGTGGCGTCCACCGCTTTGCGGGGAGTGGTCCGGTGGTTTCGGCCACGTCGGGTCAGCCCCCAGGGCTTGAGCACCGAGATCGCTGTCATGAAGACGTACGCGGTCAGGGAGACGAGGGGCCCGGCCAGCAGATCGGCGGCGCGGGGCAGCGGAGCACCGGACGCCAGCGCCGTCACCGCATGGTCGACGCCCGGCCGCAGGGCGAAGATCGACGCGGCGGTCGTGGCGAGGGTCAGCCAGAACTTGACGTAGACCCATCGGTGGCGGGCCAGCCCCCACTGCGTGCCGAGGGAGAGGAGCAGACCGCTCAGCAGAGTCAGCAGAGCGAGCGGGATCACCAGCCAGTCCGCGAAGAGTTTCATGGCGCGGGCCGATGCCTCGACGGCGGCACCGGCCCCCGTGGTCGTAGCGGTGACCGCGAGTGCGAGCAGACCGAGTGTGAGGCCGAGCCAGCAGGCGGAGACGGCCACGTGGACGACGAGGAGGGCCCGACGGGGGCGGCGCTGAAGTTTCACGTGAAACACGGTCCCGGGAACGGCCCCCGAAGGCGTCTGACGGCGGGAGTATCCGCGTGTACTGGCCTCGGCGTACAGGGGTGGCGGAACCGGCGGAACCCCCTCATCGGGAGCCCAGGAGGCCCGCCCGCAGGCCGCCGTAGCCTAACCGGACGGAAAGATCGAAGACCCGGACTTTCCGGTTTGCGTTCGACGCGCCGGAGTCCGGTGACACGCTGCGACGAGGGGGCTGTACGCAGACCGTCCAGAGATGTTCGAGGCGAGGCACAGCATGGACGCTCCGACCACCACGTCGGCCGATTCCGGGCCAGGCGGTGGCGACGGCTGGTTCACGCCGCACACCACCCCGGCACCGTCCCCTTGCGATCCCGACCCCGGCCGGGAGTCGGGTGACGGACGAATACCTCCGCCCCGCCTCGCCCCGGAGCCTCACCCGGCACGGTCCGTCCGGGAGAACGCCTCCCCCGAGGCGCTGCTCGTCCGCCGCACGATGGACGAAGTGGGCCCGGTCGCCGACAAGGTCACCGCGTACTTCTATGCGCTGCTCTTTCTCCGCCAGCCCGAGCTGCGCCCACTCTTCCCCGTCGCGATGGACACCCAGCGGGACCGGCTCCTCAAGGCACTGCTGACGGCGGCGGAGCACGTCGACAACAAGCTCGTCCTGGTTCCGTACCTGAAGAATCTGGGCCGCGGCCACCGCAAATACGGCACGCGCGCCGAGCACTACCCGGCCGTCGGCGAATGTCTCATCGCGGCGCTCAGCAGATACGCCACCGCCACTTGGGACGCGCCCACCGAGGCCGCCTGGGTCCGTACGTACACGACGATCTCGCAAGTCATGATCGACGCGGCCGCCGAGGACGAGCTGAAGGCCCCCGCATGGTGGTTGTCGGAGGTCGTGGCGCACGATCTGCGCACGCCCGACGTCGCGGTCGTTACCGTCCGGCCCGAGCAGCCGTACCCGTTCCTGGCCGGTCAGTACACGACGTTGGAGACGCCGTGGTGGCCGCGGATCTGGCGGCACTACTCGTTCGCGGCGGCGCCCCGTCCGGACGGGCTGCTGTCGTTCCATGTGAAGGCGGTCCCGGCGGGCTGGGTCTCCAACGCTCTGGTGCACCGCGCCCGCCCAGGTGACGTGCTGCGGCTCGGGCCGCCCGCCGGCTCCATGACCGTCGACCACAGCACTGACAGCGGTCTGCTCTGCCTGGGCGGAGGTACCGGCATCGCGCCCATCAAGGCGCTCGTCGAGGACGTGGCCGAGCACGGGGAACAGCGGCCGGTCGAGGTCTTCTACGGCGCTCGCACCGGCCACGACCTGTACGACATCGACACGATGCTGCGGCTCCAACAGAACCACCCCTGGCTGGCGGTGCGCCCGGTCATCGACCAGCAGGGCCACCTCCAACTCCCGGACGCCGTGCGGGGATACGGCCCCTGGAACGAGTACGACGCCTATCTGTCCGGGCCGCCCGGCATGATCCGCAACGGTGTCGACGCCTTGCTCGACATCGGTATCCCCGGCAACCGCATCCGCCATGACTCGGTGGAGGAACGGATCGCGGCGGTGGACTGAACTTTGTGAGGGAGGTCAGCCCAGATCCGGCGCGTGCATCGCCCTTACACCCTCGATGTTGCCGTCCAGGTAGTGCCGCAGGGACAGCGGCACCAGATGGACCGAGGCGATACCGATGCGTGTGAACGGCACGCGCACGATCTCGTACTCACCGCACGGTTCATCGATCTCGGGACCGTGCCGCTGGTCGAGGTCCATCGATTCGAGTCGGCAGACGAAGAAATGCTGGACCTTCACGCCGGTCGTCGCGGCGTCCTCACCGATGTGCTCGACGGTGTCCACGAAGCAGGGCACCACGTGGGTGACCTTGGCGCCCAATTCCTCGTGCACCTCGCGATGGAGGGCGTCGACGACAGTGGTGTCCTCCGGCTCGACTCCGCCCCCCGGCGTCAGCCAGTACGGATCGACGCCGGGCTTGGTCCGCTTGATCAGGATGAGGTCGTCACCATCGAGCAGAACGGCGCGTGCGGTGCGCTTGACCACGGGTCGGACGGTCATGGGAGAAATGTGGCCCCGCCGGTTCCACGTGAAACATTCCGCACCGGGTCAGTCCTCGCTCACGACCAGTCGACAGCGGCGCGCAGCAACCACTCGTGCGCCCGCGCGATGTGCGGCAGAGCGAGTGTGCCGGTGCGTACGACGAGGAAGTACGTGCGCAGCGGAGGCACCGGCGGGTCCAGCAGTGCCACGACTTCGCCGCGCTCCAAGGCGGCCGCGCACAGATAGCGCGGCAGAACGGCGAGGCCCGCCCCGGTGATCGCGCAGGCCAGCACGGCGCGCAGATCCGGCACGACGACCGTGCCGGCGACGGCGGGACGGGAATCGAAGACGGAGGCCCAGTAGCGCGAGACCAGCGGCAGCGACTCATGGACCTCGACCATTGGGAACTTCTCCAGGGAAGGCGCCGCGTCGCGGTGCAGCTTGCCGGAGCCGATCCGGGCAGCCCAGCGAGGGGAGGCGACCAGCACATGCTCCTCGTCGCAGAGCGGAGTCGCCGTCAGCAGGGTGCCACGTGGGCGGGCCGTCGTGATGGCCAGATCATGATGTCCGGCGGCGAGCCCCTCCACGGTCTCCTCGGCGGTGCCGAAGGAGGCGCGTAAGGCGATGCTCTGGCCGTCGTCCCTGGTCAGTGCGGTGAGCGCGGGCAAGGCCCGTTCCGCTGTGAACTCCGGGGGCCCCGCCAGATGCAAGGTGCGTACGGCCGACTCCCCGTCGAGTCCGGTCTCGGTGATCTCCACGAGGGCGTCGAGATGCGGGGCCACCTTGTGTGCCAGCTCGTCGCCGATGGTCGTGGGCGTGACACCGCGAGCCTGACGCAGGAAGAGCGGGCGGCCCAACTGCCGCTCCAGCGTGCGGATCTGTGAGGTCACCGCGGGCTGGGAGAGACCGAGCAGCGCGGCGGCGCGGGTGAACGACCCGGCGCGATGGACTGTCACAAAAGTGCGCAGCAGAGCCAGGTCCATGGCGAGATCCTCCCCTCGGGCTCGGGTCGCGGCCCACTATAAATATGTCGATAGGTCTCTGTCGCTACCGTGATTGGACACTGACACAGAGTCAACTAGCCTTGATTGCGCGGTTCTTCGCGCGCAGAACCGGGACGGTCCGAGCCACGAGGGGGGAGGCTCGGGCCGTTCGTTGTGCGTAGACCGGCTGGTGAAACGCTTGGGGGACAGGTCGGTCCCATGTCCCTTCCCGCGCCCGCGGCACATCCGTCACTGGGCTCCCGGAGTTCTCGGTGCCGAGTGGAAACCGGGTGCATCCGCCCGTGTGGCCAGGTGTCCGCCCGGCCCGGCGATGGACCCTACGCCGCCGATGTCCACCCCGCCGACCAGCGGGGGCGGCGCGCGAAGGAGGCGCCCGCCCCGGTCACGCCGCCCGCCCCTCCACCGCGTCGCGCACGGCGCCGAGCAGACCGCCGCTCGCCGCCTCGACCAGCCGCAGGCACTCCTCGAAGCCGTCCAGGTCGCCGTAGTAGGGATCAGGGACGTCCCCGTCGTCACCGTCGGCCGCGGGATCGTAGGAGCGCAGCAGCCGTACCTTCTCCGCGTCCTGCGGGGTCGGTGCCAGCCGGCGCAGCGCACGCAGATGCCCCGCGTCGAGGGCGATCACCAGATCGAGGCGGCCGAACCAGTCGCGGTGGAACTGCCGGGCCGTGTGCGTGGCCGGGTAACCGGCTTCCTGGAGGACGTGGACGGTGCGCGGATCGGCACCGTCGCCCACGTGCCAGCCGTCGGTGCCCGCGCTGTCGATCTCGACGTCGCCGGAGAGGCCGGCCTCCTCGACGCGAGTGCGGAAGACGTGCTCGGCCATGGGCGACCGGCAGATGTTGCCGGTGCAGACGAAACAGACACGGTAAGTCATGGCAGGGGCTCAGTCCTTCTCGGGCAGGACGACGTTCAGCGCCCAGGAGACGACCGAGATGATCAGGCCGCCGAGGACGGCGGTCCAGAATCCGTCCACGTGGAAGCTGAGGTCCAGCTTGTCGGCCAGCCACGAGGTCAGCAGCAGCATCAGGGCGTTCACGATGAGCGTGATCAGGCCCAGGGTGAGGACGAAGAGCGGAAAGGTGAGGACCTGCACGAGCGGCTTCACAAGGAAGTTGACCAGGCCGAAGATCAAGGCGACCAGGATCAGTGTGCCGATCTCCTTGCCCGTGCTGTCGCCGGTCAGCGTGATCTTGTCGAGCAGCCAGACCGCGACGGCCAGGGCCCCCGCGTTGGCGATCGTCTTGACTACGAAATTCATCATGTGTCTGATCGTGGCAGACGAGACCAGTGGCACGACGGTGACGAGTGTGGACAGTGAGGTCGACGAGGCGATGAAGGCATTCCGGCTGGACGAACTGGAGGCGGAGCGCGTCGCCAACGACGGCGCGTATCTGCAGTTCCTGCGCGAGCGGAACATGTCGGTCGGGTTGTACGCGCTGGACGCGGGGGAGCCCGACCCGCAGCAGCCGCACCAGCAGGACGAGGTCTACCTCGTGGTCAGCGGGCGCGCCTCGATCACCGTGGGCATGGAGACCACGCAGGTCGGCCGCGGCAGCGTGGTGTACGTGCCGGCGGGCGTCGCCCACAAGTTCCACCACATCAGCGAGGACCTGCGGGTTCTGGTCGTCTTCTCTCCCCCGGAGAGCTGACCCGGGACTCCGGGGTTCCCTAAGGGGCGGGTCAGGGGAGGACAAGGGATCGCCGGGCCCCACAGGATCCCCGGGCGTGCCAGCATCGATGCAGGAAGTCGGAAGAGTCCCGGCAAGGGCCTCGAAAGCGAAGGAGCGATGGCAGTGCGAGAGATATTCGCGAGCATGCCGTGGTGGGTGAAGTGGGTCGCGGTGCCGGTCATCGCCCTGGTCGTGTTCGGCGGGCTGATCGCCAGCGTCGTCGGATTCGTGATCGGCCTGCTCTTCAAGGTGCTGGTGTTCGCCGCGCTGGTCGGTGGACTCATCTACGTCGTACGGAAGTTCATGGCGGGGTCGTCCTCGCGCGGCGACTGGTGAGTCGCGGCGCGACGGTGGGTGAGAGTCGGGGCGGTCGCGCGGGGCGACCGTTCGCACGACCGGGGGAAGTTTCCGTTCCGGGCCCACCCCGACCGGTGGCCAAGGATTAAAGTCCGGAATCCGACGGCTCCACCCCCGTGAGCCAGGGGTACGCGGGGGACCCTCGCGTACCGGGAGTGAACCTTGGCCACGGCTGATCCCGCCTCCGCAGCCCCGCAGACGCTCATCGGCTCGGTCCAGCGCGCCATGCGGTTGCTCGAAGCGGTCGCCACGCACGACGGAGGCGCTCCTGCCAAGCAACTCGCCCGGGAGGCCGGGGTCGCCCTTCCCACGGCGTACCACCTGCTGCGCACGCTCGCCCACGAGGGCTACCTCCGCAAGGAGAAGGGCGTCTTCATGTTCGGGGACGCGGCCGAGCGGCTGAGCACCAGCGGAGCGCAGCAGAATCGTCGCGGCATGATCACCGACGCGCTGCGGCACTGGCGGGACGCCCTCGGGGTCCCCGTCTACTTCGCGATCTACCGTGAGGGTGAGATCGAGATCATCGCCGTCGCCGACTCC
Source organism: Streptomyces sp. NPDC030991 (assembly GCF_055571235.1). Classification (NCBI taxonomy): domain Bacteria; kingdom Bacillati; phylum Actinomycetota; class Actinomycetes; order Kitasatosporales; family Streptomycetaceae; genus Streptomyces; species Streptomyces sp. NPDC030991. The sequence goes on from NZ_JBVIFR010000004.1 coordinate 360,039, forward strand.
CCGGCCAGTCCGGCCGTCGAGGAATGGGCGGATTTCCGCGAGACCGGCCACGCGCACGCCATCGGCCAGTGCCTGCTCTCCCAGCTCGGCGAGGAGGCACGCCGGGACCACCTCGACCGCTACCCGGCCCGGTCCATCACCCCGTATTCGGTGCGTGACGGCCGGACACTGCTGCGCAAGCTGCGGACCGTGGGGCGGATGGAGCCGCTGATCGAGCGCCAGGAGTACGCGCTCGGCACGGCCTGTGCCGCTTTCCCCGTCACCATCGGTTCGACCGCGGCGGCCCTGGCCATCTCTCTGCCTTCCCGTCAGGCCGACAAACTGCTGCCCGTCGCACGCCGGTTGCAGGACGAGATCGGCGCCCTCGTAGGGACACTCGCCTTCTCTATCAGCATCTGAAAACTCACTCCTTGTAATCTCCCGTGTACGTTGAGCAAGATGCCAAGCAGTGTCAGGAAGGTCATTCCTGGCCAACGACGGCAAGTTGACGGGGTAGGCGATGCGCGAGTCAGTCCAGGCAGTTCAGGCAGAGGTCATGATGAGCTTCCTCGTCTCCGAGGAGCTGTCCTTCCGCATCCCGGTGGAGCTCCGGTACGAGGCCGGGGATCCGTACGCGGTACGCCTCACCTTCCATCTCCCCGGCGACGCGCCCGTGACCTGGGCGTTCGGCCGGGAACTCCTCGTCGACGGGGTCAACGGGGCGACCGGCGACGGCGATGTGCGGATCTCGCCGGTGCAGCTCGCCGGGGGCGGCGACACCGACGAGCTGCCGGGCGAGGTGCACATCCGGCTCCAGGTCGGCGTCGATCACGCGCTGTTCCGGGCCGGTGTCGCGCCCCTCATCGCCTTCCTCGACCGCACCGACAAGCTCGTCCCGCTCGGTCAGGAACAGGCACTGGCCGACTACGAAGCCGAACTCGACGAGGCGCTCGACCGGATCCTCGGCGAGGAGCAGAACGCCGGCTGATCCTCGAAGGAGACCGGGCAGGGCAGTTGACGTAACGCTTCAGCAGCGCGGTGCACCCGAGCCGTTCCGCGCCGCTCAGCGCTTGCGTCGCCGCCCTCTGCCACCGCGGGCCGGCGCGGGCTGCGCGGTGCCAGGGGCCCCCGGCCGGTCGGCGGAGACCACCAGCGCGGCCAGCGCCGTGGTCACCGGTACCGCGGCCACCAGTCCGATCGAGCCGACCAGCGTGCGCACGATCTCCTCGGCCACCAGCTCGCTGTTGGCGACGTCGACCACGCTGCTCTGCGCGATCGAGAAGAGCAGCAGCAGCGGCAGCGCCGCACCCGCGTACGCGAGGACCAGGGTGTTGACCACGGACGCGATGTGGTCGCGGCCGATCCGGATACCCGCCCGGTACAGGCCGCGCCAGCCCATCGTGGGGTTGGCCTCGTGCAGCTCCCACACGGCCGACGTCTGCGTCACCGTCACGTCGTCCAGGACGCCCAGGGAGCCGATGATGACGCCGGCGAGCAGCAGACCGCTCATGTCGATGTGCGGGTACAAGCCGTGGATGAGGCCGGTGTTGTCGTCCGTGTTGCCCGTCAATGCGGCCCAGCCGATGAACAGCGAACCCAAGAGGCCGATGAGCAGCAGCGAGACGAGGGTGCCGAGCACGGCGACCGAGGTGCGGGCCGTCAGGCCGTGACACATGTAGAGCGCGATCAGCATGATCGCGCTCGCCCCGACCACCGCCACCACCAGCGGGTTCGAGCCTTGCAGGATCGCCGGAAGGATGAAGAGCGTCAGCACCAGGAAGCTGACCGCGAGCGCGACCAGTGCCATCACACCGCGCAGGCGCCCCACCACGACCACGGCCAGGGCGAAGATCCCGGCCAACAGCGCCATGGGGAACTTACGGTTCACATCGGTGACCGAGTACTGCAGATCCTTCGGCGCGTCCGGCGCGTAGGCGACGATCACCTTCTGCCCCTCGCTCAACTGCCGCGGCGAGTCGGGCTGGACGACATCCGTGAACGTACGGCCCTTGTCCTTGCCGGTCTCGACCCGGATGGTCGCCTTGCCGCAGGTGCCGGCGGCCTGTTGCTGCGTGACCGCGCCTTCGGCCGTGGAGGTGGGAGCGGAGCCCGGGGCGTTCACGGACTTGCAGTCGACCTTCTCGACCCGTGCCACCGTGGCCTGCTGCGTCTGCCGGTCGAAGCCGACGCCGGTCCGCTCATGAGCCGGGGCGCCTCCGGGCCACAGCACCGCGAGACCGACGACGACCGCGACGGAGAACGGCACCAGGATCGCCGCGATGACCTTGCGCAGATGCTTGGAGACGGGTGTCGCAGGACCATGACTGTGCGAGTGGCCATGTCCGCCGGGGCCGTGCCCCGCGCCGGACGGGCCCGAACCGTGCGGCGGTTGGGAGGGCGGAGGCGGGGGCTGTTGCGTGGTGGTCACCGCCCGATCATCGCAAGAACGGCAGAGGCCCTCTGTTCAACGCGTCCGAAGGGACGCTAGCGTGGAGGCACCTTTGCAAACGCGGGAGCTCGGAGCACCGGGCTGAGAGGGCGCTGACCTTCGTCCCAGCGCGTTTCACGTGAAACAACGTGGAGCGCCCATGGCGAACATCGCTGCGTCGACCGCCGAACCTGTTACCGGGTAATGCCGGCGTAGGGAGTAGGTCTCATGACCACCACGGACGTAAGCACGCCTGCCTCCAGCGGCTCCGAGCCGGAGACCGGGAAGTCCATCGGCTGGCACAAGGGGTACATCCAGGGCTCGCGCCCCGACCTCAACGTGCCGGTCCGCCAAGTGCATCTCACCAACGGCCAGGCCGTCACGGTGTACGACACCTCCGGCCCGTACACCGATCCGACCGTCGACACCGACGTCCGCAGGGGCCTCGCGCCGCTCCGGGAGAACTGGATCATCGCCCGGGGGGACACCGAGGAGTACGCGGGCCGACCCGCCCGCCCCGAGGACGACGGCCTCAAGCACACCTCGCCGCGTGGCGGGCTGCGCAACCTCGACGCGGTCTTCCCGGGCCGCCCGCGCCAGCCGCGCCGCGGCAGGAGCGGCGAGCCCGTGACCCAACTCGCGTACGCCAGGCGGGGGCAGATCACCCCGGAGATGGAGTACGTGGCCATCCGGGAGAACGTGGCCCCCGAGGTCGTGCGCGAGGAGATCGCGGCCGGCCGCGCGGTCCTGCCCGCCAACGTGAACCATCCGGAGATCGAGCCGATGATCATCGGCAAGCGGTTCCTGGTGAAGGTCAACGCCAACATCGGCAACTCCGCGGTCACCTCCTCCATCGAGGAGGAGGTGGAGAAGATGACGTGGGCGACCCGCTGGGGCGCCGACACCGTCATGGACCTCTCCACCGGCCGCAACATCCACACCACGCGCGAATGGGTGCTGCGCAACTCCCCCGTCCCGATCGGCACCGTGCCGCTCTACCAGGCCCTCGAAAAGGTCGACGGCAAGGCCGAGGAGCTGACCTGGGAGATCTACAAGGACACGGTCATCGAGCAGGCCGAGCAGGGCGTGGACTACATGACGGTCCATGCCGGCGTCCGCCTGCCGTACGTCCCGCTGACCGCCAACCGCAAGACCGGCATCGTCTCGCGCGGCGGCTCGATCATGGCCGCGTGGTGTCTCGCGCACCACAAGGAGAGCTTCCTCTACGAGAACTTCGAGGAACTCTGCGACATCCTCGCGGCGTACGACGTCACGTACTCGCTCGGTGACGGCCTGCGGCCCGGCTCCATCGCGGACGCCAACGACGAGGCGCAGTTCGCCGAGCTCAGGACCCTCGGCGAGCTCAATTCCATCGCCAAACGGCACGGCGTCCAGACCATGATCGAGGGCCCGGGCCACGTCCCGATGCACAAGATCAAGGAGAACATCGACCTCCAGCAGGAGATCTGCGAGGAGGCGCCGTTCTACACGCTCGGCCCGCTGACCACGGACATCGCTCCGGCGTACGACCACATCACGTCAGGGATCGGCGCCGCGATGATCGCCTGGTGGGGCACGGCGATGCTCTGCTACGTCACGCCCAAGGAGCACCTGGGCCTGCCCAACCGCGACGACGTGAAGACCGGCGTCATCACGTACAAGATCGCGGCCCACGCGGCGGACCTCGCCAAGGGGCACCCGGGCGCGCAGGACTGGGACGACGCGCTCTCCGACGCCCGCTTCGAGTTCCGCTGGGAGGATCAGTTCAACCTGGCGCTCGACCCGGACACGGCACGGGAGTTCCACGACGAGACGCTCCCCGCCGAGCCCGCGAAGACCGCGCACTTCTGCTCGATGTGCGGCCCGAAGTTCTGCTCGATGAAGATCTCCCAGGACATCCGGCGCGAGCACGGCTCCACCAAGGCCGAGGTGGAGGCGGGCATGGAGCAGAAGTCGAAGGAGTTCGCCCAGGCGGGCAACCGCGTCTATCTGCCGCTGGCCGACTGACCGGCGTACCGGCGCTCGATGGGCCGGCATGACGCGGGGCTCGGGGCCATGGTTCGCCCCGAGCCCGGTCATGGTTCGGCGCTTTCACCGGCGGTTCAGTCGGGCTGATGCTCCGGGCCGCCGAAGTCCGGGCTGGAGAAGTCCGGGCTGGAGAAGCCGGCGCGCTGCCCCGTGGCGGTTCCCCCGCCGTCGGGGCTGCTGAAGCCCGGCCTGTTGTAGCCGAGCTGGGGCATGCGGTTGGCGCCGCCACCCCGGCCGCCACCGAGCGATGTGCCGCCCGTGGGAGGGCCCGCCAGGGCTTCCCGCAGGAACGGCACGATGCCGCGTTCGAGAAGTGCCGCGCCCCAGGCTTCCCTGGCGCGCGTCACCTCCTCGCTGGCCTCGCCGTCGGCGCCTGCCTGGAGCGAGGTCGACCCGTTGCGCAGGGCCGTCAGGAGCAGGCACACCGCGGCGACGAGGATGCCCGCCGCGGTGAGCGCGCCGAAGAACCAGCCGACCGACAGCAAGGTGTCGGCGAAGTCCGGCGGCGGGTTGAGCATCTTCAGGATGTAGCCGACCAGCAGGAAGATCGCGGCCGCGGTCCCGGCGAGGACCGGGGCGAGTACGACGGCGACCGCGGCGACACCGGGCCCTGTGGTCTCCGCGACCTCGCCGACGGTGGCGGCGAAGCCCAGGGAGCCGCCGCCTGACTCGGCCGTGCTGGAGGTGCCTCCTTCGCGTAGCGGACGGGCGGGCCGCGGGCCGGGGCGCAGCTCGTCGCGGACCTTGGTGTAGTGCTCGTACTCGGTAGCGGCCGCGGTACTTATCAGTGCTGCCGCGTTGAGCGCCATGGTGCGCAGTTGTTCGGGGTTGAGCCGCTGGCCCACTGCGGCGAGATCCGGACGGTTGGGTGCGGTACGCAGCGCCTCATCAAGGATCCGCTCGAACTCGGGCCGGTCCTCGTTCAGCAAATGCGGAGCGCTGTTCATGTGCATCCCCCGATGCTCCGTAGGGCTTGGTGGCCCGCATGGTTACGAGCCGTCGGGCAGAAACGGAGGGGAGCCTGCTACGGATACGCCGATGGTAGAGCGGTCACGGCAAGCGGTGACAGGGGGTTTCCGGAAATTGGCCCGCCGGCCAGCCGGATCCTCCGTTTACCGCGACTGCCCAGGGAAGACCCGGCTATCCATGGGCAGTTGCTGGACCAGCAGCTTTCCGGCCATGGTCACGCCGCCGTCCATGGCGATGGCCAGTCCGTCCGCGTACACATGGGGGCCCTCGACGACGGGCCCGCTGTCCTCGCCGTCGGCGTCCTCGGTGCCGACATCGCCCAGGAGGTAGGGGATCGGGCTGTGACCGTGTACGACGCGCGAGCCGCCGTAGGCGCCGAGGAGTTCGCGTACGGCGCCGGGGCCCGACTCCCCGTCCCGGAACGCGAAGCGCTTGGTGAGCTTGCGGAACAGGTCCCAGCACTCGTCCGCGTCGTTGCGCGTGAGCGTCTCGCGGACCGTGTCGTTGACCGCCTCGATGGAGTCGCCGTAGTCGAGGTAGGCGGTGGTGTCCGAGTGCATGAGCAGGTGGTCGTCCTCGATCTCGATCGCGTCGAGCCGGGACATCCACTGCAGGTGTACGTCCTGGAGGCGGTCCATGTCGGACTTCTGGCCGCCGTTGAGCAGCCAGGCCGCCTGGAAGGTGGCGGTGCCCGCGCCCGAGTTGACGGGGGTGTCGCCGAACCGCTTCGCACCGAGCAGCAGGAGCTCGTGGTTGCCCATGAGCGCCTTGCAGTAGCCGCCCGCCGCCGCCGCCTCGGCGCTCAGCCGCATCACGAGGTCGATGACGCCGATCCCGTCGGGCCCCCGGTCGGTGAAGTCGCCGAGGAACCACAGGCGCGCGTTGCCCGCGGCCCAGGTGCCCTCCGCGTCGACCAGGCCCTTCTCGTGGAGCGCCGCGAGCAGCTCGTCGAGGTACCCGTGCACGTCGCCGACGACGAACAGCGGGCCCATCTCGTCGCCCGTGCGGGGCACCGGTTGCACGACCTCCACCTGCACCGTGTCCCCTCGGTTGATGACCGGCAGGTCGCGCTCCGTCGGGGTGTATCCGTCGGGGAGATCCGCCGGCTCGGGGGAGTCGGGAGCGGGATCGGTCGGCATCACGTTCGCCGGTACGTCATGGACGTACGCGGGAACGCGGAAGTCGCGCAGCGTCTCCGTGCGCACTGCGGGTCCCTGACCGGCCCCCTGAGTCATCGACCCCTCCACCATTGCGCCGCCTGTGCACCGGATCGGACTGCCTGGTCGCAGCGGCCCGCGGTGTCGTCCGCCCATCATAGGAATGCGGCTCGCGCTGTGTGATGCACCAGGGGTGGTGAATCGGTGACGGGCGGCTGTTCACCACACTTTTCTCCCGAATTGGTGTGGACTTTTCCTCTCGTCCGCCGGGGGCGGCGACGCGTGACGGCGGGGGGTGGGGCCGGTCAGCCCTGCCCCGAGGAGCGGGGCGGGCTGACCGTGGTGCGGGGTGGGCGGCGCTGCGACGAGGTCCGCACGATGAGTTCGGTCGGTATCACCTGCTCGACCGGCCGGTCCGAATCGACGCTCTCGATGGCGTCGATGAGCAGCTGGACGACGGCCGTGCCGATGCGGCGCGGTTTGAGCGAGAGGGTCGTGATGGGTGGCTCGGTGGTCGCGTACACGGTCGACTCGCTGCAGCACACGAGCAGCAGATCCTCTGGGACGCGCAGACCGTAGCGGCGGGCAGCGGCCAGCAGGTCGGTGCCGTTGGGGTCGAAGAGGCCGTAGACCGCGTCGGGGCGGTCGGGCCGGGCGAGCAGCCGGTCGGCGGCGACGGCGCCCGCGCACGGATCGTGCGCGGGGTAGGACTCGTAGACCGGTTCCTGCCCGATCCGCTCGCACCAGTGCAGATACGCCGAGGTGGAGAGGTGGGTGTAGGTGTCCGTGGTGGTGCCGGTGAGCAGGCCGATGCGGCGTGCGCCGGCCTCGGCGAGGTGGTCGAGGATGCCGAGCACGGCGGCCTCGTGGTCGTTGTCGACCCAGGCGGTCACGGGCAGGGTGCCCGCGGGACGTCCGTCGGAGACGACGGGCAGGCCCTGGCGGACCAGCTCGCTGACGACCGGGTCGTGGTCGGAGGGGTCGATGACGACGGTGCCGTCGAGAGCGACGTTCGACCACACGTCGTGACGTGAGGTGGCGGGCAGGATGACGAGGGCGTAGCCGCGGGCCAGCGCGGCTGACGTCGCGGCTCTCGCCATCTCCGCGAAGTACGCGAACTCGGTGAAGGTGAAAGGTTCATCCCCGTAGGTCGTCACTGTCAGGCCGATCAGGCCCGACTTGCCGGTACGGAGCGTGCGGGCGGCCGCGGAAGGGCGATAGCCCAGCCGGTCGGCGACCTCGCGGACATGGCGTCGGGTGGCGTCCGGGAGCCGGCCCTTGCCGTTGAGCGCATCGGAGACAGTCGTGATCGAGACCCCGGCGGCGGCGGCAACGTCTCTGATGCCTGCGCGACCCGGCCGGGTGCCCCTGCGGGTCGTCTCCGCCCGGCTCACCTGGTGCTTCCCTGCTGCTGTCATGGCGAGCCGATAGTAGGGCTCATGCGGCTGCATGGCAGGGGTGCATATGCACGCGTTGACAGGCACGTTTCTGCAAGGTGATACCCCGTCAGTGACCATGGAACACAAGGGAGTTGCTGGGCTTCGCGGGGCTACGTCACGTGTCGGCGCGCGCGGGCCTGCCAAGTCGGCGATGTTGCGAGTAGGTCTCAACTCACCTTCACGGGTGATGCGCGCCACGGCGCGAGCCACCGGCGCGCGCCAGCAAGTGGAGCGCTCCCCCCTCTCCGTACGCCTCGCTCCGGCCTCCTCACGGGCGGAGCGGACCGGCCCATTGGGGCGGGCGGCCAATCCTCTTAAGGTGAGCAGTATTGGAACGGTGGCCACAAGGAGGACTGCGGTGAGCGAGACGAACCCCAAGCTGCGTGCGGAGCTGGCGGGGATCCCCACCTACAAGCCGGGCAGGCCGGCGGCGGTCGGGGGTCCGGCGGCGTACAAGCTGTCCTCCAACGAGAACCCGTATCCGCCGCTGCCCGGGGTGATGGAGCGGGCGATCGCCGCGGCCGGGACCTTCAACCGCTACCCGGACATGGCGTGCACCGGCCTGATGGCCGAGCTGGCGGACCGCTTCGGGGTGCCGGTCACGCATCTGGCGACCGGCACGGGCTCGGTCGGTGTCGCCCAGCAGCTGCTCCAGGCGACCAGCGGCCCTGGCGACGAGGTCATCTACGCGTGGCGGTCCTTCGAGGCGTACCCGATCATCACGCAGATCAGCGGCGCCACGTCGGTGAGGGTGCCGCTCACGCCGGACGAGGACCACGACCTCGACGCCATGGCCGACGCGATCACCGAGCGCACGCGGCTCATCTTCGTCTGCAACCCCAACAACCCCACGGGCAATGCCATCCGCCGGCCCGAGCTGGAACGATTCCTCGATCGCGTGCCCTCCGACGTGCTGGTCGTGCTCGATGAGGCGTACCGGGAGTTCATCCGCGACCCGGAGGTGCCGGACGGGGTGGAGATCTACCGGGACCGGCCGAACGTGGCAGTCCTGCGGACCTTCTCCAAGGCGTACGGGCTCGCGGGGCTGCGGGTCGGCTTCGCCATCGCGCACGAGCCGGTTGCGGCTGCGCTGCGCAAGACCGCGGTCCCCTTCGGTGTCAGCCAGCTCGCGCAGGACGCGGCGGTGGCGTCGCTGCGGGCGGAGGACGAGCTGCTCGGCCGGGTCGGCTCGCTGGTGAACGAGCGCACCCGGGTGGTCGAGGCGCTGCGGACGCAGGGCTGGACCGTGCCGGAGACGCAGGCCAACTTCGTCTGGCTGCGCCTGGGCGAGCGGACCATGGACTTCGCCGCCGCGTGCGAGCGGGCCGGGGTCGTCGTCCGGCCGTTCGCCGGTGAGGGGATGCGGGCCACGATCGGGGAGACCGAGGCCAACGACATCTTCCTGCACGCGGCGGAGGCGTTCCGCAAGGAGCTCTGAGACCCGCAGGACACGGTGAACGGGCGCGTGAGGCGGAATGTGCCGCCTCGCGCGCCCGTGCGTGCTCCGAGCCCCGGCCGCGGCCCACTGTGGCGTTGCTCGCAGTAGGGGGACCCCCCTTCGGATTCCGACAACCAGTACGACATAATGCTTGTGAATGTGAACGCGTTCACAAGCGCGTCCCGGTTCCTCCGGAAAAGTGCGGGATTTTTAGGGACAAACCGCTGCTGTGGCCGCGGTGATGTAAGGAGATGACGCAGTGGACCTGGCTCTGGCGCCGGAGACCCTGGCGCGATGGCAGTTCGGCATCACCACCGTCTACCACTTTCTCTTCGTTCCCCTGACGATCTCGCTCGCGGCGCTGACCGCCGGGTTGCAGACCGCCTGGGTGCGTACGGAGAAGGAGAAGTACCTCAGGGCCACCAAGTTCTGGGGGAAGCTCTTCCTGATCAACATCGCGATGGGCGTCGTGACGGGCATCGTGCAGGAGTTCCAGTTCGGCATGAACTGGTCCGACTACTCGCGCTTCGTCGGTGACGTCTTCGGAGCGCCCCTGGCCTTCGAGGCGCTGATCGCGTTCTTCTTCGAGTCCACCTTCATCGGCCTGTGGATCTTCGGCTGGGACAAGCTGCCGAAGAAGATCCATCTGGCCTGCATCTGGATGGTGTCCATCGGCACGATCCTCTCCGCGTACTTCATCCTCGCGGCCAACTCCTGGATGCAGCACCCGGTCGGCTACAAGTACAACAAGGCCACCGGACGGGCCGAGCTCACCGACTTCCTCCAGGTGCTCACCCAGAACACGGCGCTCACCCAGGCCTTCCACACACTGTCCGCCTCGTTCCTCACCGGCGGCGCGTTCATGGTCGGCATCGCGGCCTTCCACCTGGCGCGCAAGAAGCACATCGCGACGATGAAGACGTCGCTGCGCCTCGGACTGATCACCGTCGTCATCGCCGGCATGCTCACCGCGATCAGCGGTGACCAGCTGGGCAAGGTCATGTTCAAGCAGCAGCCGATGAAGATGGCCTCCGCCGAGGCGCTGTGGGACGGCCAGAACTCCGCGCCGTTCTCGATCTTCGCCTACGGAGACGTGAGCAAGGGACACAACAGCGTCGAGTTCTCCATACCAGGAGTGCTGTCCTTCCTCGCCGACGACAACTTCACCTCGTACATCCCCGGCATCAACGACACCAACAAGGCCGAGCAGGAGAAGTACGGGCCCGGCGACTACCGGCCGATCATCCCCGTCACCTTCTGGGCCTTCCGCTGGATGATCGGCTTCGGCATGGCGTCCTTCGCCATCGGCCTCGCCGGGCTCTGGCTCACCCGCAAGAAGTTCATGCTGCCGCAGCATCTGAGGACGGGCGAGGACGAGGCACCGAACCTGGTGCTCTTCAAGAACAAGGCGCTCAGCCCGAAGTTCACCAAGCTCTACTGGATCGTCGCCCTGTGGACCATCGGGTTCCCGCTGATCGCCAACTCCTGGGGCTGGATCTTCACCGAGATGGGCCGTCAGCCGTGGGTCGTCTACGGCGTCCTGCAGACCCGCGACGCGGTCTCCCCCAGCGTCTCGCAGGGCGAGGTCATCGCCTCGATGACCGTCTTCACCCTGCTCTACGCGGTGCTCGCCGTCATCGAGGTCAAGCTGATGGTCAAGTACATCAAGGCCGGACCGCCCGAGCTCAGCGACGACGACCTCAACCCGCCCACCAAGATCGGCGGCGACCGTGACGCCGACAAGCCGATGGCCTTCTCCTACTAGGGCCAAGGGAGCGCTTCAGTCATGGAACTCCACGACGTCTGGTTCGTCCTCATCGCGGTCCTCTGGATCGGCTACTTCTTCCTGGAGGGCTTCGACTTCGGGATCGGTGTCCTCACCAAGCTGCTCGCCCGCGACCGCACCGAGCGGCGGGTCCTGATCAACACGATCGGCCCCGTCTGGGACGGCAACGAGGTGTGGCTGCTCTCGGCCGGCGGTGCGACCTTCGCCGCCTTCCCCGAGTGGTACGCGACGCTCTTCTCCGGCTTCTACCTGCCGCTGCTGCTGATCCTGGTCTGCCTCATCGTGCGCGGGGTCGCCTTCGAGTACCGGGCGAAGCGGCCCGAGCAGAGGTGGCAGACCAACTGGGAGCACGCGATCTTCTGGACGTCGCTGATCCCGGCGCTGCTGTGGGGCGTGGCCTTCGGGAACATCGTGCGCGGCGTGAAGATCGACAAGAACTTCGAGTACGTCGGCAACCTCTGGGACCTGCTCAACCCGTACGCCATCCTGGGCGGCCTGGTCACCCTGACGCTGTTCACCTTCCACGGTGCGGTGTTCGCCTCGCTCAAGACGCTGGGCGACATCCGGGTGCGGGCGCGGAAGCTGGCGCTCACCCTCGGTCTGGTCACCGCGGTGTTCACGCTGGGGTTCCTGATCTGGACCCAGGCCGACAAGGGGGACGGCGGTTCGCTCATCGCGCTCATCGTGGCCGTGGTCGCGCTCCTCGGGGCGATCGGCGCCATCAAGATGGGCCGCGAGGGCTGGTCGTTCGCGTTCTCCGGCATCACCATCGCGGCGGCCTTCACCATGATCTTCCTGACAATGTTCCCGAACGTCATGCCGTCGTCACTCGATCCGGAGTGGAGTCTCACCGTCTCCAACGCCTCGTCGAGCCCGTACACCCTGAAGATCATGACGTGGCTCGCGGCGATCGCGACGCCGCTCGTGCTGCTCTACCAGTCGTGGACCTACTGGGTGTTCCGCAAGCGCATCGGCACCAAGCACATCGCCGACGCCGCGCACTGAACCCTGACCTGCCTACGTGAGGGTGTGTTTCACGTGAAACCGATCGACCAGCGCCTGCTCCGGTACGCCCGGGCCACCCGCCTCTTCCTGTTGGCGGTGGTCGTCCTCGGCGCTGCCGGGGCCGGGCTGGTCATCGCGCAGGCGATGCTCATCGCCGAAGTGGTGGTGGGGGCCTTCCAGCACGGCTTCGACGTTGCCGGACTGCGCTCGCCCTTGCTGCTGTTGGTGTTGGTCGCGGCCGGGCGGGGGCTCGTCTCCTGGCTGACCGAGCTGGCCGCGCACCGGGCGAGCGCGGCGGTCAAGTCGGAGTTGCGCGGGCGGCTGCTGGAGCAGGCGTCGCAGCTCGGCCCGGGCTGGCTGAGCGGGCAGCGCACCGGTTCGCTGGTGGCGCTCGCCACGCGCGGAGTCGATGCGCTCGACGACTACTTCTCGCGTTATCTGCCGCAGCTGGGGCTCGCGGTGGTGGTCCCCGTGGCGGTGCTCGCCCGGGTCGTCACCGAGGACTGGGTGTCGGCCGCGATCATCGTCGGCACACTGCCCCTCATCCCGATCTTCATGGTCCTGATCGGCTGGGCCACCCAGTCCCGGATGGACCGGCAATGGCGGCTGCTCTCCCGGCTGTCGGGGCACTTCCTCGACGTGGTCGCAGGGCTGCCGACCCTGAAGGTGTTCGGCCGCGCCAAGGCACAGGCCGAGTCCATCCGCACGATCACCGGCCAGTACCGCAGGGCGACCGTACGGACCCTGCGGATCGCCTTCCTGTCGTCCTTCGCGCTGGAACTGCTCGCGACACTGTCGGTCGCCCTGGTCGCCGTCAGCGTCGGCATGCGGCTCGTCCACGGCTCCATGGACCTCTACGTGGGGCTCGTGATCCTCGTCCTCGCGCCCGAGGCGTATCTGCCGCTGCGCCAGGTCGGGGCGCAGTTCCACGCGGCGGCCGAAGGGCTCGCGGCGGCCGAGGAGATCTTCGCCGTCCTGGAGACGCCCTTGCCGCGGACCGGGACGGAGCCGGCCCCGGCCGCTTCTGATGTCGTGTTCGACGACGTCTCTGTCCGCTATGAAGGGCGCACCGACGACGCTGTCTCCCACGCCTCCTTCGAGGTCGCCGCCGGCGAGACCGTGGCACTCGTGGGGCCCAGCGGAGCGGGCAAGTCGACGCTGTTGAACGCCCTGTTGGGGTTCGTACGTCCTTGTGGTGGACGGGTGCTGGTCGGGGGCGCCGACCTCTCCGGCCTGGAGCGGGAACAGTGGCACGCGCGCGTGGCGTGGGTCCCGCAGCGACCGCAGCTGTATGCCGGGTCGATCGCGGACAACGTGCGGCTCGCCTGGCCGGCGGCCGACGACGCGGCGGTGCTGGCCGCGCTGCGGGAGGCCGGGGCGCTGGAGTTCGTCGAGGCGCTGCCCGACGGCGTGCGCACCGAACTGGGCGAGGACGGGGCCGGGCTGTCGGCCGGGCAGCGCCAGCGCCTCGCCCTGGCCCGGGCGTTCCTCGCCGACCGGCCCGTCGTGCTGCTCGACGAACCGACGGCCGCACTCGACGGCGCGACCGAGGCGGGCATCGTCGAGGCGGTGCGCAGGCTGGCCGTCGGCCGGACCGTGCTGTTGGTCGTGCACCGGCCGGCCCTGCTGGCCGTCGCCGACCGTGTGGTCCGCATCGAGGCGCCCGGCGCGGCGCGGCTGCCGCGGCAGCACCTCGCGGCTGCCCCGGCTGCGCCCGAACCGGAGCGGGCCGTCACTGTTCCCGCGGCTCGGCAGGGGCAGGACGCGCCGGCCGAGTCGCGCAGGCACGTCCTCACCCGCCTTCGGGCCGCCGCGCGTCCGCGCCGCTCGCGCCTGGCTCTCGCATGGCTGCTCGGGGCGCTCGCGCTCGGTAGCTCGGTCGGCCTGATGGCGACCAGCGGATGGCTGATCTCGCGGGCCTCGCAGCAGCCGCCCGTGCTCTACCTGATGGTCGCGGTGACGGCCACGCGCGCGTTCGGCATCGGCCGGGCCTGCTTCCGGTACGCGGAGCGGCTCGTGTCGCACGACGCCGTGCTGCGGATGCTGGCCGACACCCGGGTCGCCGTCTACCGGCGCCTGGAGCGGCTCGCGCCCGCCGGACTGCGGACGACGCGCCGCGGTGACCTGCTCTCCCGGCTCGTCGCCGACGTGGACGCCCTCCAGGACTACTGGCTGCGCTGGCTGCTGCCCGCGTCGGTGGCGGCACTCGTCGGGGCCGGTTCCGTGGCGTTCACCGCCTGGCTGCTGCCCGCGGCCGGCGCCGTGCTCGCCGTGGGGCTGCTGCTCGCCGGGGTCGGTGTGCCGCTGCTCTCCGGCGCCGTGGCCCGCCGCGCGGAGCGGAAACTGGCTCCCGCGCGCGGGGTGCTCGCGACCCGGGTGGCCGAGCTGCTGACCGGGACCGCGGAGCTCACTGTCGCTGGCGCGCTCCCCCGGCGTACGAAGGAGGCCGGACGGGCGGACTCCGCACTCACCCGGATCGCGTCGCGCGCGGCTACGGCGACCGCGCTCGGCGACGGCCTCACCGCCCTGATCACCGGCCTGACCGTGGCCGCCGCGGCACTGGTCGGCGTGGACGGGGTCCGCGCAGGACAGCTGGACGGGGTGACGATGGCGGTCGTCGTCCTGACACCGCTGGCCGCGTTCGAAGCGGTGCTCGGGCTGCCGCTGGCCGTGCAGTACCGGCAGCGGGTCCACAAGAGCGCCGAGCGCGTCCACGAGGTCCTCGACGCCCCCGAACCCGTGCGGGAGCCCGAGCGGCCCGTACCGGCGCCGCAGGACCCCTTCCCGCTCATCGTGCGGGACCTCGCCGCCCGGTACGAGGGGCAGGCGCGGCCCGCGCTCGACGGCGTCGGCCTGACGCTGGAGCGTGGCCGCAGGATCGCCGTGGTCGGCCCCTCCGGGTCGGGCAAGACGACTCTGGCCCAGGTGCTGGTGCGCTTCCTCGACGCGGACGCGGGGAGCTACACGCTCGGCGGGACCGACGCGTACGCCCTCGAAGGAGACGCCGTACGGCGTCTTGTCGGGCTGTGCGCCCAGGACGCCCACCTCTTCGACAGCAGCGTCCGCGAGAACCTGCTGCTCGCCAAGAAGGACGCCACGCAGGACGAACTGCGGGCCGCACTCGCTCGCGTACGCCTCCTGGAGTGGGCGGACGCGCTGCCCGACGGGCTCGACACCCTGGTGGGCGAGCATGCCGCGCGGCTCTCCGGCGGGCAGCGGCAGCGGCTCGCGCTGGCCCGCGCGCTCCTCGCCGACTTCCCCGTCCTGGTCCTGGACGAGCCGGCCGAGCACCTCGACCTGGAGACGGCGGACGCACTCACCGCGGATCTGCTGGACGCGACCCGGGGGCGTACGACAGTGCTGATCACGCACCGGCTCGCTGGTCTCGACGCCGTCGACGAGGTCATCGTGCTCGACGGCGGGCGGGTCGTGCAGCGCGGCTCCTACGCGGAGCTGGCCGCTGTCGAGGGGCCGCTGCGGGAGCTTCGCGAGCGGGAGAGCGCGGCGGAACTGCTGGTCGGTCCGGGGGCGCGCCGGTGAGTCCGGCGCGCGATGCCGGTAAGTCCGACTTTCCTCGCTAAGTATGACTAACTAGGCTCAAGGGTATGGCAGCATCCGCGGGGTCCTCCGCTCCGAACCCGGCCGAGCCCCCCGTGGACTCCACGGCTGCGGCGACCGAGGCGACCCGCAGCCTGCAAGGGCTCTCCACGGAGCTGACCGCGCGCGTGCCGCAACTCCTCGAAGCGATGCGCTCCGTGGGCACCGGTCTGGAGCTGCACTCCACGCTCGACCGGATCTGTGAGACCGCCGCCGAGCTGGCGGACGCCACGTATGCGGCGATCGGCGTCATCGCCGAGGACGGCGAAGGGCTCTCGGACTTCGTCCACCACGGCATCGACGCGGAGACCGCGCTGCGCATCGGACGGCTGCCCGACGGGCATCGGGGCGTGCTCGGCGCGCTCATCCACGACCCCGTACCGATGCGCCTGGCGAACCTCGCGGACGACCCGCGCTCGTGCGGGTTCCCCGCGCATCATCCGCCGATGCGGACCTTTCTCGGCGTCCCCATCCGCGTACAGGGAGAGATCTTCGGAAACCTCTACCTCACGGAGAAGCGCGGGGGCGGCGAGTTCAACGACTACGACCTGAACATGGTCCGGGTGCTCGCCACGGAGGCGGGCATCGCGATCGGCAACGCGCGGCTCTACGAAGCGGCCAGACAGCGCGAGCGGTGGATCGACGGGTCCGTGGCCGTCACCACCGCGCTGCTCTCGGGCGGCGACGCCGACGAGGCGCTGCAAGTGGTCGCCGAACAGGCCCGCAAGCTCTCGGAGTCGGCGGCCGGCATAGTGCTGCTGCCGACCGAGGAGGGCGGCATGGAGATCGTCGCCGTCGCCTCGGACGAACCCTCCGCCGCGCTCGGCGTGATCATTCCGCCGGAGAGCGAGATCATCTCCGAACTCATGGGCGGCGAGGCCGTCTTCATCGACGACGCCGCCGCTGACCCCCGTGCGATGACCGACCTCGCGCGGGGATACGGCCCGGCCATGCTGTTGCCTCTCCAGAGCGACGGACGCGTGCTGGGGACGCTGGTGACGCCCCGCGCGCGTGGGGGGCGTCCCTTCTCGGAGGTGGAGCGCACGCTTGCCACGCAGTTCGCCTCGCAGGCCGCGTTGGCGCTGATGATGGCCGAGGCGCAGCGCGACCGGGAGCGGCTCGCCGTCTTCGAGGACCGGGACCGCATCGCCCGGGACCTGCACGACCTGGTGATCCAGCGGCTGTTCGCCACCGGGATGATGCTGGAGACGGCCGCGCGCCGCTCCGTGGTGCCCGAGGTGCAACAGGGCGTCGGCAAGGCCGTCGACGAGCTGGACGTCACCATCCAGGAGATCCGCACCGCCATCTTCGCGCTCCAGCAGGGGCCGGCCGAGGCGCCGTCCAACCTGCGCACGCGCGTGCTGCGAGAGATCAACACGGCCGCTGTGCCGCTCGGGTTCAAGCCCTCGCACCGCTTCCTCGGGCCGGTCGACGCGGTGGTCGGCGAACTCACCGGCAAGAACCTCATCGCGGCCCTGCGGGAGGCTCTCTCGAACGCGTTCCGGCACGCGGAGGCCGCGCGGATCGAGGTCGTCGTGGACGCGACCGTGCTTCTGCCGGACGGCCTGCGGGGCGTCCGCCTGACGGTCGCCGACGACGGCGTGGGCATCCCGGAGGGCGGCCGGCGCAGCGGCCTGAAGAACCTCAAGAGGCGGGCCGAGTCGCTCGGTGGCGACAGTTGGTACGGGCCGGGTCTCGGGAACGACGGGGGCGGCACGACGGTCGTCTGGCAGGCCCCGTACTGACCAGGGGGTTACGGGGCGGGGCCCGATGTACCTGGTCTGGCGGTACGTTTCTGCACCGTACGGGGCAACGGTTCCCCCAGCCGTACGAGTCCCCCAGGGACGGCGACCGCGCTACGGGCAGGCATCCCGGACATGCGCCAACGTCGCCGCTCTCCCGTCGTCCCGGCGCTGCTGTGCGCACTTTTCACACTGCTCGCTCTCGGCGGGCCGCCCACGTCTTCGCAGGGCGCGGAGGGCCCCAGGGCGAGCACCGAAGTGGCGCGCCTCTTCGAGGAGGCGTCGGCGGCGACGCAGCACTATGAAGTAGGCCGCAGAGCCGCCCACGTACAGAAGGTCAAAGCACGGCGCATGGAGCGGCTGCTTGCGCGGGAGCGGCGCGAGGTCGCCCTGCTCCACAACGACCTCGGCCGCATCGCCCGCGCCCAGTACCGCAGCGGCGGTGACCTCCCGCTCACGGCGCAGATGCTGCTCTCCACCCGGCCTGAGGAGCTGATGCACGGCCAACGGGCCGTATGGCAGGCCGATCTGGCGCTCAACAATGCCGTGGGCAAGAGCCGCCGCGCCGAGAAGAAACTCGCAGAGGGCCGGCGCGAGGCGACCGCCCAATGGCACACCCTGCGAGAGCGCACCGTTCGACTGGCCCGACTGAAGAAGCGCATCGCGAGCAAACTCGCACACGCGCAGGCGGTGTTGCAGGGCGACGCCGACCGGTCGGTGACGGCCGGGCGGTGCCGTGGTGCCGTGCGCCTCGCACAGCCGAAATTCCGCGCTACGCGCGCGTGGGTGGCACCGGTGGAGAAGTACGAGCTGTCCGCGGGGTTCGACAGGGCGGGTGAACGCTGGTCGCACCGGCACACCGGACAGGACTTCGCGGTCGACATCGGCACGCCCGTGCGGGCGGCGGGCGCCGGGCGCGTGGTGAGTGTGGCCTGTGGCGGCGGCTTCGGCATCGAGGTCGTCGTGCGCCATCCGGGCGGCTACTGCACGCAGTACGCGCACCTCGCGGCCGTCACCGTCGACCAGGGAGAGAAGGTGCGGACCGGACAGTGGCTCGGGCAGTCGGGAACCACCGGCAACTCGACCGGGCCGCACCTGCACTTCGAGGTGCGGCTCACGCCGTACTGGGGATCCGGGGTGGACCCGGTGAAGTGGTTCGGCGCACGCGGTGTGCGGCTTTAGAACGTTCCTGGCGGATGACCGTGGGCGGCCCAGGTGGATGGTCGTGGGCGGCACTGGTGGATGGTCGTGGGCGGTCCCGGTGGGTGGTCGTGCGAGCAAGGAGCCGCGTGTGGTGAGGGTGTGTGCCGCGGCGTCGTGCCGTGATGTCGTGCCGCGGCGCCGTACCGACGCGGAGATCCACCGGAAGCGCCTGTGGTTGTCCGCGCCTGCCGTGGTCCGGGGCAGGCAGGTTCAGCGGGCGGCCAGGATGGACTCGATGACGCGGGCCACGCCGTCCTCGTTGTTGGTCGCCGTGACGCCGGTCGCCGCGGCCAGCAGGTCGGGGTGCGCGTTTCCCATCGCGTAGGAAGTACCCGCCCAGGCGAGCATCTCCATGTCGTTGGGCATGTCTCCGAACGCGACGACCTCGGCGGCGGAGATACCGCGCTCCGCGCAGCACAGTTCGAGCGTGCTCGCCTTGGAGACGGTCCGGCCGCTGATCTCCAGGAGAGCGCTCGGGCTGGAGCGTGTGATGGCCGCCAGATCGCCGACGGCGGTGCGCGCCAGGGCCAGGAACTCGTCAGGGCCGAGCTCCGGATGGAACGCGAGGACCTTCAGTACCGGCTGGTCCGCCACGGTCGAACCCTCGCGGTCCGCGGCGAGCAGCTTCTCGGCCGGCGCGATGCTCTCGCCGGGGTCGAGGTGCAGCGGCGGATACGTCGGCTCGTGGTGCAGGCCGCCGGTCCGTTCGACCGCGAAGGAGGTGCCGGGGGCGGCCGCGCGCAGGACGCGTACGACGTCGAGCGCGTCCTGGGCGGGCAGTTCCCGGATCTTGACGAAGCGGTGGTTGCCGGGGCCGCCGTGCAGGTCCACGACGGCGGCGCCGTTGCCGCAGATCGCGAGTCCGTGGCCGTGCAGGTGGTCGCTGACGACGTCCATCCAGCGGGCCGGGCGGCCGGTCACGAAGAAGACCTCGATACCGGCCTCCTCCGCGGCGGCCAGGGCCGCCACCGTCCTTGGCGAAACGGTTTTGTCGTCGTGCAGCAACGTGCCGTCGAGATCCGTGGCGATCAGCCGGGGCGCGGAGGCGGAGGGGGCCGGGGGCCGGGTCCCAGGAGTCGGTGAGGTCACCGCTCCATGGTCGCTCATCTGGGTGCACGGGCGTGCGGCGGGGCGCGCAGATGAGTGGTCCCCTGGCGCATGCGCCCCGCCTGTCGCGTGCGGTGTGCCGTGTCTCGCCTGCCGCTGGCCGCTTGCCGGGTGCCGTGTGCCGGGTGTCGCCTGCCGTCGCGGACCCTGATCCGGCCGAACCGACAGCTGAGGTGTCGGGCGGGCCGGGTGGGAGTGTCAGTCGAGCTGGTCCGGAGTCCGAAGCGGAGCGAGGTGTCAGTCGAGCTGGGCGAGGGCCTGGGTCGCGATGTCCTCGAAGACCTTCTGGTCGGCCGCGAAGGCGGTGTCCGGGATCGGCCAGTGCAGAACGATCTCGGTGAAGCCCAGCTCACGGTGGGCGCCCGCGAAGTCCACGAAGGCGTCGACGGACTCCAGGGGGCGACCGCGGTCCGGAGTGAACCCGGTGAGCAGGATCTTGTCGAGTTCGGTCACGTCCCGGCCGATGGCGTCGCATGCGGCGGTCAGTTTCCCAACCTGGCCGCGAATGGCTTGAATCGACTCCTGCGGCGTGCCCGTTTCGTACAGTTTCGGGTCGCCGGTGGTCACCCAGGCCTGTCCATGGCGGGCGGCGAGCTTGAGCCCGCGCGGCCCGGTCGCGGCCACCGCGAAGGGCAGCCGGGGGCGCTGCACGCAGCCCGGAATGTTCTGGGCGCCGCCCGCCGAGTAGAAGGTGCCGTCGTAGGAGACCGTGTCCTCGGTGAGCAGCCGGTCGAGCAGCGGGACGAACTCGCCGAACCGGTCGGCCCGTTCGCGCGGCGTCCATGATTCCTGGTCGCTGCGGGAGAGGGCGCTCGCGTCGAAACCGGTGCCGCCCGCGCCGATGCCCAGCGTGATCCGGCCGTCCGAGATGTCGTCGAGCGTGATCAGTTCCTTGGCAAGGGTGACCGGGTGCCGGAAGTTCGGCGAGGTCACGAGGGTGCCCAGGCGCATCCTCTCGGTGACTCCCGCCGCGGCGGTCAGCGTCGGGACGGCGCCGAACCATGGGCCGTCGCGGAACGGCACGCGCCAGGACAAGTGGTCGTACGTGTACGCGGTGTGGAATCCCAGCGCCTCGGCGCGCAGCCATGTCTCCCGGGCACCCTCGTGCCAACGGCGGTGGGGCAGGATCACGGTGCTCAGGCTGAGTGGGGTCTGGGGCGTGCGGGCCGTGTCTGTCATGACTGTGAGCGTATGCGGACGCGGACGTGGACGCGGGGGCGGCCCGTGGAGCCGGGCAGTTGGTCGGCGGCGGCGGATCCGGCGTGCGCTCCGTATCGTTCGCGGGCGGCGGAAGCGTGCTCGGTCAGGTGGCCGAGACCGCCTGCGGGAGGAAGCGTCCTCAGTCAGGTGGCCGAGACCGCCTGCGGGAGGAAGCGTCCTCGGTCAGGTGGCCGAGACCGCCTGCGGGAGGAAGCGTCCTCGGCCACGGGGCCAGCACCGGAGACATAAGGGCGCGCTCAGTCACGAAGGCGCAGGTAACGGGCAGGGACGGTGGCGGTGAGCCAGACGCCGTTGGCGCTCACGCGGAACGTGTGGCCGTCCCGGTGCATCGACCCCGCGTCGACCGCCAGGACGACGGGCCTGCCGCGGCGGGCGCCGACACGGGTGGCGGTCTCGCGATCCGCTGACAGGTGTACGTCGTGCCGGCTCATGGGGCGGAGCCCTTCGGCGCGGATCGCGTCGAGGAAGCGGGCGACGGTGCCGTGGTAGAGGTACGCCGGCGGCTCCTCCGGTGTCAGGCCCAGGTCGACCTCGACCGTGTGTCCCTGATTGGCGCGGATGCGGGTGCCGTCGACGGTGAAGCGCCGCTTGTCGTTCTCCGCGACCGCCCGGTCCAGCTCGGCTCGGCTGACACGGAAGCCGTGCGCGGCTGCCGCCGTGAGCAGCTCGTCGATCTCCACCCAGCCGCCCTCGTCGAGCGTCAGGCCGATGCGGTCCGGCTGGTGTCGCAAGTGCTTCGAGAGGTACTTCGACACCCTGACGGTGCGTTGTTGGTTCATGGCGCCAGGGTGCCCGGGAGGTCGTCCGCCGTGCACGCACATTTCATGAGCGAGATCGAGCTCGGATGTTTGATCCACAGCCAAGTCCGGTTATCCACAGGGCAATTGGCTTCGCTGTGGACAACTCGCGCTCGATAAAAGGCTATTAGTCAATAGGTGGCGTATAAGTGCCATTTGGGGTCAATGAGTCCAATGTCCGTGCTTGTACTTCACGTTCGGTAGCAGCGGCAACGAACGCCGACACGTTCTCCGGGCCAACCAGCCTCTGGACCGCGCGCATTGTGCCCACCGGTATCGCCACAGACTGCAGCTCATCCGTCTGCGCGGGCACCGGGCCCTCGGAGAGGTGCTGGTGCAGGTGCTTGGTGGCGAACAAGCGCATTGCACGCGCAAGTTCGGCGTCGACCGACTGCTGCGCGAGCGGGCGTAGCCGACGTACGAGTGACGCGGCTTCGGCGGCTTCCGTGTCCGTCGGCGGGTACGGACCGAGATAGCGCGCGAACACATGCTCGGTCGTGAACTCCAGGAAGCGAGCGGCGATATGTTCGACCTGCCCGCGCAACTCCCGTAGATGACCGCTGATTGCGGACAGCGGCACGCCCGCCGCGTACAACTCCACCGCGACAGACAGCTCTTGAGGGCTCGGGACGAGGAACTCGTCGTCGCGACCCGGGACCGGCTCCAGCACGCCGAGTTCCAGCGCGTCCTGCACCGCGGCCTCGTCGGGGTGGCCGCCGAAACGCTTGTCCAGCTCCGCCCGGGTGATGCGGCCCGCCCGCTCGTCCGTCCACGGCCCGTTCACCTCGGCGACCAGGCCGAGCACCCCGCCCAGGCCACGGCCCGCGTCCCAGGCCTCCAGGAGCTCCTTGATGGAGGCCAGGGTGTAGCCGCGGTCGAGCAGGTCGGCGATCTGGCGCAGCCGGGACAGGTGCGCGGACGTGTACACGTTGGCCCGGCCGCGGCGCTCGGGTCGTGGCAACAGCCCGCGGTCCTGATAGGCGCGGATCGTGCGGACCGTGGCGCCGCTGTGATGGGCGAGGGCCTCGATCCGGTACTCGGCGACCAACTGCTGCTCCGTCACACTTCACGCCCCTCGGCCGTCTCTGCTCGTACTCGCGGGAGCCCTGCCCGCTCTCGCGATGGCCGACCCGTCGACCGACCAGTTCATCGCATACCCGACTGACTGGCTGCCTGACTGGCTGACCGGCCAGCCCGTTGGAGGCCGACCGATCGCACCCACCGACCGCCCCGACAGCGGATCCGCCCGCGTTCGGGTAGCCAGAAACGCTTCGGCCCTGGTGCCGCGAACCCTCTTGCGAGGGATGGTACGACCGGCGCGGACGTCGGGGCACGGCCGCACGAGACTCGCGCCCGCCGGGCAGCGGGCGGTATCGGAGTCGCCCGTTCGTACCCGGCCGGCGAGCAGCGCAGCCGTCCGGCGAGCGGGTCGTGACGGGTGGGACAGGTGGCTTCCCGCGCGGGCAGGAGCACGGCATCACGGGAGCGGCGACTCACCGGCGCCGTACGTGCTGTCGGCCGGGTTCACAGCGGTGGCTCCAGCCGCGCGATCGCCCGCAGCGCTCTGGGGGCGAAACGGGACATGAGATGAGCGCCGCGGGCCTCCGGCGTCACAGGCACCACCGCCTTGTTGTGCGCGACGGCGCCCAGGATCGCGTCGGCGACCTTCTCCGGCGGATAGTTGCGCAGGCCGTACAGGCGGCTGGACTTCTTCTGGCGGCGCTTCTCCTCGTCGGCGTCGACCCCGGCGAAACGGGCGGTCGCGGTGATGTTCGTGTTGACCAGGCCGGGGCAGATCGCGGAGACCCCGATGCCCTGGCCGGCCAGCTCGGCGCGGAGGCATTCGCTGAGCATGAGCACGGCGGCCTTGCAGGTGGAGTAGGCGGGGAGCGCCTTCGAGGGCTGGTACGCCGCCGCGGACGCCGTGTTGACGATGTGGCCGCCCTGCCCGCGCTCGGCCATCTGCCGGCCGAACAGGCGGCAGCCGTGGATGACGCCCCACAGGTTCACGTCGAGGACCTGCTTCCAGTCCTCCGGGGTCGTGTCGAAGAAGGACCCCGACAGACCGATCCCCGCGTTGTTCACCAGTACGTCGAGCACGCCGTACTCGGCCGCGACCTTCTCGGCGAGCTTCTCCATGGCCTGCGCGTCCGAGACGTCGACGGTCTCCGACCAGGCCTCGGGGGCCCCGAGGAGCTGCGCCATCTCAGCGGTACGCGAGGCACTCTCGGCGTCCCGGTCGACGGCGACCACGCGCGCGCCGGCCTCGGCGAACGCGAACGCGGTGGCCCGGCCGATACCACTGCCCGCACCGGTGACCAGGACGAGCTGCCCGCCGAACCGGTCCGCGTACTTGCCGTCGGCTGCTCTGCGCGGCGCCGGCACACCCGCTTCCTGCTCCTCATGCGCCGTGACGAACTCGCCGATCCAGGCCGTGAGCTGGTCGGGCCGGGTGCGCGGTACCCAGTGCTTGGCAGGCAGTGTCCTGCGCGTCAGCTGGGGCGCCCACTGCTCGAGCCGGTCGTAGAGCCGGGGCGAGAGGAAGGCGTCCCCGAGGGGCGTGATGAGCTGCACGGGCGCGTGCGCGTACGCGTCGTCACGCGGCCGGCGCAGCCTCGCCCGCACGTTGTCCCGGTACAGCCATGCGCCGTGCGCCGCGTCGGACGGGAGCGACGCCGTCGGGTAGTCACCCGCCGGGACCTTCTCCACGCGCTCCAGGATCTTCGGCCAGCGCTTGCCGAGCGGTCCGCGCCACGCCAGCTCCGGGAGGGCCGGGGTGTGCAGCATGTACACGTACCAGGACTTGGCGCCCTGCCCGAGCAACTGGCCCACCTTGCGGGGCGTGGGCCGCTTCAGGCGTTGCTTGATCCAGTGCCCGAAGTGATCGAGCGAGGGACCCGACATCGAGGTGAAGGACGCGATGCGGCCCTGGGTGCGGCCGACCGTGACGAACTCCCACGACTGCACCGACCCCCAGTCGTGCCCCACGACGTGCACGGGCCTGTCCGGGCTCACCGCGTCGATGACCGCCACGAAGTCGTCGGTCAGCTTCTCCAGGGTGAAGCCACCGCGCAACGGGGACGGCGCTGTGGAGCGCCCGTGCCCTCGGACGTCGTAGAGCACGACGTGAAAGCGGTCCGCGAGGCGCGTGGCAACCTCCGACCAGACCTCCTTGGAGTCCGGGTAGCCGTGCACGAGGACGACGGTCGGCCGTGCCACGTCTCCCAGTTCGACCACGCACAGCTCGATCCCGCCGGTGCGCACCCAACGCTCCCGCGCGCCATGGATCTTCATGAGGTCCGTCATCAGATGCCCTCCGCCCAGCGCCGCACGTGCGGCAGATCGTCGTCCAGCCAAAAAGCGCTCTCCTCGGGGTCCTTCGCATCGGTCACCACGAGGAGCTCCTCGAACTTGGCGCCCGTGCCGCGGAATCCGAGATGCGGCTCCACCGCCCACAGGCCGGGCCGCGGGGGATGGTCGGAGAACCGGTACGGCGACCACAGGGGGGACCAGCCTTCCCGGTGCCCGTGCAGCGCGTCGCTTGCCAACCCTCTCAGCGACTGCGTGCCGAAGCCGAAGAGCGTGAGATTGATCCGCCGCTCCTTGACCCGGTCGACCTTGTGCGCGATGACGCCGAAGGGATACGCGCGGTGCCGGTTGGCGTAGCCCTGGCGGACCATCAACCGGTCGACGTCCTCGTAGATCTCGCGCAACGGACGGCGCTCGCGCACTTCCCGCAGGAGCAGCTCGCGGTGGGCCCGAAGATCCGAGAGCAGCTTGTCGTGCAGGGGGTTGAGACCGAGGCAGCCGGAGTACCCGATGTCCGCCGTGCAGCCGTTGTGTACAGGCGCCATGTCGAGGATGAACGGCATGCCCGGCTCGAGCCTGCGGTTCGTGGGGAAGAACTGGAGCGGCACCCGGAAGTTCGCGAACGCCGTGCGGTCCCCGAACCAGGCGAAGGGCAGATGGAACCAGTCCCGCACCCCGCGCTCGCGCAGCCACTCCCGCTGCATCCGCGCCGCTTCCCGCTCCGTCACGCCGGGCTTCAGCTGCGCCGCCACTGCTTCCGCGCACTCGTACGCGAGTCTCTGGACCGCTCTGAACCCCCGTAACTCCGCGGAGAGTTCCCCTATCCCTGCTGAGGCCATGCCACCGTCCGTCCGGGTCGCGGCCGCCCGTGACCGGGCCGTCGCCGTACGCGCTCGTAACTTGACACTGATGAATGTGACAATGCCTGGCGGCGGCGTCAAGGGGTTCGCGACAGTCTGTGGAGAACGGCCGTGATGTGCACAGACCCGGCACCGTCACGGGTGAAGAGACGGGGCGCGGAGGGCTACTCAGGGAGGATCCCTAGGGACCCGTAATACTCAGGTCTCATAAGAGGTCGACCCTGTGGTCTGACGATTCCATGTGGCCTGCGCCACTACGGTCGAACCGTGACTGTGATCGCGACCGAAAGCCTGAGCAAGCGGTTCCCCCGGGTTACCGCGCTTGACCGGCTGACCATGGATATCGGGCCCGGGGTGACCGGACTCGTCGGAGCCAATGGTGCCGGCAAGTCCACCATGATCAAGATCCTGCTGGGTCTCTCCCCCGCCTCGGAAGGCCGTGCCGAAGTGCTCGGCCTCGACGTCGCGACCAAGGGCGGTGAGATCCGCGAGCGCGTGGGATACATGCCCGAGCACGACTGCCTGCCACCCGACGTGTCGGCCACCGAGTTCGTCGTGCACATGGCGCGCATGTCGGGGCTGCCACCCACCGCGGCCCGCGAGCGCACCGCCGACACACTGCGCCACGTCGGACTGTACGAGGAGCGCTACCGCCCCATCGGCGGCTACTCGACGGGCATGAAGCAGCGCGTGAAGCTGGCCCAGGCCCTCGTCCACGACCCGCAGCTGGTTTTTCTGGACGAGCCGACGAACGGCCTGGACCCGGTCGGCCGCGACGACATGCTCGACCTCATCCGTCGCGTCCACAGCGACTTCGGGATCTCGGTCCTGGTCACCTCGCACCTGCTCGGTGAGCTCGAGCGCACCTGTGACCACGTCGTCGTCATCGACGGCGGCAAGCTGCTGCGCTCCAGTTCCACCACCGACTTCACCCAGAGCACGGCGACGCTCGCGATCGAGGTCACCGACAGCGACGAACACCCCGACGGGACGACGGCGTTGCGCGAGGCGTTCGCGCTGCGCGGCATCGAGACGACCACCGGCGGCGAGCTGCCCGGTGCGGGCCACACAGTCCTCCTCACCGCGCAGGGCGAGGAGACGTACGACATCGTCCGCGACGTCGTCGCGGACCTCGGCCTCGGCCTGATCCGCATGGAGCAGCGCAGGCACCACATCGCGGAGGTCTTCCGCCCCACCGACCAGCAGGCCGAGCCGCAGCAGGAGCAGGTCCCCGAGCGCGCCGCCGCCTGGGCGGCCACCGCCGCCACACAGCAGACGGGAGGCTCGCGCGATGACCACTGAGCCCATGGCCCCGGACCGTGCGTCCACCCAGATCCACAACATCGGCTACCGCCACTACGACGGCCCGCGCCTGGGCCGCGCGTACGCCCGCCGCTCCCTCTTCTCGCAGAGCCTGCGCGGTGCGTACGGACTCGGCCGCTCGGCCAAGTCCAAAGTGCTGCCGATGCTGCTCTTCGTCGTGATGTGCGTCCCCGCACTGATCATGGTCGCGGTCGCCGTCGCCACCAAGGCGAAGGACCTCCCCGTCGACTACACGCGCTACGCGATCGTCCTCCAAGCGGTGATCGGCCTCTATGTGGCGTCCCAGGCACCGCAGGCCGTCTCCCGCGACCTGCGCTTCAAGACGGTGCCGCTGTACTTCTCGCGCCCCATCGAGCGTGTCGACTACGTAGTCGCGAAATACGCCGCGATGGCGTCGGCCCTGTTCATCCTCACGGCCGCCCCGCTGCTCGTCCTCTACGTCGGCTCTCTGCTCGCCAAGCTGGACTTCACCGAGCAGACCAAGGGATTCGCCCAAGGACTGGTATCCGTGGCGCTGCTTTCGCTGCTCTTCGCCGGGCTCGGGCTCGTCGTCTCCGCCATCACGCCGCGCCGCGGTTTCGGTATCGCCGCCGTCATCGCCGTCCTGACCATCTCCTACGGAGCGGTCTCCACGGTCCAGGCGATCGCCGACACGCAGGACAACGGGAGCGCGGTCTCCTGGCTCGGCCTGTTCTCGCCGATCACGCTCATCGACGGCGTACAGAGCGCCTTCCTCGGCGCCACCTCCGCCTTCCCCGGCGCCGACGGCCCCTCCACGGGCCAGGGCGTGCTCTATCTGCTCGTCGTACTCGGGCTCATCGCCGGCTCCTACGGACTGCTGATGCGCCGCTACCGGAAGGTCGGACTGTGACCGCGATCAACATCGACCACGTCTCGCGCTGGTTCGGCAACGTCGTGGCCGTCAATGACGTCACGATGACGATCGGCCCCGGCGTGACCGGCCTGCTCGGCCCGAACGGCGCGGGAAAGTCCACGCTCATCAACATGATGGGCGGCTTCCTGGCCCCGTCGAACGGGACGGTGACACTCGACGGACAGCCGATCTGGCGCAACGAACAGATCTACCGCCACATCGGCATCGTCCCCGAGCGCGAGGCGATGTACGACTTCCTCACGGGCGAGGAATTCGTCGTCGCCAACGCCGAACTGCACGGCCTCGGCAAGAAGGAGGCCCAGAGGGCGCTCGCCACGGTCGAGATGGAGTACGCGCAGGACCGCAAGATCTCGACGTACTCCAAGGGCATGCGGCAGCGCGTCAAAATGGCCTCCGCACTCGTCCACGAGCCGTCCGTGCTGCTCCTGGACGAGCCGTTCAACGGCATGGACCCACGCCAGCGCATGCAACTCATGGATCTGCTGCGACGCATGGGGGACGAGGGGCGCACCGTGCTCTTCTCCTCCCACATTCTCGAAGAGGTCGAGCAACTCGCCTCCCACATCGAAGTGATCGTCGCCGGACGGCACGCGGCCAGCGGCGACTTCCGCAAGATCCGCCGTCTGATGACGGACCGCCCGCACCGCTACCTGATCCGCTCCAGCGACGACCGAGCTCTGGCCGCCGCACTGATCGCGGACCCGTCCACAGCGGGCATCGAGGTCGACCTCAAGGAAGGCGCGTTGCGGGTCCAGGCCGTCGACTTCGGCCGGTTCACGACATTGCTGCCGAAGGTCGCACGGTCGCACGGCATCCGCCTGCTCACGGTCTCGCCGTCCGACGAGTCCCTCGAGTCCGTCTTCTCGTATCTCGTCGCGGCGTAGGAGGCCCTGATGTACGACCCCACTGTCGCCCGGCTCACCTACCGGGCCCTGCTCGGCCGCCGCCGGGCCCTCATCCTCTTCGCGCTGCCGGTGCTGCTCGTCGTGATCTCCGCGCTGGTGCGCGGCCTCACCGGCGCCGACGACCAGACCGCGTCCGACGTCCTGGGCGGCTTCGCGCTGGCCACGATGGTGCCGCTCATCGGCGTCATCGCGGGCACGGGCGCCATCGGCCCCGAGATCGACGACGGATCCGTGGTCTATCTCCTGTCCAAGCCGGTCAAGCGCCCCACGATCATCTTCACGAAGCTCATCGTGGCGGTCGCCGTGACCATGGTGTTCTCGGCCGTCCCGACGCTGATCGCGGGCCTGATCCTGAACGGGAACGGGCAGCAGATCGCCGTCGCCTACACGATCGCCGCCCTGGTGGCCTCCATCGCGTACGCCGCGATCTTCCTGCTGCTGGGCACGGTGACCCGGCACGCGGTCGTCTTCGGCCTGGTCTACGCCCTCGTCTGGGAGGCCCTGTTCGGCTCCCTGGTCGCCGGGGCCCGGACCCTCAGCGTGCAGCAGTGGTCCCTCGCGGTCGCCCACAAGGTGGCCGGCGGCGACCTCATCACCTCGGACGTGGGCCTGCCGGTCGCGACGGTGCTTCTGGTGGCCGTCACCGTACTGGCGACCTGGTACGCGGGACAGCGGCTGCGGTCCCTGAAGCTGGCGGGGGAGGAGTAGGAGCTGCCGTGCGGGTCCGCGCCGACGAACCTCGCGGCGGGTCCGCCTGCGCGCCGCAGGCGGGTTCGCCTGCGCGGCGCGCCGCCGGTGGCCATCCGCGATTAATTCGATGGCGCCCGACCCGGCGCCGCGGCACAGTAGTTGACGTCACACCGCGCCGGCCGCCCACCGGCGTCCGTCCACCGGGAGAGGAGCGCGACGATGTCCGTCAGTAGTCCGTCGAGCTCCCTGCAGGGCAGCCCGAGGCAGTCTCCGGAGTAGTCATCGGACTCCGTCGAGGACCGCCCAGGGGTGTTGCCCGGGGCGGCCGCTTCGAGCGCGTGTCCTCAGCGGCACGCGGGCCGCCCACCCGGAGGATTGGCCGAGTGGTAAGGCAGCGGCTTGCTAAGCCGTCGTCGGGGTCACGCCCCGCGCGCGTTCGATCCGCGCATCCTCCGCAAGTGAACCGCGCCGCGCATCCCGCCGTTGAAGGCCCCCGGCTCAGCCCAGCAGGCGCTCGAGCACCACCGCGATGCCGTCGTCCTCGTTCGACGTCGTGACCTCGTCCGCGACGGCCTTCAGGCTCTCGTGCGCGTTGGACATCGCGACGCCGTGCGCGGCCCAGGCGAACATCGGGATGTCGTTGGGCATGTCACCGAAGGCGATCGTGTCGGCGGCCTTCACACCCAGGCGACGGGCCGCCAGCGAGAGGCCCGTGGCCTTGGAGAGGCCGAGCGGGAGCAGCTCCACGATGCCCTCGCCCGCCATCGTGACGCCCACCAGATCGCCGGCCACGGTACGCGCGACCTCCGCGAGCTGGTCGTCGCTCAGGCCGGGATGCTGGACGTACACCTTGTTGAGCGGGGCGGCCCACAACTCCGCGACGTCCGTGAACGGGATCGAGGGCAGCCCCCCACCCCGGTAGCCGGGGCCGATGATGACCTCGCCGTCCAGCCCGTCACGGCTCGCGGCCAGCGCCAGCGGGCCGATCTCCGCCTCGATCTTGGAGAGGGCGAGCCCGGCGAGCTGCCGGTCGAGCGTCACCGACGTGAGGAGGCGCTGCTCCCCCGCGTGGTAGACCTGTGCGCCCTGTCCACACACCGCGAGACCGTCGTAGCCGAGGTCGTCGAGGATGCCGCGGGTCCAGGGCACGGCCCTGCCGGTCACGACGATGTGCGCGGCGCCCGCCGCGGTGACCGCGGCGAGCGCCTCACGCGTCCGCTCGGAGACCGTGTCGTCGGGGCGCAACAGCGTCCCGTCGAGGTCGGTCGCGACGAGCTTGTACGGGAAGGCGGGGGCGGGGGGAGCGGGATGGCTCACTTGGTGTTCGGCTCCAGGCTGCGGTTACTTGGGGTCAAGAGTGGTGCGTCCCCCGAGGTAGGGCCGCAGCATCTCGGGTACGCGCACGGAACCGTCGGCCTGCTGGTGGTTCTCCAGGATGGCGACGATCGTGCGGGGCACCGCGCACAGCGTCCCGTTCAGGGTCGCGAGCGGCTGAAGAACCTTTTTGCCGTCGCGGTTGTCCCGCATCCGGATCGACAGACGGCGGGCCTGGAAGCCGTCACAGTTCGACGCCGACGTCAGCTCGCGGTACTTGCCCTGCGTGGGGATCCACGCCTCGCAGTCGAACTTGCGCGAGGCCGAGGAGCCGAGGTCGCCCGTGGCCACGTCGATCACCTGGAAGGGCAGTTCGAGGCCGGTCAGCCACTGCTTCTCCCACTCCAGGAGGCGCTGGTGCTCGTTCTCCGCGTCCTCGGGGGCGACGTACGAGAACATCTCGACCTTGTCGAACTGGTGCACACGGAAGATGCCGCGGGTGTCCTTGCCGTAGGTGCCCGCCTCGCGCCGGAAGCACGGCGAGAAGCCGGCGTAGCGCAGCGGCAGCTGACCCGCGTCGAGGATCTCGTCCATGTGGTACCCGGCGAGGGCGACCTCGGAGGTGCCCACCAGGTAATAGTCGTCCTTCTCCAGGTGGTAGACGTTCTCCGCCGCCTGGCCGAGGAAGCCGGTGCCCTCCATGGCGCGCGGGCGCACCAGCGCCGGGGTCAGCATCGGCGTGAAGCCGGCCTCGGTGGCCTGCGCGATCGCCGCGTTGACCAGCGCGAGTTCGAGGAGTGCGCCGATGCCCGTCAGGTAGTAGAAGCGCGAGCCGGAGACCTTCGCGCCGCGCTCGACGTCGATGGCGCCGAGCGCCTCGCCGAGCTCCAGGTGGTCCTTGGGCTCGAAGCCCTCGGCACCGAAGTCGCGGATCGTGCCGTGCGTCTCCAGGACGACGAAGTCCTCCTCGCCGCCGCGCGGGACCTCGGGGTGCACGATGTTGCCCAGCTGGAGGGCGAGACGCTGGGTCTCCTCCTCGGCGTCGCGCTGGTCGGCCTCGGCGGCCTTCACGCGCGCCTTGAGGCCCTCCGCGTTCTGGAGCAGCTCCGCGCGCTCCTCGGGCGTGGCCTTGCCCATCAGCTTGCCGAGCGACTTCTGCTCGGAGCGGAGTTCGTCGAAGCGGAGCCCGGACGACCTGCGCCGCTCGTCGGCGGAGAGTACGGCGTCGACGAGCGCGACGTCCTCTCCACGGGCGCGCTGGGAGGCGCGAACACGGTCGGGGTCCTCACGGAGCAGGCGAAGGTCAATCACCCCACCAGGCTACCGGTGCGGGGTTCCGGCTCTCGACCCGATATCCAGTGGATGGCTTTATGCCCCATTTGCCGGAATGCGAATCAAGGACAGAACGCGACCGGAAAAGATCGTTAAGGGGCCTCTTCGGCGCACGTCAATAAAAACGCCCACTTTCCCCGAAAGGGCCAGGTGGACGGTGGGATCTTGACCCTACTTCCTTGCGAGAGGCGGGACTTGAGGCTTCGTTGTCCACAGGGGTGCGAGGTTCTGGGTAGTTATCCACAGGCTGTGAGGAAAGTCTGTGGATGCTGGAATAGATCGTTCCGAAAGCCGCATGCATTGCGAAGGGTTCCCGATCCAAACCCGCCCCATGTTCACTTTCGGGTGGAAATGCTTCACTCCAAAGAGTTGATCAAGGGAAAAGAGTGGACGAGGGGTGACGTGTGGCGCTGTGGACTCACTTGGGAGCTGTAGGGCGATTTGTCGACCATGTCACGTCTTCCTGTCGACTTGTCCCCAGGTCGAGAAGGGTGCCTGTGGATAACTTTTGTGGACGAAGAAAATCCGCTGGTCGGACCGGGTGACGCGGCACAAGGACGCCGGACCCGGCAGTGGAGAACCCGAGTCCGGCGCGGCGCCGACGCGCGTGTGAGCGGGTTAGAACCGGCCGTCCTGGCAGCGGGCCAGCCAGTCGGACGCCGCCGCGAACTCGTCGTCCGACGTACCCGTCCGCAGCGGCCGCACCTCTTCGACGGCGACACCGGCCCGCGGGTACGAGCCGAGGTAGCGCACCTGCGGGCACGCCCGCTTCAGACCCATCAACGCCTCCGCCACCCGGCGGTCCGAGATGTGGCCCTCCGCGTCAATGGCGAAGCAGTAGTTACCGATGCCCTCACCGGTGGGCCGGGACTGCAACAGCATCAGGTTGACCCCGCGGATCGCGAACTGCTGGAGCAGCTCCATGAGCGCGCCGGGATGGTCGTGGGACTGCCAGATGACCACCGACGTCTTGTCCGCGCCCGTCGGCGCCGCGGGCCGGGCGGGCTTGCCCACCAGAACGAACCGGGTCTGCGCGTTCTCCGCGTCGTGGATCTCGGTGACCAGCGGCTCGAGCCCGTAGCGCGCGGCCGCGAACTCGCCCGCGAAGGCGGCGTCGTAACGCCCCTCCTGGACGAGGCGCGCCCCGTCCGCGTTCGACGCCGAGGACTCCCAGGTCACGTCCGGCAGATGGGCCTTCATCCAATTGCGGACCTGCGGCTGCGCGGCCGGATGCGCGGTGACCGTCTTGATGTCGCCGAGCTTGGTGCCGGGGCGCACGAGGAGCGCGAACGTGATGTCGAGCAGCACCTCGCGGTAGATCATCAACGGCTCGCCCGCGACCAACTCGTCGAGGGTCGTGGTGATGCCGCCCTCCACGGAGTTCTCGATCGGCACGAACGCGGCCTCGGCCTCGCCGACGCGGACGGCGTCGAGCGCCGCGGGCACGGAGACCATGGGAACGAGTTCCCGGGTAGCCGCCTCCGGGAGCGTGCGCAGGGCGACTTCGGTGAAGGTGCCCTCGGGGCCGAGATACGCGTAGCTGGCTGGCATGAGGTCACCCTAATGGGGCCGCTCACGCCTCCAGCAGTTCCTGTCCCACGTAGCCGCCCTGCCGCGCCCCGCCCGGTACCGCGAACAACCCGCTCGCCTCGTGCCGGATGAACGGCGACAGGGCGTCACCGCGGTCGAGCTTGCGCTGGACGGGCACGAAGCCGCGCAGCGGGTCCGCCTGCCAGCAGACGAACAGCAGACCGGCGTCGGGGGCGCCGTCCTGGTCGAACCCGTCGTGGAAGGAGAACGGGCGGCGCAGCATCGCGGCGCCACCGTTCTGGTCGGGGCGGCTGATGCGGGCGTGCGCGTTGATCGGGACGACGAGGTCGCCGTTCGCGTCCGTCTTCTCCAGGTCGGGATCGGCCGTCTCAGCGCCGCCGGTCAGCGGGGCGCCGGTCGACTTCTTGCGTCCGATCACGTCCTCCTGCGCCGCGGTCGACTGTTTCTCCCAGTCGTCGAGGAGCATCCGGATCCGCCGTACGACGACGTACGAGCCGTTGGCCATCCACGCGGGTGAGCCCGAGCCCGGCACGAAGATCCGCTTGTCGAAGTCGGGGTCGGCGGGCACGGGGTTGTTGGTGCCGTCGATCTGGCCCATCAGATTGCGGGTCGTCATGGGGCGGGTGGTGGCGCCGGGCGAGCGGTTGAAGCCGTTCATCTGCCAGCGCACCTTCGCCGCCCCACCCGCGTCCTTCTGGAGCGCGCGCAACGCGTGGAAGGCGACGAGGGAGTCGTTGGCGCCGATCTGGACCCACAGGTCGCCGTTGCTGCGGGTCTTGTCGAGGCGGTCGGAGAAGAAGTCCGGGAGCGGGTCGAGAGCGGCCGGGCGCTGCTTCTCCAGCCCGGTACGGGAGAAGAAACTGTGGCCGAAGCCGAAGGTGACGGTCAGCGAGGACGGGCCCGCGTCGCGGGCGATGTCCGTGTCGTCGGACGTCGGAGCCTCGCCCGCCATCAGCCGTTCGGCCGTCGCCGACCAGCGGCGCAGCAGGGCGGTGGCCTCCTTGCGGCCCGCCCCCGCGGCCAGGTCGAAGGCGACGAGGTGGCCGCATGCCTGCATCGGCGTGGTGATTCCGGGCTGATGTTTCCCGTGAAACATCACCTCGTCCGCGCCGAGCGACGTCAACGCGGTCTCCCGCTCGGGCGCGTTCGAGGAGGCCACCGCGTATCCCGCGCCCGCGCCGACGGCACCGAGGGCGACACCGGTGGCGCCCGCCGTCCCGATGAGACGGCGTCGGGTGATGCCCCCGGACGTCGCGGAATCCGTCTGCGGAGCCGTACGGCTTTCGGTGTCAGCCATGGTGGTTCAGCCGATCTTCGCGTTCTTGGTGACAGTCACTTGGTCGATGTCCGAGGTGCGCACGGTCACGGCGATCTTCCAGTCGCCCGCGCCGGGGACCTGCACGTTGCTCGCGCTCCAGTGTCCCGTGGCGATGCGGTCGGGCAGGACGGCCAGCGGGCCGATCTTCTTCGCCTCCAGGGTGAGGGCGACCCTCACCTCGGGGACGTCGAAGACCTTGCCGCCCGGCCGTTCCACGTAGACGTGCATCTCGTTGTTGCCGGTGCGGCCGGGGTCCAGGTCGAGCAGGACCGTGCCCTTGCCGTCCGGGGAGCCGGTGTCGAACGGCAGTTTCAGCGACAGCGGCCCGGACTGGCTCTGCGCGGCGGACGTGGCGGACCTGGCCTCCTCCTCGGTGCGGCCCGGTTCGGTCGACGTCAGCACCGTGGTGACAGCGAGCAGGACGACAGCGACGCCGGCCTCGGCGAGCACCGAGCGGCGCAGGCCGAAACGGTGCGGATCGGAGTCGCGGGCGCGCCTCTCGCGGGTAGTGGCGACCGCGGCACGCTGCCGGGCGAGCTGCGCGGCGCGCACGGGGTCGTCCGCTTTCTCGCCGCTGTCCTTGCCGTCCCTCGCGTCGCCGCTGTGCTTGGCGTCATCCGCGCCGGGGACGCCGGTATCGCCGTCACCCGCGCCGGGGACGCCCGCGTCGGTGATGCCCGTATCGGCGTCGCCTGTGCCGGTGTCGTCGCTCTGCCCACCGGCGCCGACCGTGACCGGCTTCTTCTTCTCAGAAGTGCGCTGCTCAGAAGCGCGCTGCTCGGCGGTACGCGGCTCGGCGCTGCGCTGCTCGGCGGTATGCGGCTCGGTCTCGCGCTCCTCGGACGTACGTTGCTCCACCACGGCCGCGGCGGCAGCCTCGGGAGACAGGCGCTCGGAGAGCCGGCCCGTCCACCGGCGGGAGATCCAGGCGATGCCGACGAGCACGGCGATGAGCCCCACCTTGAGCAGCAGCAACTGCCCGTAGCGCGTCCCGGTCAGCGCGGACCAGGAGCCGACCTGGCGCCATGCCTGGTAGAGCCCGGTCACAGCCAGCGTCACGACACTGCAGAACGCCACTCGCGAGAAGCGGCGTACCGCCGAACCCTCGATGGAAGGCGCCCGGTACAGCGCGACGAGCAGGGTCGTCAGACCACCGAGCCACGCGGCCACGGCCAGCAGGTGCAGGACGTCGACGGGCATGGCGAGCCCGGCCTGGATACCGGTCGAGGCGTGCTCGGCCATGGCCCAGGTCGCGCCGAGTCCGGCCGCGACGACGGCCCCGCCGATGGCGAGCCCGAAGGTGAGGTCCCTGACCTCCTTCTTGTCGCCCTCTTCGGCCCTCTTCACATAGGCGCCGAAAAGCACCGCGATGAAGAGAGCGGCCGCGGCGAGCAGCAGAAGACGGGACGTGAGCGCAGCCCCGGTCTTCGTCTGCAGTACCTGGCCGAGCAGCGCCATGTCGAAGATGTCACCGACCTTCCCCGAGCCGGTGTACGAGCCGCGCATCAGCAGCAGGGCGAGGGTGGCCGCGGTGAGGGCGGTCCAGCCGCCGACGACGACCCGCTGCACCGGCTTGATCCCGGCACCGCGCGGCCAGCAGCCGAGGACGAACGCGGCGCCGCCCACGAGCAGGACGAAGCCCGCGTACGAGACGTAGCGCCCGACGCCGTAGAGGCCGCCGACGACGCCACCACCGGCGTTCTGGTCACTCAGTACCGCGGAGGTCTTGGAAGGGGCGCCGACGGAGAAGGTGAAGGCGCCGGAGACGGGGTGGCTGTCGGCCGACACGACCTGGTAGGCGACGGTGAACGTGCCGTCTGGCAGGCCCGCGTGGAGGCCCACGGTGTACGTCGTGCCGCCGGGGTGGCCGATCTTGCCGCTGTCGACGCGCTTGCCCGCGGGGTCGAGCACGCGGACCGCGCCGCTGGACATGGCGACGTCTTCGGAGAAGGTCAGCGACACCTGCTTGGGCGCCGCCTGGACCACCGCTCCCTGCTGGGGGTCGCTCCCGGTCAGCGCGGCGTGCGCGGACGCGGGTGCGGCACCGGCCAGGAGCGCGCCGGTGACGGCGAGGAACAGCAGCACCAGGTGCCGGAAACGGGGAGCGATGGTCTTCACGTGCGGGTCAGCCCCTTCAGTGTGAAGCGTGCGACGCGTGCGACGTCGGGTTGTAGGTGGCGGCCTTCACCGGGAAGGAGACGGTGACGGTGCCGGCCTTGGTGAAGTGCAACTGCACCGACACCTTGTCGCCCTCCTTCGGCTTCCGCTTCAGGTTCTCGAACATGAGGTGATTGCCGCCCCGCTCGAAGTCCAGCTCGCCGTCGGCGGGCACGGCGAAGGACTTCTGTTCCTTCATCACGCCGCCCTCGGTGGTGTGCAGGGTGACCTGGCCGGCGAGGGCGCTGCTGACCGAGGAGAGGGTGTCGGCGCCGCCGCTGTTGTGGACGAGGAAGAACCCGGCCGCCATGTCACCGGAGGCCGGTTCGGGGATGAAGGCGCCCTCCACCTTCACGTCCGGCGCGTCGTCCGAGCTGCCGGAGGACCCGCAGGCGGTGAGCGCGAGGCCGCAGGCCAGCGCTATGGCGCCCAGGGCCGCGGAGGTGCGCCTCACGGCTTCGCCCCCTTGATGAGCTTGGGGAGGTCCTTGGTGTAGTCGTCGACGGTGGCTTCCTCGCCGTAGAGGACGTACCCGCCGTTCGTCTTCGGCGAGAACGCGATGACCTGCGTGCCGTGCATCGACACGAGCTTGCCGTTCTTGTCCTTCTGCGTCGGCTCGATGGAGATGCCGAGCGTGCGGGCGCCGCCCTGGATGGTGGCGAAGTCGCCGGTCAGGCCGATGAAGTCGGGGTCCTGCGCCTTGAGCCATTTGCCGAGCACGGCCGGGGTGTCACGGTCGGGGTCGGTGGTGACGAAGACGACCTGGAGCTTGTCCTGCTCGGCCTTGGGCAGGGCCTTCTTGGCGACGGCGATGTTGCTCATCGTCAGCGGGCAGACGTCCGGGCAGTGCGTGTAGCCGAAGTAGATCAGCGTCGGCCTGTCCTTGGTCCGCGCACGCAGGTCGAACTTCTTGCCGTGGGTGTCGGTGAGGACCAGGTCCGGCTTCTCGAAGGGCTTGTCGAGGACGGTCGCGGCCTGCTGCGAACCGGCCTCGGTGGATACGTCGGCGACGGCGCCGCCCTTGTCGTCACCGCTGCCGCAGGCCGTCAGGGTGAGGGTGGCCGCCGTGACCAGTCCGGCGGCGGCGAGCAGGGTCTTCCGACCCGTCCTCGTGCTCCTCCACGACGTCGGCGTCACACCCGCCTTCGGGGCCTCCACGGACTGGGCCCCGAAGGATTGAGCCTCGGCGGACTCGGCCCTGACGTACTCGGTCTCGACGGCCTTGGCCTTGATGGTCTTGGCCTTGGTCTTGGTCTTGGTCTTGATGGTCGTGCGCATAGAAAAATGTCCTGGATGTGAGTGGTTCGGCGGGTGCCGGGGTCGCCCACCGCGACCCCGGCACCCGCCGTGGGTGGCTCAGCTGGTGGTACGCCGACGGCCCGCCAGCACGCCGAACGCCACACCCGCGGCGCCGATGACGATGCCGACGATGCCGAGGACGCGGGCGGTGGTGTCACTGTCGGAGCTGTCGGACGACGTGGAGGCCGCGGCGGTCTCCGTCTTGTCGCCCTTGTCGTCCGCGTCGTCGTCGGACGCGCCGGACGCCCCGTGCTCGTCGTCGGCCGCAGCCGTCAGCGCGAGGGTGGGCGCCGGGTTCTCCGGCTCCTCCTGGCCCTCCTGCTGCGGCTCGATCCAGCGCACGACCTCCTTGTTGTCGTACGTCTGGATCGCCTTGAAGACGAGCTCGTCGGCGTCGGTCGGCAGAGCGCCGATGGAGACCGGGAACTTCTGGAAGTAGCCGGGCTGGACGCCCTTGTCCGAACCGGAACCGGTCGCGGTCCAGGTGACCTTGGAGACCGCCTCGGTGATCTTCTCGCCGTGCATCTCCAGCGGCTTGTCCAGCTTCGACTTCGTGACCTGCGACTTCCAGCCGGGCAGCGGCTGCGGCATCACCGAGGCGAGCGGGTGGTCGGTCGGGAAGCTGACCTCGAGCTTGGTGGTCGCGGCGTCGTCGCGCTCGTTGGGCACCTTGAAGTCGACCACGGCGTAACCGCCCTTGGCGGCGGCGCCCTCCGGCTGCACGCTCACGTGCGCGAAGGCGGGAGCGGAGACGAGGACGACGGAGGAGACGGCGGCGGCACTGACGAGAGCGGCGCGGGACATCTTCTTCATGACAGAGAGAACTCCACATTCAGCGGGATCCAGCGAAGAGTGAGGAGCGCGCCCGCTCAGCACCACCCCTGAAGGGCGGCACAAAAACGCACTACATAGCGAACCGCACTACATAGCGGCCAGAAAGCGGGTACGCGCGCGTGCCGCACAGCACGCACGCCCCACCCCGCGCACGGGACCACACGGGTCGCGCGGAAGTCAGGGAGACGCCTGCTGTGTCAGGCAGCGAGAAGGAACGCGTCGCCCGCGGCCGGCGGCCCACGCCGGATCACCGAGTGCTGAAGTGCCACCGTCCGCAGCGCGGGCAGCGCCGGGAACCCGGCACGGAACGCGCGCGGAAGGACCTCGGGCGCCCCGGGAAGCCCCGCCCGCAGAGCGCGTACGAGGGCGAGGGCCGCCCGCAGGGAACGCACGGGCGCCCCTTCCACGACCCCCTGCGCCGACAGCTTCGAGAGCCGCACGATCCGGCCGAGGGCGAGATCGCCGCGGCGCAGCAGCCATCCGGCGCCGACCGCGGCCAGCAGGTGCCCGAGGAACATCGGCAGGGACGGCAGCAGCGGCATCGAGGAGCCGGCCACGCCCGCCATGTCGTGGTGCATCCCGCCCGCGGCGTCCGACGGCACCCGCGCCTGGTCGAGGATCCGCTGCGCCTGCGCCGGGCTGAGCGCCGAGGCACCCGCCCCGCACATGAGCCGGGCGGCCCGCTCCACGACGGAGGGTTCACCGGCGCCCATGGCCATCGGGCCGTGCTGCCCGAGGGCGAAGAGGCTGTGCAGGCCGATCTGCCCGACCGCGAGCGGAAGGACGATGCCGGGCAGCGATCGCTCGCGGCCGGCCAGCGGAACGGCCACACAGAAGACGGCCAGGAAGCCGAGCGACAGCGTCCACAGCGGGACGGTGGCGGTCGAACCGAGGACGTGCCCCGCCGCGGACAGCACGACGCAGACCGCGGCGAACATCGCGGCCCTGAGCAGCCGGAGATCGGCCGCACTGCGCGCCTGGCGCTGGTGGGGGGCAGTCATGGCGGGGTCATCATCCCACTGGCCTTACCCGTCCCATACGGCAGGTCCACAAGGTCCGGAATCTCCCCTACCGCGCCGACTGCCCCGCTCGCGTCGGCCATATGGGCGGTATCACGCCAACTCCGCGATTGCGCAAGGGCGGAGGCGGCAATACGTATCGGTATGTCGAGCCGCGGCCGGGAGGCTGGAGCATGAGCATCTGGTGGTCCCTCCATCTGCGGCGCGAGGCTGCGAGCGTTCCGCTCGCCCGACGCCTTCTGATCGGCACCATGGAGACGGCGGGCGTCGACCCGGACGTCTCCTACGACCTGTCGGTCGCTCTCAGCGAGGCGTGTGCGAACGCCGTCGAGCACGGCGGCGACGCCGCCACGAGCGAGACTTCGGGCGCCTACAGGGTCACCGCCTACCTGGACGGCGAGAAGTGCCGCATTGAAGTGGCCGATTCCGGTCCAGGTATCCCCGGCCACATCCACAGGGGCCGCGCGGCTCTCCGTCAGGCACCGGCCGACGCCGAGAGCGGCCGCGGTCTCTGTCTGATCCACGAACTCGCCGACCATGTGCGGGTCGACCACAAGCCCGGCAGGGCGGGGACCGTGGTCAGCTTCGACAAGATCCTGAAGTGGCGGAAGGACACCCCGCTCATGGCGGTGTGAGAACGGGCATCCATGGTGGTGCGCACCGAGCAGCCATGACGGTGTGCACCGGACAGCCAGGCCATGACGGTGTACGTGCACCAGCCACCCCTCCAGCGCCCCACTCAGCTCGACGCACGGACGGGGTCGTGAACAACCACCGTGTCCACGACCCCGCCCGATGACGCCTCTCGCAGGACGCCTCTCGCAGGACGCCTCTCGCAGGGCGCCTCTATGTCGAGATCAGCCCTTCAAACCTGCCATCCACGCCTCGACCTCGTCGGCCTGGCGCGGCAGGCCGGCCGACATGTTCCGGTTGCCGTCCTCGGTGACGAGGATGTCGTCCTCGATGCGGACGCCGATGCCGCGGTACTCCTCCGGCACGGTCAGGTCGTCGGCCTGGAAGTACAGGCCCGGCTCGACGGTGAGCACCATGCCGGGCTCCAACGTGCCGTCCACGTACGTCTCGGTCCGCGCGACCGCGCAGTCGTGGACGTCCATGCCGAGCATGTGACCGGTGCCGTGCAGGGTCCAGCGGCGCTGCAGCCCCAGCTCCAGGACGCGCTCGACCGGGCCCTCGACCAGGCCCCACTCGACGAGCTTCTCGGCGAGCACGCGCTGCGAGGCGTCGTGGAAGTCGCGGTACTTGGCGCCCGGCTTGACGGCCGCGATACCGGCTTCCTGGGACGCGTACACGGCGTCGTAGATCTTGCGCTGGATCTCGCTGTACGTGCCGTTGATCGGGAGCGTGCGCGTGACGTCGGCGGTGTAGTACGTGTGCGTCTCCACTCCTGCGTCGAGCAGGAGCAGGTCACCGGAGCGGACCGGGCCGTCGTTGCGGACCCAGTGCAGGGTGCAGGCATGCGGGCCCGCGGCGCAGATGGAGCCGTAACCGATGTCGTTGCCCTCGACGCGGGCACGCAGGAAGAACGTGCCCTCGATGTAGCGCTCGCTGGTCGCCTCGGCCTTGTCGAGGACCTTCACGACGTCCTCGAAGCCACGCACCGTCGAGTCGACGGCCTTCTGCAACTCGCCGATCTCGAACGCGTCCTTCACGATCCGCGCCTCGGAGAGGAACGTCTTCAGCTCCTCGTCGCGCTCGGCGGTGACCTTGTCGGTCAGCGCCTCCTCGACGCCGGCGTCGTAACCGCGCACGACGCGCACCGGGCCGGTGGCCTCGCGCAGCCGGTCGGTGAGCTCGCGCACGTCGGCGGCGGGGATGCCGTGCAGCTTCTCGGCCTCGGCCAGGGAGTGCCGGCGGCCCACCCACAGCTCGCCGTCGCCGCCCAGCCAGAACTCGCCGTTCTCCCGGTTCGAGCGCGGCAGCAGGTAGAGCGTCGCCCGGTGCCCGCCGGCCGTGGGCTCGAGCACGAGGACGCCGTCCTCGGTCTGGTTGCCTGTGAGGTACGCGTACTCGACGGACGCGCGGAAGGCGTACTCGGTGTCGTTCGAGCGGGTCTTGAGGTTGCCCGCGGGCACGACGATGCGCTCGCCCGGGAAGCGGGCGGAAAGGGCGGCACGCCGGGCGGCCGTCTCGGCGGCCTGGGCGATCGGCTTCAGGTCGTGCAGCGCGGTGTCGGCCCAGCCGGACTTCATGTTCTCGGCGAGCTCGTCGGACACACCGGGGTAGAGGCCGTTCTTGCGCTGCTTGATGGGCTCGTCGCCCTCGGGGGCCTCCATGATCTCCGGGTTCTCCGGGGTGAGCTCCTCCGACACGGTTCCTCCTTGACGCGGTCCGTTGAATGACCTGGGTATGGCCTGATATGGCAGTGGACCCCCTCCATCGTACGAGCGTACGGAAGGGGGTCCAGGGCCGGAGGGCCTCTTGCCGGGCGTGCGGACACGCCTAGGGCCAGGGCCTGTCTGACAGGTCCTAGGCGAAACGGGCCGCCAGCAGAACGACGTCCTCGTCGCTGTCGGCCGCGTCGAGCCCGTCGGGGAGCATCGCGTGCAGCACATGGTCGGCGATCGCGCCCGGGTCCTCGCGGATCGCCTTCGGCACCCCGGCGGCGGCCGCGTGCAGGCGGGCGAACGCGCGGTCCATCGGGTCATC
Source organism: Streptomyces sp. NPDC030991 (assembly GCF_055571235.1). Classification (NCBI taxonomy): domain Bacteria; kingdom Bacillati; phylum Actinomycetota; class Actinomycetes; order Kitasatosporales; family Streptomycetaceae; genus Streptomyces; species Streptomyces sp. NPDC030991. The sequence goes on from NZ_JBVIFR010000004.1 coordinate 403,408, forward strand.
GGTGCGGCGCAGCAGGCCGTCCGTGTACAGCAGCACCGTCTCGCCCGGGTGCACGGAGATCTCCGTGCTCGGCGCCTCCCAGCAGGCGAGCATGCCCAGCGGCGCGGACAGCGTCGTCTCCGCGAACTCCGTGCGGCGCTCCCCGATCACCAGGGGCGGGCTGTGCCCGGCGCCCGCGAGGACGATCCTGCGCTGCGCCGGCTCGCAGTAGGCGAACAGGGCGGTCGCGCTGCGCGCCGGTTCGGTCAGCCGGAGCAGCAGCTCCAGGTCGGAGAGGACCGCGACCGGGTCCTCCCCCTCCATCACCGCGTACGCCCGCAGCGAAGCGCGCAGCCGGCCCATGGCGGCGAGCGCGCTCGCGCCGGAGCCGGAGACGGAGCCGACCGCGAGGCCGAGCGCCCCCTCGGGCAGCGGCAGCGCGTCGTACCAGTCGCCGCCGCCGCGCGGCCCGCTGCGGTGCCGCATGGCGAGCTGCACACCGGGGACGCGGGGCAGCCGCGCGGGCAGCAGTTCGTCGGCGACGGTGCGCGACCACGCGCGCGTGCGCTCCAGTTCGAGCAGGCGGGCCAGGTGCTCGGTGGCGTAGCGCGCGTAGAGACCGATGAGGTGACGCTGGCGTTCGACGGGCGCGGCCGGCTCGTCGTAGAACCAGACCGCCGCGCCGAGCCGGCCCGCCTTCTCGGTGGCGAGCGGCAGCGCGTAGCTCGCCGCGTATCCCAGGCGCGCGGCGACCTCGCGGTGGCGCGGGTCGAGCCCGTCCTCGGAGAGCAGGTCGGCCCGCGTCTCGTCCTCGGTGCCGAGCCCGTCGATGATGCGCCCGTACGACGTCTCGGCGCGCGGCACCGTCTCGATGTGGCCGAGGTCGGGGCGGGAGAGGCCGAGGCCGACGGTGGCGCTGGGGCCGAGCCCGTCGCCGGGCTCCAGGACGACGAGACCGCGCCGGGCGCCCACCAGGGCGGCTCCGGCGCGCAGGAGTTCGTGGAGTGCTTCGTCGAGTGCTGCCGTGCGGGCCAGCCGTTCCGTGAGTTCGTGCAGGGTCGTGAGGTCGGAGACCCAGCCCGCGAGTCTGTCCTGGATCACGACTCCCGGGGCCGCCGGTGCGGAAGCGGCAGGTGAAGCGGCGGGCGCGGGCGCGACGGTGTGGGCGGGTGGGGGCACCTGTCCAGGAGGGGAATCGATTCCAGCCACTTTCGGCAAGCGCGGGGCTGTCATGGCTTCCGGCTTTCCGGCCGGTGCGTATTGCTCAATAGCATCGCAAACCCCCATGTCGTTCTGCGCCGCCAGCAATGTCTCCACATGTACACGCACTGGAGAGGGGATGTCCAGCATTGTCCTGCCGGGTTTCCTGGTGTCCATGGTGCTCAAGTGACTTCTGCGGTAATGCGATCTCTGCTCTCCCCCTTGTTCTCGCGCCGATCCGAAGCGTTCCAGGTTGGCCAAAAACCGACTCGGGGAACGGCGTACTGAGGTCGACTGGCATCGTTCGACGGAGCGTCATAGCGGCCGCGGTGGGTACGTACTCGGAGAAGACCAGGGGCAGTTGGGATCCACCCGGAACCTGGTGCCGGACCCGGGCGTCATAACCATCGACGACCGTGCCCCATCCTCCCGTGGGGGAGGCGACGAGAAATACGCGGGACGGCAAACGCCAGGCGCCGCCACCCCACGCCAGGCTTTTGAAAGACCCAGCAGGCGCTCGGACTATAGGGGTTACCCCTGCCTCAGGCCGACGGCCCCGGCTGAGGTCAAGCGCTCAGCACGTACGCACAGTGACTGTTCGACACATTGTGTGATGTGGCCCACAGCGTTCTCTTCGGTCAACGGAAAGGAACGAGCGCTCATGCGCGAGATCCCCGGAAGGCGACGCAAGCTCCTGTCCAGGCGCGACAGCGGGAAGTCCGACCTGATCAGCGCGGCCCTCACGTTCGGGACGGCGTGGCGGTGGCCGGTGCTGCCAGGTATAGCGCTCGCGGCGGCGGGACGCCGCGACGGCGTCCGCTGCGCCTGCCCCGACCCGGAGTGCACGGTGCCCGGCGCCCACCCCTTCGACCCCGGACTGCTCGCAGCGACGACCGACGAGCGCATGATCCGCTGGTGGTGGACCAACCGGCCGCAGGCGCCGATCGTCCTCGCCACCGGCGCCTCGTCGGGTGCTTCCGGCGGGCGTGCGCCCTGCGCCGTGAGCCTCCCCGCTGTCGCGGGCGCCCGCGCGCTCGCCGCGCTCGACCGCGCCGAGGTCCGGCTCGGCCCGGTGATCGCCACGTCCGAGCGCCTCGCGATCCTCGTGGCGCCGTACTCCCTGGAGCAGCTCGGCGAGCTGCTGTACGCCCAGGACTTCGTGCCCGGCTCGCTGCGGTTCCACGGCGAGGGCGGCTACCTCGCTCTGCCGCCGTCCGCGACGGGCGCGGGACAGGTCCGCTGGGAGCGCGCGCCGCTGCCCGGTTCGGCGGCGCCCTGGACGCCCGACGTGGAGGCCGTGGTCGACGCGGTCGTGGACGCACTCACTCGTACGGGTGTGAGCGCGCCCGAGTTGTAGCGGTACCGAGCGCGCGGCGCGCCGCCGCGACGGGTGTGCGCCGATATCTTCGGCGCATGCCTGCCGCGCCCCCACTCCCCGAGTTCTCGAACGGGCACGAGCAGGGAAGGCCCGCCTCGCGCCTTCGACTGTTCGGTCTCCTCACCGCGGTGGTGCTCGCCGCCGGGCTTCCCCTGGCAGGCGCGTTCGCGGGGCCCGTGGGCGGCGGGCCCGGCCGCCCGGCCGCACCTCCGGAGCCGGAGTCCGCGCCGAGGCGCGCTGCCGACGAGGCCGCTCAGGCCGATGACAAGACGGACCGCGTGGCGGGCGGCCCCCAGTGCGGCCCGCAACTCACCTCCCCCGAGGGCATCGAGGCGCAGACCTGCGTACTCCGTCAGGAACGGGACACCTGGGCGCGCACGTACTACCGGAACACGACGGGCGCGGGGATGAGCGCTGTGCTGACCCTGATGGCGCCCGGCGGGCGCACGGTGCAGATCACCTGCGCCGTGAGCGCCGAGGACGAGCCGGGCATGTGCGAGACGCCGCACGGGCGGACCCTGGCCGAGCCGGCGCGGTACGCCGCGGTGGCGGAGTACGCGGCCGACGGCGACGGCCCGCTGCTGCTGCGGTCGGGGAGCAACTCGGCGCCCACGTACGGGCGTTGAGCCTCGCCGAGCGGGCGCGGGCATAAAAGCGCCCGGTTGCTGGCGACGGGGGATGCACCAGCAACCGGGCTACCTGAACGGTAACAAGAGATCGGCAGTTAGCAAATTCGATCTCTTCTATTCGGACATGGATTTACCTGCAACTACCGGGAGTTGTGACCGGAGTCACCCATTCCGGGAGGGCTTTCCTGGGCCCGGGCGGCTGACCGGTCGGTCAGTCCGCGCGGGCCGTCCGAGGCGTCCTGTGTGTCAGCTGAGCGTCACCTGTCGATTGGTGAGGCCCCCGCGCGCGCGGCGCTCCTCCGCGGTCAGTGGAGCGTCCGAGGCGAGCGCGGCGGCGAGCCGCTCGGCGAACTCGGCGGCCGGCTTCTCGACATCCTCCGCCTTCACCGCGCTCGGCAGGTCCCATACCGGAACGGTCAGGCCATGTGCCCGGAAGGAACCGACGAGGCGCGTGCCCTCGCCGAGCGAGGAGGCGCCCGCCGCGTGCAGCCGCGCGAGCGCGTCGAGAAGCTTCTCCTCCGGGTGCGGCATGACCCAGCGCAGGTGGTTCTTCTCCGGGGTCTCGCACCAGTAGGCGCTGTCCACGCCGGCGAGCTTCACGGTCGGGATGGCCGCGGCGTTGGCCCGCTCCAGGGAGGCGGTGACCTCACCCGACGCGTTCTCCGAATCGGGCACCCAGAACTCGAAACCCGTGTGCACGACCGGCTCGAAAGTGCCGTTCGAATCGAGGAGGTCCTGGAGGCGCGGGCCGTCGGCGGGAGCGCGGCGCGCCTGCACCGGGCTGCCCGGCGCGGCGGTCAGCGCGCGCTGCAACGTGTCGGCGAGGTCGCGGCTGATGTCACCCGACGACGTGTCGTTCTGCAGGCCGAGCAAAACCGAGCCGTCGTCGCGGCGCAGTGCGGGCCACGCCATCGGCAACACGGTGGCCAGGGTGACCGAGGGGACGTCCTCGGGCAGCTTCTCCTTCAGCGGCAGCTCGACCGTCGCCGCGGGCACCAGCTCACGCAGCGCCACCCAGTCGCCCTCGCCCGGCAGGCCCTCGAAGGGGCGCTGCACCAGCTCGGTCACCGCGTGGGCGGCCTCCCGGCCGTGGCACGCCTTGTAGCGGCGGCCGCTGCCGCAGGGGCACGGCTCACGGGCACCGACAACCGGGATCTCTCCACTGGTGACTTGCGGCTTGCCCTTGGTCTGCGGGCGCTTCTTGGCCATCTTGGACGTCTCCCGGATACGGCTCTCGTACGTACGGGCGCGAGCCTAGCCGCTCGTACTGACAAGGGTGTGATTCGGACCGAGTGCCCTCTATCGGCCGCGGTCAGCTCAGGTCGTCCAGCGCGTCCGCGAAGTCGAGACCCACCAGCTCCGCTGCGGACGGCGAGGCGATGCGGGCCGCGAAGTCGTCACGACGGTGCGCCGCCGCCTCCGCGTGCACGTCCTTGTGCACGACCACCCAGACCGTGACCTCACCGCACGCGTCGTCGCGTACGCCCCAGTCGTCGGCCAGCGCCGAAATGATGTTGAGCCCGCGGCCACCGCGTGCGGTCACCGACGGAGTGGCCGGAACCGGACGGGTCGGGCCGCCGCCGTCCGTCACCTCGACGGTGAGACGGCCCCGGCCGTTCACCTGCCACGCGGCTCGTACGCTCCCGTCGCCGGCCATGTCGTCGCCCAGCGGTCTGCCGTGCCGGCAGGCGTTACTGAGCAGCTCGGAAAGGATCAGAACCGCATCGTCGACAACCGTGTCCGACACCCCACTGCAGCGCAGCTGGTCACGCATCTTGTGTCGTGCTTCGCCCACGCCCGCAGGGCCATGGGGAACGGCCATGCTCGACGACGCCGGCACCTCCTGTGCCACCACCAACGCCACCCCCGAGACCTCCTTTGCCCCACGCCACGGTGTGGATGCCCCAATGGACTGGACCGGAAACCGGCCAATCCACGTCCGGTGACGCACTCGTAACGATCGAACACGGAGCGAATGCGCCGGGGCACTCCCTGTGAGGAAGGGGAGTGAAAGTGGCCGGAAATCAACCCCTGCCGAGGTGACGCAGTACCGCCGCGGGCCGATTCGTGATGATCGCGTCGACGCCGAGCCGGACGCAGAGGTCAACGTCCTCGGGCTCGTTCACCGTCCAGACGTGAACCTGGTGACCCGCGCGCGTGAGCTTCTCGATGTACGAGGGATGGTTGCGCACGATCCGGATGCCGGGGCCCGCGATGCGCACCCCCACGGGGAGGCGTCCCTCACGATGGCGGGGCGAGACGAACTGCATCAGATAGACCGTCGGCAGCGTCGGCGACGCCTCCCGGACGCGCAACAAGGAGCGGGCCGAAAAGCTCATCACACGTACCTGGGACGGCCCGTCCTGAGGTGGTGCGTCCAGGCCGAATCGCTTGAGCAGGAGCAGGAGCCGCTCCTCCACCTGCCCCGCCCACCGGGTGGGGTGCTTGGTCTCGATGGCCAGCTCCACCCTGCGCCCGGCGTCGGCGACCAGTTCGAGGAGGCGCTCCAGGGTCAGTACGGACGTGTCGGCCGAGCCTGGCGCCCAGAGGGAGTCGGGGCTCTCCTCGAGGTCCTTCCAGGAACCGAAGTCCAGGGCGGCCAGATCCGCCAGCTCCAGGGCCGAGACCGCCCCGCGACCGTTCGACGTACGGTTGACGCGACGGTCGTGCACGCAGACGAGATGGCCGTCCGCCGTGAGCCGCACATCGCATTCGAGGGCGTCGGCACCGTCCTCGATCGCCTTCTTGTATGCGGCCAATGTGTGCTCGGGAGCGTCCTGCGAAGCACCGCGGTGGGCGACGACCTGGATGCGTTGCTGTCGTGCGTGGGTCACCGCGTCATGGTGCCACCGCGCGGCCGGCCACCGAGAAAGTTCGGCCTAGCGGATGCGTCCGTTTCGCCCGGCATAAAGGATGATCGCGGATGCACAGGAACGCCTTATGGTGCCCTGACGTCCCATGGGAAAAGCTGACCGCGTACAACTGCACAACTGGACCGTGACAGGACCATGCCGGAACGGCGGGTGCCAGCGGTCGGCCGCGCGCCGCCGCAGAGACCGGGCGGCGATCGAGGACGATGCGACCGCCCACCCTGTCCGGACCGACGACGTAGACAGCCGTGGATCGAGGAGAGAAAGCTGTGAGCACCGAGAACGAGGGCACTGCGGTCCCCCCGGCCCCGTCCGCACCTCCCGTGCCGGTGGACGCTCCCGCTGCTCCCACCCAGGCACCGGCCGGGCCCCCGCCGCAGGCCCCAGAAGGCGGCGGATACGACACGGTGCACCAGGGCGCGCCGGCCGCCGGCCACGGAGCGCACGAGGCGGGCCCCGCCCCCGCCGAGCACGCCGGGCCCGCGCCCGCCGGTGACTGGCCCCCGCCGCCGCCGGCGATCCCGTCCTACGTGGGCGGTGGTGGCGGTTCGGAGTGGGGCGCCTCCTACCAGCAGCCCCAGCCCAGGCCGGGCGGCCGCCGCGGCGGACTGCTCGCCGGAGTCGTCGCGGCCGCGCTGATCGCGGGTGCCGTCGGCGGCGGCGTCGGCTACTGGGCCGCGGAGCGGGGCGACGACGCAGGCACCGGCTCGACGACCGTCTCCGCCTCCAACCCCGCCGACCTCAAGCGCGACCCGGGCACCGTCGCGGGCGTCGCCGCCAAGGCGCTGCCCAGCACGGTCACCATCGAGGCCGAGGGCAACAACGGCGAGGGCGGCACCGGCACCGGCTTCGTGTACGACACGCAGGGCCACATCCTCACCAACAACCACGTGGTGGCGGAGGCCGTCGACGGCGGAAAGCTTTCGGCGACGTTCTCGAACGGCAAGAAGTACGACGCCGAGGTGATCGGCCATGCGCAGGGTTACGACGTCGCGGTCATCAAGCTGAAGAACGCGCCGAACAACTTGAAGCCCCTCGTGCTCGGCAACTCCGACAAGGTCGCCGTCGGTGACTCGACCATCGCGATCGGCGCGCCCTTCGGCCTGTCGAACACGGTGACCACGGGCATCATCTCGGCGAAGGACCGCCCGGTGGCCTCCAGCGACGGCACCGGCAGCAGCAAGGCCTCGTACATGAGCGCCCTGCAGACCGACGCGTCGATCAACCCGGGCAACTCCGGCGGGCCGCTCCTCGACGGGAACGGCAGCGTCATCGGCATCAACTCGGCCATCCAGTCCGCGGCCAGCGGCGGCATGGGCGGCGGTTCGGGCCAGGCCGGGTCGATCGGCCTCGGCTTCGCCATCCCGATCAACCAGGCCAAGATGGTCGTCCAGCAGCTCATCAAGACCGGCCAGCCGGTCTACCCGGTGATCGGCGCCTCGGTCTCCCTGGAGGAGGGCACCGGCGGCGCGAAGATCACCGAGCAGGGCGCGAGCGGCTCCGCCGCGATCACGGCGAACGGACCGGCGGACAAGGCCGGCCTCAAGCCCGGCGACGTCATCACGAAGCTGGACGACTCGGTGATCGACTCCGGCCCGACCCTGATCGGCCAGATCTGGACGCACAAGCCGGGCGACACGGTGAAGCTCACCTACACGCGCGACGGCAAGGAGCGCACCACCGACGTGACCCTCGGGGAGCGCAAGGGCGACAGCTGACGGACCCCGTTCCCGGACCCGCTACCCTGGTCCCGCGCCACCGGATCGCCGTCGTACGGCTTCGGGGGCGCGGGGTGGGTTGCCCGAGCGGCCTAAGGGAACGGTCTTGAAAACCGTCGTGGCGAGAGTCACCGTGGGTTCAAATCCCACACCCACCGCCCAGTTGAACGGCCCCTGACCAGGTACCTCGGTCGGGGGCCTTCGTGCTGTGTGCTGTGCTGTGCGGCGTCCGGGCGGGGCCCGTGGGCCGGCCGAGGTTCTTGACCGCCTGGTGGTACGTCCAGGCCAACGAGTCGCACGTCGCCTTCGGAACGGAGCCGAGGGGGCGCAGACGCACTTCAAGTCCCGTAGAAGGCGCTGTCGACGCGTGACTTGTCGGCGTAGGGCCGCAGCACGGCCCGAGCGAGTTGCCCGACGTACCGGCCGAGTGAGCACCTCTTCAGGAGCGAGCAACCGTGGACACCCCTCAGGCCATCGACCCCGCATTGCCGCGCGCCGGCTCTCCCGAGCGGGTCTGGTACACGTCGTACGGCTCGAACACGCACCTCGACCGGCTGGCCGCATACCTGTGGGGCGGCCGACCGGACGGTGCGAGGCGGACTTTTCCCGGTTGCCGCGACACCGCCATGCCGACTCGTTCCCTCCCGGTGGAGCTGCCGGGACGGTTGTACTTCGCTACGGAGTCTCCCGTGTGGGGAGGGGGCCGCGCGTTCTATGACCCGGGGGCGGAGGGGCGCGTGCTGGCGAGGGCGCACCTGGTGACCCCTCAGCAGTTCGCGGACATCGCCGCCCAGGAGATGTACCGGGAGCCGGGCGCTGATCTCGGCCTCGCCGAGGTCCTGGCGACGGGCCGTGCTGTGCTGGGAGAGGGTCGGTACGAAACGTTGGTGTGCGCGGGGCAGATCGACGAGTCGCCCGTGGTCACCTTCACGGCCCCTTGGGACCTGGGCGAGGTGCCTTGGGTGGCGCCGTCCTGGGCCTACCTGCGCCTCCTGGCATCGGGGCTGCTCGCGGCGGGCGCGTGGACGGTTCCGGAGATCGCGGCGTACCTTGCGGCCTGTCCCGGAGCGGAGGGGCATTGGTCCCAGGAGCGCGTGACCGACCTTCTGCGCGCGGAGGACGAGGGACACGGCCGGGGAGGCGCGCGGCGTGGACCGTAGATGCCTCCAGGCGATCTTCCGCCGCCCCAGCGACCCGCCGTCTTTTACGCAGGCCGGGCACTCCCCAGAGCCCCTACGCAGGCCGCCCCGGCCAGGCGCTCGTCCCTACCGCCCTGATGTGAGCCGCGCCGCCGAGGTGACCGTCGAGCGGGCCTCTCGTTCGGTCAGGCCGGTGTCGACCGCGGCCTGCACCAGCGCTGCGGTGAGGGCGGGGCCGAGGCGGCTCTCGTAGGCGCGGCAGGCTGCCCAGAAGAGGCGGGTGTTGCGCTGCCCTTCCTGCGCGTCGAGGACGAACTGGACGAGGCCCACACCGTGCTGCCCCGCGCGCGTGGGTTCGGGATGGCGCGTGCGTGGCGGGGGCGTGAGCAGCCGTAGGAGCGATGGCGGGCAGGGCGCGGGGGACAGGTGGGCCGTGCCGGGCACCGTGGCGTAGACGCCGTGCTCGGTGCGGGAGCCGGGGCCGACCAGGTAGCCGCCGGCGCCGCGGATGTCGATGCCGGGGGCGAGGCGGCCCGCGGAGTTGGGCACCACGATGTGCGGCGGCCCGGACAGCCACAGGTGCCGGCCGCCGCTCGGCGTGGCCACGACCACCGTGTCGGGGATCGTGAACAGATGACGTAAGGCCAGCTCACGCAGGGAAGCGGAGGAATCCGTACCGGTCTTGGTGTCGAGGTCGACGCCGATGAGGTGGTGCGGCGGCAGGCCGCAGGCGATCCCGTATCCGGTCGCCCTGGGTGCGGCGGCGAACAGTGCGCGGACGCGGCGCGGATCGCTCGTCGCGTCGTACACGCCATGGCCGGGGAGGCCGCATTCGCCGTGGCAGCGCGGGGCCGAAGGGGGGTCTTCGCGATGCGGCGAAGGCAGAGCAGGGAGCTTGGTGCGGGAGAGCGGGATGACGGCGAGCCCGCGCGCGGCGGCGGACAGGGCGTGCGCGAGGGCCAGGGTCGCCAGGGATGCGGACGGGACGGAGGGCGGATGCCGGTCGGTGGTGGCCATGGGTCTATTTTCGTACAGACGTTCGAAGGAAGGAAGAGGCCGACCTGCGCGAGGTGCCTATTTATCGAGAATGTGCCGAAACGCTTCACCGCTTGGGAGGGTTGGGCCGCGATCACCCGAAGCCGACATGTTCGGGCTGAGCTGGTGACTTATGAGTGGCAAGCATGTTTATCGACAAGTACTCACGCTTGCGAGCGAAAAGCGGCTTCCGGTCTGGTTCGCCGGGGATTCGATGGGCAACTCTGATCTCGCGACGTCGTGAACATCACCGAGGTGGTCGGCCAACTGCCTTGGAGTAATCCGTACTTGCCGGGTGCCGGACAGCCGTCCGTCCCCCCGGTGTACTGCTTCTGGAGGAAAAGACATGGCTTCCATCCGTACCGCCCGCGTTGTCGCCGCCGTCGCCGCTCTGCCCCTCGCCGCGGCCCTGTTCTCCGGGGTGGCCATCGCCGACAACGGCTCGTTCGCGGACAACGGATCGAACGCGGGGGTGGCGACGGTCAGTGGCAGTGGGGTCGGGCACACCAACAACGGCAACTCGTCGACCACGCAGCAGCAGGCGGTCGGCAACGGCGCCTCGAACCAGAACAACACCGCGCAGGTGAACGGCTCCGCGTTCACGGCGATCCACCAGACCAACGAGAACGTCGTGCTGAACTTCAGCGAACTCTGGTGACGTCACGGTCCCTGTCCGGCAGGGACCTCCTCGGGGTGCGTCACAGTCTGCGCGGCGGTGCTTCGGCACCGCCGCGCAGGCATTTTCCGGGCCTGTGAGCGGCCCGCCGTTCTCCCGGTCGGCCGGCGGCCCGGCCGATCTCTTGACACCCCACGGCATCTGACGGACAGTCAGAAACCCTTGTCCGTCCGAGGTCCGGGAGGGCCGCCGCCGTGCACCTCGCTCCCACCGAGCGCCAGCGCGAGCTGCGCGCCCAATTGCGCGCGTACTTCCGTACGTTGATGCCGCAGGGGCCACCCGCGGCCGACGACACCGGGGCGCAGCGAGAAGTACTGCGCCGCATGGGGGCCGAGGGGCTGCTGGGGCTCGGCTGGCCGGTCGCGTACGGCGGTCAGGGCCGCGGCCCCGACGAACAGTTCGTCTTCTTCGACGAGGCGTACCGCGCGGGCGCGCCGGTCTCCATGGTCACGCTCAACACGGTCGGCCCTACGTTGATGAAGTACGGCACCGAGGCGCAGCGGGCGTACTTCCTGCCCCGCATCCTCAGCGGTGACCTGGTCTTCGCGATCGGCTACAGCGAGCCGGAGGCCGGGACGGACCTCGCGTCGCTGCGGACACGGGCCGTGCGGGACGACGCCTGCGGCGACTGGCTGATCGACGGACAGAAGGTCTTCACGTCGAACGCGCAGAACGCCGACTGGATCTGGCTCGCCTGCCGCACCGACCCGGGGGCCCCCAAACACCGGGGCATCTCGATCGTCCTCGTGCCGACCGACGCGCCGGGCTTCTCGTGGACCCCGATCGAGACGGTCGGCGGACTGGCCACGACGGCCACGTACTACGACGGGATCCGCGTCCCCGGCTCGAACCTGGTCGGCGCGGAGAACGGCGGTTGGGAGCTGATCACCAACCAGCTCAACCACGAGCGGGTGGCGCTCGCCGCGATCGGGATGCAGGCCGAGGACTTCTACGCCCAGGTCCTCACGGCCGCACGCACACCCGATCCAGTGACGGGCGAACGGCGGGTTGACGCTCCCTGGATCAAATCTCAACTGGCCGAAGCACATGCCCGGCTGGCGGCAACGCGCCTGCTCAGCTGGCGTTTGGTGGGGGATGCCGGGGCCGGTGGTCCGGCCCCCGGAGACGCCAGCGGCGTGAAGTTCGCGGGAACGGAATCGGCGGTCGAGACGTATCAGATATGTCAGCAGATCGCGGGTGAGAGCGGGTGGCTGCGGAGGGGATCGTCCGGCGCGTTCGACGCGGGAAGCGGCGATCTCGGGGCGGGGGCCGGGGAGTTGGAGCGGATGAACAGGGCGGCGCAGATCAACACGTTCGGGGGCGGGGTGAGCGAGGTGCAGCGGGAGATCGTCGCCACGATGCGGCTCGGGATGAAGCGGGGCGGACGGTGAGCGGGGTGGCGGGCGCCGGGCAGCGGGCACAGGCGGCGAGCGCGGAGACGGCGCGGGCGGAGAAGGGGCGCGGGGCGGCGGGCGCGGGGCGGGAGACGTTGGCGTACGAGGGGCTGGCGTACGACGGGCTGCGGGCGTTCGAGGGGCTGGCGGCGGCCGCGACGGGCGAGGGCCGGGACCCGGTCAACGCACCGATGATCCGGCACTGGTGCGAGGCCCTGGGTGACACCAGTCCGGCGTACGAGGGACCGGACGCCATAGCGCCGCCGACCATGCTCCAGGCGTGGACGATGGCGGGCCTGGCCGGGGGCGCGGGCCGCTCCGGGCCCTATGACGACCTGCTCTCACTGCTGGACGGCGCCGGGTACACCTCGGTGGTCGCCACCGACTGTGAGCAGGAGTATCTGCGGCCGTTGCGGCCCGGGGACGCGATCACGTTCGACGCGGTGATCGAATCGGTGTCGCCGCTGAAGACGACGAAGCTGGGGACGGGGCACTTCGTCACGACGCGGATGGATGTCCGGGCGGGAGGGCAGCTCGCCGGGACGCACCGGTTCCGGATCCTGAAGTACGCGCCCGCGGAGAGGGGCTCGGCGGTGAAGAAGCCCGAGCAGGCACCGCGCGGAGCGAAGCAGCTCCGGCCCCGGCCCGTCGTGAACCGGGACAATGCCGGGTTCTGGGCAGGCGTCACGGACCACCAGCTCCTCGTCCAGCGCTGCCGCGACTGCGACACGCTGCGCTTCCCCTGGCTGCCGGGGTGCAATGCGTGCGGCGGCCAGGAGTGGGACACGCTCCAGGCGAGCGGCGAGGGCACGGTCTTCAGCTACGTCGTCATGCACCACCCGCCCTTCCCGGCCTTCGACCCGCCCTACGCGGTGGGCCTGATCGAGCTCGCGGAAGGCGTACGCATCGTCAGCAACGTCATCGGGGTGCCCTACGACAAGGTGCGCATCGGCATGCCGGTCAGGCTCGAATTCCTGCGCGTGGACGAGGACTTGGAGCTGCCCGTCTTCCGGGCTGTCGAGGGCGGGGAGGCGGGACATGGACTTCACCCCCACCCCTGAGCAGGCGGCGGCCCAAGGGCTGGCCGCGCGGATCTTCGGCGATCTCTCCACGCCCGAGCGGCTCGCGGAGCTCGGCGGCGCCGCGGACGGCGAGCTGTGGAAGGCGCTGTCGGACGCCGGACTGGTCGGCGCCGTGGAGGAGACCGGGCTGCTCGGGCTCGTACTGATGCTGGAGGAGCAGGGCAGGGTGACGGCGCAGGTCCCGTTCGCCGCGAGCTGTGTGTACGGGTTGCTGGCGGTGGGCGCGCACGGCAGCGCCGAGCAGCGGGAGCGGTTGCTGCCGGGCCTGCGGGACGGTTCGGCGGTGGCCACCGGGGCCCTCCCCGCGCGCGGTGGGATCGCGGTGAGCGCCGCGGACCCGTCCGGGCAGGCGCGACTGACCGGGGCCGTGCCCTGGGTGCCCTGGCTGCGGGAGGCGACGCAGGTGCTGGTGGCGGTGCGGGGCGGGCCCGGCGCCGTTGCCCACAGCCTGTGGATGGTGCGGGCGTCGGACGCGCACTGCGAGCCGGTCGAGCTCACCGCACCCTGGTCGGCGGGGCGGCTCGTGCTCGACGGGGCCCCGGCGGAGCGGGTCGGCGGCCCGCGGGCGTACGAGGAGGTGCGGGCGGCGGCACGGACCGCGTTCGCCGGGCTGCAGGCCGGGGTGTGTGCCGGTTCCCTGGCCAGAGCGGTGCAGCACACGAACCAGCGGGAGCAGTTCGGCCGCCCTCTCGCCACCAGGCAAGCGGTCCAGCTCCGCGCGGCCGAGGCCCATATGGACGTCGAGGCCATCCGGGTCACCGCGTACGAGGCGGCCTGGCGGCGCGACGAGGGGCTCGCGTATCGAAGCCATGCCCTGACCGCGGCCTGGTGGGCGGCCGAGGGTGGCCGGCGCGTCGTGCACACAGGTCAGCATCTGCACGGCGGGACGGGAGCCGACCTCGACCATCCGGTGCACCGGCACTTCCTGTGGGGCCGCCAGCTCGACGGGTACCTCGGCGGCGGCCGCCAGGTCCTGGAGGAGCTGGGCGAGCTGATAGTCGAGGAGGCGGACGCGGACGGGGGCGAGGGCGCGGACCCGGGCGTCGGTGAAGGCAGGGGCGCAGTGGCGGACGCGGGTGTCGAGCGGGCGGAAGGAGAACGCGTATGACCGGGCGTGAGGTGCTGCTGAAGGCGGGCGCGGAGCTGCCGCCGCTCACGATCCCGGTCACCCGGACCCTGATCGTCGCCGGGGCGATCGCCTCCCGTGACTACCAGGACGTGCACCACGACACGGAGCTGGCCCGGCAGAAGGGCTCCCCCGACATCTTCATGAACATCCTCACGACGAACGGGCTGGTGGGCCGGTACATCACCGACCACTTCGGCCCGACGGCCACGCTCAGAAAGGTCGCGATCCGCCTGGGCGCGCCGAACTATCCGGGGGACACCATGGTGCTGACGGGGACGGTGACCGAGGTCGTGGGCGAGGACGGCGGCGACACGGTCCAGGTGAGGGTCGTCGGGAAGAACGGCATCGGCAGCCATGTCACCGGGACCGTGACCGTGACCGTGGCGCGGGCCGAGGGAGGTCCGTCATGAGCGTGCGCACCAGGGACCGGCTGGGCTCCAGGGCAGCGATCGCCGGCATCGGCGCCACCGAATTCTCCAAGGACTCCGGCCGCAGCGAGTTGAAGCTCGCGGTGGAGGCGGTGCACGCGGCGCTCGACGACGCGGGCCTGTCCCCCGCCGACGTGGACGGGCTGGTCACTTTCACCATGGACACCAACCCGGAGATCACCGTGGCGCAGGCCACCGGGATGGGAGAGCTCTCCTTCTTCTCGCGGGTGCACTACGGCGGCGGCGCGGCCTGCGGCACCGTGCAGCAGGCGGCTCTGGCGGTGGCGAGCGGGGTGGCCGAGGTGGTGGTCTGCTACCGGGCCTTCAACGAGCGGTCGGGGCGGCGGTTCGGCTCGGGGGTGCAGCACCGGGAGCCCTCGGCGGAGGGTGCGGCGCTCGGCTGGAACCTGCCGTTCGGGCTGCTCACGCCGGCGTCCTGGGTGGCGATGGCGGCGCAGCGGTACCTGCACACGTACGGGCTGGCCCCCGAGGCGTTCGGCCAGGTCGCGGTGGTGGACCGCAAGTACGCGGCGACCAACCCCGCCGCGTACTTCCACGGGAAGCCGATCACCCTCGCCGATCACGCGGCGTCCCGCTGGATCGTCGAGCCGTTGCGGCTGCTCGACTGCTGCCAGGAGACCGACGGCGGGCAGGCGATCGTCGTCACCAGCGTCGAGCGGGCCCGCGATCTGCCCCGGCCGCCCGCGGTGATCGCCGCCGCCGCGCAGGGCGCGGGCCGTGCGCAGGAGCAGATGACCAGCTTCTACCGGGACGGCCTGACGGGGCTGCCCGAGATGAATGTGGTGGCCCGGCAGCTGTGGCGGACGGCCGGGATCGGCCCCGGTGAGGTGGATGTCGGGATTCTGTACGACCACTTCACGCCGTTCGTGCTGACGCAATTGGAGGAGTTCGGGTTCTGCGCGCCCGGCGAGGCGGCCGGCTTCGTCGCCGAGGAGGCGCTGCCGCTCAATACCCACGGTGGACAGCTGGGAGAGGCGTATCTGCACGGGATGAACGGCATAGCGGAGGGCGTGCGACAGTTGCGGGGCACCGCCGCGAACCAGATACCCGGTGCGGCCACGGCTCTGGTCACCGCGGGCACCGGGGTCCCCACATCGGGTCTGATTCTGCGGTCGGACGGCTGAACCCGGCGCGTCTCCCCGGCCCGCGCGGGTGATCGACCCCTTCACTCGGTCCATGTATCGGCAAAAGATGATCATTGGACTGGTGGTGCTCGTCCTGGGGATCGGCGCGTCGCCGGTGGGCGCGGCGGAGCGGCCGACGGGCTCCCTTCCCTGGGGCCCCCAGGTGCGCACCTTCCACGGCTGGGCGTTCGACGTCTGCAGGACGCCGTCCCAGGACACCATGGGGCGCTGGCGGGCATCCAAGTACCAGGCGGTGGGCGTCTACTTCGGCGGGCGGGGCAGGGCTTGTGCGCACCAGCCCGCGTTGAACCGAAGCTGGACGCGGACGGTGGACCGCATGGGGTGGGGGGTGCTGCCGGTGTACGTGGGGTCGCAGTCGCCCTGTGTCGGAGCGAAGCACAAGAAGGAGGTGCGGATCGGACGGTACCCGTGGTCGCAGGGGACGTCGGAGGCGCGGGACGCGGTGCGCCGGGCCGGGGCGCTCGACATCCGGCCGAGCAGTCCGCTCTACCTGGACATGGAGGCGTACAACCACCACAAGGCGAAGTGCGCGCAGACGACGCTGTCGTTCGTGCGGGCCTGGAACAGGGAGGTGCGACGCCACGGCTACCTGCCCGGCTACTACAGCAGCGCCGATTCGGGGGTACGGCACATGGAGGCGGCGCGCCGGGCGGGGGTGCGGGATCTGCCGTCGGTGATGTGGTTCGCCCGCTGGCACACCAAGCCCGACCTGTACCGCGAGGCGGCGCTCGCGAAGAACGCCTGGCATCCGCAGCGCAGGATCCACCAGTACGCGGGGAACGTGAAGGAGCGGCACGGCGGGCGCACCATGCTGATCGACCGGAACCTGGTGCACGCCCCGGTGGCGCGCATCGGCTGACCGCGAACCCTCAGAGGACCTCATCCTCTCCTCCACCTTCAGGAGGTGGGGTTACCACCCCGCGTACAACCTGAGGGGGAGGTCGCTTCGGGACCTCCGGCCGATCCGCGGAAGGAGGGGCGCTCATAGCGTGGAGCCATGACCGCAACCCTGGCGCCTGTCTGCACCAGCGCATCGGAGCCGGCGACGCGCGCCCCCGCGGGGACGCATGCCGCGCACCCCGCGCACGCAGCACATTCGGCGTACCCGTCCTTCGCGTCGTACGTCCGGGCGCGCCAGCCCGTGCTGCTGCGCACCGCCCGGTCGCTGACCGCGAACCCGTGCGACGCCGAGGACCTGCTGCAGACGGCGCTCACGAAGACGTACGTCGCGTGGGACCGGATCGAGGACCACCGGGCCCTCGACGGGTACGTCCGCAGGGCTCTGCTGAACACGCGGACCTCGCAGTGGCGCAAGCGCAAGGTCGACGAGTTCGTCTGCGACGAGCTGCCGGAGCCGACGACGCCGGCGTCCGGCGACCCGGCCGAGCAGCAGGCGCTGCACGACGCGATGTGGCGTGCCATCACGAAGCTGCCCGGGCGCCAGCGGGCGATGGTCGTACTGCGGTACTACGAGGACCTGAGCGAGGCCCAGACGGCCGAGGTGCTCGGGGTCTCCATCGGCACGGTCAAGAGCGCGGTGTCGCGGGCGCTCGGCAAGCTCCGCGAGGACCCTGAGCTGGTGCCCGCACGCAGCTGAGCGGGGTGTCCGGTGCGGCCGTGCGCTGATCGATCATTCCCGGGAGTAGTGACATACCGAGTGGTATGCGGTGAGAATCGGCGGAACCCTACTGCTCCGTAGCGCCCACCGGGAGGACGCCGTGCTGAGCACGATGCAGGACGTACCGCTGACCGTGACCCGTCTCCTGAATCACGGGGTGCGCGTGCACGGCGCCTCGCTGATCACCACCTGGACGGGGGAGGGCGAACCGCACCGCCGTACGTTCGCCGAGGCGGGCGCCCGCGTGTCCCAGCTCGCGCACGCGCTCCGGGACGACCTGGGCGTCCGTGACGACGACCGCGTGGCGACGCTGATGTGGAACAACGCGGAGCACGTCGAGACCTACTTCGCCGTCCCCGCCATGGGCGCCGTTCTGCACACCCTCAATCTCCGCCTCCCCGCGGACCAGCTGACGTGGATCGTGAACCACGCCGCCGACCGCGTGATCATCGTCAACGGCTCACTGCTGCCGCTGCTCGCGCCCCTGCTGCCCGGCCTGACGACGGTCCAGCACCTCGTCGTCTCCGGCCCCGGCGACCGTTCGGTACTCGAAGGCACCCGGGCCACGGTCCACGAGTACGAGGAGCTCCTCGCCGGGAAGCCGGCCGCCTACGACTGGCCGGAGCTGGACGAACGCCGGGCCGCGGCCATGTGTTACACCTCCGGCACCACGGGGGACCCCAAGGGCGTCGTCTACTCGCATCGTTCGATCTACCTGCACTCCATGCAGGTGAACATGGCCCAGTCCATGGGTCTGACCGACGCCGACACCTCGCTGGTCGTGGTTCCGCAGTTCCACGTGAACGCGTGGGGGCTGCCGCACGCCACGTTCATGACCGGCGTGAACATGCTGATGCCGGACCGGTTCCTCCAGCCCGCGCCGCTCGCCGAGATGATCGAGGCCGAGCGGCCCACGCACGCCGCGGCCGTGCCCACCATCTGGCAGGGCCTGCTGGCCGAGCTGACCGCCAAGCCGCGCGACGTCTCCACCCTCACCCAGGTCACCATCGGCGGCTCGGCCTGCCCGCCCTCCCTCATGAAGGCCTTCGACGACCTCGGCATGCGCGTCTGCCACGCCTGGGGCATGACCGAGACGTCGCCGCTCGGCACCGTCTCGCGGCCGCCGGCCGGGGTCGAGCCCGGCAGCGAGGAGGAGTTCGCGTACCGGCTCACGCAGGGCCGCTTCCCGGCCGGGGTCGAGGCGCGGCTGAGCGGCCCCGGCGGCGAGCACCTGCCGTGGGACGGCGAGTCAGCGGGCGAGCTGGAGGTCCGCGGCAACTGGATCGCGGGCGCGTACTACGGAGGCGCCGGCGCGGACGGCGAACCGCTGCGCCCCGCCGACAAGTTCAGCGAGGACGGCTGGCTCAAGACGGGTGACGTCGGCACGATCAGCCCCGACGGCTACCTCACCCTCACCGACCGCGCCAAGGACGTCATCAAGTCGGGCGGGGAGTGGATCTCCAGCGTCGACCTGGAGAACGCGCTGATGTCGCACCCCGACGTCGCCGAGGCGGCCGTCGTGGCCGTCCCCGACGACAAGTGGGGCGAGCGGCCCCTCGCCACCGTCGTGCTGAAGGAGGGGGCGAGCGCCGACTTCGAGACGCTGCGCGCGTTCCTCGCCGAGAAGGTCGCCAAGTGGCAGCTGCCGGAGCGCTGGACCATCATTCCCACGGTCCCGAAGACCAGCGTCGGCAAGTTCGACAAGAAGGTGCTGCGCAAGCAGTACGCGGC
Organism: Streptomyces sp. NPDC030991; assembly: GCF_055571235.1. Lineage (NCBI taxonomy): Bacteria > Bacillati > Actinomycetota > Actinomycetes > Kitasatosporales > Streptomycetaceae > Streptomyces > Streptomyces sp. NPDC030991. The sequence goes on from NZ_JBVIFR010000004.1 coordinate 422,580, forward strand.
GGGAGAGCTCACCGTCACCAAGCTGTGAGGCGCCGCCTGTAAGCCACCTCTGTAAGCCACCTCTGTACGGCACCTCTGTACGACACCCCTGTGCGGCACCTCTGTACGACACCCCTGTGCGGCACCTACGTGCGGCACCTCCGTAGAACACCGTCCGTGGGGCGCTGTTTCACGTGAAACAAGGGCGGCCCGCAACGGGCCGCCCTTGTCCGGCAGTTGTGTGTCTGTGCTGTGCGTCTGTGCGTCAGTTGGTGCCGATCTTCGCCAGCAGGTCCACGATCCGGCTCTGCACCTCGGTGCTCGTCGACCGCTCCGCGAGGAACAGCACCGTCTCCCCCGCCGCGAGCCGCGGCAGGTCGGCGCCGTCGACGGCGGCCGTGTAGACGACGAGGGGCGTGCGGTTCAGCTGCCCGTTCGCCCGCAGCCAGTCGATGATGCCCGCACGCCGACGGCGTACCTGGAGGAGGTCCATGACCACCAGGTTCGGCCGCATCTGCGCCGCCAGCGTCACCGCGTCGGCGTCGCTCGCGGCCCGCGCGACCTGCATCCCGCGCCGCTCCAGCGTGGCGGTCAGCGCGAGCGCGATCTCCTCGTGCTCCTCGATGAGCAGCACCCGCGGCGGATGCTGCTCGCTGTCCCGCGGCGCCAGCGCCTTCAACAGCACGGCGGGATCGGCCCCGTACGCCGCCTCGCGCGTCGCCTGACCGAGGCCCGCGGTCACCAGGACCGGTACCTCGGCGGCGACGGCGGCCTGCCGCAGCGACTGGAGCGCGGTGCGGGTGATCGGCCCCGTCAGCGGGTCGACGAACAGCGCGGCCGGGAACGCCGCGATCTGCGCGTCGACCTCTTCGCGCGAGTGCACGGTCACCGGACGGTAGCCGCGGTCGCTCAGCGCCTGCTGGGTCGTCACGTCCGGCGCGGGCCAGACGAGAAGCCGGCGCGGGTTGTCGAGCGGCTCCGGGGGCAGCTCGTCGTCCATGGGCTGGGGGTGCGGCCGGTTGGCGATCTCCACCGCGCCACCCGGGCCGTCCAGCGGCTCGGGCCCTTCGTCGGCGTCCTGGTCGGGCGCGCCGATCGCATAGGAACGACCGCGGCCCTCCGAGGAGTTCGGCGACAGCAGAGACGGCTGAGGCTGAGGATGCTGCCGAGCCGTCGTCCCCCGCGGCGGGGTCGGCGGGGTCGGCCCGGTCGGCGGCGTCCCACCGGCGGGGTTCTGCGGCGTCCCGCCCGGCGGGGTCTGCGCCGTGCCTTGCGCGGGCGTCTGCGTGTCGGGGGCGTCGGACTGCTCCTGCCGGGTGCCCAGCCTGCGCCGCCGCCCGGAACCGCCGCCCTGGGTCTGTCCCTCCGGCGGCACGCCCTGCGACGGCGTGGCCCCGGGACGGGCCGTCGGCTGCGCCGGGGCGGGGCCCTGCGGACGCCGCTGCTGGTCGGCGGCCTGCCGTCCGAACGGGACACCCTGCCCCAGGGTGCGCACGCTGAAGGCGCGGCCCTGCGTCGAGTTCGTGTCCCCGGACGGCTGCTGCGGAGCCTCGGCGGGCAACGGCTGAGCGGCACGGGGCGGCCGCGGCGCGTTCTCCGGCGGCAACGGGGCCGGGGCGGGCGTCCCCTGCGGGGGCGTGCCCTGCGCCGGGTGCGGCTGCGGCGGCGTGTGATCCTCCGCCGGGTGCCCCGCGGAGGCGTCGTGCCGCTGTGCCTCGTCCGGCAACGGCAAGGGCTGCGCGCCGCGGTCCTGCACCGCGTGACCGGCAGGCGTGCCCTGCGGTACGCCTGCGCCGGGTGCGCCCTGCGGTACGCCTGCACCGGGAGCCCCCTGCGGTACGCCTGCGCCGCCTGCGCCGGGTGCGCCGGGTACGTCGGTGGGGGCGGAGGCCGGGGCCGGGGCGGGGTGGGGCTGGGTCGGCGGGGCTGCCTCGGCTGGGGCCGGTTCGGTCGTCCGGTCGGCCTGCGCGGGCGGCAGCGCGAACACCTCGCGGGGCGCCGCCGTCTCGTCCGTGGCCGGGGACGCCTGCGCGGTGCCGAGCGCGCGCCGCGCCCGGCGGCCCGAAGGCTGCCCGGCGCCGGCGCCGGCGCCGGTCCCCGCTCCCGCCAACTCCAGCTCGCCGTGGCCTGCCTGGCCATGGCCCGGGCCGGCCTGCCCGGCCCCTTGCGCGGAACCCGAGGGCAGGGCGGGCAGCGCCGCCTGCTCCGGGTCGCCCGCACGCCTGGCCCGCCGCCCGCTCGGCGCGGGCACGCCCTGCGGCGGCACCGTCTGGCCGAGCGCCGGGGAGCCCGCCGCGTGTTCGGCCGCCGTCATCACGGAACCCTCGGCCGCCGCACCGCCCTGCGCGGAGCGCGCCCGGCGCCGTCCGGTACCCCCGGCAGGACCCTCGGGCCCGTCCGCCGTCGGCTCGGGAAGCCCGGGCCGCGGGTCGTGCTGCGCGTCGTACCGCGTCCCGTGCTGCGTCTCGTTCTGTGTCTCGTTCTGCGGGTCGTTCTGTGTGTCGTTCTGTGTGTCGTGCGGCAGGTCAGGCCGCGCGACGACCCCGGGCTCCTCGGGGGCGCGCCGCCCGCGCCGCCGGCCCGTACCGCCGGAGGTCGGCTCGCCGGCCGGCAGCCCGCTGTCCAGGAACGAGTCGACGGAGGGCCCCGAGGCCCGCCGGGCCCGGCGCCGCCCGCCTGCCGCGCCGGCCTGCTCGGGAAGGTTCGGGGTGGCCTGGGCGCCCGGCCCTGCGACGAGCCCGGTGCCCGGCTCCGTGGCCGATCCGGCGAACGGCTCCATCTGCCCGCCGCCCGGCTCCGTGACCGGCTCGGCGAACGGCTCGACGGGGGCCGCGACGACCCCCGCACCACTCCCGATCGGCACTTCGAGCACATACGCGCTGCCGCTCATGCCGGGCATCTCGTGCGTCTGCAAGACACCGCCGTGCGCCCGCACGATGCCCTGGACGATCGGTTCGTGCACCGGGTCGCCACCCGCGTACGGGCCGCGCACCTCGATGCGTACGCTCTCGCCGCGCTGTGCGGCGGCCACGACGACGGTCGAGTCGACGTAACCGGCACCGGAGGGGACGCGCGCGTTGCCGGTGGCGTCGATCCCGGCGACATCGGCGATCAGGTGGGCGAGCGCGGTGGCGAGCCGGCCCGCGTCGACCTCGGCCTCGATCGGCGGCGCGTGCACGGCGAACTGGACGCGCCCGGGGCCGATCAGCTCCACGGCCCCGTCGACACCGGCGGCGACGACGGCGTCCAGCATCACCGGCGTACGGACCAGCTGTTCGCCGCCCGCGTCCAGGAGCTGGTAGGCGAGCACGTTGTCGACGAGGGTCGTGATCCGCGAGTAACCCGCGGAGAGGTGGTGCAGGACCTGGTTCGCCTCGGGCCACAGCTGTCCGGCGTCGTCCGCGGCGAGCTGCCCCAGCTCGCGCCGCAACTCGTCGAGCGGCCCGCGCAGCGACTGGCCGAGGACGGCGAGCAGTTGCGTGTGGCGCGCGGCCAGCTCCTCGAAGCGGTCCTTCTCCCGCTCGGCGAACGCGGCGCCCCGCTCCCGCTCGGCGGAGAGCTCCTCGGCGTGCTTCTCGCGGGTCGCGGCGAGTTCCGCGGTCAGCTCGTCGCGGGTCGTGGCGAGTTCGGCGGCCAGTTCCTCGCGTACGCGCTCCAGCTCGGCGGCGCGCTCCTCGCGCTCCAGCTCCGCGGCCTCGTCGCGCCGGGCCAGCTCCTCGGCGTGCTCGGTGACCAGCTTGTCGTAGGGGCGCCGGTCGGTGAAGGTCATGACGGCGCCGACCAGTTGGTCGCCGTCGCGCACGGGTGCCGTCGTCATGTCGACGGGCACCTTTTCGCCCTTCTTGTTCCACAGGACCTGGCCGCGGACCCGGTGCTTGCGCCCGGAGCGCAGGGTGTCGGCGAGCGGCGATTCGGCGTAGGGGAAGGGGTCGCCCTCGGGCCGCGAGTGCAGGACGAGCGGGTGCAGTTCCTGTCCGCCGAGATCGCTGGCGCGGAATCCGAGGATCTGCGCGGCGGCCGGGTTGACGAGAACGATCCGGCCGTCCGTGTCGGTGCCGACGACCCCCTCGGCGACGGCCCGCAGAATCATCTCGGTCTGCCGCTGCGAGCGGGCCAGTTCGGCCTCGGTGTCGAGAGTCCCCGACAGGTCGCGGACGACGAGCATCAACAGTTCGGAGCCGCTGTAGGAACCGCCGCCCACGCTGTACGGGTCCACGGCGTCCCGGGCGCCGTCGGCGACGTTCGCGCTGGTCACCTCGACGGGGAACTCGCTGCCGTCGGTCCGCCGGGCGATCATCCGCGTCGGCTTCGTGCGCCCGCGCTCGTCGGTCGCGGTGTCGGGGCTGCGCATCGATCCGGGGATCAGCCGGGAGTCGAACTCCGGCAGCAGATCGAGCAGTCCACGCCCCACCAGGGCGGTGCCCGGGGTCTCGAAGGTCTCCAGGGCGATGGAGTTGGCGTTGACGACCGTCCCGTTGGTGTTGACCAGCACCAATGCATCGGGGAGCGCATCGAGTATGGCTGCGAGGCGAGCAGCGCCTCGGGATGGCCTGCTGCTCACGACGACGCTTCCTCCCTGATTCACCGCGACTTGCCGACCGTGCGGGCCATCTTGCCTCGCGGCCCGCAGCGTGTCACGGGAGGGAGTCTACGGGCAGTGGTTGCGCTCGCGGCGCCGGATGAGAGGGAGCCCACGTAGAGGATGTGCGGACCCCGTGCACGCCCGGTCACGGCAGTGTGACCCTGGGACCCACGGTCACGAGGTCGTCGCAGGCAGCACGGGGACCAGCCGGCGCCACCGGGAGATCTCGCAACCGTCGGTCAGTTTGTACGAGGCGTCGACGGCCCGCCCGTGCCAGGTCCCGGTGATGTGCGCGGTGGCGCTCCCGCCGTACTGCATCGTGCAGTACGTCCCCTTCGGCACCGGCGCGAACGGGTCCTGCCCGCTCTCCGTGAGCTGCTCCAGCCGGTCACAGGCCGCGGCCGGATCGGGGTGGGTGCCGCCGTCGGGGTCGCACTCCAGCTCGTACGTACCGTCGCTGCGGCCGCCCGAGCCGGCGACGGAGACGGTCAGATGGTCGGGGCCGAAAACACCGGAGCTACCGAAGCCACCGGGGCCGCCGGGGCCGCCGATCTCCGCGGGCCCGTCGAGGGAGCCGAACGGGGGTGGCGGCATCCGGGTCGGCCCGGTGTCGGCGTGCGCGGCGCCGGGCACGGCGGCGAGCGCCGCGGCCGAGGCGAGGGCGGTGACCAGCAGGCGGGAGGAGACGCGGGAGGAGCGGCGGGAGGGCACGCGGGAGGAGAAACGTCGCAGCAACATGCCCCGTCTAACGCGCGTGACGCCGCAGCGTTGCGCCCCGTCTCTGGGCTTTGCTCTCCAGCCCGCTCGCCTAGTACCGTGGGAGGCGATTGGTGACGCGGCACTCAGCTGTGTCATCATCTGCACGCACCGATTCGCGCTCGCGCGGCCGGTTGTGCTGGAGGCGTCGCCTAGTCCGGTCTATGGCGCCGCACTGCTAATGCGGTTTGGGACTTAAATCCCATCGAGGGTTCAAATCCCTCCGCCTCCGCAGCAAGATCCGAAGCCCCGGTCCACACGGACCGGGGCTTCGGCGTTTCCTCCGGGCTCTCACCGCGTTTCCGCAGGTCACAACGGGTGCGGCTAACGGATTTCACATGGCGGCGGCAGTCATGTAATGTTCTTCCTGTCGCCGCGAGCGGGCCGAAAGGCCGGGGAGCGAAGACAAAAACTAAAGACAAGCACTCGTAGCTTAACGGATAGAGCATCTGACTACGGATCAGAAGGTTGCAGGTTCGAATCCTGCCGAGTGCACACAGAGAAGAAGCCCCCGGAGATCCTCCGGGGGCTTCTTCGTGTGCGCGGTGGACGCCCGGGGCGTTGTCAGTGGTCTTGGGCATGCTGGTCGTATGACGTGGTGGTGCAGCGGGATGCGGTGGGGTGGAGGGCGGCCCGGGTTCGGCTGGACGGGGGACGGGGGTGAGCGGGAGAGCGGGGTCCGGTTCGGGGAGCCGGTGGCTTTTCGGGTCGGTGGGGCGCGGCGGTGCCTGGGTGTCCGGCGGGCCGGGCGGCGCACACCGTGTCCGGGGCGGGAGGCCGTGCCGGTGCGGGGGACGCGGGCGCAGTGCGGGGAGTGCGCGGCGATCGACCGGGCGCGTTCGGTGGCCGCCGACACCATCGCCGATGACCCGCGGCCGTACCACGTCTATCTGGCGTGGTTCGGGGACGGACTGGTGAAGGTGGGCATCACCGGGGTGGGGAGAGGGGACGCGCGGCTGCTGGAGCAGGGGGCTGTCGCCTTTACGTGGCTGGGGCGCGGGCCGCTGATGGCGGCCCGGCGGGCGGAGGAGTTGCTGCGGGTGGCGCTCGGGGTGCCCGACCGCATTCCGTACGAGCGCAAGCGCGGTGTCCGGGCCGGCCTTGCGCACGTGGCGGACCGGGGTGCCGAGCTGGTGCGGGCCCATGCCGTGGCCGCGGGGCTCGGGGACGGGTGGCCGGAGTCGTTGGAGCGGCTGCCGTGCCGGGTCGTCGATCACGGGGAGGCGTTCGGGCTCGCCGCGATCGACCGGGTCGACGCCGTGGTGAGCGGGCTCGCCGAGGGCGCCGTCGTGGCCGGGACCGTGGTGGCGGCCGCCGGGCCCGATCTGCATCTCGTCGAGCCGGCCGGGCGGCGGCTCGTGGTGGACACCCGGGTACTGGCCGGTTGGCCGCTGGAGCGGGCGCCGGCCGATGCGAGCGGGGCGGGGCTGGTCGTGCGGGAGGTTCCGGTGGTGCAGGGCGGGTTGTTCTAGGGGGGTAGACAGGCGCGGGCCGTCGCGTTGCCCGGTGGCGGCTGGTCGGTGAGCGCCGGTCGCGCGGAGAGTGGCTGACATAGACCGTCGCGGGGAGAGGCACGTAGACCGTCGCGGGGAGAGGGACGTAGGGAGTCGCGGAGAGACTCGCGCAGAGACAGACGCGTGGGGCGAGGGGGCCGGAGCCGGCGGTTCCTGGGGCGTGGCGTCCGTCCGGGCATGGTGGGCCCGTGCGCTGAGAACGGCCTGTGCGTTTCTCAGGGAATTCACAGGTTCGGGAAAGGGTGTTCTCAGAGGCCCGCCGCAGGGTTGCACCATGACCACGACCTCGCCCCAGGGGCGTACCGAACTGCTGAGGCCGGACGGGAGTCCCGTCCGGGTGCTTGTCGTGGACGACGAGCAGTCCATCACCGAGCTGTTGTCCATGGCCCTGCGTTACGAAGGCTGGCAGATCCGGGCCGCCGGTGACGGCGCCGGAGCCATGCAGACCGCGCGTGAGTTCCGGCCCGACGCCGTCGTGCTCGACATGATGCTGCCGGACATGGACGGGCTGAGCGTGCTCGGGCGGCTGCGCCGCGAGCTGCCCGACGTGCCCGTGCTCTTCCTGACCGCCAAGGACGCCGTCGAGGACCGGATCGCCGGGCTGACGGCGGGTGGCGACGACTACGTGACCAAGCCGTTCAGCCTGGAGGAGGTCGTCGCGCGGCTGCGCGGGCTGATCCGCCGGACCGGGGCGGCCGACCGGCGCAGCGAGTCCGTCCTGGTCGTGGGCGACCTCATGCTCGACGAGGACAGCCATGAGGTGTCGCGGGGCGGCGCCAACATCCACCTGACCGCGACCGAGTTCGAGCTGCTGCGCTTCCTGATGCGTAATCCGCGGCGCGTGCTCAGCAAGGCGCAGATACTCGACCGGGTGTGGAGCTACGACTTCGGCGGCCAGGCCAACGTCGTCGAGCTGTACATCTCCTATCTGCGGCGGAAGATCGACGCGGGGCGTGAGCCGATGATCCACACGCGGCGCGGGGCCGGTTACCTGATCAAGCCCGCGGCCACGACGGTGTCGTGAAGCGCGGCCGCACCCGGACGCTGCGGACCCGGCTCGTTGTCACCGCCGTGGGGCTTATCGCCCTGGTCAGCGTGGTGATCGGGACGGTGACGACACTGGCCCTGCACACGTACCTGTACAAGCAGTTGGACAGCAAGGTCGACCAGGTCGTGCGCATGGCCGACGGCGGGGGCCCCGGAGGCCGGCAGCCCGGCGCGGGGATGCGGGAGGCGAACCTGGCGTTCCTGGGCGGACCAGGACCCGGCGGCGATGCCACGGTGGGCGCGCTGGTCGAGGACGGGACCGTCACGAAGGCGGAGCGCTCCGACCACGAGTCCGCCACGAACACCACCGACCTGACCGAGTCCCAGACCGACGCCCTCGCCTCCGTCCCCCGCGACGGCCGGGCGCACAGCGTCAGCATCCCCGGTCTCGGTGACTACCGCGTCCAGTCGTCCAAGAGCGGCGATCTGCTCGTCGGTCTGTCCGCCGAGGACGTCGAGTCCACCCTCAACACCCTGATCCTCGTGGAACTCTCCGTCACCGGCGCCGGCCTCCTCGCCGCCGGAGTGACCGGCATCGTCATGGTCGGCGTAGCCCTCCGCCCCCTCCGCCGAGTCGCGGCGACAGCGACCCGCGTCTCCGAGCTCCCCCTCCACAGCGGTGAGGTCACCCTCTACGAGCGGGTCCCGGACGCCGAGGCCGATCCGCGTACCGAGGTCGGGCAGGTGGGGGCCGCGCTCAACCGGATGCTCGACCATGTGCACGGGGCGCTCCAGTCGCGGCAGCAGAGCGAGACGCGGGTGCGGCAGTTCGTCGCGGACGCCAGCCATGAGCTGCGTACGCCCCTGGCCTCCATCCGGGGGTACGCCGAACTGACCCGGCGCGGACGCGAGGAGACCGGGCCCGACACCCGGCACGCGCTGGGCCGCATCGAGTCCGAGGCGCACCGGATGACCGGCCTGGTCGAGGATCTGCTGCTGCTGGCCCGGCTCGACTCGGGCAGACCCCTGTCGTACGAGCCGACGGACGTGTCGCCGCTGGTCGTCGACGCGCTCAGCGATGCCCGCGCCGCCGGCCAGGACCACCTCTGGCGCCTCGAACTGCCCGATGAACCGGCCACCGTGCTCGCCGACTCGGCGCGCCTGCACCAGGTCCTCGTCAACCTGTTGGCGAACGCCCGTACGCACACGCCGCCCGGCACCACCGTCACCGCCCGCGTGCACCGGCACGGCCCCTGGGTCTGCCTCGACGTGCGGGACGACGGGCCCGGGATCCCCGCCGAGCTGCTGCCGCGCGTCTTCGAACGGTTCGCCCGCGGCGACTCGTCGAGGTCGCGCAAGGCGGGCTCCACCGGCCTCGGCCTGGCCATCGTGCAGGCCGTCACGGCCGCGCACGGCGGGGCCGTGACGGTCGACAGCGGGCCCGGCAGGACCGTGTTCACCGTGCATCTGCCCGCCCACGCCGAACCCGTACCCGTACCCGTGCCGGTACCGGTACCGGTACCCGTCAGGTACTCACAGGCGGGGCAAAGGCTCACCACACAGCGCTAACAGGGCAGTTGGCGAATGTCGGTGGCATGCGAACCGACTCTTCTGAAGGCCTCGGTCCTACGGGTGACCGCCTCGGCCCCACGAGTGACCGCCTCGGCCCCACGGGTGGCAACCTCGGTCCCACGGATGACGGCCCCGGCCCCGCCGCCGCGAGGTTCGGGGCGCTGCCGGCCCGGGAGCACCTCCCCGCGGGCAGCGGCGACGTCCCGATTCTGGACGTCGTCGTCCCCGTCTACAACGAGGAGAAGGACCTCGGCGCCTGTGTCCGCAGACTCCACGACCACCTGGTCCGCACCTTCCCCTACCGCTTCCGCATCACCATCGCCGACAACGCCTCCACGGACACCACGCCCCAGGAGGCCGGCCGGCTGACCGCGGAGCTGCCCGGGGTCCAGTACTTCCGCCTCGAACAGAAGGGGCGCGGGCGCGCGCTGCGCACGGTGTGGTCGGCGTCCGACGCGCCGGTCCTCGCGTACATGGACGTGGACCTGTCCACCGACCTGAACGCCTTGCTGCCGCTCGTCGCCCCGCTCATCTCCGGCCACTCGGACCTGGCGATCGGGTCCCGGCTCGCCCGCAGCTCGCGGGTGGTGCGCGGGCCGAAGCGCGAGTTCATCTCGCGGGCCTACAACCTGATCCTGCGCGGTTCGCTCCAAGCCCGTTTCTCCGACGCGCAGTGCGGCTTCAAGGCGATCCGGCGCGATGTCGCACAGGTGCTGCTGCCGCTCGTGGAGGACACCGGCTGGTTCTTCGACACGGAGATGCTGGTGCTCGCCGAGCGGGCCGGACTGCGGATCCACGAAGTGCCCGTCGACTGGGTCGACGACCCGGACTCGACCGTCCACATCGTGCGGACGGCGACCGAGGACCTGAAGGGCGTGTGGCGCGTCGGCAAGGCGCTCGCCACCGGCTCGCTCGCCCTCGACCGCCTGGCGCGCCCCTTCGGCGACGACCCGCGCGACCGCCAACTCCCGGGCGTGCCCAAGGGGCTGGCCCGCCAGCTGGTGGGTTTCTGCGTCGTCGGCGGCCTGTCCACGCTGCTCTACCTCCTGCTCTACTCCGGCTTCCGTACGTTCTCGGGGGCGCAGGTGGCCAACGCGCTCGCGCTGCTCGTCTCCGCGGTCGCCAACACCTCCGCCAACCGGCGCCTGACCTTCGGGGTCCGCGGCCGTGACCGGGCCGTGCGCCACCAGGCCCAGGGCCTCGTCGTCTTCGGCATCGGGCTCGCGCTGACCAGCGGTTCCCTCGCGGCGCTCGACGCGGCGTCCGGCGCCCCGGCCCACTCCACCGAACTGGCCGTGCTCATCGCGGCCAACCTCGCGGCGACGGTGCTGCGCTTCCTGCTCTTCCGCGCCTGGGTCTTCCCCGACCGGACGCCCCCGGCACCGGCGCGGACCTCGTCCCCGACCCCTCAGGTTCCGCAGGCCTGGGACGCCACCGTGCGGGTGCCCCTGGCGGGCAGCCGCACGCCCGACCCCGAACCCAGGAATCTCCGATGACCACAGACATCCGACCGTTCGACCCGTACGGCAGCGCTCCGACGGATTCCGCTGCGGCCCCGGGCCACAGCCGCCCCGGGGCCCGCCTCCACCAGCGCGTCTGGCGCGGCAGGCCCGAGGACGCGCGCTGGGTCCGTCCGGCCTTCCTCGCCCTGCTGCTCGTCGTCGGCCTCGCCTACCTCTGGAACCTGTCGGCCTCCGGCTACGCCAACTCCTTCTACTCGGCGGCCGTCCAGGCGGGCAGCGAGAGCTGGAAGGCGATGTTCTTCGGCTCGTCCGACGCGGCGAACGCCATCACCGTCGACAAGCCCCCGGCCGCGCTCTGGCCGATGGCCCTGTCCGTGCGGATCTTCGGCCTGAACTCGTGGGCGATCCTCGTCCCCGAGGTCCTGATGACGCTGGCCACGGCCGGTGTCCTGTACGCGGCCGTGCGGCGCCGTTTCAGCGCCGCCGCGGGTCTGGTCACCGTGGTGGTCTTCGCCACGACGCCGGTCGCCGCGCTGATGTTCCGCTTCAACAACCCGGACGCGCTGCTCGCCCTGCTGATGACCGTCACGGTCTACTGCGTGCTGCGCGCCATGGAGCACACCCGCACGAAGTGGCTGGTCCTCGCGGGCGTGGCCGTCGGTCTCGCCTTCCTGACCAAGACGTTGCAGGCCTTCCTGATCCTGCCGCCGCTGGCCGTTCTCTACGCGGTCTTCGCGCCGACCCGGCTGCGCAGGCGGCTCGGGCAGCTCGGCCTCGCCGGGCTCGCGATGGTCGTCGCGGGCGGCTGGTGGGTGGCGGTCGTGGAGCTGTGGCCCGCGTCCTCCCGCCCGTACATCGGCGGCTCCCAGAACAACTCGTTCCTCGAACTGACCTTCGGCTACAACGGCCTCGGCCGGATCAGCGGCGACGAGACCGGCTCCGTGGGAGGCGGAGGCGGAGGCGGTGGCATGGGCGGCGGCACCGGTCAGTGGGGTGAGACCGGCCTCGGCCGGATGTTCAACTCCGAGATCGGCAGCCAGATCTCCTGGCTGATCCCGGCCGCACTGATCCTCCTCGTCGCGGGTGTCGTGCTGACGTGGAAGGCGAAGCGCACGGACACGGCACGCGCCGCGTTCCTCGCGTGGGGCGGCTCGCTGCTCATGACCGGCCTGGTCTTCAGCTTCATGGCCGGCATCTTCCACCAGTACTACACGGTGGCCCTGGCGCCCTACATCGCGGCGCTGGTCGGCATGGGCGTGACAGTCCTGTGGGAGGAGCGGTCGCGCGTCACGGCCTCGGTGACGCTGGGTGTCTGCGTCGCCGCCACGGCGATCTGGGCGTACGTGCTGCTCGGGCGGACGCCGGACTATCTGCCGTGGCTGCGCTGGGCCGTGCTCGTCGGGGGCCTCGCGGCGGGGCTCGGCCTCGCCCTCGTCGGCCGCCTCGACCGGCGACTCGCCCTCGGTGCGGCCGGGCTCGGCCTGGTGACCGCCCTGGCGGCGCCGACCGCGTACACCCTCAGCACGCTGAACACCGGGCACACCGGCTCGATCGTGACGGCCGGGCCGTCCGGGGCGAGCATGATGGGCGGCGGCGGCCCCGGCGGGGGCGGGGGCGGCCGGGGCGGTGGCCCCGGCGGCGGTGGCATGCGGCCGCCCACGGGCCAGGGGCAGCAGGGCAAGCAGCAGGCCGGTGGTTTCCCCGGCGGCGGGATGCCCGGCCAGAACCAGCAGACCCAAAACAAGAGCCAGCAGAACCAGAACCAGGGCTCGGCGGGCGCCCAGCAGAAGGGCGGTATGCCCACCGGCATGGGCGAGGGCGGGCCCGCCGGCGGCGGCGGCGGCATGGGCGGCCTGCTCAACGGCGCCGAGGTCAATGCCAAGGCCAAGAAGCTCCTGGAGAAGGACGCCGACGACTACACCTGGGCGGCGGCCACGGTCGGTTCGCAGAACCAGGCGAGCTATCAGCTGGCCACCGGCGACCCCGTCATGGCGATCGGCGGCTTCAACGGAACGGATCCCTCCCCGACGTTGGCCCAGTTCAAGCAGTACGTCGAGGACGGGAAGATCCACTACTTCATCGGGAGCGGTTCCGGTGGCGGCATGGGCGGGTCCTCCTCCGGTTCGGCGGCGAAGATCACGTCGTGGGTGGAGGACAACTTCAAGAAGGTGACGGTCGGCAGCGCCACGTTCTACGACCTGACCCAGCCCAAGAGCTGACCGGGTTCCGGCCCTGCCCCAAGAACTGACCAGGCTCGGGGTAGGGCCGCCCGCCCGTGTCGTTCGTCGGCGCCCTACCGGCGCACCGCCACCTCCGCGACCACCGGCCGGTGGTCCGACGCCGCCGGCTCGTCCGGTACCGCGGCCGAGCGCACCCGGACCCCCTCCCCCGCCGCGACGTAGTCGATCCGCCGTACCGGGGCGGCGGCCGGGAAGGAGCCGCCCTCGGCCGGGCCCGCGTCCCGCAACTCCCGCCACAGCGGCGCGAGTTCGGGCGCTTCGGGGCTCGCGTTGAAGTCGCCGAGCAGCACCTGGCGCGCCCCCGGGACGGCGCGCCGCTCGCTCGCCATGATCCGCCGGGTGTCCGCGACCTGTGCCACCCGGACCGCCGGGTCGGGCCGGTAGTCGAGGTGCGTCACGAAGACCTGGACCGGCACCCCGCGCACCTTCAGCGTGACCTCGCCGAAGCCGGGCGCCGGTGCGGGCACGGGGTTCGGGTCCTGCGTGGACAGGCGGGTGATCTCGTGGTTCGCGGCGGCCCGGATCGGATACCGGGAGAGCACGGCCACCCCGAACTCGCGCCGCGGCCCGCCGGCCGTCGCCGGGTCGAGGCTGTATATCGGGGCGAACGACACCCGCATGCCGAGCCGCCCGGCCAGTTCCCGGGCCACGTCGAGGCCCTGGCTGCGCGCGCCCCAGTGCACGTCGACCTCCTGGAGGCCGATCACGTCCGCGTGGAGCGCGCGGAGCGCCGCCGCCTGCCGGTCGAGATCGAAGACCTCGTCCATGCCGGACCCGGCGTGGATGTTGTACGTGGCGATCCGGAGCGGGACGAAGCCGTGGTGCCGGGTCGCCGCCGCCGCGGGCGGTGCGGTCGCGAGGAGTCCGAGGAGGGCCGCGGACAGGGCCATGGGAGGCAGTGCTCGGGTGCGCGTCGGCATGCCGGAACCGTATGCGGAAAACCCTCTTGTACACCGTAAGGCTTGCCCTCTACAGTGTAGAGCGCAACAAGCTGTACACCGTAGAGGCAAGGGGGACGCATGACCACGACGACCACCGAGAACACGACAGAACCCGGACCGGGCACCAGCCACCCCCAGCGCTGGCTGATCCTCGGTGTCATCTGCCTCGCGCAGCTGACCGTGCTGCTCGACAACACCGTGCTGAACGTCGCGATCCCCTCCCTCACCAAGGAGCTGCACGCGTCGACGTCCGACATCCAGTGGGTCATCAGCGCGTACTCGCTGGTGCAGTCGGGTCTGCTGCTCACCGCGGGCAGCTCCGCCGACCGTTACGGGCGCAGGAAGATGCTCGCGACGGGGCTCGTCCTGTTCGGTGCAGGCTCGCTCGTCGCCGGGCTGGCGGACTCCACCGGGCAGTTGATCGCCGCCCGCGCGGGCATGGGCATCGGCGGCGCGCTGCTGGGGACCACGACGCTCGCCGTCGTCGTCCAGGTCTTCGACGACGCCGAGCGGGTGCGGGCGATCGGCCTGTGGGCGACGGTCAGCTCGCTCGGCTTCGCCGTCGGCCCGCTGCTCGGCGGCGTGATGCTCGACCACTTCTGGTGGGGCGCGATCTTCCTCGTCAACATCCCGGTCGCGGTCATCGGGCTCATCGCCGTCCTGGCGCTCGTGCCCGAGTCGAAGAACCCCAGCGGCGACCGGCCCGACCTGCTCGGCGCCGTGCTCTCCACGATCGGTATGACCGGGATCGTCTACGCGATCATCTCCGGGCCCGGCGAGGGCTGGACGTCCACGACCACCCTCACCTCGGCCGCGATCGGCGTCGTCGTCATGGCCGCGTTCGTGACGTGGGAGCTGCGCATCCCGTACCCGATGCTGGACATGCACTTCTTCCGCAACCAGCGGTTCACGGGCGCGGTGGCGGGGGCCGTCCTGGTCGCGTTCGGCATGGGCGGCTCGCTGTTCCTGCTCACCCAGCACCTCCAGTTCGTGCTCGGCTACGGGCCGTTGGACGCGGGGCTGCGGACCGCGCCGCTCGCCCTCACCGTCGTCGTGCTCAACCTCACCGGCATCGGCGCACGCCTGCTGCCCAGGATGGGCACGCCGCTGACCATCGCCTCCGGCATGACCTGCCTGGCGGCGGGGCTCGCGGCGATCTCGCTGCTCGGCGGGGACAACTACGGCGGCATGCTGGCGGGCCTGATCATCATGGGCGCGGGGATCGCCCTGGCGATGCCGGCCATGGCCAACGCCATCATGAGCGCGATCCCGCCGGAGAAGGCGGGCGTGGGCGCGGGCGTCAACGGCACCCTCGCGGAGTTCGGCAACGGGCTCGGCGTCGCCGTCCTGGGCGCCGTACTCAACGCCCGGTTCGCGGCGCTCGTCCCGGTCACCGCTGCCTCGCTCCCGGCGGCGCTCGCGGCGGCGCGACCGGGTGCGGAGAGGGCCCGGATCGCCGACGCGTTCGCCTCGGGCCTGGAGACCAGCCAGATGGTCGGAGCCGTCGCCGTGCTCGTCGGCGGACTGCTCGCCGCGGCGTTGCTGCGGCGGGCCGAGAGGGCAGACTCTGCCCCGGTGGCTTCGGCATAGCATCGACAGCGGGCGGACGGACGGATTCCGCGGGAGGTCCGCCCGCACCCGCGAACGAGGAACTCTGGGAGGGTGCGCCATGGCGAAGGCAGCGCGGATGAGCGTCTGGCTGGAGGAGTCCGAGCCCAAGGCGGCGCGTACCAGGCGCAGCGAGCAGCCCAGCGGCCTCGACCGGGACCGGATCACCGAGGCCACGGTGAAGCTGCTCGACGCCGAGGGGCTCGGCAAGTTCTCCATGCGGCGCCTGGCGGGCGAGCTGGGGGTCACCGCGATGTCCGTGTACTGGTACGTCGACACCAAGGACGACCTGCTGGAACTCGCCCTCGACCGGGTCTTCGGCGAGCTGGTGGTGCCCGAGCCGGCGGCCGTCGACGCCGGGGACTGGCGGGTGCAGGTACGCCAACTGGCGCGCGTCTACCGGGATCTGATCGTCCGCCACCCCTGGATCTCGCCGCAGATGGGCAACTACCTCAACATCGGGCCGAACTCGCTGCGGTTCTCGCGCGCGGTCCAGCGGGTCGTCGCCGCCACCGGGCTCTCCCTCGCCCGGCAGCGCGGCGCCATCGCCTCCGTCTTCCAGTTCGTCTACGGCTACGGCACCATCGAGGGCCACTTCCGTCAGCGGTGCGCCGAGGCCGGACTGTCCCAGGACGACTACTTCCGCGAGGCGATGTCGGCGTTCCGGGTGCCGCCGGAGATGGCCGAGGACTTCCGGCAGGCCGAGGAGATGGTGGCCGCGGTGGAGAGCGGCCTGACGGTCGAGCAGATGCGCGACGCGGACTTCCAGGTCGCGCTCGACCTGCTCGTCGCGGGCATCGAGACCCTGGTCGCCCAGGAGGCCGCCGCCCGCTGACGGCGCCGCGCCGGCCCGCGCCGGTGTCAGTCCTGCGGTGCCAGCCGCGCCGGGAAGCCACCGGTGGCGATCGGGCCCCACTTGTCGGGGGGTCACGCGGATGATCGACTTGCCCTGCTTGCGCATGGCCTCCCGGTACTCGTCCCAGTCCGGGTGCTCGCCCGAGATGTTCCGGAAGTACTCGACCAGCGGCTCGACCGAATCGGGGGAGTCGAGGACCTCGGCGGTCCCGTCGACCTGGACCCACGGGCCGTTCCACTCGTCACTGAGGACCAGCACGCTCACGCGCGGGTTCCGCTTGGCGTTGCGCGTCTTGGCGCGCTCGGGGTACGTCGAGACGACGATCCGCCCCGAGTCGTCGACCCCGCAGGTCAGCGGTGAGGCCTGCGGGGTGCCGTCGGCGCGGGCGGTGATCAGCAGAGCGCGGTGACGGGGGCGTACGAAGTCGAGCAACTCGGCGAGGGGGACACGGGTGTTGGTCGCGATGTTCGGAGCCATGATCCCAGCGTAAGCCGCACCCGGCGCGCGCGCCGCTCACACCCCGCCGGCCCTCAGCGCCTCCTCCGCGCTGTCGTGCATGGGCACGTCCCGCCGCACCTGCGAGAGGGTCAGCACCCGGTGCACCGGCCCGCCCGGGAGGACCGCCACCCGCATCAGGGCGCCGTAGCGGTCCTGGAGATGGCGGCGCAGGTCGAGCAGGAGCCGTACGCCCTGGGAGTCGAGGAACGTGGTGCGGGTCAGATCCAGGACGAACTCCCGGCGCTGCCCGGACCGCTCGTCGGCGAGGGCACATGCCTCGGCGAGCAGGGCCCGCGCGTTGCCCAGGTCGATCTCGGGCGGGAACGCGATGAGCGTGCGGTCCGCGATGTCGACGGGCGCCAGATGAAGGGGTGTGGCCACGGGGGCTCACCTGCCAGACCGGTACTGGTGGTCGGTCGGGGGACGTCGAGCCGCTTCCTGACCCACATCCATTGCACCACCGATGGGGGCACCGCGTCGTCCTCCTTGCGAAATCCACGTCTTGTTAAGGAAACGGCTAGAGTTTGATCCGTCCTGCGCTCGCAGTCGGGAATGTGCTGCGGAGCTCTCCCCGCGCATGGCCATTTGGTCATGCTCGCTGAAGAGGTTCGTGGTGGTTGCGCCCAGTTTTCCCGAAGTGCCGCCCTCGGTTGCCGATTTCCGGCTGGCCGAGGCGATCACCGTCGCAGCTCGACAGCTGCACGAGCAGACCGGCCCCCGTGCCACCCTGCGCACCGCCGTACGCCTCGCCGTACATCTGGTGCCGGGTACCGACCACGCCGGCATCGTCACCGTCGGGCGCGACCTCGTACCCGAATCCGTCACCTGGAGCGACGACGTCGCGTGCAGCGCCCAGGCGCTCACCGGGATGCCGGGCCACCGCGCCTTCTGGGAGAAGCTGTGGACCGCGCCCGTCGCCACCCTCGACGACACCGCCGCCGTGCAGGGCCCGGGGCAGAGCCTGGGCGTACTCGGTGTGCGCTCCGTGCTCGCGCTGCGGCTGCGGACCGACCGGCGCCGGCTGACGGCCCTCATGCTGTACGGCCGTGAACCGGGCGGCCACGACGAGGCGAGCCTGCGCGTGAGCCGGATGCTCGCGGCACACGTCTCGCTGGCGCACGACTCCGCCACCGTGCAGGAACAGCTCACCGAGGCGATGCGCACCCGGGACCTCATCGGACAGGCCACCGGGCTGCTCATGGCGCGCGAGGGCGTCGACGCGGCCGAGGCGTTCGCCCATCTCGTGCGGGCGTCGCAGCAGCAGAACATAAAGCTCAGAGACCTGGCGCAGCGGTACGTGGACGCCGCGGCGCCCTCTCGCGAAGCGTGAGCACCCGATTACGGGACATCTGTAGGGAATGAACAGTCCCGCCGAGACCCCAGCCGGAGTGAGCGAGAACGGCCGAGCCGAACCGCGGACCCTCGACACCGGGGCCCTCTACCGGGCGCTCGCCGAGTGCGACGGTCTCGACGGCTTCCTCCAGGAACTGACCGAGCGCGCCGCGCACGTCGTGGAGCCGGGCGCGTGCAGCGTCACGCTGCACCGCGCCGACCGGCTGCGCACCGTCGCGGCCAGCGAGGGACTGGTGAGCGGCCTCGACGAGCTCCAGTACGAGGCCGATACCGGGCCGTGCGTCACGGCGGCCAGGGAGTGCGCCGAGCAGCACGCGCCGGACCTCGGGGCGGAGGAGCGCTGGGCTCCGTTCCCCGCCGAGGCCCGGGAGCGCGGCGTACGGTCCATGCTGGCGCTGCCGCTCACCCTGAACCACGGCGTCTACGGCGCGCTCAACTTCTACGCCGGTAACCGCGACGCCTTCCGCGACCGGCGGGAGAGCGCCCGCCGGCTCGCCGCGCAGGCCTCCGGCGCGGTGGCTGTGGCGCTGCGGATCGAGCACGAGCGGGAGGTCGGCCTCGACCTGCGCGCCGCGATGCTCTCGCGCAGCGTCATCGACCAGGCCATCGGCATCGTGATGACGCAGCGCCGGTGCGACGCGGACGCCGCGCTCGGCCTGCTGAGCCGCCGCTCCCAGGACGAGAACATCAAACTCCGGGAGCTGTGCGTCCAGTTGGTGACCCGGGTGGGCGGAGTGCCGCCGCGCCGGGGCGAGTTCGTCGAACGCCTCCCCGGCTGACCCGGCTGACCCTAGACCTGCGGCAGCGCGTCGCCCTGGACCGCCTGGATGTCCAGCTCCACCTTGAGCGTCGCGCCGATCGCCGCGATGCCGGCCTGGACGACCTGGTTGTAGTTCATGGCGAAGTCCTCGCGCTTCAGCTCGGCCGTCGCCTTGAACGCCGCACGGGTGCCGCCCCACGGGTCGGCGCCGGTGCCCAGGTAGCTCAGGTCGAGGTCGACCTGGCGGACCACGCCGTGCAGGCTCAGCTCACCGTGGACGGTCCAGCGGTCGGGCCCGGCCGGGCTCAGCGAGGTGGACCGGTAGGTGATCTCGGGGTGCGTCTCGACGTCCAGGAAGTCCGGCGACTTCAGGTGGCCGTCGCGCATGCCGTTGCCGGTGTCGATGGACGCGGCCTTGATCACGGCCTCGACGCGGGACTTCTCCACGTCCTGGGCGATGTCGACGCGGGCGGTGAAGTCGGTGAACCGGCCGTGCACGCTGGTGATGCCCAGGTGCTGCGCGGTCGCCGCGACCGAGGAGTGCGCCGGGTCGACGGTCCAGGGCCCGGGCGGCGGCAGCTCGGCGCCACCCTGCCGGGCCAGTACGACCGCGCCCACCTCGGCGCGGCCGGTCGCCGTCACCAGCGCGGTGGAGGCCGCGGGGGCGTACCCGACGGCGGTCACGATCACGGTGTAGGGGCCGGGGGTGAGGGTGGTCGCGTCGTGCACGGCCCCCTCGTCGTCGGCCTCGGCGCGCAGCACCTGCGCGCCCGTCATGTCGGTCACCGTGACGACGGCGTGCGGCAGGGCCCAGCCGTCCCGCGTACGGATCCGCGCACTCAGTCCCATCAGTCACAACTCCTAGCTCAAGTTCTCACACACGTAAGGGAATCGGGCGATCCCCGGACGCGAACGGGCCCCGGCCCGTGACGTCTGCGGCCGTCCCCTGCCGTTAACGACGCCACCGGGTCCGGGGCCCATTTCCCACAACCGGGCCGGGAGGCTCACGTCTCCGCTCGAAGCGTGAGCCGCCCGGTCCGGGGCCTTGAAGGGACTACGCGAACTACTCGCCGGGGTGCGAGAGTTCGATGTCGTGACCGTCGACGCCGCTGCCCTGCACGCTGAGGTGCGTGGCCACCGGCGGGTAACCGGTCGCGATGACCGTGTACTCGCCGCCGTCGAGGTCGGTGAAGGCGTACGCGCCGTCCTCACCGGTCGTCGACGTCGCCACGACGTTGCCCGCGGCGTCGATGAGCGTGACCCGCGCGTCGTTCAGCGAACGGCCCGCGGCCCGCACGGTGCCCTGCACCTGGGAGCCGGAGTTCAGCTCGATCTCGACGCGGGTGACACCCGTGCCGCCGACCTCGACGGGCAGGGCGAGCGGACGGTGTCCGGCCGCGTTCACCGCGACGGTCACCGCACCGGGCACCAGCTCGGCGAAGGTGAACTCGCCCTCCTGACCGGAGAGCCCGGTGGCGAGCACGTCACCGCGGACGTCGGTCACGATCACCATGGCGCCGACGACGGCGGCCTTGGTCTCCGCGGCCTTGACGACACCGCTCAGCCCGCTCGTGCCGCTGAGCAGGATGTCGTACGTGACCGGCTCCTCGCCGACCACGACGGTGGAGGCCTGCGGCTGGTAGCCGTCGGCCGAGGCGATCAGCACGTAGGAGCCTGCGCCGGGGGCGTCGACCCCGTAGGAGCCGTCGCCCTGGGCGACCGCGCGGCCGAGCTGGCGGCCGCCGAGGGAGATCAGCGTGACCGCGGCCCGCGGGACCGGGGCGGACTCGGCGCCGCGGACGAAGCCGCGCACCGGGGTGCCGCTGCCGAGCGCCTGCGCCGGGAGGTCCCCGGTGGTGGCGGCGACGGCGGAGAGCCGCTGGGTCTGGGTGTCGGCGGCGGGCTCACCCGCGCCGACCAGGCTCGGCACCCGCTCGTCCTGGCCCTGTACGGGCTGGGCGGCGGTGGCCGGGGCCGGGGTGCCGGACTCGGCGTCGGCGGCCTGCTGGAGAGCACCGGACGTACGCAGCGGAACCTCCTTGATGAAGATGGTGACGATGAAGGCCAGGAAGGCGATCGGCGCGACGTAGAGGAAGATGTCGGCGATGCCGTGCCCGTAGGCGCTCTCCAGCCAGGTGCGGATGTGCTCGGGCAGCAGATCCATGTTCGGGATCGCGCTGCCGCCGACCGACTTGGCGGCCGCCGCCTGCTCCTTCGGGTCGAGGGACCCGATCGAGTCGGTGGCGTAGTGGGTGATGCGGGTGGTCATGACGGAGCCGAGCGCCGAGACGCCGATGGCGCCACCGAGGGACCGGAAGAACGTCACCGTGGAGGAGGCGGAACCGAGGTCCTTCGGCGCGACCTGGTTCTGCGTGCTCAGCACGAGGTTCTGCATCATCATGCCGACGCCGAGACCCATCAGCGCCATGAAGATCGCGATGCGCCAGTACGGGGTGTCGTACCGCATGGTGCCGAGCAGCCCGAGGCCCGCGGTCAGGAACGCGCCGCCGGCGACCAGCCACGCCTTCCACTTGCCGGTCCGGGTGATGACCTGGCCGGAGACGGTGGACGAGATGAACAGGCCACCGATCATCGGGATCGTCATGACACCCGACATCGTCGGCGACTTGTCGCGCGCCAGCTGGAAGTACTGGGAGAAGTACACGGTGCCCGCGAACATCGCGACACCGACGAACAGCGAGGCGATCGAGGCGAGCGTGATCGTGCGGTTCTTGAAGAGCCGCAGCGGGATGATCGGCTCGGACGCCTTGGACTCGGCCAGGACGAAGAGCAGCACGAGCACGATCGAGCCGCCGACCATCGTGTAGGTCTGCCACGACAGCCAGTCGTACTTGTCGGAAGCGAAGGTGACCCACAGGAGCAGCAGGCAGGCCGCGGCGGTGATGAAGAAGGCGCCGGCCCAGTCGACCTTGACCTTCCGCTTCACGACCGGCAGGTGCAGCGTCTTCTGGAGCACGATCAGCGCGATGAGCGCGAACGGCACACCGACGTAGAGGCAGTAGCGCCAGCCGAGGAAGCTGGTGTCGGTGATGACACCGCCGATGAGCGGGCCGCCGACGGTGGCGACGGCGAACGTCGCACCCAGGTAGCCGGAGTAACGGCCACGCTCACGCGGGGAGATCATCGCGGCCATGACGATCTGCGCCAGGGCGGAGAGACCACCGGCGCCGATGCCCTGGATGGCACGCGCGGAGATCAGCATCGTCGGGTTCTGCGCGAGACCGGCGATGACGGAGCCCGCCACGTAGACGATCAGGGCTATCTGGACGAGCGCCTTCTTGCTGAAGAGGTCGGCCATCTTGCCCCACAGGGGCGTGGTGGCCGTCATCGCGAGCAGCGAGGCGGTGACGACCCAGGTGTAGGCGGACTGACCGCCGCCCAGGTCGCCGATGATCTCCGGGAGGGCGTTGGTGACGACCGTCGAGGAGATGATGGCGGCGAACATGCCGAGCAGCAGCCCGGACAGCGCCTCCATGATCTGCCGGTGTGTCATCGGAGCGCCGCCGTCGGAAGGCGCGCCTCCGTGCTTGGCGGCATGGCTGCCCCGCACACCGGACGGTGTGGATGTTGCCATGGGATTCCTTTTCTTACGTTACGCGGGTGTACGGGTGGTCTGAACTGAGGCCGGGGCCTGCGCGGCGCCGGGGAACTGTCCGCGGGACGCCGTCGTCCGGCAGTCCCCGAAGCTGTCGCGCAGCCGCGTCATCAGAGCGATCAGTTGGTTGACCTCGTCGTCGGACCAGTCGCTCAGCCGGTCGGCGAGCAGCTCGGTCGTCCGCACATTGAGGTCTTCCATCCGCTCGTGTCCCTCGGCGGTGAGGGTGAGAATGCGCGAGCGCTTGTCAGCCGGGTCGGGGCGACGCTCGATCCAGCCGCGGTCGGCGGTGTGGGCCACGTGGCGGCTGGCCACGGACATGTCCACCGCGAGGAGCTCGGCCAGCCTGCTCATCCGCATGTCGCCGTACCGCTCGATGAGCGTGAGGACGGCGGCCGAGCCGGCCGGGCAGTCGTGGGGCAGGATGCGTGCCATATCCCTTTTGACGGCGCCGAAGGCACTGAGCTGTCGAGCCAGCTCGTCGTAATGACGCTGTGCGGCCACAGCACCTCCTGACCAGGATGTTATTCGTTGCTTAGGGCAACCATAGAACCAGTTGGTTGCCGCAGGCAAACTAAAAGGGACGTTCAACCCTAAAATCGCGGCAAAGGCAAGGTGTGGGAGAGTAAAGCCGCAGCTCAAGTGAGGTCCGGGAGGACTGTGGCGCCCGTGGCGCCGATTCGCTAGGGTCCTGGCCCATGGCAAACAACCCCCAGGGCCAGAACCCCGAAGGCAACTACGACCCCGCGGGCAGCACCCAGATGTTCCGCGCCTTCGTCGACGAGGGCGGCACCCCCACCCCGCGCGCGCAGGCCGCTCCGGTCAAGTCCGGACCCGGCGCCGGCCTGATCCTCGGCATCGTGGTCGCGGTCGTCGTGATCGCGGCGGTGGCGTGGCTGGCGCTCAAGTAGGACGTACGTCCCGGCAGCGGCCGGTCACTTCCGGGCGGTAGCGCCCGGCTACTTCCAGTCGACGGAGACGACGCGGGTCTCGACATGCATCCCGAGCGGGACCCGCCAGGACTCGACGCAGACGGTCCACGTCTTCTCTCTCTCCTCCCCGGCCCCGAGGGGCACGGGGAGCTTCTCGGTGGACTCGACGGTCGCCCAGTCGATCCCGAGCGAGCCGATGATGTGCGCCCCGAACGTCACCGTGCCCGAACGCACCGCGCTGCCACCGGAGTTGCGGAGCGTCAGGGTCACGTCCTGGCACCAGCGCTTGTCGGCGTCCGCGAGAGCGGGTGCGCTCACCTTGAGGGCGGCGGGCCCGGCGGGGGACGGCGTGGAGCCGTTCGCCGGGGCTGAACCGCCGGGTGAAGCAGGGGCGTTGGTCCCCGATCCGGGGGTGGCGGTGCCGCTCTCTCCAGGGGTGCCGCTGCCGCTCCCCGTGCCGACGGCCCCGGACGTCGACCCGCTGCCGGGTGCGCCCGGCGCTGTGGCGCCGGCGGTGCCCGCCCCTGCCCCTGCCTCGGGGGTGGCGCCCTCCTCGGTCCCGGTGCCCTTCGCGCCCGGTGCGGCCGGAGCCGCGGGTGCCTGGCGGGGCTGGGGGGAGCGGGGGGAGCCGGGCTCGGCCGGGTCCAGCGGCACGAGCCGTACTTCTCCGGTGGGCGCGACGCTCGGCCCGGCTTCGGCGGGGGAGCCTCCGGCGGCTCCCACGGCGGCGTACCCGTCCGGTCCTTCGCCCCCGCCGAAGACGGCGACAGCGCCGAGACAGACCATGGCGGCGGAGGCGGCCCCTACGGCGGCCCCGCGACGCCCTCGTACCCACGTCCGCAACATCGCGCCAGTGTCTCTGACGACCCGTCAATTAGGAACCCCGCACACCCCACGAACCGACGGGCGTCGGCGAAGTGGGGCCGGGGGACCCGGCAGAGGGGGCGTCAGTCCGCGATCAGGCCCGCGCGCAGCTGCGCCAGCGTCCGCGTCAGCAGCCGGGAGACGTGCATCTGCGAGATGCCGACCTCCTCGCCGATCTGCGACTGCGTCATGTTGGCGAAGAAGCGGAGCATGATGATCCGGCGCTCGCGCGGCGGCAGCTTGGCCAGCAGCGGCTTCAGCGACTCCCGGTACTCGACGCCCTCGAGCGCCGTGTCCTCGTAGCCGAGCCGGTCCGCGAGCGAGCCCTCGCCGCCGTCGTCCTCCAGGGCGGGCGAGTCCAGCGAGGACGCCGTGTAGGCGTTTCCCACCGCGAGGCCGTCGACCACGTCCTCCTCCGAGACGCCGAGGACCGCGGCGAGCTCGGGGACGGTGGGCGAACGGTCCAGCTTCTGCGCGAGTTCGTCGCTGGCCTTGGTCAGGGCGAGCCGCAGCTCCTGAAGGCGCCGGGGCACCCGCACCGACCAGGACGTGTCCCGGAAGAAGCGCTTGATCTCGCCGACCACGGTGGGCATGGCGAAGGTCGGGAACTCGACGCCGCGCTCGCAGTCGAACCGGTCGATCGCCTTGATCAGCCCGATCGTGCCGACCTGGACGATGTCCTCCATCGGCTCGTTGCGGCTGCGGAAGCGGGCCGCCGCGTACCGCACCAGCGGCAGGTTCAGCTCGATGAGGGTGTCGCGGACGTAGGCCCGCTCGGCACTGGTCGCCGACTGCTCGTCGAGCGCGGCGAGGCGCAGGAACAGGGAGCGGGACAGGGTGCGGGTGTCGATAGACGCAGTCGACACGGTCGACACTGTCGACACGGTCGGCGGGGACGACACGGCCGGCGGGGACGGCGCCGCGGCCACGGTGGGCTCGGGGGTCTGTGGCGCCTGCGCCGGAAGCAAGGCCGGAACAGGAGTGTCGATCAGCACGGCGGTCGTGGACGCACTCGCGTCATCGGACGCGCCGGGCGTGAGCGTGAGCACCTTCGAGCTGCCCTGGTCTGCGGACATGCCACCCCCTTGAGGTCGCGGACGGTCGCGGCGGACGCTCCCGTCAGGTAGGAGCGCAGCCTCCACCTGAATACCGGACGTGGAGCCGCGCCAAACGCCGTTCCAGCAGAATGTCACATGTCGGCAACACGCTGTAGTGACATGTCGACATGGAAGGGGCGAATCACCGCAGGATGCAGGGGGTGTGGCCAAAGGGGACGGGGTTTTCCGCGGGAAATCCCCGTGGGTACGGTCTACCCGTTCCAGCTACGCATCGATCCTGTTTGCGGATCGAAGTCGAGCGAAACTACGGGCGAGGAGTCTTGACACGTGCATCTGGGAGACGCCCAGTTCGGCGCTGATCTGTGACTGCGTGAGGTTGCTGTAGTAGCGCAGCAGCAGGATCCGCTGCTCGCGCTCGGGCAGCTGGACGAGCAGGTGCCGGACGAGGTCGCGGTGCTCGACGCCGTCCAGCTCGGGGTCCTCGTAGCCGAGCCGGTCGAGCAGGCCGGGCATCCCGTCGCCCTCCTGCGCGGCCTCCAGGGACGTCGCGTGGTACGAGCGCCCCGCCTCGATGCAGGCGAGCACCTCGTCCTCGGCGATGCGCAGCCGCTCGGCGATCTCGGCGGTCGTGGGGGAGCGCCCGAAGGCCGTGGTCAGGTCCTCGCTCGCGGCGTTCACCTGGACCCACAGCTCGTGCAGGCGGCGCGGCACGTGCACGGTCCGCACGTTGTCGCGGAAGTAGCGCTTGATCTCGCCCACGACGGTCGGCATGGCGAAGGTCGGGAACTGCACCCCCCGCTCGGGGTCGAACCGGTCGATGGCGTTGATGAGCCCGATCGTGCCGACCTGGACGACGTCCTCCATCGGTTCGTTGCGGCTGCGGAAGCGGGCCGCCGCGTATCGCACGAGCGGCAGGTTCGCCTCGATGAGCGCGCCGCGCACCCGGGAGTGCTCGGGGCTGCCCGGCGGCAGATCCTTGAGCTGAGCGAAGAGGACCTGTGTGAGGGCCCGTGTGTCGGCACCGCGAGTGGTCTTCGCGGGCGGTGCCTGAGGCGCAGTACTGGCCGGCACGGTCAACCCCACCTCTGTATCCGTCAACTCATCGGTCAAAAGCGGTCATAGCATCACAAGACATGTGCACTGTGTGCAAGCACCTAATAACCTCGTGTTGCAGGGCAAGTTGGGACAGTTAGGGATCAGGGCATGAAAAAGCCCCCCGCTGTTCCAGCGAGGGGCCGTTTGGCCGCAGGGCCGACCGGCAGCGGCGGCGGGGGCCGGTCAGAACGCGTAGTCGGCGATCACCCAGGTGGCGAACTCCCGCCACAGCGCCACACCAGCCTGGTGCGCGGGGTGCTCGATGTACCGCTTCAGCGCCTCGGTGTCCTCGACCGCCGAGTTGATCGCGAAGTCGTACGCGATGGGGCGGTCCGTGATGTTCCAGTCGCACTCCCAGAACGTCAGCTCGGGGATCTGCTCGCCCAGCGCGCGGAAGGCGGCGACGCCCTCGACGACACGCGGTTCGTCACGGCTCACGCCGTCGTTGAGCTTGAAGAGGACCAGATGGCGGATCACGGCTGTGCTCTCCCTCAGAGGGCTCGGGGGCCGGGGGTTACTTGCCGCCGTTGGCGACCCAGGTCATGAAGTCGCCGATGGACCGCGCGGCGGACGAGACGCCCTCGAAGCCTATCTGGACGTAGTCGGCGGCCGTGGCGGGGTCGGTGATGACCACGTACAGCACGAAGACGACCACGACGAACAGACCAATTTTCTTCGGCTGCACTACGTTCGGCCTCCCCATGCCCGCGCCTGCGCCACGTCCGTGCTCCGTGTGGCCCCTGTTGCCGGGCGCGAGTCTATCTCGGACACCTGTTCTGTCGGTCTGATTGAACGACCGGTCGCGGCGGCCAACGACCCATGTGCACAAGCCCTTTGCCGTTTCCTCACCCCGACGCGCCCGGAGGACCCCCGAACGGCACGCAGAACGCCCCCCTTCCTCGGTGAACCCGTGGAAGGGGGGCGTTGTCAGCGGTAGCGGAGGGATTTGAACCCTCGGTGAGTTTCCCCACACTCGCTTTCGAGGCGAGCTCCTTCGGCCGCTCGGACACGCTACCGAGAGGAATCCTAGCCCAAGGTGGGCCGTGCTCTGAAATCCGTATCCCGGAAGAAGCTCGTGAGGGGGCGCGCGCACTCCTCGGCGAGTACGCCGGCGACGACCTCGGGCCGGTGGTTGAGGCGCCGGTCGCGGATCACGTCCCACAGGGAGCCGGCCGCCCCGGCCTTGTCGTCGCGGGCGCCGTAGACGACCCGGTCGAGCCGGGACTGGACGACGGCGCCCGCGCACATGGTGCACGGCTCCAGGGTGACGACGAGCGTGCAGCCGGTCAGCCGCCACTCCCCGACGACCGCCGCCGCCCGCCGGACCGCCAGGACCTCGGCGTGGGCGGTGGGGTCGCCGGTCAGCTCGCGTTCGTTGTGCGCGGCGGCGAGCACGGTCGTCCCGTCCGGCGCCAGGAGCACGGCGCCGACCGGTACGTCACCGCCGGCCGCGGCGAGCCCGGCCTCGGCCAGGGCCTGCCGCATGGCCGGCCGCCATGGATCCCGTACGGGGTCGGGCACGGGATCGGCCACGGACCAGGGGTCGGGTTCCGGGTCGGGGACGGAGTGGGTCTCGGGCTTGGGGGGTGTCACGGCCAGGAATCTATCCCTGTCCGCTCAGCGCACCGTCTCGAGCACCTCCGCGGCGCCCAGCGCGTCCGCGATCTCGCTCAGCGCGTCCACCCCGTCGAGGGCCAGCAGTTCCTTCTCCGGGACGCCCAGATCGGCGAGGATCTCGGTGTCCCCGAGCGGTCCGGCGGGCACGACCTCGGCACTCGCGCCGACGTCGCTCACGTCGTCCTCGTCGTCTCCGTCGTCGGCCGCCGACTTCGATTCGCCGTCCTCCGTACCGTCCAGGTCGAGAACGTCCAGGTCGTCCTCGACGGCGTCCGGATCCTTGCCGAGCAGCTCGTCGGTGAGCAGGATCTCGCCGTAACTGCTGCGTGCGGCGGCGGCGGCGTCCGAGACGTAGATACGAGGGTCGTCCTCGCCGTCCACGCGGACGACGCCGAACCACGCGTCCTCCTGTTCGATGAAGACGAGGACGGTGTCGTCCTCGGCGCCGGCCTCGGCCAACGCCTCGCGGGCCAGGTCGGACAGGTCCGACAGGGTCTCCACGTCGTCGAGCTCTGTATCGCTCGCTTCCCACCTGTCTTCGGTGCGCGCGAGCAGTGCGGCGAAGTACACCGTGACTCTCCCACTGGTCTCAGGTGCCGGTCGGGGGTCCCCCCGGCCCAGTCTTGGAGACGGGGAGCGCAGTTCACGCCCCGCCCACTGGGAATCGTGGCAGAAAGTACGGCTCCAAGAGAGGTCTTCCGCGCGCTGTGTTCGCGTCGCGCCCCGACGAGAGGGGCTGGTGTGAGGCGCGTCACCTGTACGTAACCCGTGCGTCACCAGCGAAACGTGCGCATCCTCATCTGGCGCCGCATCCGTGCGGCCCGCGCGCGGCGCGGCTGGACCCGGGCGCGCAGTTCGCGCGCCTCGGTCAGTTCGCGCAGGAACATGGCGCGCCGGCGCCTGCGTTCGGTGTCCGACGCCATGGGCTCCCCGGGCACCGGACCCTCCTGCACCGACCCTCCGACGGGCCGTTCCTGCCGCTTCTGGTCGGGCATCGCCGCACCACCACCCCAGTCCCTCGCTGCTGACGAGTTCCTTCCACTTTCCCCCGGGCCGGGCCGTTGATGCCACCGCGCGGGGGAGCCGGCGCCGTGGGCCCCGGTTACTGTTGACGACATGCGGATTCATGTCGTGGACCACCCGCTGGTGGCGCACAAACTCACCACGTTGCGCGACCGGCGCACCGACTCCCCCACCTTCCGGCGGCTCGCCGACGAGCTGGTCACCCTGCTCGCGTACGAGGCGACCCGGGACGTGCGCACGGAGCAGGTCGACATCGACACTCCCGTGTCCCGGACGACCGGTGTGAAGCTGTCGCACCCGCGCCCGCTGGTGGTGCCGATCCTGCGCGCCGGCCTCGGCATGCTGGACGGCATGGTCCGCCTGCTGCCCACCGCCGAGGTGGGCTTCCTCGGCATGGTGCGCGACGAGGAGACGCTGCAGGCCTCCACGTACGCGACCCGGATGCCGGACGACCTCTCCGGCCGGCAGGTCTACGTGCTCGACCCGATGCTCGCCACCGGCGGCACGCTCGTCGCGGCGATCCAGGAGCTGATCAAGCGCGGCGCGGACGATGTCACCGCCGTGGTGCTGCTGGCCGCGCCGGAGGGCGTCGAGATCATGGAGCGGGAACTGGCGGGGACGCCGGTGACCGTGGTGACCGCCTCGGTCGACGAGATGCTGAACGAGAGCGGCTACATCGTCCCCGGCCTCGGCGACGCCGGTGACCGTATGTACGGGGCCGCTGAATAGCGGACCCGAGAGGGGCGCGGGAAGCCGCGCCCCTTATCGATGGTTCGGCTATTTGTCGGCAGACCGGCGTGTTGTCGGCGGGCCGGCGTCTTATCGGTGGGCCGGCGGCCTATCGGCAGGACGGCGACGAAGAGGGCGCCGGCTTTGGCTGGGTCAGCGCGTGGAGCGCCTTGTCCGCCGCGGGCTGTGCCGTCAGCGACGTGAACGCGGTGCCGATGATCAGGTCGACCTCGGCCGGCTTGGCACGGGTGTCCGTCTTCTGATCGGCGCCCGCCAGCTGCGTACCGAGCACCGGCAGCGCCGCACTGGTCGCGCTCTTCGCGCCCAGGAGTATGCCGACGCCCTTGACCTTCTTGTCGTACTCCTTCGCCGCGTTGCCCACGTCGCCGATCGCGAAGCCGCGCTTCTTCAGCTCGTCCGCGGTCTTCTTGGCCAGACCGCCGCGGGGCGTGGCGTTGAGGACGTTCACCTTGATCTGCGCGGGGGCGGGAAGCTTGGCGTCCGCGGGGTGCGTGGAGCCCGTGGGGGTGGGCGAGGCGCCCGGCCGCTTCGTGCAGGCGCCGGTGGCCGAACTCGCGGCCGAGGCCTTGCCGCCGCCGGTGAAGACGTCGACGAGCTGGAACGATCCCCAGCCGATCAGGCCGATGACGGCGACCGACGCGACGACGGCGAGCACGATCCTGCTGCGCGAGCGGCCCCGACGCATGCGGGGGTACTTGTCCCCCGTGATGCGGTACTTGCCGCCCATGCCGGGGGGAGTGAGCATGCTCATGAGCGCAGCGTAATGCCGCGTAGCAGTGATGCCTATTAAATGATCACGGCTCGGCGGTCAGGCCAACCCAAAAGGGCCAATGCGGACTTGTGTGCGGTTCCGCGGGCGTCAGCCGAGTTCGAGGACGCGGGCGTGCAGCACCTGGCGCTGCTGGAGCGCTGCGCGGACCGCGCGGTGCAGGCCGTCCTCCAGATACAGGTCGCCCTGCCACTTCACGACGTGCGCGAAGAGGTCGCCGTAGAAGGTGGAGTCCTCGGCGAGCAGCGTTTCGAGGTCGAGCTGGCCCTTGGTCGTCACCAACTGATCGAGGCGGACCGGGCGCGGCGCGACGTCCGCCCACTGCCGGGTGCTTTCCCGGCCGTGGTCGGGGTACGGCCGGCCGTTTCCGATGCGCTTGAAGATCACACGGAAAGCCTACCGGGCGAGGCTCTCCGGGCGCAGCCATGGAGACGGAGTGCGAGTCTGGGAAATACTGCCGTGAACCGGGTCAAAGTGTGAACACTCAAGACGGGGCAGGGCCGGGGACGCGTCCGGCGAGCCGATGGCGGGCGGACCGGTGAACGAGGCGGGCTCGTCCGGGGGAGCGGCGGTCACCGTGTTGACGAGCGGGTGCGTGTTCGCCCGGGCCGGGACGTGTCTGGGCGCGGCCGGGTGCGGTCGGGCGCGGTCGGGTGGCGGGCCGGCCGCCTCTGGGGTCGTCGGCCGGCCCTCGTCCTCAGTGTCCGTTCTTCTCCTGCGAGGTCTGAGCCCTCCGGTGGTTCTTCGACGGGGGCGCGGCGGCCTTGGCCGCGCGGGTCTCGCGCGCCGCCTCCGCGCGCAGCAGGGCGCGCAGCACCGCGTACGGGTCCTTGGGCATGGGGTGTCCTTCCGAAGTCGTGCGTCGGTACGTGACGGATCCGGGGCGGGGATCCGTCAGCAGCGCAGGACGACGGTGCGCAGGGCGCGGTGGGACTGGCGTGCCGGGTGTGCGGCGGGGCCGGTGCCGGGTGCGGCCGCCCGGGCCGGACGGCGGTGCCGCGGATCTTCGGGGAGGCGCGTGGCGTGGCCCGTCGGGAGGCGGAGGGTGGCCTCGGGGGTGTCCTGATGGAGTTCGCCGGGCTCGATGGAGGACGCGGCGGCCGGGCGCGGGGCCGGTGCCTCCGCCGGTGCCGCGATCGAGGGGGCGATCAGCAGGGCGAGCCCGAGTACGAGCACCAGTACGAGCGCACGGGCCCAGGCCCCGGCGGGGCGGCCCGGGCCCGGGCGTGACGTGGCGGCGCTCATCTACGTCTTGTCCCCGGCCCCGCCCGTGACGTGCTCTTTGAGCGGCCAGATCCGCTCTCATGGGCTATGAGGGGTCTTGGTGGCCTATGTCGCCTTGGAGGCGCTGGGGGCCTTGGGGGTCTTGGCGGTTCTGGCTGCTTTGTCTGCCTTGGCCGCCGCCTTCATCTCTTGTTTGTGTGCGCGGACCTTCGTGAGGGACTCGGGGCCGGTGATGTCGGCGACCGAGCGGTACGCGTCCGCCTCGCCGTAGGCGCCGGCCGCCTCGCGCCAGCCCTCGGGGCGCACCCCGAGCTGCTTGCCGAGGAGGGCGAGGAAGATCTGGGCCTTCTGTCTGCCGAAGCCGGGCAGGTCGGTCAGGCGGCCGAGCAGCTCCGCGCCGGTGCCGACGCCGTCCCACACCGCGCTCGCGTCACCGTCGTACCGGTCGACCAGGTACTGACAGAGCTGCTGGACGCGCTTGGCCATCGACCCGGGGTAGCGGTGCACCGCCGGCTTGGCGGAGAGCAGCGCGGCGAAGGTCTCGGGGTCGTGGGCGGCGATCTCGTGCGCGTCGAGGTCGTCGGCGCCGAGGCGGTCGGCGATCGTGCGCGGGCCCGCGAACGCCCACTCCATGGGTACCTGCTGGTCGAGCAGCATTCCGACGAGCGCGGCGAGCGGGCTGCGCCCGAGCAGTTCGTCGGCGGCGGGTTCCTGGGCGAGGTGGAGGGTGACGTCCATACGTCGATGATCGCGCCGCCGGGGACGCGCTGCGACCGGGCCCCGCGGAGCTACCTTCCCGGGCGACCCTCCCGTCGCACGTACGGGGATTTAGGTTAGGCTCACCTAACGAATTGTGGAGAAGGGGTGGGAGTCGCGTGACCGTCGGCGGCGCAGCGCGCTTCGAAGTCTTCCGGGACCCGTACGGGATACCGCACCTGCGGGCGGGCGACGCCTCGGCGCTCGCCTACGCCCAGGGGCAGGTGACCGCCGTCGACCGCGCCTGGCAGCTCGAGGTCGAGCGGCACCGGCTGCTCGGCACCTCGGCCGGCCTGCTGGGGGCCGGCGCGCTCGGCTGGGACGGGTTCGCCCGCCGGGCGCGGCTCGCCGACACCGCGCGGCGCTGCTACGACGCCCTGGACGAGAAGACCCGGGCGTGGGTGGCCGCCTACGTGGACGGGGTCAATGCCGGCCTCGGCCACCGGGGCGCCCGCGCACCGGAGTTCGCGCGCGCCGGGGTCGCGCCGGGGCGGTGGGAGCCGTGGACGCCGCTCGGGGTGTGGCTGTCGACGCACGTGCTGTTCGCGGGGTTCCCGGCGAAGCTGTGGCGGGACGAGGTCGCGCGGCGGCTCGGGGCGGACGCCGTCGGCCTCTTCGCCACCGACGGGCCCGGGACCACGGGGAGCAACGGCTGGCTCGTCGACGGGGCACGGAGCACGGGGGGCGGCGCGCTCATCGCCGGGGACCCGCACCGGTTCATCGAGGACCCGGGCGTGTACCAGCAAGTGCGGCTCGCCTGCCCGGAGTTCGACGTCGTGGGGCTCGCCGTGCCGGGGGTGCCGGGCATCGGGCACTTCGGGCATACCGGTTCGGTCGCCTGGGCCATCACCAACGCCATGGCCGACTACCAGGACCTGTACCGGGAGCGGCTGCGGCGCGTGGCGGGCGGCGGCGTGGAGGCCCTCGGCCCCGACGGATGGCGGGCGGCCCACGCGCACGTGGAGCGGCTCACCGACGGGGAGCCCGTCGAGGTGATCGAGACCGCGCGCGGCGTCGTCGTCATCGGCGGCCCCGACGAGGGCGAGGGCGTCAGCCTGCGCCAGCCCGCCCGCGTCCACGCCGACCTGGGCTTCGCCGCACTCCCCGAACTGCTGCGGGCCCGCACCGTCGCCGACGTCGACCGGGCCTTCGACCGCTGGGCCGAGCCGGTCAACGTCGTCCTGGCCGCCGACACCGAGGGCGGGCTGCTGCACCGGGTCGCGGGGACCGTGCCCGTGCGCGACCAGGAGAACATGCTGCGCGTGGTGCCCGCCTGGGAGGAACGGCACGCGTGGCGGGGCACGTACGGGCCCCTGCCGCGCGCCGAGGTCG
The DNA here is from genome assembly GCF_055571235.1 of Streptomyces sp. NPDC030991. NCBI lineage: Bacteria > Bacillati > Actinomycetota > Actinomycetes > Kitasatosporales > Streptomycetaceae > Streptomyces > Streptomyces sp. NPDC030991. The sequence goes on from NZ_JBVIFR010000004.1 coordinate 456,725, forward strand.
ACGGGGTCGCCGTCATGGCCAACGAGTGCTCCCTCGCCGCGCCGCTGGGCGTCGAGTTCGCGCCGCCGCACCGGGCACACCGTGTGCGCGCGTTGCTCGCGGAGCGGGAGACCTGGGGCGCCGAGGACATGGGCGCCGTGCACACCGACACGGAACTCGCCTCCTGCAAGCCCCTGTTGGAGCTCGTGGAAGAGCTCGACGGGCTGTCGCCCGCGGCGGCCGGGCTGCGGGAGCGACTGCTGAACTGGGACCGGCGGATGGCGGCGGGCAGCGTACGGGCGGCGGCGTACGCGCGCGTGCGCTCCGGTGTCGTACGGCGGCTGGCCCGGCACGAGCTGTTCGCGCCGCTGGCGGACCTGGCGCCGGCCTATCCGGAGGTGTTCCGGCCGTGGCTCGCGCTCGTACCCCGGATCGCGTTCGCGCTGGAGCACCTGCTGGCCGGTGCGCGGCTGCCGTACGAGGACCGGCTCGCCGCCGTCCGCGCGGCGGTCGAGGAAGCGGCGATCGTCCCCGGCACCACCTGGGGTGAGCTGCACCGGCTCGCGCCCTGGCAGGCGCTGCCGGACCCGGACGCCGCCCGGCCGGCCCTCGACGGCGACCACGACTGCGTACTGTCCACGTCGAGCGTGCCCGGACTGACCGACCTCAGCGTGCGGGGCCCCGCGGCCCGGTACGTGTGGGACCTCGCGCGGCGCGACGACAGCCGCTGGATCGTGCCGTTCGGCGCGTCCGGGAACCCGGACTCCACGCACCACCGGGACCAGTTGCCGATGTGGCTGCGCGGCGAACTCGCCCCGGTGATCACCGACTTCGACCGCCTCACCCAGGAGCCCCCCGTGCCGGACGCGACGAACGACTTCACCACCGCACCCGCTGCCGACGCCGACAACGCCGACAGCGCTGATGCCGTCGCGGGGGTCGCGGGTGTCGAGTACGAGCAGCGCGTCGACGGGTTCGGGACCTTCCGGCTGACGCGTCTGGACCCCACCGGCGCCGACATCGACGTGGTGCACGCGTGGGTGCGTGAGGAACGCGCCCGGTTCTGGGGGATGACGGGCATCGGCCGTGACGACGTACGCGAGATATACGCGCACCTCGACTCCCTCGACACGCATCACGCGTACCTCGTCCGGCTCGACGGCGTCCCCGTCGCGCTCTTCCAGACGTACGAGCCCGAGGCCGACCGGGTCAGCGAGTGCTACCAGGTCCAGGGCGGGGACCTCGGCGTCCACCTCCTGCTGGGCCCTGCCGGGGCGGGGGGCGTCGTGCACGGGTTCACCAGGGCGCTGGTGGCCGTGCTCGTCTCGTACGCCCTCGACGGCCTGGGGCGCAAGCGCCTGGTGGCCGAGCCGGACGCCCGCAACGACAAGGCCATCGCGCTGTTCGCCCGCGCCGGGTTCGAGATGGCGGGCGAGATCGTGCTCCCCGAGATAGATCTGCCCGAGGTGCGGCTGCCGGAGAAGAAGGCACAACTGGCTTTCTACACCCGGTAGTTGCGGGCTCTCGGTGTGCGCACCGGCGGGTTCACGAGCGGGCGATCAGCAGGGCCGACGCCGAGACGCCGACCGTGACGATGATCGCGCGCATCGCGGCCGGGGGGAGCCGCCGGCCGACGCGGGCGCCGATCAGGCCGCCCGCCGTGGAGCCCGCCGCGATCAGCGCCGCCACGGTCCAGTCGACGTCGGCGACGGCGATGAAGACGACCGCGGCGACGCCGTTGACCAGCGAGGCGAGGACGTTCTTGGCGGCGTTCAGGCGCTGGAGGTCGTCGCGGAGCACGGCGCCGAACATGCCCATCAGGAGCACCCCTTGGGCCGCGCCGAAGTAGCCGCCGTAGACACCGGTACCGAGGACGCCGAGCCACATGGGGACGCCGCCGTCGGCGCGCGAACCGGCGTGCCGGCGCGCGCTCGTCCACCGGTTCAGGCGCGGCTGGAGCAGGACCAGGACGCAGGCGGTCAGGATCAGTACGGGCACGATGGCACGGAACGCGGCGTCCGGCAGCCGCAGCAGGAGCACGGCGCCGACGAACCCGCCGAGCAGGGAGGCCGCGCCGAAACGCAGCAACCTGCCGCGCTGGCCCCGCAGTTCGCGCCGGTAGCCGTAGGCCGCGCTGAGCACGCCCGGGACCAGGCCGACGTTGTTGGAGACGTTGGCGAGGACGGGCGGGTAACCGAAGGCGAGCAGCGTCGGGAAGGTGATCAGGGTGCCGGAGCCGACGACGGCGTTGATACCGCCCGCGGCGATTCCGGCGGCGCCGATCGCCACTGCTTCGACTATGTCCACGAGGTCGCTCCGTGCGGGCAGGCTGAGGGGGGCAGGGGAGCGGAACGGGTCGGCACCCGGCGGGAGTTCGCGACCTCCACGACGGGTTGCCGCCCTGGGCGCGTCCCGAGTTGATCGTGCTCCTGCCCGTTATCCAAGTCAATCCTAGGATCCCCTTGCACACACCCAAGCTGTAGCTTGGGCCGGTGACCCTCGACGACCTCCGCGTCTTCGTCGCCGTCTGCCGCGCGGGCAGTCTCAGCGCCGTCGCACGCGACCTGTCCTGTACGCAGTCCGCGGTCAGCCAGCACGTCAAACGGCTGGAGAAGGAAGTCGGCATCGGCCTGCTCGAACGGCACGCCCGCGGCGTCGTGCCCACCCCCGCGGGCCGCATCCTGCGCGCCGCGGCGGCCGAAGGACTCGGCACCCTCGACCACGCGCTGCGCCGCCTCGGCGATCTGGCGCGCGGCGAGAGCGGATCGGTGCGGGTGACGACGGGCGCCACCTCCGTGCGCCACTTCATGGCGGAGGCGATCGTCGCGTTCCGCCGGACACACCCCCAGGTCAGCCTGGAGTTCCAGACCGTCAGCTCCAGCCGCGGCTGCTTCGAGGCGCTGGCCGCGCACGACCTGGACCTGGCGTGGATCACCATGGGGGCGCCCGAGCGCGGCATAGAACTGCGCCCCGTCGTCGAGTTGCCCTGGGTGCTGGCGGTCCGCGACGACGACGACCTGGCGGCGCGGCCCTTGGCGGACCCCGATGATCTTCGGGCCTCCGCCCAGCTGATCCTCCCGCCCGAGCACTCCACGTCCCGGGCCCATCTCGACGAGCGCTTCGCCGAGCTCGGCCTCGCGCAGGGGCCCGCCTCCGGCACCGGCATCGCCGACTGGGACACCGCCGTGCACCTGGCCGAACTGGGCCTCGGCCACGCCGTCGTCCCCGACCTGCCGGGCCTGCGCCGCCCCGGCGGCGACCCCTGGCCCGGCCTGACCCTGCTCCCGGTCCCCTGCCTGCCACCGCTCCAGGTCGGCTGGGCGGTCCGCCGCTGGTCCGCCCTGTCCCCACTGGCCAGAGCCTTCGCGGACACCGTCGGTCATAGCTGCCCGGGGCGGCGGGTCTGAGCGGTGTGCTGGGCGCTGTAGCTGGGCGCGGTGACCGTGGGGAGCTGTAGCTGAGCGCCGCGAGCGCTGAACGCGGAACCCGGAGCCCGGAGCCCTGGGCCCTGGGCCCTGAGCCCTGGGCCCTGAGTTTTGCCCTGTGCCCCTGAACCGATCGGCTGAGTGGCGTCGCGTTCCGGCGCCGTCCGGGCCACCCTGAGGCCATGACGACGACTCCGTACGACCTCACGGCTTTGGCCGACGACCACTTGGCCGCCGCCCACCGCTCCGCGCACGGCCGCAGCGCCGAACTCCTCGTCCGCGAGGACCCCCTGCGCCAGAGCGTCATCGCGCTGACGGAGGGCAGCGCCCTGGAGGAGCACAACGCCCCTCAGGCCGCCACGCTCCTCGTCCTGCGCGGCCGCGTCCGCCTGACCGCGCTCTCCGGCGACACCGACCTGGCCCCGCACGAACTCCGCGCGATCCCCCAGGAACGGCACGGCCTGCTGGCCCTGACCGACGCGGTGGTCCTGTTGACCGCGGTGACGGCCTGACCGGAGAACCGGAGAACGGGTCAGCCGGGCATCGCGGTCTCGGGCGTCCGCGACCGCCGTGCCGGGCGGTTGTCCAGCTCGGTGAGGTGGGTGACCACCGATCCGTAGAAGCGGTCCACGGAATCGTCGACGCTGCGGATGAAACCGGACTCGGCGTTGCCCCGTGCCCCGCCCATCCCCTTGAACAGGGAGAGCCGGAAGCCCGTGATGGTGGCACCGTCCCTCGGCAGCAGGTCCCCGGGCTCGGGACGCAGCCTCTCGAGGGAGCTGCGCGGCCCCCCTCCGCCGTCGGTCAACGTCTCCACGTGCAGATCCGCCGGAGCGTGGGTCAACGCCTTGAGCAGCCGCTTCGCGGAGGTCAGCGGATAGCTCCCTTCGGGAGGCGCCACGTCGATCGAGGTCCGCAGTTTCCCCGTCCGCAGGTCCGCGATGATCGCGAGGATCCCCGGCGAGCCCTCCACCCGCAACGCGGCCGCGAGCCGCCCCTCGGCGCACAGCCGGTCGGCCAGCACCGTCCGCCGGGCCGCGGGGTCGCTGCCGCGTCTGCTGCGCTGCACGGGAAGCGCCTTCTGCCCGAGCTCCCCACCGAGACGCAGACAGACCTGCCGGATCAGCCGCTCCCAGCTCTCCACCACCTCGACCGTACGCGGATCGCCGTGGCAGAGGGTCTCCGAGTCGATCGCGTTGCGTACCGGAACCCAGGTGGGCCCCATGTTCTGGAAGCCGTGGCAACCGGAGTTGTCATGCTGCAGGTAGTGCAGCAACTCCTGGAGCAGCCAGGCGTGCGCGGTGTTGGACACGCCCTCGTGCCGGATCAGCATCTGCGCTTGATGGGCCACTTCGGCCCAGGAGAGGTGCCAGAGAGTCACCTTGTGCTTGCGGCGACCGTCGATCTTGACGTCGACCAGGGGACTGCCTTCCAGGGCCACGTCGTTGGAGAGGGTGATGACGGCCTCGTAACCCCGGCGCGCCGCGATGTCGACGTAGTTCTGGACCTGGTCGGCCTTGAGCGGATTCCCGTTGGTCTTCGTCTCCAGGAGCGCCGTCCACAGCTTGCCCGCCCGCTCGACGCGGATCACGCCGTCCGGCCGCTTGGGGGTGTCGCCGTTGGGCAGAGAGACCTCGGTGAAGGTCTGCATACGGCCGACCGGTGCGCCGAAACCGGCCGTGAGCCGCCGCCCGAACTCGGGAACCTCCGTCATCACCGCGAGCAGCACCGAAGTCGCCCGCATCTCCCGGTCCTTGTCGCTCCGGAACGACGGGACGGGAAAGAGTCTCGCGGGGTTCCACGCGTCATTCTCCGCGAGGGACTTCTTGGCGGCCCGGGGCAGCGTGACCTTCTTCTTCGCCGTGCGGGCAGTGGTCCTGCGGGCAGGCGGGGCCAGGGGGGCCGGCGGGGCGGCCGGGGCGGAGGCCGAGGGCGCGTCGACCGGACCCGGCTGCGCGGGCATCGCCGACATCGGTGACCGGCCTCCCGGGAGCACGGGGTCGACGGCCCCGGGCGAGGCCGGGACGGGGGCCTCGGTCGCCCTCCCCGAGTCGCTGTCGCTGCCGCTACCGCTACCGCTACCGCTACCGCTACCGCTATCGGTGTCGGTGTCGGTGTCGGTGTCGTCCACGATGTGGATCCCGAAGTCAGTGGCGAGTCCCGCGAGCCCGGTCTCGTAGCCCTGTCCGATGGCCCGAAACTTCCACTCGCCACTCCTGCGGTACAACTCGCCGAACACGAAAGCCGTTTCGATGCTCGCGTCGCCGATGGAGAAGCCGAGGAGTGTCTCGCCCGACCGGTCGGAGAGGGTCAGCCGAAGGCCGTCGAGGTCGCCGAAGACCCCGGATCCGTACTGACTCGCCGCGACGACCACGCGGCGGACGTCCTCGGGCATGGCCGCCAAGTCGAGTCCGATGCGGTCCTCGCTGCCGTCGCCCGTGGGCGATTTCCCCAAGAGGTGCACAGTCCCGTCGGCCGCGGACGGGTGATTGTAGAAGTAGAAGTCGTCGTCGCCGCGCACCTTGTCGCCAGGGCCGAGCAGGAGGACGGACACATCCGCGTCACCATCCCCCGCGGTGCTGCTCCAGTTCAGGCTCACGGTGACCGAACCGGTGTCCTCCCCCAAGGACGCCAGGCCGATATTGGCCCCTTTGGACATCTCGTACACGTAGCCCCCTCGCGCACCACCGCGTCATTGACACGGTGCATATGACGCAAGGTAGCGCCCGAAGAGGGCATTTGAGGAGGTGTCGTGTAGGTCGGGATGAGGTATTGACCGAGGGGTGATCGCTGCCAACCTCGTCGAAGGGCCGAGTGGGTACCGACGACAGGCGAGGGGCGCAGATGAGGCCGTACGGCGCGTCGTACGAGGAAGTCTTCCGCGCGAGTACCGAGGACCCCGAGGGGTTCTGGCTCGGTGCTGCCGCGGGGATCGACTGGGACGTGGTTCCGGCGCGGGCGCTCGACGCGTCGCGGGCGCCGTTCTACCGGTGGTTCCCGGACGGTGAGCTGAACGTGTGCCACAACGCGCTCGACCGGCACGTCGCGGCGGGCCGCGGGGCGCAACCCGCGCTGGTGTACGACTCGCCGGTGACGGGGACGCGGCGCACGTACACGTACGCGGAGCTGACCGAGCAGGTCGCCGCCTTCGCCGGGGTGCTGGCCGGGCTCGGGGTGGGGCGCGGGGACCGGGTCGTCGTCTATCTGCCGATGGTGCCGGAGGCCGTCGTCGCGATGCTGGCCTGCGCGCGGATCGGCGCGGTCCACTCCGTGGTGTTCGGCGGGTTCGCGGCGCACGAGCTGGCCGTGCGGATCGACGACGCCGCGCCGAAGGTCGTCGTCTCGGCGTCCTGCGGGATCGAGGGCGCCCGGGTCGTCCCGTACAAGCCGCTCCTCGACCGGGCCGTCGAACTGGCCGCCCACAAACCCGAGACCTGCGTGGTGCTTCAACGGCCGCAGTGCGTTGCCGAGTTGGGTGAGCGAGACCTGGACTGGGCGGCGGCCATGCGCGCGGCGAGCCCGGCGGCGCCCGTCCCGATGGCCGCCACCGACCCCCTGTACATCCTCTACACGTCCGGAACGACCGGCAGGCCCAAGGGAGTTGTGCGCGACTGCGGCGGTTATGCCGTCGCTCTGCGCTGGACCATGGCGGCCGTGTACGACGTCGGACCCGGCGAGGTGATGTTCACCGCGTCCGACGTGGGCTGGGTCGTCGGCCACTCCTACATCGTGTACGGGCCGCTGCTCGCCGGCGCGACGACCGTCCTGTACGAGGGGAAGCCGGTGGGGACGCCGGACGCGGGCCAGTTCTGGCGGGTGGCCGCCGAGTACGGGGTGAAGACGCTGTTCACGGCGCCGACGGCGTTCCGCGCCATCAAGAAGGTCGATCCGGCGGGGGAGCTGGCGCGCGGCCACGACCTGAGCCGCCTGGAGTACCTCTTCCTCGCCGGGGAGCGCCTCGACCCGGAGACGTACCACTGGGCGAGCGACCTGCTGCGCATCCCCGTCGTCGACCACTGGTGGCAGACCGAGACCGGCTGGCCGATCGTCGCCAACCCGGTGGGCATCGAGACGGCCCCCGCCAAGCCCGGCTCCCCCACCTGGCCGCTGCCCGGCTGGGACGTACGCGTCCTCGACGCGGGCGGGAACCCGGCGCCCGCAGGGGAGGACGGCGCGATCGTGGTGAAGCTGCCGATGCCGCCCGGGGCGCTGCTCACTCTCTGGAACGACGACGAGCGGTTCGTCGCCTCGTACCTCTCCGCGTACGACGGGTTCTATCTGACCGGCGACGGCGGGCACATCGACGAGGACGGCTACGTCTTCGTCATGGGCCGCACCGACGACGTCATCAACGTCGCGGGGCACCGCCTGTCCACCGGCTCCATGGAAGAGGTCCTCGCCGCCCACCCCGCTGTCGCCGAGTGCGCGGTCATCGGCGTAGCGGATCCGATCAAGGGCCAAGTGCCGCGCGGGCTAGTTGTGTTGAAGACCGGCGTCGCAGCGGACCCGGCTGTCGTCGAGGCCGAACTCGTCCAGCTCGTACGGGACCGGATCGGCGCCGTCGCCTCGCTCAAGGACGTCGCCGTGGTCACCGCGCTGCCGAAGACGCGGTCGGGGAAGATCCTGCGCAGGACCATGCGCGGCATCGCCGACGGGCTCGACGAACCGGTGCCGTCGACCGTCGACGACCCGGGTGTACTGGACGCGCTGCGCCCGGTACTCACGCGCCGGGCCTGACGGGGCGAGCAACGCGGGGTGCGCGGCGGGCGGCGAGCGGCGGGTGGTGTTCTGGCGTCAGTGGGGCGGGCCCGACGTGTGGTGGGGCCCGGGGCGGTGTCCCGTGCGGGCGCGCCGGAGCGCCGCCTCCGGGTCCAGCGCCGCGCCCTCTCCGAAGTACTCGGCGAACCGGTCCGCCCCGAGCGCGGCGGAGACCCGTACGGCGACCCGGTCGACATCCCCCCGCTCGGCCGCGGGCAGCGGCACGCCCACCCCCCGCCGGGCCGCGTCCGCCGCCCCGAGCAACAGCGCCGCGTCCCCGGCCGCCCCCGCCAAGGACACCGCCCCCGCCAGCCCCTCCAGCGTGAGGGCGAACGCGCGCGGCTCACCCAGGACCCGCGCGGCATCGAGGCCCCGCAGATGATGGGCGCGGGCCGTCGCCGCGTCGCCGCGCATCTCCGCGAGGAACCCGAACTCGGCGGCCAGCAAATGATCACCCGCGGGCGAGGACAGGTCGCCGTACCGGTCGCGGAGCAGGACGAGGAGACGTTCGGCCTCGTCGAGATCGCCGGAGCGTCTGGCGCCGAGCGCCAGTCCCATCCGGGCGTGGATCTCGCCGTACTTGTACCCCTGTTCGACGGCCCGCCGCAGCGCCTGTCCGTGCAGGTCGCGGGCGCGTTCCCAGTCGTGGTTCAGGAGTGCCAGCCTGCCGAGCCCAGAGAGCCGCGCGGACACCTCGGCGGCGAGCCCCAGCTCCCGCGCGATCCGCAGCCCCTCGCGGCCGAGCCGTTCGGCCTCCGCGTACGCGCCCCTGATCTCGGCGAGCGCGGCCAGCGGCTGGATCGTCTGCAACTCCCCCCAGCTGTCCTGGAGCCGCCGGAAGATCGCGGCGGAACGCAGCCCGTCGCGCCGCACGCTGTCCAGGTCGCCCCGGATGAGGGCGTGCAGGGCCCGCAGGGCGAGCGCGGCGGCGGTGGACCACGGGTCGTCGGGGTGCGGGGGATGCGCGTCGAGGTGGCGCCCGCAGGCGTCGGGGTCCCCGCCGTTGAAGAGGGCGTAGGCGTAGAGCCAGTGGGTGTGGGGTGGGGGTACGGGGCTTGTGGTGGCCGGGGCCTCTGCGACGACCGTGGCCTTCGTGGCGACCGTCGCCTCTGTGGCGTCTGTGGCGTCTGTGGCATCGGTCGTGTCCGTGGCGTCTGTCGTGTCCGTGGTCTCTGAGGTATCTGTGGTGGCCCGGTCCGTGGGGTTCGCGGCGCCGGTCAGGAGCTCGAACGCGGCGTGCAGGAGCAGCAGTTCACCGGTTGGAGTTCTCTGCTGGCTGACCACTGCGGACAACGCCCGGTACGCCTCCGTGAGCCGTCCGCGCAGCAACCACCACCAGGCCAGCGCGGAGCCGAGCCGCGCCGCCGCGGCCGGATCGTGCCGGGTGGCCGTGGCGAGCGTGGCGCGCAGATTGCCGGTCTCGGCGTCGAGCCGCGGCAGCAGGTCGCGCTGCCCGCCGTCGCGCAGGCGGGGCGCGGCGCGCTCGGCGAGCCCGAGGTAGTACCGCAGATGCCGGTCGCGTACGGCGTCGGTGTCGCCCATCTCATCGAGGCGTTCCAGGGCGTACGCGGAAACGGACTCCAGCAGCCGGTAGCGCGGCCCGGCCGGGGTGGGCACCGGGACGACGAGGGACCGGTCCACGAGCCGCGACACGAGGTCGAGGACGTCCGCGCGCTCCACGCCGTCCCCCGCGCACACCTCCTCCGCCGCCCGCAGCGTGCAACCGTCGCGGTGCACGGCGAGCCGCCGCAGCACGATCCGTTCGGGCGCGGGGAGCAGCTCCCAGCTCCAGTCGATCATCGCGCGCAACGTCCGCTGCCGCGCCGGCGCCCCACGCTGCCCGGCCCGCGCGCCGACGCCGAGCACGCGGAACCGGTCGTCGATCCGGGCCGCCAACTCCCTTACGCCGAGGGCCCGTACGCGGGTTGCGGCGAGTTCCAGTGCCAGGGGGATGCCGTCGAGGCGGCGGCAGATCTCGGCGACCGCATCGGCCACGGAGTCGGCCACGGAGTCGGCGACGGGGTCGGTGACCGAGTCGGCCACGGGGTCAGCCACGGGGTCGGCGACCGAGTCGGCGCCGGGAATCGGTTCGGAGCCGGGTTCGGAGTGGGGCTCGGGGTGGAGTTCTGAGCCTGGCTCGGAGTCGGGGTCGAAGCCGTGCCCGAAGCCGGGATCGAAGCCGGGATCGAGACCGGGATCGCAACGGGGATCGCAACCGGGATCGAAACCGGGTGAGGAGGCGCGGGCGCGGGCCGTGAACAGGGCGATGGCGTCGGCCGGTGCCAAGGGCTCGACGGCCTGGACGGTCTCACCGGCGGCAGCGAGGCCGAGCGGCTCCTGGCTGGTGGCGAGGATGCGCAGGCGGGGCGCGGTGCGCAGCAGCGCGTGCGTCAGTTCGGCGGCCGAGTCGACGACATGCTCGCAGTTGTCGAGGACGAGCAGGGTGCGCCGTTCACGCAGCGCTTCGGCGAGCCGCCGGGTGGGGCTGCCGCCCCGGGCCGGTTCGTCGCGGAGCCCGAGGGTGGCGGCGACGGCCCCCGCGAGATCGTCGGCGTCGCCCGTGACCCCGGCGAATTCCACGAGCCACACCTCTTCGGCCACGTCGGGGCCGACCTGCCGCGCCGCCTCCACCGCCACCCGCGTCTTGCCCACGCCCCCCGGCCCGGTGAGCGTGACCAGCCGCCGACCGCCGAGCAGCAACCGCCCCAGGGAACGGAGCGCGGCGGCACGACCGATGAGAGGAGTGGTGGGGGCGGGCACGTTTGATGGGGCTTGCGGGGCGGTGGTGGCCTTCGGGGTGACCACCCCCGAGCCGCCAACCCCCGGATCGATGGCGTCCAGGGTGGCCGCGTACGGGGTGGCGGCGTACGACGCACCGCCGTACGACATGGCGCCGTACGACACGGACGCGTGCGGAACGGTGGCGCGGGCCTCCCCTGTGGACGACCCGCCGTGCCCGGGCTCCGCGATGCCCCGGTCGTCCTGACGGAGGATCGCGGCGTGCAGCGCGCCGAGTTCCGGGGACGGGTCCACACCCAGCTCGTCCGCGAGGACCTTGCGCAGCCGCTCGTACGAGGTGAGGGCCTCACTCTGGCGCCCGGCGCGGTACAGGGCGCGCATCTGCAACCCGCGCAGCCGCTCGCGCAGGGGGTGGGCCTCGACCAGCGGCCCCAGCTCACCGGCGACCACGTCCCCCTCGCCCAGCGACAGCCGCGCCTCGGCCAGTTCCTCCAGTGCGACGAGCCGCAACTCCTCCAGCAGGCCGCCCGGCCCGCGCGCGAACTCCGCGTCGGCGAAATCGGCGTACGCGGGCCCCCGCCACAACTCCAGCCCCCGCCGAAGCAGTTGTACGCGCTCACCCGCATCCGGCACGGACCGAGCCCGCTCCACCAACCCCCGGAACGCCACCGCGTCGACCCCGACCCTGACCCTGTCAGCGAGCCCGAGCCCGAGCCCGAGCCCGAGCCCGAGCCCGGCCCCGGCCTCCGCCCCGACTTCGTCCAGCACCAGCCGGTACCCGGAGCCTTGCCGCAGAACGAGTTCGCGGCCGATGGCCCGACGCAGCTGGGAGACCTTGGCCTGGAGGGAGTTGGCCGGGTTCGAGGGCGGCCGCGCGCCCCACAACTCCTCGACGAGCCGGTCCACGGAGACGGCCCGGCCCTCATGGGCGAGCAGCACGGCAAGCAGGGCGCGGACCTTCGCCTCGGGTACGCCGAGCACACCGCCGTCGCGCCCGCGCACGACGAGAGTCCCCAACACCCCGAACCACATGCGGGAACGGTACCGGTCGGCTCCCCGAAAGGGACGGCCCCGCGGACAGCGGCCCCGGGCCGGTGCGAGCGAACCCAGAGCCCATGACAGCAGGCCCCCGAGCCCATGACAGTAGCCCCCCCGGGCCGACGAGAGCGCCCCGTCAGCCGACCGTAAGCGAACCCTCAGCCGACCCGAACCGCCGCACTCCAAAGTCCCCCCATGACCAAATACACCGGCCGCACCGCGGTGATCACCGGCGGAGCCCACGGCACAGGGCTGGCCATCGCCAAGCGTCTGGTCGAGGGCGGCGCCCGTGTCCTGGTGGCGGCCCGCGACCCGGCCGCCCTAGCGGGCGCCGGCGTCGAACTGGGCAGCGGCGCCCACCTGTTGGCGGGCGCCACGCCGTCCCCGGACGCGGTGGAGTCCCGGCTCGGGCACATCGACTACCTCTTCGTCCACGCGGGCAGCCCCGGCACCTCCCCGCGCACCACCGCCGCCGAGGTCCGCGCCACCCTCGACGCCCTGCTCCCGCTGCTCACCCCGGAGGGTTCCGTCGTACTGAGCGGCTGCCCGGCCACGCAACCCGCCCTGCGCGCCTGCGCCCGGGAGGCCGCGACGAGAGGGGCCCGCGTGAACACGGTCGCCGGGGGCCACGACGACGACCTGATGCAACGCCGCGGCTCCGCGGACGAGGCGGCCCGCGCGGCTCTGTTCCTCGCCGCGGACGCCCCGTTCACCTCCGGCACCGAACTCCCCGTGGACGTCACGCCAGAAACAGACGGAGGCCACCCCCATGCCTGACAAGCCAAATCTGAAGACAAAGACAAAGACAAAGCTGAGGCCGGAAACGGCAACGAAGCCGAAGCCGAAGCCGCAGCCGGAAACGGCAACGGCAACAAAGCCGACCAACCTCCCCCTCCCCGCCCTCCTCGCCCTGGCCACCGCCGTCTTCATCACGAGCCTCACCGAAACCCTCCCGGCGGGTCTGCTCCCGGCCATGAGCGGAGCGCTCGGCGTGAGCGAGTCGGCGACGGGCCAGACGGTCACGGTCTACGCGGTCGGCACCTTCCTCACCGCGATCCCGCTGGCCTCGGCCACGGCGGGCTGGCGCCGAGGCCGGCTCCTGCTCACCGCGATGGCCGGTTTCGCCGTCGCCAACACGGTGACCGCGCTCTCCTCCTCGTACGCCCTGACGATGACGGCCCGTTTCGCCGCCGGGGTCGCGGCGGGCCTGGCCTGGGCGCTGCTGGCCTGTTACGCGCGCCGCCTCGCCCCTTCCCACCTGGAGGGCAAGGCCATCGCGATCGCCATGGCGGGCATCCCGGTGGCCCTGTCGCTCGGCGTGCCGGCGGGTACGTTCCTCGGTTCGGCGCTCGGCTGGCGCACGGCGTTCCTTGCGATGACGGCGCTCACCGTGATTCTCCTGCTGTGGATCCGCCTGACGGTCCCCGACCACCCGGGCCAGGAACGCGCCGCCCGCACCCCGATGCGCCACGCCCTGCGCGTCCCGGGCGTCACGGCCGTCCTGACCGTGACGCTGGTCTTCGTCCTGGCGCACACGATCCTCTACGCGTACATCGCCACGTTCCTCGACGACCTGGGCCTTGGCGGCTCGACGGACGTGATCCTGCTGGTGTTCGGCGCGGCCTCGCTGCTGAGCATCTGGATCGTCGGGGCGCGGATCCACCGCAGGCTCCGCGCCCTCACTGTCACGGGCACGCTCCTGGTCGCCGCGGCCGCCGCACTCCTCGCCCTGTTCGCCGGGAGCACGCCGCTCGTGTACGTCGCGGCGGTCCTGTGGGGCCTCGGCTGGGGCGGTATCCCGACGCTGTTGCAGACGGCCGCGGGCCGGGCGGGCGGCGACCAGGCCGACGCCGCTCAGGCGATGCTCGTGACCTTGTGGAACGTGGCGATGGCGGGCGGCGGCGTGGCGGGCGGCGTCCTGCTCGACGTGGCGGGCACGGCGTCGTTCCCGTGGGCGGTACTGCTGCTGCTGGCCCCCGCACTGACCGTGGTCCTGGCCTCCCGAGCGCACGGCTTTCCCTCCACGACAAGAACCACGCCGGCAACAGAAGCAGCAACAGCAGCCGACACCCCCGTAACCCCCACAACCACCACAGCACCCCCCACCACGACAGAAGGAGTACGAGGATGACGCCGCCGCCGCCCGCGACCATGCCCCCGAACCCCATCACCCAGAGCCCCACGAACCCCACGGGTGGTCCTACGCGGGCATCACGCCGTACACGCGGGAGAGAGTGAAGGTCCGTTCCGCGCTGCGCAGGTGGCACCAGGCATCCACGTAGGGCGGGTCGAGCTCCAGGTCGCTGAGGGTGCGTACGGTCCGGTCGCCCGAGGTGGCGATGTACTCGATCGTGAGGGGCGTACCCGTGTCGATGGCGTACGCGACTTGGCGGACGTCGCTGTACAACAGGTTCTCCGCGTACGCGGCGACGATCTCCTCCGTGTCCGTCTTGTACGGCACCCCGCTGCCGAACGGGTCGGGTGCCGGGGCGATCGGCGGAGCTTCGAGCAGTCGGTCGGCCAGGGCTAGAAGCCTGCCCTCGGCGGACGTGTCCGCGGCGCGGGCGGCGGGGGTCCGGGGTCCGTTCCGTGGGGGAGGGGCGGCGTCGGCCGCCCTCTGCGGAGGGACCCTGTCGATGCGTACCGTTCCGTCGGCGGTCTCGGCGACCGGCGCGTAGCCCGCGGCGCGCAGTGCGGCGAGCGCGTCCGGGAGCGGACCACCGCTGACCAGGACCGTCGGGGCGAGACGGCGCAGGGCGAGCCCGGAGAGGGCGCGGTGGGCGGCGAGTTCGGCCAGGAGGGCGGGCTCGTCGCTGTGGATGACACAGGCCGCGGGGGCGACGCGCACCCGGCCGTGGCCGCGAGCGGTGTCGGCGATGAGATAGGCCAGCGGCTGCGGAAGGGTCTCCGTGGCGGAACAGGCCGTCAGGTCGGCGGTGATCTCGGCGGCGGAGCGGCCGGCGTCCAGGGCCCGGCGGACACCGGAGGCGCTGAACCGCCAGACGGACGCCGCGCCGCTGGTCTCCCGGTCGGCCACCGAATCCAGGAGGGCGGCGAGTCGCGTGGCGGGGGTGCCGGTGACGACGGCGGTGAGGTCGGCGCCGATCCGGGCCGTCCGGACGGCGGGCGGTACCAACCGTCGCACCGAGGCGTCGAGCCGGTCCCCGGCGTGGTCCGACAGCTGGGTGCCGAGCGGGGACAGCGCGCCCCGCGCCAGCACACCGAGCAGTTCGGCCTCGCGGATCACCGCGCTGAACGGGGTCGCGTCCTCCGGCGAGGCGTCGTCGGCGAGCGGCCGGTGCCAGGCCACGAGCGGCCCCAGCTGCGAGGAGACCTTCACCCCCTGCCCCGAGGGGAGCCCCGCCGCCGCGGCGAGCAACCCTTGCCGGGCCTGTCGGCAACCGTCACAGGGAGGCGTGTCGGCGAGGACCGGAAGCGCCTTGTTGTCCTCGTCGCGCGCCCGGGTGGGGGTGAGCGGCAGGTCCCGCCATGCTCGGAGCAGCAGGGCGAACTGTTCCGCGGGCTCTTGTTCGGCCCAGCTGTCGTAGGCCGTGGTGGGAGGTACACGATCACCGTCGTGGGCGAGCAGCCCGGCGGCGTGCGCGGCCTCCAGGGTGATCCGTACGACGGAGTCCTCCGCCTGGGCGGCCCTGCCGATGCGGGTCAGTTCACGCGCTCCGATCCCGCCCGACTTCAGCCGCGCCGGTGGGGTGGCCGCGCAGACGGCCAGGACGGAGGCGGCCTGGGCCGCGAACGCGGTGGCGGCCACCGCGGCCTCCCGCTCCACCTCCGCGGGGGTGACGGCCACCAGCCGGGCGTCGGGCACCAGCGGTTCGAACGGAGCGTGCCAGTCGGCGCCCCGCAGAGCCAGGGCCACCTCGGCCGGCATGAGGACGGGTCCGTAACGGTGACGGTCGTGGAGCAGCAGCCCGCGATCGAGCGCCCACCGGGCGTCCGGCCCGAGGTGGAGGCCGAAAGCCTCGAACACGCCGGTGTCCGGCTCCAGCGGCGCGAAACCGGCGCGTTCCTGGAGCACCCTCCGGGTGGCCGCCGGCGCCTGGCCGACCAGGGCGGTGACCCGTTCCGCGTCACTGTGATGCTCCAGCAGGGCCCGGAGCCGCCGCTGCCTGGTCCCTGGCGGCTTGATGCCCAGGGACGTCAGCATGCCGCGCAGTTCTTCCGACGGGACGTCCGCCAGCAACTCCTCCAGCGGGGCGTCGAGCCCCAGAGGCGCGGTCCACGCCTGCCGCAAGGGCTCCGGCATCCGGAGTGTCCCGTCACCATCGGGCCAGACAAGTGCCTGGTCCGTCAGGGCCTCCAAGGCCGCGTCCAGCGCGTGTTCCGCCGCTGGGGACGTCACGCCGAGCAGCTCGGCAAGGCTGTCCCGGGGCGCCTGCGCCCCCAGGGCCGCCAGCGCCTCGGCCACTTGGAGGCACGGCAGGGTGAGTCGCGTCAGTACGCGTGCCACGGACCCGGGGCGGTGGAGACGATCCGCGAGTTCCCCCAACGAGAGGGGGTCCGGGGAGACGGCGGCGTCCGGCCGCTGGGCGAGCACCTGCGCCAGGCGCGAGCCGTCGAGTTCGCTCAGCCACGTCACGAGCGTTGACCGGGACTTCATGAGGAGACACCTCGGCAGATCTGGAACGTGTCACGTGCGGGCGGACCGAAGTCACTCCGGACCGAGCTCAAGGATGGCGCAGTTCCATGATCCGCGAAGGCGATATGCCGGGTTCGCCGCGATCTCCCGCGACGACGGACCCCGAGGAAACCGAAGGCGGGCCCTCCAGTGTGAGGGAGAGGCTGAACGGCCCCGAGGAACAAGCCGGCGGAGGCGAAAACTGAGTCCGACAACGTCGAAGGGCCCCACCTTGCGGTGGGGCCCTTCGACGTTAGTGCCCGGTGAGGCACTGGGCGGAGGATACGAGATTCGAACTCGTGAGGGGTTGCCCCCAACACGCTTTCCAAGCGTGCGCCCTAGGCCACTAGGCGAATCCTCCGCGGCAAACAATACAAGACGTTGGGGAGTGCTCGCGAACACGATCCGCTCGGCCGCTTCCGAGGTCACATCCCTGTCTCCCGGCGTCGCTTCCGGGTGCCGGGATCGGCTAAGGTGGGGCTCAGCCCCTCACGTGGCGCTATCTGACTGAACTCCCCCAGGGCCGGAAGGCAGCAAGGGTAGGTTGGCTCTGGCGGGTGCGTGGGGGGCGTTTGCGTTCCCGGACGGGTTGTTTCCGTACTGAGGCCAAGGCCGGTTGTCTCCGTACCCGGGCCGAGGCGGGTTGCCGTCGGGCCGCCGCCCCGGGCAGCCCGAGTCGGACGGACCGCCAGGCCGCCGGGCCGGTGGCTCGCGTGAGGCGGGCCGGGGCCGGTTGTCAGTGGACGCCTATAACCTCGTATGCGTGTCGTCTCTCGCGCTGTACCGCCGTTATCGCCCGGAGTCGTTCGCCGAGGTCATCGGGCAGGAGCATGTAACCGACCCGTTGCAGCAGGCGCTGCGGAACAACCGGGTCAATCACGCGTACCTGTTCAGTGGTCCGCGCGGCTGCGGCAAGACGACCAGCGCGCGCATCCTGGCCCGCTGTCTGAACTGTGAGCAAGGTCCCACGCCGACCCCGTGCGGTGAGTGCCAGTCGTGCCAGGACCTCGCGCGCAACGGGCCGGGTTCGCTCGACGTCATCGAGATCGACGCGGCCTCGCACGGTGGTGTGGACGACGCCCGTGACCTGCGCGAGAAGGCTTTCTTCGGCCCGGCGAGCAGCCGGTACAAGATCTACATCATCGACGAGGCCCACATGGTCACGTCGGCCGGGTTCAACGCGCTGCTCAAGGTCGTCGAGGAGCCGCCGGAGCACCTCAAGTTCATCTTCGCGACGACCGAGCCCGAGAAGGTCATCGGGACGATCCGCTCGCGTACGCACCACTACCCGTTCCGGCTCGTGCCGCCGGGGACGCTGCGCGAGTACCTGGGCGAGGTGTGCGCCAAGGAGGACAGCCGCGTCGAGGACGGCGTGCTGCCGCTCGTCGTGCGCGCCGGTGCCGGGTCCGTGCGTGACTCGATGTCCGTCATGGACCAGCTGCTCGCCGGCGCCGGTGAGGACGGTGTGACATACGCCATGGCGACCGCCCTGCTCGGGTACACGGACGCCTCGCTGCTCGACTCCGTCGTCGAGGCCTTCGCCACGGGTGACGGGGCGGCCGCCTTCGAGGTCGTCGACCACGTCATCGAGCGGGGCAACGACCCGCGTCGTTTCGTCACCGACCTGCTGGAGCGGCTGCGGGACCTGGTGATCCTGGCCGCCGTCCCGGACGCGGCTGAGAAGGGGCTCATCGACTCCCCGGCCGATGTCGTGGAGCGCATGCAGGCGCAGGCGTCGACGTTCGGCGCCGCCGAGCTCAGCCGCGCCGCCGACCTGGTCAACGAGGGCCTGACCGAGATGCGCGGCGCCAATTCGCCGCGCCTCCAGCTGGAGCTGATCTGCGCGCGCGTGCTGCTGCCCGCCGCGTACGACGACGCCCGTTCCGTCATGGCCCGACTCGACCGCATCGAGCGCGGCGGGGTCTTCACCCCGGGCGGACAGGGCCCCGGCCCCTCCATGGCGTACGTTCCCGGCCCCGACGCCCACGCGCCCGCCCCGGTCGCCCCGCCGGCCGCGCCCGGACCGGCCGCCCCGGGTGGTGGCCCGGCAGCGGCCCGCGCGGCAGTGCGCGGCCCCGCCCCGGAACCCGCGGCCCCGGCCCACACTCCGACTCCCGCTCCAGCACCGACACCGGCCCCGCCCGCCGAAGCCGCCCCGGCCCCCACCGCCCAAGCCCCCACCGCCCAGGCCCCCGGCGCCTGGCCCTCCGCAGCCCCCACAGGCGGCTCGGGCGCCTCGGATGGCTCGGGCGGTGCTCGCAGGCCCGGTGGCTGGCCCACGGCCGCCTCCGCCGGTACCGGCCGGCCGCCCGCCCCGGCGGCGGCCCCCGCCCCGACCGCCTCCGCCCCCCAGCAGCCCGCGCCAGCGCCCGCGCCTGCCGCCGCACCCGTGGCCCAGGCGCCCGTCGGCGGCCCGGACCCCCGCACCCTCTGGCCGAACATCCTGGAGGCGGTGAAGAACAAGCGCCGCTTCACCTGGATCCTGCTCAGCCAGAACGCGCAGGTCACCGGGTTCGACGGCACCACGGTCCAGCTCGGCTTCGTGAACGCGGGCGCCCGGGACAACTTCGTGAGCAGCGGCAGCGAGGACGTACTGAAGGCGGCCCTGACCGAGCAGTTCGGGGTGCACTGGAAGGTCGACGCGGTGGTCGACGCCGCCGGAGGTGCCCCGGCGCCGCCGACGGCATCGGGCGGCTATGGGGGCGGCGGTGGTTACGGAGGCGGCGGCTATGCCCCGGCCCCCGCTCCTGCCCCGGCACCGACCCCGCCTCCGCCCGCCGCGTCCCCGACGGCGGCCTCCGCCTCGGCCTCGGCGCCCGCCGCCCCGGCCCCCGCTCCGGCGCCCGCGCCTGCCCCAGCCCGGCGCCCGGTCTCGGTGGAGGACGACATCCCCGAGGACGACGACCCGGACCTGGATGAGAACGCCCTGTCCGGCCATGACCTGATCGTCCGCGAACTGGGCGCGACGGTGGTCGAGGAATTCAGCAACGAGTAGCACTCCGCCTCACCCCACCTCACCCCATCCCCCAGTCCCGGCGCGGAGCCTCCACCTCCCGCCGGTCGCCCCGCACCTGCAGAGCCGGTCGCCCCGCACCTATCGAGCCGACCACCCCTCACCTGGGTGAGCCGACCACCCCTCACCGGGGTGAGCCGACCACCCCTCACCGGGAGAGGTGGCCACCCCCTCCACCTGTAGAAACGCACAACCCCCACCCCACCCCCCATTGGGAAGCCCGTACAAGAGCACCGCGCCCGGACGGATAGGCTGACCGGCGTGAAGGTCCTCGTCATCGGCGGCGGCGCCCGCGAACACGCCCTGTGCCGCTCTCTGTCCCTCGACCCCGCCGTCTCCGCCCTGCACTGTGCCCCTGGCAACGCAGGCATCGGCGAGGTCGCCGAGTTGCACCCCGTCGACGCGCTCGACGGCGCCGCGGTCACCGCCCTCGCCCGGAAGCTGGAGGCCGGCCTCGTCGTCGTGGGCCCCGAGGCTCCCCTGGTGGCGGGCGTCGCCGACGCCGTCCGTGCCGCGGGCATCCCGGTGTTCGGGCCGTCCGGCGAGGCCGCGCAGCTGGAGGGGTCCAAGGCGTTCGCGAAGGACGTCATGGCCGGCGCGGGCGTGCCCACCGCGCGGTCCTACGTCTGCACGACGCCCGCCGAGGTCGACGCGGCGCTCGACGCGTTCGGCGCCCCGTACGTGGTGAAGGACGACGGTCTCGCCGCCGGCAAGGGTGTCGTCGTCACCGACGACATCGACAAGGCCCGCGCGCACGGGAACGCCTGCGAGCGCGTCGTCATCGAGGAGTTCCTCGACGGCCCCGAGGTCTCCCTCTTCGCGATCACCGACGGCACGACGGTCGTCCCGCTCCAGCCCGCCCAGGACTTCAAGCGCGCCCTGGACGGCGACGAGGGCCCCAACACCGGTGGCATGGGCGCCTATTCGCCGCTTCCGTGGGCCGACCCGAAGCTGGTGGAGGAAGTCCTCGACACGGTTCTGCAGCCGACCGTCGACGAGATGCGCAAGCGCGGCACCACCTTCTCCGGTCTGCTCTACGCCGGTCTCGCCATCACGGGGCGCGGCGTGCGCGTCATCGAGTTCAACGCCCGCTTCGGCGACCCCGAGACGCAGGTCGTCCTCGCCCGTCTGCGGACGCCGCTGGCCGGCATCCTGCTGGCAGCGGCGGACGGCACGCTCGCCGACCTGGAGCCGCTGCGGTGGAGCGACGACGCGGCCGTCACCGTCGTCATCGCCTCGCACAACTATCCGGACACCCCGCGCACCGGCGACCCGATCACCGGGCTCGACGCGGTGGCGGCACAGGATGCCCCGAACGCGTACGTCCTGCACGCCGGGACCAAGCGGGAGGGCGAGAACGGGCCGGTCGTGAGCGCGGGCGGCCGGGTGCTGTCCGTCACGGCGACCGGTACGGACCTGGCACAGGCCCGCGAGCGCGCGTACGCCGCGGTGGGCCGCATCGGCCTCGACGGATCGCAGCACCGTACGGACATCGCCGCGAAGGCCGCCGCCGAGAGCTGAGCGGCACCTCCCGGGAAGCCGGCCCCCGAAAGCCGACCGCGAAAAGCCGCCCCCAAAAAACAGGCCCCTGAAAAGGCCCCTGAAAAACTGACCACAAGCGGCCGGAACTGGCCTCCGGACGGGCCCCGGGCGAGTGTCACCCTCTCTCGCCCGGCCCGCCGATGTCAGCCACCTTTACCCAAAGCCATTCCATCGAGTGACCGATGGCCTATCCGGCTGACGATGCCCCCGACCCCAACTAGGGTGCGGCGCACGGAGTTCAGGCCCTCGCGAGGCGAACCCCCGCCCGCCCGGTTCTGTCCCGGTAACGGATAGAACCAGACGGACCACCGGCATTGCGATGTCGGTGGCGGGTGCCACAGTGGGGGAGTGAGCAACGCCACCAGTGTCCTGCCACGGGTCTCCGCCCACGGCCGGGCAGAAGGTACAGGCAGCAGGGGGTGACATCGGTCGTGTCCGGTATGGGTGCGGAAGCGGGTGCGCAGGCAGCGCGCTCCCGGGCCGTCGCCGTGCTGCGCATCCGCGGCAGGGCGACGGCGCTGGCCCTGCTGCCCGCGGCGGCGTCGGTGATCCTGCTGGCGGGCGGCGCCACCGGCCATCTGACAGGCGGCAGTTGGGACGCGGCGCGGCTGGTGGTGACCGTTCTCGCGGTGCTCGTCCTGCTCACCGCGGCGGCCGTCGCCCTGGTCGTGGCGCGGGCCAGACCCGCTCTCAGCCCGACCGTGCCGATCGCCGAGGAGACGGCCCCCGATCTGTACCGGCTGGTGCGTGACCTGGCCGACCGGCTCGACGTCCCGGCGCCGTCGGCCATAGCGCTCACCCCGGACTGCGACAGCTGGCTGGAGGACCGCACGCATCCGGCGCACGGTCCGCCGCGGCCCTCGGCGCGCGACCGCGGGAAGACGCCCGTGGCGCCGGTCCTGGTCATCGGCTCCCCCTTCCTGTGGTGGATGCGGGTGGCCGAGCTGCGCGCCGTCCTCGCCCCGGTCGTCGCCGGTACGGGTCCTTCGGCCCACCCCGACATAGCGGCGGCCCGGCGCTTCGTGCGCGGCCTCGACGCCGCCGTCGCGGTCGCCGCCGCGCCCGGGCGCGGCCCCCTGACCCGGCCGCTGCTGAGCGGCGTCGGCCGGGTCGCGCGGCTGATGCTGCGGGGCTGCCGGGTGCACGCCGCCGAGATGGAGCGCGGGGTCGCCGCCGCCGGCGCCGAGCGCGCGCAAGCGGTGGACTACGGCCTGCGGATCGTCGCCCAGGAGCAGGTCGGACTCGCCTACGCGGGCTGGGACCGGCTGCTGACGCGCGTCGCGCTGCCCGCCTGGCGCATGGGCCGCTGGCCGTCCCGGCTGGACGTGGGGGTGGTCGCCGCCCTCACCGAGCTGTCCCGCCGCGACCGGCTCGCGGAGGGTTTCACCTCCCGGCTCGGCGAGCGCCCCGCCTGCGACCTCCTCGAGGAGCCCGGCACCGTGGACGAGGCCGCCTCCCTGCTGGCCGCCCGGCTCTTCCACGGCGGACCCGCCGAGTCCGGCCCCGACTGGGCGCCGGTCGACTGGCAGGAGTACCCGGACGAGGTCGTGGACCGTACGTGGCGCACGGACGCCGCCCGCCTGCATCGGGTTCTGGACAATCTGGGCGTGCGGAGCGCCCGCACCGACGCCTCCACCGCCCCCGAGGGCCCGACCCTGGCGCGGGTCCTCGACCACCTGGCCACGGACCCCGAACCCCGACCCGATGACGAACCCTCGGCCTCCTCACCCGCCTCGGCCCGCCCCGCCCCCTCCGCTCCCTCCGCCCCAGGGGCCCCCGCGGCGATCCCGACCGCGGCTCCGGAGACATACACCGACGCGGAGCTCGACGCCCTGCTCACCCCGGCCCCCCGGCCCGAGGCCGACTCCCTCTCCGCCGGACTCAGCGCCGAGCTGGCCCGTGAGGAGGGCGCCCGGCCCGTGTCCCCCGCGCCCGCGAGCAAGGGCCCGGACGACGCGCTGTGGGACGAGGGCGCACTGCCGCTGTTCCCGCTGCAACCGCCGCGCAGCGGGCGGGAGTTGCTCGCCGACCACGTCACCGCGATGGTGTGCTGCGCGGCCGTGGACACGGCCGGGGCGGCGCCAGGTCTCGACTGGCTCGACGGCCCCGCGCTGCTCGTCGGCGGGGAGCGCGCCGGCGATCTCGGGCCGCGCGTCCTGAGCCTCGTCGAGGACGGCGACCCGGAACCGCTGAAGGGATGGCTGGCCCGCCTCGGTATCCGCCCGGAGAAGCCCGTGCGTCTGGTGTGACGCCCGCCCTACCCGGAGGTAAACGTTCCACTCTCGCCAATTCGCGACGAACGGTGACGGAGTGCGTGCGTAATGTGATGTGCTGGGACCGGTCGCGGAACAACACCGCGCACCAGGGCTCGGGGGCGAGGGAGGGGAGCAGCCATGGGGCCGGAGAGCATGGGACCGGACAGCGTGGAGCACCCGGAGGACGCGGCAGGACAGAGCGCCGCGCCACCGCCCCGCCCGCGCACGCTCCGCTGGGAATCGGGGGCGATGGCGCACGCCGTCAGTGACCCCTTCGGCCAGGGCCCGCTGCCCTGGCTGCGCGGCAGTGAGCTCTACTTCGACGACACCGGCCAGGTCGTTCCCTGGTACGTGGACCCCGCGGCGCAGCGGGGCGTGGGATCCGTCCCGGCGCCGCGCACCAGCGGCCCGCGCACCGCCGACGACGTGCGCCGCCAGATCAAGGGGTTCGCCTCGACCGGCGCGGCCGCCCCGGGCGAGTCGATCGACTTCCACGTCACGGTCGACCCGCCCCAGCAGTTCAGCGTGGACATCTACCGCATCGGCCACTACGGCGGCGACGGCGCCCGCAAGATCACCACGAGCCCGCGGCTGTCCGGCATCGTCCAGCCCGCGCCGCTGACCGCCGACCGCACCGTCTCCTGCCACCACTGGTGGCTGTCCTGGCGGCTCCAGATCCCGTCGTACTGGAACGTGGGGGCGTACGTGGCCGTCCTCACCACCCTCGACGGCTACCGCTCGCACGTGCCCTTCACGGTGCGCGACTCCCAGCCGGCCGATCTGCTCCTGCTGCTCCCGGACATCACCTGGCAGGCGTACAACCTGTACCCGGAGGACGGCCGCACCGGCGCCAGCCTCTACCACGCCTGGGACGAGGAGGGCCGGCTGCTCGGCGAGAGCGAGGCCGCGACCACGGTCTCCTTCGACCGGCCGTACGCGGGCGCGGGCCTGCCTCTGCACGTCGGCCACGCCTACGACTTCATCCGCTGGGCCGAGCGCTACGGATACGACCTCGCCTACGCCGACGCGCGCGACCTGCACGCGGGCCGCGTCGACCCGGCCCGCTACCGGGGCCTGGTCTTCCCCGGCCACGACGAGTACTGGTCGGCGAACATGCGCCGGACCACCGAGCGGGCCCGCGAGAAGGGCACCTCCCTCGTCTTCCTCTCCGCCAACACCATGTACTGGCAGGTGGAGCTGGGCCCCTCCGCGTCCGGGGTGCCGGACCGCCTGCTCACCTGCCGCAAGCGCAGAGGCCCCGGGAAGGCCGCGCTCTGGCGGGAGATCGACAAGCCGGAGCAGCAGCTGCTGGGCATCCAGTACGCGGGCCGTGTCCCCGAGCCGCACCCCCTGGTCGTGCGGAACGCGGACCACTGGCTGTGGGAGGCGACCGGCGCCCATGAGGGCGACGAGATCGAGGGCCTGGTCGCCGGTGAGGCCGACCGCTACTTCCCGCGTACGGCCCTGCCCGAGCACCAGGACCGCATCCTGCTGGCCCACTCCCCGTACCGCGACAGCGAGAAGGCCCGCCGCCACCAGGAGACGTCCCTGTACCGGGCGCCGTCGGGGGCGCTGGTCTTCGCGTCCGGGACGTTCGCCTGGTCCCCGGCCCTTGACCGGCCGGGCCATGTGGACCCGCGGGTGCAGCGGGCGACGGCCAATCTGCTCGACCGCATCTGCAAACGGGACTGAGCGCGCGACACCGGCCGGGCCCGTCGGCGGACCCATGGCCAGAACTCGTCCCCCAGTACGGGAGAATCAGAGGCACATGTAGAGAACCACCGGGAGGAACCGTGTCCGGATTCGTCGAAAAGCCCGAACCAGCGCAGGTCCCGGGCCTGGTCCACCTCCACACCGGCAAGGTGCGCGAGCTGTACCAGAACGACGCGGGCGACCTGATCATGGTCGCCAGTGACCGCTTGTCGGCCTACGACTGGGTCCTGCCGACGCCCATCCCCGACAAGGGCCGCGTCCTGACCCAGCTCTCGCTGTGGTGGTTCGAACAGCTCGCCGACCTCATGCCCCACCACGTCGTCTCCACGGAGCTGCCGCCCGGCGCCCCCGCCGACTGGGCGGGCCGCACGCTCGTCTGCAAGTCCCTGGAGATGGTTCCGGTCGAGTGCGTGGCCCGCGGCTACCTCACCGGCTCAGGGCTGCTCGAGTACAAGGCGACGCGCACGGTCTGCGGCCTCGCCCTGCCCGAGGGTCTGGAGGACGGCTCGGAGCTGCCCGCGCCGATCTTCACGCCCGCCACGAAGGCCGAGGTCGGCGAGCACGACGAGAACGTGAGCTACGAGGAGGTGGCCCGCCAGGTCGGCGCGGAGACCGCCGCGCAGCTGCGCCAGTCGACCCTCGCGGTCTACGGCCGGGCCCGGGACATCGCACGGGAGCGCGGCATCATCCTGGCGGACACGAAGTTCGAGTTCGGCTTCGACAAGGACGGCACGCTGGTCCTCGCCGACGAGGTGCTGACCCCGGACTCCTCGCGCTTCTGGCCGGCCGACCAGTGGCAGCCGGGCCGCGCGCAGCCCAGCTACGACAAGCAGTTCGTACGCGACTGGCTGACGTCCGAGGACTCCGGCTGGGACCGCGCGAGCGAGCAGCCGCCGCCGTCGCTGCCCGAGCAGGTCGTGGCCGCGACCCGCGGCAAGTACATCGAGGCGTACGAGCTGCTGACCGGGGTCCCCTGGTCGTAGCGGAGCGGGTACGGAACGACGAGAGCCCCGGTCCATCAGGACCGGGGCTCTCGTCTCGCGGAGCGAACGACCGGGTTCGAACCGGCGACCTCAACCTTGGCAAGGTTGCGCTCTACCAACTGAGCTACGTTCGCAAAGCGCCGCTTTCGCGGTGCTCCGTGCGCCGAAGCGCGACGCCTACTATACCCAACCTCGCTCGCGTGCGATCCGCACCGCCGCATGCCGGTTCTCGGCGCCGAGCTTCGAGACGGCCGAGGAGAGATAGTTCCGTACGGTCCCCTGCGAGAGCGCCGCGCGGTCGGCGATCTCCGCCACCGGCGCCCCGTCGGCGGCCAGCTCCAGCACCTCGGCCTCGCGCGCGGTCAGCGGCGAGTCCCCGGCGGAGATCGCGTCGGCCGCCAACTCCGGGTCCACGTACCGGTTTCCGGCGTGCACGGCCCGGATGATCTCGGCGAGTCGCTGGGCGCTCACGGTCTTCGGCACGAAGGCGCGCACCCCCGCCGCCAGAGCCCGCTTCAGATGCCCGGGGCGGCCGTGGCTGGTCACGATCATGGTCCGGCAGCCGGGCAGTTCGGCGCGGAGTGTTGTGGCGACACTCACACCGTCCGCGCCGGGCATCTGCAGATCGAGTACGGCGACGTCCGGCGTGTGCGCCCGCGCCATGGCCAGCGCCTCGGGTCCGGTGGCGGCCTCGGCCACGACGACCAGGTCTTCTTCGAGGGCGAGCAGGGCGGCGAGGGCGCCGCGGATGAGGTGCTCGTCGTCGGCGAGCAGGACGCGCAGCGTCACCGGACCCCCTCCCGCGCACCAGACGTCGCCGCCGGCACCGGGACCTCGGCGACCAGGCGGAAGACGCCCGCTCGCGCCGTCCCGGCCGCCAGTGTCCCGCCCAGCACGGAAAGCCGCTCCCGCAATCCGGCGAGCCCCGATCCGCCCTCGCCGGCGGTGACCGCGCCGGCCCCGTCGTTCTCCACGGTCAGCACCACTCCTCGCGCCCCGATGTCCAGACCCACCGAGCAGACCTCGGCGTTCCCGTGCCGGAGCACGTTCGTCGTGGCCTCCCGCACCACCCAGCCGAGCGCGGACTGCACCTCGGGCGGCAGCCCCGCGGCGGAGCCGGTCACCGAGCAGTCGATCCCGGCCGCACCCAACACGCCCTGCGCCCCGGCGAGTTCGGCCCCGAGGTCGGCCTCGCGATATCCCCGTACGACTCCACGTACTTCCTTCTGCGTGTCCTGCGCGATGCGCTGCACCTCGATCATCTGCGTCACGGCGTCCTCGGTCCGCCCGCGCCGGGCGAGCTGCACGGCCAGCTCGCTCTTGAGGGCGACCACGGCGAGATTGCGGCCCATGACGTCGTGCAGGTCCCGGCCGAACCGCAGTCGCTCCTCGGCGACGGCGAGCCGGGCCTCGACCTCGCGGGCGTGCTCGGACTCCCACATCACGGAGAGGTTCCAGGCGCTGCACCGCGCGCACAGCAGCTCCAGGGGGACGCTCAGGCCCAGTACGAGGGCCAGCGCGAGCAGTCGGCCGATGCTCGCGCCCACGGCGGCGAACAGGACCAGCGCCGCCGCGATGGCCACGGCGCTCCGCTTCAGGAACGTACGGACCGGCACGGTCAGGACGTAGGCGCAGCCGAACGGCATCGGCGCGAACAGCAGGGGCAGGGCGATCAGGCCGTCCCGCACACCGCCCCGCGCGATGAGGGCGGCGATCAGGCCGAGCGCCACCACGAGGAGCCCGGCCGCCGCGCCGGTCTGGGCGCGGGACACGGGGCCGCGCCCCAGGTACTGGTCCAGGGCGCCGCGCAGGTGGAAGTGGGCGACGACGCACTGGGCCACGTTCACCACGATCAGCGCGGCGCCCAGGGTGAGCGAGACGGAGTCGTGGTGGAGGGCGTCGGCGAGTGTCGGCCCCGACCAGGCGACGAAGTACAGCCAGTTCACCGAGCGCAGCAGGAGCCGGCTCTGCCACTCGACCCGCTCGACCTTGCTGCGCTCCCGCCACCGGCCCCGCATCCGCACCACTACGCTCCCGCCCGCTTCACCGCCGCGGCTCCCACCGGAACCACCGTCGTACAGCAAACACCGCGAGGATGATCCAGGCCACCGCCGTGGCGAGGGCGCCCAGCGCGTCGGGGGCGGACAGTTCGCCGCTCCAGCCGCCGCGGATCAGGGTGAGCGCCGGCGTGAGGGGCAGCAGTTCGCAGACGGAGGCCAGCCTGTCCGGCATGACCTCCAGCGGGACGACCGTGCCCGAGCCGAGCATCGAGACGAGCAGCATCGGCATGGTGGCGACCTGGGCGCTCTCCACGCTGCGGCTGAACACGGTGGTCACCGCGGCGAGCGCGACACAGAGCGGGATACCCAACGCCAGCCCCAGCAGGGCGTATTGGGGTGCGCCAGGGGCGCCCACGTCGAGCAGCACGGTGCAGGCGACGGCGAGGACGACACACTGCACGAGCCCGATCGCGACGGAGGGCAGCGCCGCCCCGGCGAGGATCTCGGTGTCGCGCAGCTCGCCGGTGCGCAGCCGCTTGAGGACCAGCTCCTCGCGGCGTGCCGCGTACACGCTCACCAGCGCGCTGTACACGGCGAACAGCAAGGAGAAGCCCATCGCCGAGGACAGGACGACGACACCGACGCTGAGGCCGGTGCCCTTCAGCGCGTCCTCGTCGAGCGACATGCTCGCGCTGAACGGCAGGACGAGAGGCACGAACACGGCGCTGAACAGCACGCCCTTGCTCCGGCCGATGAGTGTCAGCTCCGCCCGGGCGAGCGCCCGCAGCCGCCCCGCCGGGGTGGTCGTCATTGTCGCCGTGCTCATGCCGCCATCTCCTTCGTCCGCTGCTCGTCCCGCTCGCCGGGTGCGCCCTTCGCGTCCTGCGCGATCCGCAGGAACGCCTCTTCGAGGGAGGCGCCCCGCACATCGAGCCGGCGCAGCTCCACGCCCGCGTCCCTGGCCCACAGCAGCACACCGGTGGCGGCCCGCTGGAGTTCGTCGGTCCGCAGCCGGACGAGGCGGCCGGTCGTCTCGTGCCCGGTGACACCGAGCGGGCCGAGCGGCGGCAGGTCGCCGACGTGGTATCCGTCGGGCAGTTCGAACGCGATGTGCGACGGCTGCGAGGCGACGACCTCGTCGACGCGGCCCTCGGCGGCGATCCGTCCCTCGTGCAGGATCGCGAGCCGGTCGGCGAGCGCCTCCGCCTCTTCGAGGTAGTGCGTGGTCAGCAGGACGGTGGTGCCGTCGGCGCGGAGCCCGCGCACCAACTCCCAGGTCTCCCGGCGCCCTTCGGCGTCGAGTCCGGTGGTCGGTTCGTCGAGGAAGAGCACCTCGGGACGGCCGAGCAGGGCGAGCGCGAGATCGAGGCGCCGCTTCTCGCCGCCGGACAGCTGTTTGACGCGGACCTTGCTCCGGGCGGTGAGCCCCACCATGTCGAGGGCCTCGCCGACGGGCCGCGCGCCGCTGGTGCAGCCGGCCCACATGCGGACGGTCTCGGCGACGTTCAGCTCGGCGGGGAAGCCGCCTTCCTGGAGCATCACGCCGATCCGCGGCCGTACCCGGTCGCGTTCGGTGTGCGGGTCGTGCCCGAGGACCCGTACCCGGCCGCCGGCGGGCGCCGCGAGTCCTTCGAGGAGTTCGACGGTGGAGGTCTTGCCCGCGCCGTTGGTGCCGAGGAGCGCGAAGAGTTCGCCGCGGCCCACGGAGAAGCTGACTCCGCGCACCGCCTCGAAGGAGCCCCGTCGGCCGTCCCCGTACACGCGGCGCAGATCAGTGACGTCGATCACGCGCTCGTTGCTGGTCATGGATCCAGCCTGTCGGCGGTCCCGACCGGGCGGCAGTGCGCGCTGTCATCGGCGCACATGACAAATGTCAGATGCGGGGAGCGCACGCGAAAGGCCCCGAATCCGGAGGGATTCGGGGCCTTTCGATCTGGAGCGAACGACCGGGTTCGAACCGGCGACCTCAACCTTGGCAAGGTTGCGCTCTACCAACTGAGCTACGTTCGCATTGCCTCCGACCGGCTTTCACAGGTCGGCGCGAGCACCAGCTTACCGCACCCAGAAGAGTGGCCGGTACGCGATGCAGAGCGGGTGACAGGAATTGCACACTGCGCCTTCCCCCTGGAAGGGGGATGTTCTACTACTGAACTACACCCGCATGACCCCGTGAGGTGCGGCTTTTTCGGCCTCGCCCCTCGGCGTGCTCCAGACTCTAGCCGACCGGCGGGGGTGCAACGCAAGTCGGTTGCCCCGAGGGGTTCCTGACGGCCGGGGCCGCGTCCTCAGTTGGCCTCGGCGAAGGCCTCGTAGACCCGCTTCGGGATCCGGCCGCGCGGCGGTACGTCGAACCGGTTCGAGCGGGCCCAGGCGCGTACCGCCGCGGGGTCCGGGCTGAGGTCGGTGTGGGTGAAGACCTTGCCGGAGCTGGACCGCTTGCGCCCCGCCAGGAGGTACGGGGCCAGGGCCGTGCGGAGCTTTTTGGCATTGGTCTGGTTGAGGTCGATCTCGTACGACCTGCCGTCGAGACCGAAGGCGACCGTTTCCGCCGCTTCCCCGCCGTCGATGTCGTCAAAGAGAGTGACCACGACACGCTGCGCCACGAATATCGGTCCCTTCGTCCGGCACCCCCGCTTTGACGTGCGGTGATGTCGACTGTCCAGCTCTTGTCGAGCAAAGCTCGGGCAATACTGCTGTCCGAGTTCAGGCGGGTTGCCTGTATGCGCCATTTCCTTTTTACCCTGCCCGGCATTGTGCTGGGAAGACCATTTAAAAACCTTCGCGTGTCTGCCGGGCGGGTTATCCGGACTCTTTCCCCGAATTTTCCGTGCGGATCTCCTCTCGTTGCCGTAACGTGATCCGGCTCTCGTAGCTTCCTACCGTCTACGCGAGTAGAAGATTTGGGCAGGTACGCTGAACGGACCTGCTCAGCACCACACACCGGGAGTGCCAGTGGCACGCGTCGTAGTCGACGTCATGCTCAAGCCGGAGATCCTCGACCCCCAGGGCCAGGCGGTGCAGCGTGCGCTGCCGCGCCTCGGTTTCGACGGCATCTCCGACGTTCGCCAGGGAAAGCGATTCGAGCTCGAAGTGGACGGGCCGGTGGATGACGCCGCCCTCGCCCGTATCCACGAGCTCGCGGAAAGCTTCCTCGCCAACACGGTGATCGAGAACTTCACCGTGAAGGTGGAAGAGACCGCGCCGTCCGCGGCGGGGGCCGAAAAGTGACCGCTCGTATTGGCGTCGTCACCTTTCCGGGTTCCCTCGACGACCGGGACACCCAGCGCGCGATCCGCCTTGCCGGTGCCGAGCCGGTTGCCCTCTGGCACAAGGACAAGGACCTGAAGCAGGTCGACGCGGTCGTCCTGCCGGGCGGCTTCAGTTACGGCGATTACCTGCGCGCGGGCGCCATCTCGCG
This sequence comes from Streptomyces sp. NPDC030991, assembly GCF_055571235.1. Lineage (NCBI taxonomy): Bacteria > Bacillati > Actinomycetota > Actinomycetes > Kitasatosporales > Streptomycetaceae > Streptomyces > Streptomyces sp. NPDC030991. The sequence continues at coordinate 488,224 of NZ_JBVIFR010000004.1, forward strand.
TTTCTCGCCGGTCATGGAGACGCTGATCGACCAGGCGAAGGCGGGCCTCCCGGTCCTCGGTATCTGCAACGGGTTCCAGGTCCTCACCGAGGCCCACCTGCTCCCCGGCGGCATGCTCGGCAACGACCACCTGCACTTCATCTGCCGCGACCAGAAGTTGCGCGTGGAGAGCGCGGACACCGCCTGGACCGCCGACTACGAGGCGGGCCAGGAGATCCACATCCCGCTGAAGAACATGGACGGGCGGTACGTCGCCGACGAGCGCACCCTCGACATGCTGGAGGCGGAGGGCCGGGTCGTCTTCCGGTACCTCGACATGAACCCGAACGGCTCGCTGCGCGACATCGCCGGCATCACGAACGAGGCGGGCAACGTCGTCGGTCTGATGCCGCACCCGGAGCACGCCGTGGAGCCCCTCGTGGGGAGCGGCCGCACGGACGGCCTCCCCTTCTTCACCTCGATCCTCAAGAAGCTGGTCGCCGCCTCATGAGCCTCGACACCGTCGACAACGCCGCACAGACCCCCGACGTCGAGCTCCCCTGGGCCGAACTCGGCCTGAAGAAGGACGAGTACGAGCGGGTCGTGGAGATCCTCGGCCGCCGCCCCACGGGCGCCGAGCTCGCCATGTACTCGGTCATGTGGTCCGAGCACTGCTCGTACAAGAGCTCCAAGGTCCACCTGCGCCAGTTCGGCGAGAAGGCGCCGCACTCCGACGCCATGCTCGTCGGCATCGGTGAGAACGCCGGTGTCGTGGACGTCGGCCAGGGGTACGCCGTCACCTTCAAGGTGGAGTCCCACAACCACCCCTCTTATGTAGAGCCCTATCAGGGCGCGGCCACGGGTGTGGGCGGCATCGTCCGCGACATCATCGCCATGGGCGCACGCCCCGTCGCCGTGGTCGACCCGCTGCGCTTCGGCGCCGCCGACCACCCCGACACCAAGCGCGTACTGCCCGGCGTCGTCGCCGGCATCGGCGGCTACGGCAACTGCCTGGGCCTGCCGAACATCGGCGGCGAGGTCGTCTTCGACGCCTGCTACCAAGGCAACCCGCTGGTCAACGCCGGTGCCATCGGCGTCATGCGGCACGAGGACATCCACCTCGCGAAGGCGTCGGGCCCGGGCAACAAGGTCATCATGTATGGCGCCCGCACCGGCGGCGACGGCATCGGCGGCGCCTCGATCCTGGCCTCCGAGACCTTCGACGACGCGAAGCCCTCGAAGCGCCCGGCCGTCCAGGTCGGTGACCCCTTCCAGGAGAAGCTGCTCATCGAGTGCACCCTGGAGGCGTTCGCCGAGAAGCTCGTCGTCGGCATCCAGGACCTCGGCGCCGCCGGTATCTCCTGCGCCACCAGCGAGCTGGCCTCCAACGGCTCGGGCGGCATGCGCGTCGAGCTGGACGACGTACCGTTGCGCGACTTCACGCTCTCGCCCGAGGAGATCCTCATGAGCGAGTCGCAGGAGCGCATGTGCGCCGTGGTCGAGCCCTCGAAGGTCGACCGCTTCCTGGAGATCTGCGAGAAGTGGGACGTCATCGCCACCGTCATCGGCGAGGTGACCGACGGCGACCGCCTGGAGATCTTCTGGCACGGCGAGAAGATCGTCGACGTCGACCCGCGCACGGTCGCGCACGACGGCCCGGTCTACGAGCGCCCCTACGCGCGCCCCGAGTGGCAGGACGCGCTCCAGGCGGACGACGCGAACAAGCTGCCCAGGCCCTCGACAGGTGATGAGCTGAAGGCGCAGGTCCTGGCCCTCGTCTCCTCTCCCAACCAGGCGTCCAAGAAGTGGATCACCTCGCAGTACGACCACTTCGTGCAGGGCAACACCGTGCTGGCGCAGCCCGAGGACGCGGGCATGATCCGCATCGACGAGGAGTCCGGACTCGGCGTCGCCATCGCGACGGACGGCAACGGCCGGTTCGCGAAGCTCGACCCGTACACGGGCGCGCAGCTCGCGCTGGCGGAGGCGTACCGCAACGTCGCCACCACCGGCGCCAAGCCGCTCGCCGTCTCCGACTGCCTGAACTTCGGCTCGCCCGAGGACCCGGCCGTCATGTGGCAGTTCGCGGAGGCCGTCCGCGGTCTCGCCGACGGCTGTCTGCAGCTCGGCACCCCGGTCACCGGCGGCAACGTCTCGCTCTACAACCAGACGGGCGAGGCCGCCATCCACCCGACGCCGGTCGTCGCGGTCCTGGGGGTCATCGACGACGTGGCGCGGCGCACGCCGGTCGCGTTCCGGGAAGAGGGCCAGCTCCTCTACCTGCTGGGCGACACCCGCGAGGAGTTCGGCGGTTCGGCCTGGTCGCAGGTGGTGCACGACCACCTCGGCGGGCTGCCGCCCGTGGTCGACCTGGAGCGCGAGCGGCTGCTCGGGGACATCCTCATCTCGGCCTCCCGCGACGGCATGATCGACGCCGCGCACGACCTGTCCGACGGCGGCCTGGTCCAGGCCGTGGTCGAGTCGGCGCTGCTCGGCGGCAAGGGCGCGCGGCTGGTCGTCCCGGACGGCCTCGACGCGTTCACGTTCCTGTTCTCCGAGTCGGCGGGCCGTGCGGTCGTCGCCGTGCCGCGCAGCGAGGAGCTGCGGTTCAACGACATGTGCGGGGCGCGGGGTCTGCCCGTCACCCGGATCGGTGTCGTGGACGGTTCGGGGGCGGACGCGGCGGTCGAGGTGCAGGGCGAGTTCACGCTGCCGCTCGCCGAGCTGCGTGAGGCGCACGAGAACACGATGCCGGCGCTGCTGGCCTGAGCCATCCGGTTCGCTGTCCGGCGAAGCCCCCTGCCCGTGACGGGTGGGGGGCTTCGCCGTGTCCGTGCGCGTCGTGGGTGGGGGCTTCCTCGTGGCCGGGTGCTCAAGAGCGTTCGGGTCACTCGAACGAGGGGTTGTCTGGTTCTACGTAATTACGTAATCTCGATGCATGACGGAACTTGAGCGGCGGGTCGCCGAGCTGGAGCGGCGCCTCGATGTCCTGGAGAGCGGCCCGGCGGCGCCGACGGTCGCCCCGGGCACGTTCTGGGCGCTCGAAGGGCTGAAGGAGCAGCTTGCCGACGTCACGAGCGGCGGCATCCTGTTCACCGGCGCGGTCCGCCTGCCCGGCGGGGCGAAAGGCGGAGGGGCGGAAAGCGGCGGAAGAGCGGAGGGCGACAGCGGGGCGGAGGGCGGCAAGGAGTACGAGTGGCAGTACGCCGCCGTCACCGACGAGCTGCTCGCGTCCGACTGGACCGACGTGGCCGAGGCGTTCGCCGCGCTCGGACACGCCTTGCGGCTCCGCCTGCTCCGCGAAGTCCTCGGCGGCCGTACCTCCGCCACCGAGCTGGCCGAGCTCGACGACGTGGGGACCAGCGGCCAGATCTACCACCACCTGCGCCAGCTGACCGCGGCCGGCTGGCTGCGCTCCGCGGGCCGGGGGCGTTACGAGGTGCCCGCGGCGAGAGTGGTGCCGCTCCTGGTGGCGCTGACGGCGGCCAGACCGGCCTGAACGGCCCGATCCGGGTGGCGGGCTTGGCGGGCCTGGCGGGGCTGACGGGTGCGCTGGGTCCGCCGGGTCCGCCGGGTCCGCCGGGTTCACGTGGCCCACCCGGCCCGCCGGGTCCACCGAGCAGAGATGAACAGGACGAACGGGACGAACTGGGGGAGTCATGACCGTACGCAAGGCCGCGATGGCGTTGTGCCGCCTGCTTCAACTGGCCTTCATCGCCATGATCATCGGGGAGCTCTTCGACGGCTGGCCGCTGCCCTGGGCCTGGGCCTTCGTGCCGGGAGGGCTCTCCTTCGTGATGGCCATCGCCCTGAGCCGGACCAGGCCCCGCCCGAAGGACGCCGGTCGGGGGCCGGTCGAGGTGGCCCCGCCGGTGCGCGGGCGCTGGTCCGCGCTGAACAGCCCGGCCGACAAGGTGCCGAGCCACGGCACGCACGCCTACGGCCAGACGTACGCGATCGACATCGTGGCGGAGGGCGCCGGTGACGCGGCCGGGATCGACGCGGGCGGCCGGCGGGCACGGCCCGGGTTCGCCGCCGTGTGGCCGATGGCCCGGCGACCCCGCGCCTTCCCGGCGTTCGGCGAGCCGTTGTACGCCGTCGCCGACGCCACCGTCGTCCATGCCTCTGACTGGCGCCGCGACCATCTGAGCCGCAACTCCTGGCCCGGGCTGGCCTACTTGATGTTCGTGGAGAGTGCGATACGGGAGGCGTGCGGCGCCGGGTGGATCATCGGCAACCACGTCGTGCTCGACCTGGGGGACGGGGTGTACGCGATGTACGCGCATCTGCGCCACGGCTCCCTCGCGGTGCGCCCCGGCGACCGGGTACGGGCAGGTCAGGTGCTGGCCCACTGCGGCAACTCCGGCAACTCGTCGGAGCCGCACGTCCACTTCCAACTGATGGACGGCCCCGACGTGGACTCGGCGGCAGGCATCCCGTTCCGATGGAGCGGGGTGGGGCTCCCGACGGCAAGGGACATCTTCACGGTGGACCGAGCACTGGCGGACCGGACCTGAGCGGGGAGGGGGAGGGCGTGAGCCGACCGAGGTGAGCCGACCGGTGGTGACCGGACCGAGGGTGAGCCGACCGGACCTGAGCCGACCGGACCTGAGCCGACCCGACCTGAGCGGGGCGGCCGTGGGCCGACCGGACGTGAGCGGACCGGACCTGAGCGGACCGGACCTGAGCGGGGCGGACGTGGGCCGACCGGACCTGAGCCGATCGGCCGTGAGCAGGCCGGGCGTAGGGTCGCCGGCATGACACCTTCGCCGCATTCGCCGACCGGTGGCGGCGCGGGCGCCTCGGTAAAGAGGCGCACGCGTTCCTATGCCTCGGCCAAGATCCGCAGCGCCCTCCTGGCCCAGTTCGGGAACGTACGGAAGGCGGCCGAGGGGCTTACGCCCGAGCAGCTCGCGGGGCCGACGCGGCTCGGCGACTGGACCGTGCGGGAGCTGCTGGCGCACCTGTCGATGGCGTTGGGCGCGGGCGACCGGCTCCTCGCGTTGCCGGAACCGGCGAAGGCCGAGGTCGCCGCGTTGGACTGGCCGTTCGCCACAGCCGCCGATGCCGCCGGCATCGCCGACCGCAACCGCTCCATCGCGCGCGACGCCCCCGACATCCCGGCGCTGCTGGCCCGCACCGAGGAACGTTTCGCGGCGAACCTGGACGCCACCGCCGACACCCGGGTGCTCCCGGTGCCGGCGGGCGCCATGTCCTTCGCCGACTACCTGGTCACCCGTACCGTCGAACTCGTCGTCCACACCGACGACCTGAACGACGCGGTGCCCGGCCTCGACGTCCCGTTCGACCGGCAGGCGCTCGCCGCGTGCACCCGGCTGCTCGCCGACGCGCTCGCCGTGAAGGCGCCGGGCGCCTCGACCGAGGTGCGGATTCCGCCGTTCGCCGTCGTGCAGTGCGTCGAGGGCCCCCGGCACACCCGGGGCACCCCGCCGAACGTCGTGGAGACGGACCCGCTCACCTGGATCCGCCTGGCCACGGGACGTGCGCGGTGGTCGGTCGCGATCGACGACGCGCTCGTCAGCGCAAGCGGGGAACGAGCCGATCTGACAGCGGTCCTGCCGATCATGGCGTGAAGCGTCCGACGGAACGGAACCGATCCGGGGGGCAGCCCCGTCCCATCGGCATGTTCACGCAACGCAGCACCACACGCGCCCTGTTCGCCGCCGCTCTGCCCCTGGTCGCGCTCACCACCGTCGCCTGCGGGAACGAGAAGGCACCCGGCACGGCGAAGGCACCCGCCACGGCGAAAGCACCCGGCACGGTGAGGGTCGGCGGCGCCCCGGCCGCCGGCGTCACCTGGCACGTGGAGAGCGTGACGGTGAACGGGACGAGGACGAAGGCGCCGGACGGCGCGCACCTGCGATTCGTCTCGGACGAGCGGGTGCGCGGCAACTACGGCTGCAACGACTTCGACGCGCAGGCCCGGGTCGACGACGACAGCGTCGACCTGGGCAAGTCGACGACGACCCTCATGGGCTGCACCGACAAGAAGCAGCGCGCGTTCGAGAAGACCCTCTCCCGGGCCCTCGCCGACAAGAACACCGTCAAGGCCCAGGGCGACGACCGCCTCACGCTGACCCGCGCCAACGGCGACACGATCACCCTGGCCAAACAGGCCACACAGGCCGGGCGGCGCGACGCGCAGCTGGCAGGCACGCGGTGGACGGCCGACACCCTGCACTCCGGCGAGACGGCCCGTTCCCTGCCGAAGGCCGCGAAGGACCGGGCCCGGCTCGCCTTCGACAAGGACGGCCACGTCAGCGCCCGCCTCGGCTGCAACAGCGGCCGCGCCAAGGCCACCGTCGAGGACGACCGCATCACCTTCGGCCCGCTGAGCAGCACGAGGATGGGCTGCGTCGGTGAGGCCGCGGACCTGGAGAAGGCGATGACCAAGGTTCTCGACGGCGAGGCGAGTTACCGGATCCGGGGCGACGCCCTCACCCTGACCGCGGCCGACGGCACCGGTGTCGGGTTCACCGCGGCGAAGTGACCCACCGGCCCCGCGCACGGATCAGGCCGGGTACGCGAGCAGCTCCTTGTCCTTCTTCTCCCACACGGCCTTCAGCTCGGCGAGCAGTTTCGGCTGCTCGGCGGCCCGGTCGGCCTGTTCACGCCGGTCGGCGGAGAGGTTGAACAGCTGGTCCGTGCCGCCCTTGCCGCGGTAGTACTTCCAGTCGCCGCGCCGCACGGCCCGCTCCCCACGCACCCGCCAGAACAGGTCACGCTCGGCTATGTCCTCACCGCGCAGCAGATACCCGGCGAGGCTGACGCCGTCGAGCGGGTACGCCCTGTCGGGCCGCGCCCCGCCGAGTTCGAGGAGGGTGGCCGTCCAGTCGGGCGTGAAGACGGGCTCGTGGCTGACCTGCCCGCCGTCGAGCCGCGCGGGCCAGCGCACGATGGTCGGGACCCGGATGCCGCCCTCCTGGAGGGAGGACTTGTTGCCGGAGAGCGGCCAGTTGTAGGAGAAGCGCTCCCCGCCGTTGTCCGAGGCGAAGAAGACGAGGGTGTCCTTCTCCTGGCTCGACTCCTTCAGCGCCTTCAGCACCTGCCCGACCGACCGGTCCAGGTCCTGGACCATCTGCGTGTACTTCTCCACGGAGCCGCCGTCGTTGTGGAACAGCGCCCGCCCGTCCCCGGCCTTGATCTTCCGTACGACCTCGGCGCTCTCCTCCTCGTCCCCGTCGGCGATCCACGGCCAGTGGGGGGTGGTGAAGTTCAGGTTGAGCAGCCACGGCCGGCTGCCGTGGTCGCGCCGCACGTACTCGCTCGCCCGCTCGGTCAGGATCCGCGTGTAGTACCGCAGGTCCTTGTATTCGGCGTCGCCCTCCTTCACGTCCCCCTCGTACAGGTCGTACTCGCCGCCGAGCCCGAGCTTCGAGTAGTACTCCAGGGCCCCGCCGAAGTTCCCGAAGAACTCGTCCCAGCCGGACTTGGTCGGCGAGTAGTCCGGCAGATAGCCGCAGTGCCACTTGCCGATCAGCGCGGTCGCGTACCCGGCGCCGCGCAGCAGCGAGGCGAGGGTGGGGTGGTTCGGGTCGAGACCGACGGACCGGTCGGCGATCGGCTCGGCGAGCCCGCCCTTCGTACGCCCCGGGTACCGGCCCGTGTAGAGGCTGAACCGGGTCGGCGAGCAGGTCGCGGAGCCGCTGTACGCGTCGGTGAACCGGACCCCCTGCCGGGCCAGCTTGTCCAGGTTCGGGGTCTTGATGTGCGGGGCGCCGTACGAGGAGAGGTCGGCCCAGCCCAGGTCGTCACCGAGGATGAACAGGATGTTGGGCCGCTTGGCGGGCCGGTGGGCGGCGGCGCGGAACGGGCGTTCCGCCGGGGCGCCCGAGGGCACGCCGGAAGACGCGGCTTCGGCGGGAGCGGCCGCCGCAGCGAGCGCGGCGACGGTCGCCGAGGCGCCGATCACCCCGCCGAAGGCGCGCCGGGACAGGTTCGAGTCGTGCGAGGGCATGGGAGGACTCCGGGGAGCTGGAAGGAGGAGAGGCGTCACGCTCCTCCGGCGCGAAGGAGCGGAACGTGTGTGGCAGGGGGGAGCCGGGAGACGGCTCAGGCGCTGCGACAGATCGCGCTGGCGACACGGACGAGGTCGACGTGTCGGCGCTGCACGAGGGTGACCGTGCGGTCACGGCAGGGCTGCATGGTTCCAGGACCATGCCGAGGGTGACGTACACCTGTCAACGGCCCGTCCGCACTCCGGACGTCCGACGTGCGTCCCGTCACATGTGGGCCGGTGGCTGCCGCAGGCCCCGGCGGCCCCGCTCCGCACCCCCGTGAACAGTGCCGGAGCCCAGCAACGGCAAGCCCGAAGGCCCCTCGGCCCCGCCCCGCGCTACGCGCGTCCAGTGGCTTCCTCCAACTATGGAAGCCCCCCTGTGACGTAGGAAGTGCCCGTCCCCAATTCGGACCAGTGGTCGATCTCGCCTACACTCGGTGGCGTGCCACGTGGTGACGGTCGACTCAATCATGATCTGCTCCCCGGCGAGAAGGGCCCCCAGGACGCTTGCGGCGTCTTCGGTGTCTGGGCTCCGGGTGAAGAGGTCGCCAAGCTCACTTACTTCGGGCTCTACGCCCTCCAGCATCGAGGCCAGGAATCCGCGGGAATCGCGGTGAGCAACGGTTCCCAGATCCTCGTCTTCAAGGACATGGGCCTCGTGTCCCAGGTCTTCGACGAAACTTCCCTGGGCTCCCTCCAAGGTCATATCGCGGTCGGTCACGCCCGCTACTCGACCACGGGAGCCTCCGTCTGGGAGAACGCCCAGCCGACGTTCCGCGCCACCGCGCACGGTTCGATCGCGCTCGGTCACAACGGCAACCTGGTCAACACGGCACAGCTCGCCGAGATGGTCGCCGCTCTCCCCAAGGAGAACGGGCGGGCGACGCAGGTCGCCGCCACCAACGACACCGACCTGGTCACCGCCCTGCTCGCGGGCCAGGTCGACGAAGACGGCAAGCCGCTGACCATCGAAGAGGCGGCGCCCAAGGTGCTGCCCCAGGTCCAGGGCGCCTTCTCGCTCGTCTTCATGAACGAGAACACCCTGTACGCGGCTCGTGACCCGCAGGGCATCCGCCCGCTGGTCCTGGGCCGCCTCGAGCGGGGCTGGGTCGTCGCCTCGGAGTCCGCCGCGCTCGACATCTGCGGCGCCTCCTACGTACGCGAGATCGAGGCCGGCGAGTTCGTCGCGATCGACGAGAACGGCCTGCGAACGTCCCGCTTCGCCGAAGCAAAGCCCAAGGGCTGTGTCTTCGAGTACGTCTATCTGGCCCGCCCCGACACCGACATCGCGGGCCGGAACGTGTACCTCTCCCGTGTGGAGATGGGCCGCCGCCTGGCGAAGGAGGCCCCTGCCGAGGCCGATCTCGTCATAGCGACCCCGGAGTCCGGGACGCCGGCCGCGATCGGCTACGCCGAGGCCAGCGGGATCCCCTTCGGCGCGGGTCTGGTGAAGAACGCCTATGTGGGCCGCACCTTCATCCAGCCCTCCCAGACGATCCGCCAGCTCGGCATCCGTCTGAAGCTGAACCCCCTCAAGGAAGTGATCAAGGGCAAGAAGCTCGTGGTCGTCGACGACTCGATCGTCCGCGGCAACACGCAGCGCGCCCTGGTCCGCATGCTCCGCGAGGCGGGCGCGGCGGAGGTCCACATCCGGATCTCGTCCCCGCCCGTGAAGTGGCCGTGCTTCTTCGGCATCGACTTCGCGACCCGCGCGGAGCTGATCGCCAACGGCATGACGGTCGAGGAGATCGGCACCTCGCTGGGGGCCGACTCGCTCTCGTACATCTCCATCGACGGCATGATCGAGGCGACCACCATCGCCAAGCCGAACCTCTGCCGCGCCTGCTTCGACGGCGAGTACCCGATGGACCTGCCCGACCCCGAGCTGCTGGGCAAGCAGCTCCTGGAGACGGAACTGGCAGCGGGCCCGGCGGCCACGGCCGCGAACGACGCGATCCGTCGTCCGTAATCTCCGCAGCATCGACACGAAAGCTCTCCACACCCATGTCTACTGAGTCTTTTGAGCCTGCTCCGCACGCGGCCACCGGTGCCAGCTATGCCTCCGCAGGCGTGGACATCGAAGCGGGCGACCACGCCGTCGAGCTGATGAAGGAGTGGGTGAAGAAGACGCGGCGCCCCGAGGTTCTCGGCGGTCTCGGCGGCTTCGCCGGCCTCTTCGACGCCTCCGCCCTCAAGAAGTACGAGCGGCCTCTCCTGGCCTCCGCCACGGACGGTGTCGGCACGAAGGTCGACATCGCCCGGCGCCTCGGCGTCTACGACACCATCGGCCACGACCTCGTCGCGATGGTCATGGACGACATCGTCGTGTGCGGTGCAGAGCCGCTCTTCATGACCGACTACATCTGCGTCGGCAAGGTCCACCCCGAGCGTGTCGCCGCCATCGTGAAGGGCATCGCCGAGGGTTGTGTCCTCGCGGGCTGCGCCCTGGTCGGCGGCGAGACGGCGGAGCACCCCGGCCTGCTCGGCCCGGACGACTTCGATGTCGCGGGGGCCGGCACGGGCGTCGTGGAGTACGACAACCTGCTGGGCCCTGACCGCATCCGTACGGGTGACGCGGTGATCGCCATGGCGTCCTCCGGACTTCACTCGAACGGGTACTCACTCGTCCGCCACGTCCTCCTCGACCGCGCCGGGATGGAGCTCGGCCAGCAGGTCGACGAGCTCGGCCGGACCCTGGGCGAGGAGCTCCTGGAGCCGACGAAGATCTACTCCCTGGACTGTCTCTCCCTCACCAGCACCACGCAGGTCCACGCCTACAGCCACATCACCGGCGGCGGCCTCGCGGCGAACCTGGCCCGGGTCGTCCCGGACGGCCTGCACGCCACCGTGGACCGCTCCACGTGGGCCCCGGGCGCGATCTTCGACCTCGTCGGCAAGGCCGGTCAGGTGGAGCGCCTGGAGCTGGAGAAGACGCTGAACATGGGCGTCGGCATGATGGCGATCGTCCCGCAGGACTCCGTCGAGGTCGCCCTCGCGACCCTCGCCGACCGTGGCGTGGACTCCTGGGTGGCCGGCGAGATCATCGACCGCGGCGAGCACACCACGGGCGCCGAGCTCGTGGGCGACTACGCGAAGTAGACCCCAGCGACGAGTGCGGTCCGGCCAGAAAACAAAGGGCCAAAAAAAAAAACAAACAAACCAAACCACCACCCCCGCCACGTGACACCCCCACCCGAATAGGATGAAACAGAAAGCGAAAC